>NZ_JALNUX010000002.1:0-539178 GCF_026544185.1 Pseudomonas sp. GM_Psu_1
CCGCGCCCAGATGAAGATGTTCCAGCACCTGGTGGACAGCCTGGCCGCCTATGACCTGCGCCCCGCCCAGTTCACCGCCCTGGTGATCCTCGAGCAGGAGCCCGGCCTGATGCAGGCCGACCTGGCCCGGCGCCTGGCCATCGAGCCGCCGCAACTGGTCCTGCTGCTGAACAAGCTGGAACGCCAGGGTCTGGCCGAGCGGGTGCGCGGCACCCAGGATCGCCGCGCCTATGCCCTGCACCTCACCGAGCAGGGCCGCGCCCTGGTCGGCGAACTCAAGGAACGCGCCGCCGCCAGCGACCGCGCCGCCAGCGCCCCGCTGGACGACGCCGAGCGGGCCGAGCTGTTGCGGCTGCTACGCAAGCTCAATGGGGAGTTGGGGTAGTACGCCACGCCTATCCGGGTGTCCTCTGCCTCCCGCCATCACTCAGGTATGCGCCCCCTATCGTTGCCGCTCCTACAAGAGCACTACCCCTATAGGAGCAACTATATTGTCGCTACGGGGATACATCACGTAGCGTGGAAAACGGCGCAGCCTTTTCCACTGGAGACTTGGTGGCAAGGGGGCGCCCTCACCCCAACCCTCTCCCGAGGGGAGAGGGGGCTATCCGAGCAGATGTTCAGTTACATCAGCTCCGGCAACATCACGATGAGCGTCAGAAACCGTACAGACTGACCGGATTATCGCGCAGGATGGCGTTGCGTACCTGCTCATCCGGCGCCCAGTCAGCCAGGAGGTCGAAGATGCGCCCGTCGTCCGGCTTGTTGCCGGTCGGCACCGTTGGATGCGGCCAGTCGCTGCCCCACAGCAGCCGCTCCGGATGGCGACGCACCAGCTCCCGGGCCACCGCGCCCACATCGGCGTAGTCCGGCGCACCGCTGCGCGACCTGATATAGGGGCCCGACAGCTTCACCCAGGTACGCTCGCCGTCCAGCAGGCGGGTCACCACGGCGAAGGTCGCCGAATTCACCCCCTCCGGTTGAGGCACATGGCCCATGTGGTCGATCACCAACCGCGCCGGCAGCCGTTGCAGCCGACTCTCCAGCTCTGTCAGCTGATTGCCCGTGGCGACCACCTGGACATTCCAGCCCAGCTCATCGACCCGCGCCGCCAGGGGCTCCAGATCGGCCCGGTCGGCGCCCCCATAGCTGAGGTTGAAACGGATCCCGCGCACCCCGGCCTTGTGCAGCGCCTGCAACTCGGCATCGGTGATGCTCTGGTCGAGGACAGCTACACCGCGGGCCTGGCCCTGGCTGCGCGCCAGGCCGTCGAGCATGCAGCGATTGTCGGTGCCGTAGGTGGACGGCGTGACGATGACCATCCGGCGCAATCCCAGCAGCGCCTGCAGCTGGTGATAGTCGTCCAGGGAGGCATTGGGCGGGAGCAGCTTGGCGCCCGGCGCCGCCGGGTAGCGGTCGTCATAGAGGTGCATGTGACAGTCGATACTGCCGGCCGGCGCCTTGAGTCTCGGTGCCGTTTGGATACTGGAGAACGGAGTGGCGGCCTGGACGCCGAGGGCATCGAAAAGGCACAGGGCGGCACTGGCCTGGGCGCTCGCTTTCAGGAAGCGCCGACGATTGAAGGTCATGATGGATTCCTTGAAAGGCTGCCGGCCCGGACGGGCCGGCAGCGATCAGCTTTAACCGGCGTTGGTCGCTACGGCCTGGGCATCTGCCTTGGCGCGCGCGGCCTTGCGGCCCATGACCAGCACCAGCAGGCCACTGATGGCGCACAGGGTGGCCAGCGGCAGTACCGCCAGGGCATGGCTGTGGGTGGCGCCATGGATGGCGCCATAGACGTTGACCATCACCCCGCCGCCTATGAGGTTGGCCAGGGCGCCGATGGCGGCCAGACCCGCCGCTGCGGTGGAGGACGACAGCCAGCCCGAGGCCAGTGCCCAGAACGGCCCCTTCATCGAATAGGCCCCGATCAGCACCAGACTCAGCAGGATCACCGTGGCGGCCAGGGACGAGGTGAACATGCCCGCCAGCAGGCCCACGGCGATCAACAGCATGGTGAGCGAGGTGTGCCAGCGACGCTCGCCGGTGCGATCCGAACTGCGCCCCCAGAGGACCATCGCCACCGAGGCCAGGCCATAGGGAATGGCATTGGTGAGGCCAACCTCCAGGTTGGACAGGCCAAAGGACTTGAGCAATTGCGGCGCCCAGACGCTCATGGTGCTACCGGCCGCCGAGGCGCCGGAATAGATCAGCGCCATTACCCAGATATCCTTGTGCTTGAGCAGCTGCCACAGCGAGATATGGCCGATGCTGGTCTTGCGATTGCGCTCCTCGGCCAGCTTGAGCGTCAGCCAGTTGCGCTGCTCGTCGCTCAGCCATTTGGCCTGCTCCGGACGGTCGGTCAGCACGAACAGGCAGGCGATACCCAGCAGCACCGCCGGAATGCCTTCCAGGATGAACAGCCAGTGCCAGCCACGCATGCCCATCCAGCCGTCCAGGCTCAGCAGCAGGCCGGAGAGCGGTGAACCCAGGAAATTGGCGCCCGGGATCGCCACCATGAAGATGGCGACCATGCGCGCTCTATAGTTGGAGGGCAGCCAGTAGGTGAGGTACAGCAGCACGCCAGGGAAAAAGCCGGCTTCCGCGGCGCCCAGCAGAAAGCGCATCACATAGAGCGAGTTGGCGCCCTGGACGAAGGCGGTGCCGGCCGAGATCAGGCCCCAGGTGATCATGATCCGGGCGATCCAGATGCGCGCACCGAAGCGCTGCAGCGCCAGGTTGCTCGGCACCTCCACCAGGAAATAGGAAAAGAAGAACAGGCTGCTGGCGAAACCGAAGATCGCCGGCGTCAGGCCGAGATCCTGGTTCATCTGCAGCGAGGCCATGCCGATGTTGCCACGGTCGATGATGGCGATGAGGTAGCAGACGATCAGGAACGGCAGGAGGCGCCAGGCGACGCGGCGCATCGTCGCGCGTTCCAGTTCACTGATTTCGGACGTGGAAGAGGTCATGCAGGCTCTCCGTCTTATTGTTGTGGAGATAGACGTAGCGAGCGGCTCCGGGAAGGAGACCGCCCGCCCTGACGCGAGGATCAGGCCGCGATCAGGTGACGATTGACCACGGCACGGGTTTCCACCGCCTTGCCGTTCCAGCGATCGAGTACCTGCTGCACCGCCACCAGCCCGACCCGGTCGCGGGCCTCGGTGGTGTTGGCGCCCACGTGCGGCGTGGCGACCAGGTTGGTCAGGCCCCAGAGGGCGCTGTCGGCCGGCGGCGGCTCGGGGTGGAAGGTATCCAGGCCGGCACCGCCGATCTGGCCGTCGCGCAACGCCGCGACCAGCGCCTGGGTGTCGATCAACTCGCCGCGGGCGGTATTGATCAGCAGGCTGCCGGGACGCATCCGGGCGAATTGGGCGGCACCGAACAGGTGGCGGTTGGCCTCCGTCAGCGGGCAATGCAGGCTGATGATGTCGCACTCGGCCAACAGGTTATCGAAGCTCTCCTCCCGGCGCACGTGGTCACGCACCGGCAGGCTCTGAAGGTAGGGATCGTAGACCCGCACCTGCATCCGCAGCGGTGCCACCAGGTCCATCAGCACGCTGCCGATGGAACCCAGGCCCACCAGGCCGAGGGTCTTGCCAAACAACTCGGTGCCATTGGCCTGGGCCTTGTCCCAGTGCCCGGCATGCATCCGCGCGTTCAGCCAGGGGGTCTGCCGGGCCACGCTGAACATCAGGGCGAAGGCGTGCTCGGCCACCGACTGGGCATTGGCGCCCAGGGCGATGGTGACCGGAATGTTTCGGTCGGCCGCCGCCTGCAGATCGATGGTGTCGTAGCCGACGCCGTGCTTGGCGATGATCTCGAGCTTGGCCGAGGCCTCGATCATCTCGCGGGTCAGCTTGCCCTGGCGGACGATGATGGCGTCGGGCTGCTCCTGGCGGATCAGCGCGACCAGCTCGTCATGGGGCATGTAGGGCTGGGTGGGTACCACGCGGATGCCGTGGGCGGCAGCCAGGGCCATGGCGTCGGGCGCGAGTTCGGGGCCGGTGAGAAGCAGGGTGCGGGTCATGTGGGTTATCCCTTGTTGTTATGACGTCGTCCGTCGAGCGGACAGCCAGATGAGCAGGCCTTGACCTTAGCATAATAGAATAGCGTTGCAATACTGAACGTAACCTGGAATTTAACGCCACCCATCCGACCGTTGAATGTTTAAAAAAGAAATGCCATTCTGAAATTCGACACCCGCTCCAGCGGCATCCAACAAAGCCCACAAGAGAAATGCCCATGACCATCGGATTCAGAGTTCTCAATGCCCAACGCAAGGTCGCAGCCGAATGGGTCGCGCGTTATCGTGAGGTTCCGGTCGCCAATGTCAGCGACTCGATGAACCGCATGACCGCCGGCGGCTCGCGCCTGCGTCCCATGCACCGCCAGGGCGTGCTGGCCGGCCCGGCACTGACCGTGAAGGCGCGCCCGGGTGACAACCTCATGCTGCACTACGCCCTGGACATCGCCGAGCCGGGCGACGTCATCGTGGTGGATGCCGGTGGCGACCTGACCAATGCCCTGATCGGCGAGATGATGGTGGCCTATGCGGTCAAGCGCGGCGTGGCCGGCATCGTCATCAATGGCGCCATCCGCGATGCCGCCAACATCGGCGCGGGTGACTTCCCCCTGTTCGCCGCCGGCATCTCCCACCGCGGCCCCTACAAGGACGGCCCGGGCGAGATCAACGTGCCCATCGCCATCGACGGCATGGTCATCGAGCCGGGCGACCTGATCATCGGCGACGACGACGGCCTGCTCTGCGTGCCCTACGACCAGGTCGCCGAGGTCTATGACCGCGCCACCGCCAAGCACGCGGCGGAAGAAAAGCAGATGCGGCAGATCGCCGAAGGCACCAACGACCGTAGCTGGGTGCTGGAATCGCTCAAGAAGAAGGGTTGCGCCCTCCCCTAGTCCGTATCCCGAATGAAGAAAGGCAGCCTGGTGCTGCCTTTTTTATTGTGCATCGGGTCCATTGGCGCTCGTCGAACTCAACCTGTCCCTTCTGGACGGGCACGACAGGTCGCGCAGTAACCGGGACAGGAGGGTCGCACCACGACGACTCAAGCCAACCAGCCTCGCGACGTGTCAGGAGCATAGGGCAAGGCGGCCAGCCCCCTGCTGCGAAGAGACGCGCCATCGAGAGGCGTCAACGTTCGAGGACGCCAGCTGCCGGCATCCCGCCAGCATCTCCTGCCCGGTCCTATCCGGAGCGCTGGCCTCTCGCCCAAGAGCAGCCAGCCACAAAAGCAGAAGGCGGCTCATCGCCGCCCCCTTCCTGGCTCGCCCCTGAATCAGGTGCGACCCGCAGGCTCCAACCCGGTCCCACCAACTGGCTTCACCGGCGCCCGGCGACTCGGGTCGCCCAGCCAGAGCATCATGACGACACCCAGCGCCAGTACCGAGGCCACCACGTAGAAGGGTCCGGAGTAACTCTGGGTCGCATCCTTGACCAGGCCGATGGCGAAGGGCCCGACGAAGCCGCCGAGGTTGCCGATGGAGACGATCAGCGCCAATCCGCCCGCTGCCGCCCTACCGGTCAGGAAGCTGGAGGGAATGGCCCAGAAGGTCGCCTGGAAGGACAGGATGCTGGCCACCGTCACGCTCAGACAACTCATGCGCAACAGCGGATCGGCCGAGAGCGCAGCGCCCACCAGACCGCAGGCGGCCAGCCCCAGCGCGCCGGCCACATAGGGCAGTCGGTGCGCACTCAGGTTGGCCTGCCGCGCCCAAAGGGTCATGGCGACGGCGCCGAGGATATAGGGGATGGTCGCCACCAGTCCCACGGTGGTGTTCTGCATGCCCAGGCTCTTGATGATCTGCGGCATCCAGATCCCGATCCCCACGGAGCCGACGATGCCGCAAAAGTTGATGGCGGCCAGCACGAAGACCTTGGGATTGGTGAGGGCAGCGCGCAGGGTGGAGCCATGGGCCGCGCCTATCTCGCGCTGCTCGCGGGCCAGTCGTTCGGTCAGCCAGGTGCGCTCGCGAGTCGACAGCCAGCGCGCCTTGGCCGGCGAATCCACCAGCACGAAAAGACAGAGGATACCCAGCAGCACCGCTGGCAAGGCTTCCACCACCAGCAGGAATTGCCAGTTCTTCAACCCCATGAAGTCATGGATGTCCAGCAGGAAGCCCGACAGCGGCGAGCCGATGATGTTGGCGGTGGGGATGCCCAACAGGAAGGCGGCGGTCGCCTTGGCGCGCCACTTCCCCGGGAACCAGTAGGTGAAGTAGAGGTAGACCCCCGGGGTGAAGCCGGCCTCGGCCACCCCGAGCAGGAAGCGCAGGATGCTGAAGCTGACCGGACCGGTGGCGAAGGCCGTGGCCATGGAGATGAGGCCCCAGCTGATCATGATCCGGGCAATCCAGATCCGCGCGCCAAAGCGCTGCATGAGCAGGTTGCTGGGAATCTCGAAGATGAAATAACCGAAGAAGAACAGACCCGCTGCCCAGCCGAACATGGTTGCCGTCAGGCCCAGGTCCTTGTTCATGCTGATGGCCGCGAAGCCGACGTTGGTGCGATCCAGGTAGCTGATCACATAGCAGGCGAAGATGAACGGCAGGATGCGCCACAGGGCGCGATGCAATACCTGTTCGCCTTCGGCATCGGTCAAGGGCGGCTGGCCGCCCAGCGGGGTCTGACTCATGGATAACCTCTGTTGTAATTATTGTGGAGCTGACAAGGGCGCCGGAGCGCTGTTTACAGATGAGAGAACAGGGGTAGTCCCCGTACGCTGGTCTCCACCCGCAGGATGCTGCCGGTCTCGGATTCGGTGATGAACAGACTGCTCCCCTCGGGGCCGCCGAAGGCCAGGTTGGTGTTGCTGATGCCCGCGCAGGATTTCAACCGCGCGAGGGGCTCGGCCACCTGCGACAGCTGCCAGACCGAGCCGAAACCGGTATGGGCGATATATAGGTTGCTCTCCTCATCCAGCGCCAGGCCGTCCGGACCACCGAGGCCACCGTGGAGCTGGGCGAAGACCCCGACCTTGCCGATCAGCGAGCCGTTGCCCAGAGGAATACGCCAGATCTGCTGCGCACGGGTCACCGCGATCAGCAGGTGGTTGAGCCGCGGATCGAAGACGATGCCATTGGGGCTGGGCACCGTGTTCAACAGACAGCTGAGCTGGCCGTCGGCGCTCAGGCGATAGATCCGGCCGCTGGCATCCTGCAGGCCGGTCTGGCCCTGGTCGGTGAAGTAGAGATCCCCGGCCGGCGAGAACACCAGGTCGTTGACCCCCTTGAAGCCTTCCGAGCCGGCGCTGCCCAGTAGCGTCTCCACCTCGCCGCGCAGCGGATCGAGCAGCAGGATGCCGCGCTTGTAGTCGGCGATGAAGATGCGCCCGTCACGATGGATCTTCAGGCCATTGGGCCAGCCGTCGTACTCGCAGACCAGTTCCCACTCCCCTTGGGGATCGATGCGGAAGATGCGTCCATTGGGGATGTCGGTGACATAGAGATTGCCCTGTCGATCGAAAGAAGGGCCTTCGAGGAAGGAATCGATCGCCCTGCCCTGGCGGTTGGCATCCGCCCAGGCCGTGCGCTTCGGCTGGCGATAGCGATCGGGCAGGCGGGTGAAGACAGCGGTTTGGATAGTCGGCGGCGCAGCGAAAAAGCTCATGACCAGGCACCTGAGAGAGGCTGAAGCCCCTCGGCAAAAAGGGCTATGCAATTTTATTTTTAACGAAATGCCGTTGCAAAAATAAAACACTCAAGGCCAATTGCAAGCAAAAGTTTTCAGCTAACGAAGGCTGCATCCTCAAGGCTGCTTGACAGGCAAGGCTTTTCTAAATACTCCTTAAAAGAAATGGCATTTCAAAAATAACAAGGAGAACGCCATGCTGCACCCGTCCGGCCGCTCGTCCCGTCCCGCCCTGCGTCAGCTCGCCCGCGTCCTGGGTCTGGCCGCCAGCCTCACCTTGGCTACCGTCCTCCCCGCTCAGGCCCAGACCGAACAGAGCCAGGTCACCCTGGCCATCCAGTACGGCTACGCCTATCTGCCCGTGACCCTGGCGGACAAGCTGGGCTTCTTTCGCGAGCAGGCCAAGGCCGCCGGCCAGCCCGACACCCAGTTCGAGATCAAGCGCATCAGCGGTTCGCCGGCCATCAACGACGCCCTGATCAGCGGCAACATCGACATCGGCGGCTACGGCCTGCCCGGTACCCTGGTGGCCTGGCAGAAGACACAGAAGTCACTCGATATCCGCGCGCTCTGCGCCCTTGTCGCCGGCGACAACGCCCTGTTCGTCAACGACCCTTCGATCAAATCACTCAAGGACTTCAAGGCCGACCAGAAGATCGCCGTGAGCTCTCCCACCGGCCAGCAGGCTCTGCTGCTGCAGATGGCCGCCGAGCGCACCTTCGGCCCGGGCCAGGCACACCGGCTGGACAACCTCATGGTGGCCCTGCCCCATCCCGACGCCACCGCCAGCCTGCTCAACAAGGCCGGGATCACCGGCTACATCGGCCCCAACCCCTACAGCTATCTGCTGGCCAAGGACGCCAAGGTCACCAAGCTCTTCGACTTTTCCAAGGAACTCGACCTGCGCATGACCAGCGGGGTGCTGACCACCACCGGCAAGTTCGTCAAGCGCAACCCGAAACTCAGCGCCGCCGTGGTCGCCGCCATCGGCCAGGCCCAGGACTTCATCAAGGCCGAGCCGCGCAAGGCTGCCGAACTCTTCCTGCAGTCGGAGCCCTCCAGCCTGAGTCTCGATCAGGTGGAAGAGATGCTGCGTGGCGTCAGTGGCGAATGGTCGGTGCAGCCTATCGGCGTCATGACTCTGGCCACCTTCATGGTCGGCAGCGGTGCTCTCAAGGAGGCACCGCAACGCTGGCAGCAGGTCTTCTTCGATCCCGTGGCCACCGGCGAGGGCAACTGACATGAACGCCGTACCGACCTCCGCACCCACCGCCGTACCGGATAGCCCTGCCTGCCTGCTGCAGGTCGAAAATGTGACCCTGCAATACAAGACCCGCGAACAGCTGATCACCGCGACGCACCAGGTGTCCTTCGCGGTCCGCGAATACGACCGCTTCATCCTGCTCGGCCCCTCGGGCTGCGGCAAATCCAGCCTGCTCAAGAGCGTCGCGGGCTTTCTCGAACCGGCGGCGGGCCACATCCGCCTCCAGGGCCAGGACGTCCGCGAACCCGGTCCGGATCGCATGATGGTGTTCCAGGAATTCGACCAGTTGATGCCTTGGAAGACCGTACTCGGCAATATCCTCTTCCCGCTCCAGGAAACCCGGCGCTTCCCCGCCGGCGAATTGCGCGACCGCGCCCGGGCCGCCGCGGTCAAGGTGGGCCTGGAGAAATTCGTCGATGCCTATCCGCACCAGCTCTCCGGTGGCATGAAGCAACGCGTGGCCATCGCCCGCGCCCTGGCCATGGAGCCGGCCATCCTGCTGATGGACGAACCCTTCGCCGCCCTCGACGCCCTCACCCGGCGGCGCATGCAGGAGGAACTGCTCGGGCTCTGGGAGCAGTCGCCCTTCACCCTGATGTTCGTCACCCACTCCATCGAGGAGGCCATCCTGCTCGGCTCGCGCATCCTGGTGCTCAGCCCTCATCCCGGCCAGGTCCGTGCCGAGCTCGATGCCAGCCAGTACGGCTTCCGTCAGCAGGGCGCCGCCGGCTTCACCGCCTTCCACAATCGCATCAGCCAGATGCTGTTCGGCCCCAACGCCAGCGAGACCGCCCATGACTAAGCCCGCCGTCATCCTGCAACCGCGCCCGGACCTCGAATACACCCCCGTCGCCCCCGGCCAGGTCGGCGACATCGCCCGGCGCCTGGGCCTGGCCGAGCGCCTGTTCGCCCAGGCCGGCGTGCGCCGCACCCTGGTGCTGATCGCCCTGGCGCTGATCTGGGAGGTCTATACCCGCTATCTGGACAACCCGCTGATGTTCCCGACCTTCAGCGACACCGTCGTCGCGCTGTGGACCGATCTGGTCAATGGCGCCCTACCCCTCGCCGTGCTCAGCTCGCTCAAGGTACTGATGGTGAGCTATGGCCTGGCCATCGCCCTGGCGATGCTGCTGACCACCCTGGCCGTATCCACCCGGGTGGGCACCGATATCCTCGCCACCCTCACCGCCATGTTCAATCCGCTGCCGGCCATCGCCATCCTGCCGCTGGCCATGCTCTGGTTCGGCCTCGGCGTCCAGAGTCTGATGCTGGTCATCGTCCACTCGGTGCTCTGGGCGGTGGCGCTCAACACCTACTCGGGCTTCCTCTCGGTCAGCCAGACCCAACGCATGGCCGGGCGCAACTATGGGCTGCGCGGCATCCGCCTGGTAGCCAAGGTGCTGATCCCGGCGGCGGTGCCTTCGATCCTCGCCGGCCTGAAGATCGGCTGGGCCTTCGCCTGGCGTACCCTGATCGCCGCCGAGCTGGTGTTCGGCGTCTCCGGCAACTCGGGCGGCCTGGGCTGGTACGTCTTCCAGCACCGCAACGCCCTGGAGACCTCCAACGTCTTCGCCGGCCTGCTGATGGTCATCATCATCGGCCTGGTGGTGGAAGGCCTGGTGTTCCGCAGCATCGAGGTGCTCACGGTGCGTCGCTGGGGCATGCAGAATTGAGCCTTCGCTCAGCGTCCAAAGGAAGCTCCTGGAGCCGTCACCATGGCTGAGGCTCCGGCTTCCCCCCACGCCCCGGTACGCGAGGCCTGGCTGGCCCAGGTCCAGGAACCGATCCTGGAGCCCGAGCTGCCCATCATCGACGCCCATCACCACCTCTGGGACCGACCCGGCCAGCGCTACCTGCTGCCCGAGTACCTGGCGGACACCGGTAGCGGCCATCGCATCCTGGCCTCGGTCTATGTGCAGTGCCGGTCGATGTACGGCGCGGACCGGGCCGCGCCCTTCGATGCCGTGGGGGAAGTGGAATTCGCGGCCGGAATAGCGGCCCAGAGCGCCAGCGGTCTCTATGGCGAGAGCCGGCTCTGCGCCGCCATCGTCGCCGGCGCCGACCTCCGCCAGGGCGAGGGGATCGTCCCGGTTCTGGAAGAAATGCAGGCGCGCAGCGGCGGACGCCTGCGCGGCATCCGCAACGCCACTGCCTGGCATGGCGATCCGCGCCTGGTATCCAATCCGCGACCACCGCCGGCCAAGGTGCTCACGGACGAGCGCTTCCACGAAGGCGTGGCCTGTCTTGCCCGGCATGACCTCTCGCTCGACATCTGGGCGTACCACACCCAGCTCGACGAGGTCCTGGCCCTCGCCCGCAGATTCCCCGACCAGTTGATCGTCCTCGATCATTTCGGCGGCCCGCTTGGCGCCGGACCCTATGCGCACCAACGCCAGGAGGTGTTCCAGACCTGGTCCCTGGCCATCCGGGAACTGGCCAGGTGCAGCAACCTGCGCCTGAAGCTGGGTGGCCTGGGCATGAAGGTCGGCGGCTTCGCCTTCGACGAGAGAGCCACGCCGCCCAGCTCAGCGGAGCTGGCGGACCTGTGGCGGCCCTATGTGCTGACCTGCGTGGAAGCCTTTGGCGCCGAGCGCTGCCTGTTCGAAAGCAACTTTCCCGTGGACAAGGGCATGTTTTCCTACGGGGTGCTCTGGAACGCCTTCAAGCGCCTGACCCAGGGCTGGGACAAGGATGACCGGGCAGCGCTGTTCAGCGGCACGGCCAAGGATACCTACCGCCTATCATCAAATAGCAGATCGGCCGTGGTTACCGCACGATCCTGAGGCTGTCGCGACGGACCTCGCCGGGACTCTGGATCCCCAGCAGCGCTATGTTGCGCGACAGTTCGGTGGCCAGGATGCCGATCGCATGCTTGATGCCCGGCTGGCCGCCCACGGCACCGGCATAGTTCATCGGTCGACCGACGAAGACGAAGGTCGCCCCCAGCGCGAGCGCCATGAGGATGTCACCGCCGCGGCGGAAGCCGCTGTCGATCATCACCGGATAATCCGAACCGACCGCCTTGACCACCTGCGGCAGGATGGCGAGGGGCGCGACACTGCCATCCAGCTGGCGTCCGCCGTGGTTGGAAACGATGATGCCCTCCACGCCGACCTCCCGGGCGCGCACGGCATCCGCCGGATCGAGGATGCCCTTGACCACCAGGGTGCCCGGCCAGTGGCGGCGGATCAGCGCCAGATGCCGCCAGCTCAAATGATCGCGGGCGCCGAAATCGCGCATCACATTGGCCGACACGATGGGCGCGCCACGGCCGACGCCGGAATTCTCGAAGTGCGGCATGCCCCGCCGGAGCAGGGTGCGCAAGGCGGTACCCAGCAGCCAGCGCGGGTGGGTGATGCCCTCCCAGGCCAGGTGCAGATCCGGCTTCAACGGCGTGGAAAAGCGTGCGCGAATCAGATTCTCCCGATTGGCCGACACCGGTACGTCGGCGGTGACCACCAGCGTCTTGAAACCGGCGCGCTGCACCCGCTCGAGGAGAGCGAGGATCTTGGCGTCTTCGCCCGGCATATAGGCCTGGAACCAGGCGTCCGGATTTTCCTGCACCACCGCCTCCATCGGCAGCAGGGAGGAGCCGCTCATGATCGCCGGGATATTGGCCTCCCTGGCCGCCCGGGTCTGGATGAGGTCACCCTCGAAGGCGGTGAGGGCACTGATGCCCATGGGCGCGATGCCGAAGGGCGCGCTGTAGCGCTGCCCCAGGAGCGTCGTTTCGAGGCTGCGCGCCGAGGTATCGGTGAAGACGCGCGGGACCCAGGCATAGCGATCGAATCCCGAGCGGTTCCCGTGCAGCGACTTTTCCTCTTCCGCGCCACCGCTGACGTAGGCGAACAGCGGCGTGGGCAGGTGGCGGCGAGCGGCCACCTCGAAGTCATCGAGGGACAGAATCGCCTGCAGGCGTCGGGGTATCCGGTAGCCGCCGCTGCCCTTGGGCAGGGTGTGGGACGCCAAGGGATAGTCTTGCAGTCTGCTCGTCTGGTTCATGCCGCTGGCCTGGTCGTTTTGGCCATCTTAGGCGCCCGACCCGCCAAGAAAAGTTATTCTTCGTCGATCCAAAGACGAGAAAAACTCATGAAGATCGAAGCCTTCCTGACCTTGCAGGCGGCAGTGGAGCGCGGCTCCTTCGCCGCCGCCGCGGAGGCGGTGAACCTGACCCCCAGCGCTGTCAGCCTGCAGATCAAGCAGCTCGAGGCCTACTTCGGCCAGTCACTGTTTGATCGCTCGGGTCGGGCGGTGCAAGCCACGGGGTTCGCCCGACAATTGATCGACACCATGGCCCGGCCGTTGGCCGATCTCGAGAAGTTGCGCAATCAGCGCGCCCAGCCGCTGACCGGTCGCGTCCGTCTCGGGGTGACGGGTTCGGTCCTGACCACCCTGCTCCCCAAGGCGGTCGCCGAACTGCAGCAACGCGCTCCCGGCATCACCCTGCAACTGGAGCGGCACAATACGCCCGAATTGATCGCCGCCCTGAAAGCGGATCGCCTGGATGCCGCCATCCTAATCAGACCACCAGGCGGCGGCTCGGCCCGGCTGCATTGGCATGACCTGCTCCGTGAGCCGCTGGTACTGGTGGTGCCAGCGCAGCTCGCGCCCCTGGAGCCCGAAGCGTATCTGCGGCGCTATCCCTGGATCAGGCTGGATCGCAAGCTGGTGGTCGGTCGCCTGGCGGCGCGCTTCGTCGATGGCCTGGTGCCCCAGTGCGAGGCCCTGCTCGATGTCCCCAGCGCCGACGCCATCGTCGCCATGGTCGGCCTGGGTCTGGGCGTCTCGGTGCTGCCGCGACTGCGCCCGGAACACCTGGGGCCCTATGAGATAAGGGAGGTCTCCCTCGGCACCGCCGCGCCCACTCGCCAACTCGCCATGGCGCGCCGCAAGCAGGACTCCGAAAGCGCCCTGCTCGACACCATCGCCCAGGCCTTCGACGTCGCCTGTCGCTAGCACGCCGAGGGGGCGGCGAGCTCAGCCCGTCGCCCCCTCCCCCCTCAGGCCTCTTCCTCCTGGAAGGCCTCTTCCCGCTTCCGGCGAAACGCCGGCAACACCATCATCACCAGCAGGATGGCCGAGGCGGCGAACAGGGTGGCGCTGATCGGCCGCTGGACGAGCACGGACGGATCCCCCTGGGAAATCAGCAGGGCGCGTCTCAGGTTGGTCTCCAGCAAGGGGCCGAGGACGAAACCCAGCAGCAGCGGACCCGGCTCGCACTTGGCCTTGCGGAACAGATAGCCCAGCAGCCCGAAGATGATCACCAGGGCGACATCGAAGCCGCGGTTGTTGACGCTGTAGACCCCGACGCAGCAGAACAGCAGGATGGCCGGGAACAGCAGCCGATACGGCACCTGCAGCAGCCGCACCCAGACGCCGATGAGCGGCAGGTTGATGACCAGCAGCATCAGGTTGCCGATCCACATGCTGGCGATCAGACCCCAGAACAGCGCCGGCTGGTTGGTGATCACCGAGGGCCCCGGGGTGATGCCGTGGATCATCATGGCGCCGAGCATCATGGCCATGATCGAATTGGACGGAATGCCCAGGGTCAGCAGCGGAATGAAGGACGACTGGGCGCCGGCGTTGTTGGCCGACTCCGGCGCGGCGACGCCTTCCACCATCCCGGTGCCGAATTGCTCCGGCGTCTTGGAGACCTTCTTTTCCAGCGAATAGGCACTGAAGGCGCTCAGGGTCGCACCGCCGCCGGGCAGGACGCCGAGGAAGGTACCCAACGCCGTGCCCCTCAGGGTAGCCGGCCAGGCCCTGCGGAAGTCCTCGCGGGTGGGCCACAGCCGGGTGATCTTGCCGGCCAGGGTGCCGCGGGCCTCGCGGGATTCGAGGTTGACGGCGATCTCGGCGATGCCGAACAGGCCCACGGCGATCACCACGAAGTCGATGCCGTCGTAGAGATCGGTGGAACCGAAGGTCAGGCGCGTGGTGCCGCTGCTGACATCCATGCCCACCATGCCGAGCAGCAGTCCCAGGCAGACCATGCCGACCGCCTTGATCACCGATCCGCTGGCCAGGATGGTCGCCGCCAGCAGACCGAAGACGGTGAGCGCCACGTATTCCGCCGGCCCGAAGGACAGGGCGAAGCGCGACAGCACAGGGCCGGCCACCGCCAGGGCCACGGTGGCGACGGTCCCGGCGAAGAAGGACGCCAGGGCGGCGGTGGCAAGCGCTGCTCCCGCCCGCCCCCGCTTGGCCATGGCATGGCCGTCCAGCGCCGTGACCACCGCCGAGGCCTCGCCCGGCAGATTGACCAGGATCGCCGTGGTCGAGCCGCCGTATTGCGCACCGTAGAAGATGCCGGCGAGCATGATCAGGGCGGCCAGCGGTGGCAGGAAGTAGGTGATCGGCAGCAGGATCGCCACGGTGGCCGTGGGCCCGATGCCTGGCAGCACGCCGATCAGGGTTCCGAGCAGGGCGCCGATCAGGCAGAACGCCAGGTTGGTCGGGCTCATGGCTTCGGAGAAGCCCAGGTAGAGCGCGTCGAAGATCTCCATCAGAAGGGCCCCACACGCATTTGGACATCCAGTCCATAGATGAAGACCAGCACGCCGAACAGGGTCAGCACCACGCTGGAGATCAGCACCTCGCGCAGCCGCCACTCGCGGTCGGCCATGCTGCCGAAGATCACCAGCCCGGCCGCCGCGACGATGAAGCCGGCATACTCGGCCGCCAGGGCGAAGCCGCCCACGGAAGCCAACAGGATCAACAAAGGCCTGAGCTGTACGGCGCCGATGGACTCCGCGTGCTGCCACAGACCCAGCAGACCGATGACGACGCCGAGGATGATCACCAGCGAGCCGACCAATACCGGTAGATAGCCCGGCCCCATCATGGCCGCGCTGCCGAACGGCAGATCCTTCGACGACCAGAGCACCAGCGCCCCCAGGCCGATGAAGATGGCACTGGCGAGCAAGTCGGGGCGGCTACCGCGCGCCGCGCGTGTCACTGCACCCATGGCGAGACGCTCCACAGCTTCTGGTAACCCGCGAGCTGCGCCGGCATCTGGGCGGCCCAGTCCTCGCCGGACAGATAGGCCAGCGGCAGCGACAGGTCCCCGGCCTGCTTGACGAAGGCCGGATCCTCGATGACCTCTTTCACCGCCTGCGCCATCCGCTGCTCGATGGCCTCGGGCACCCCGGACGGGGCGGCGATGCCCCGTTCGGAGGTCATGACCAGGTCGACGCCCTGCTCCCTGGCAGTGGGTAGATTGGGCTGCTGCGGCATGCGCTCGGCGGAGAATTGCGCCAGCACGCGGAAGTCGTCGTCCGCGTTCATCTCGCTGATGTTCTGCCCGGCCGCGCTGATATGGCCGCCCATCAGGGCGGTGCGGGATTCGGAAGCGCCGCTGAAGGGCACGTGGGTGAGCTTGATGTCGGTCAGCTGCTGCAGCTCCACCATCATTAGGTGGTCATCCGTCCCGACGCCGGAGGTGCCGACCGAGAACTTGCCGGGTGCGGCCTTGGCGGCCGCGGTGAAATCGGCCAGGGTCTTGTAGGAGGAATCCTTGGGGACCGCCAGCACGGTGGGGTCGTCGACGATGCGTGCCACCGGGCGAATCTTCGCCGGGTCGTAGCCGACCTTGCGCTGGACCCGGGTACTGAGGAAGCCGGGGGTATTGATGAAGGCGAAGGTGTAGCCATCGGGTTTCGCCTTGCTCAGCATGGTGTAGGCGATCTCGCCCGCCGCGCCGGGGCGGTTGACGATGACGATCTTCGCGCCCAGGCGCTTCTCCAGATAGGGCTGCATCGCACGCGCCATGACATCGGTGCTGCCACCGGGGGCATAGGCGACCAGGAATTCGATCGGCCGGTCTTCCGGCCAGGCGGCCTGCGCACTGAAGGAGCTGAGGGACAGCGCCAGGAAAGAGGCAAGCACAGCACTCGCGGTCTTGGTCATGGATAGCTCTCTATTGTTTTTGTTGGAATGGACGTGGCCAGGCGTCACGCGCGGCAGCGGCGTCCAGGGCGACGCTGCCGGCGTTGGCTGATCACGGGATAGCGTTTCCGGCCGCAAGGAAGATCTCTCGGCCGGCACCCGTTGAAGCAAGATAATGGAATGCCATTTCGTAAACGAGACAGGGCATTGGCTACGCTGCCGAAAATTCGTAACCAAAAAAGTCCTATCAAGCCTTTTACGGCCTAAAGGTCAGCGTGAGCCAGACTCCTGAAGCCGCCAAAAAATATACTTTGAAATGACATTTCTTTTTTAAAGGATCGCTCATGAATTCCCACAGCTTCACTCGCCAGCCCGGAACGCCCTTCCCACTTCAAAAAGGAATACAGGACCCATGATGAGGGCCGCCGGCCTGGTCATTCGTTGCCTGGAAACGAGGGTGGAATACCTCTTCGGCATTCCCGGGGGAGAGAGCCTGGACTACTCCGAGAACGACCGGCTCCTGCGCCAGGAGATCCAGGAACGCAGCGCGGCGATCTGAGCGGCGGCGCAAGCAAAGCAATGCCCTGACGGCATGATCGGGGCATTGGTGGACGCTCACCTCGGGGCGGGTGGGCCATTGCCATTGAAATGTCTAGCTATCAATAAAGGTGGATAGCAGCGCCTGGACAGCTGACCGGTGTGAGTGACTCACTAGGCGCACACCGGGCGCTCGCGGATAATGGGGCGATAGCTGCCCTTTAGGAACACTCGCTTGAACACCAACCGTCCTCGCCCAGGCGTTTCCGGCGTTGCCTCTGCTGATCGCGTCTTGACCGTTCTCACCGCCTTTCGCATCGGCGATGCCGCCCTGAGTCTCGCCGAACTGGCCAATCGCACCGGTCTGATCAAGAGCACCATCATGCGCCTGGTGGTGTCCCTGGAAAAATACGGCCTGGTGACCCGGCTCGCCGATGGCAACTACATCCTGGCCAGCGAGGTCGTGCGCCTCAATGCCGTCTATCAGGACTCCCACGATGTCGGCCGCCATATCATGCCGCGGCTGCATCAGCTCACCGAAGAGAGTGGCGAAACCGCCTCCTTCTATGTACGACACGGCGCCTACCGACTCTGTCAGTACCGGGTGAATTCCCCGCATCGCCTGCGTCTGCACCTCCAACCCGGCGACATGCGTCCCATGGACCAGGCGGCCGGTGCCCAGGCCCTGCAGACGCCCTACGCGGTGGCCAAGGCGGGGATTACCCCTTTCTACTCCTGCGGTGCCACCGATCCGCACGCCTCTTCCGTCGCCCTGCCCATCTATGACGCCCAGGAAGAGCTGCTGGGTGCTCTGGTGATCTCGGGGCCGGCCAATCGCCTCAGCCTGGAACGCGCCCAGACCCTGTACGAGGTCCTGCGCGAAGCCGCGGATGAACTCACCCGCAGCCTGGGCGGCAAGCCCCTGTACGGCACGGATCAGGCGAAGCGCAAGCCACGCAAGGATGAGTGATCGGGCTTAAGGGCCGGCGGCCCCTGGCGCCAGTCTCCGCCGCCCTCGCGTAACGCCCCTCTCCCACGGAAGAGGGCTGGGATGAGGGATGTCGTCAGCCCCCCTTGTAGGGCTTCGCTACGCTCAACCGCAACCTACGAAAGTCGCGCAGTGGCACTGAACGCCCCCTCTCCCTCTGGGAGAGGGCTAGGATGAGGGATGTCGTCAGCCACTCACCCCCTTGTGGGGCTTCGCTACGCTCAATCGCAACCTACGGAAGTCACGCAGTGGCACTGAACGCCCCCTCTCCCTCTGGGAGAGGGCTGGGGTGAGGGCAACCCCAGCCGCCGAATTACGCCCTGATCAACAGCGGCGCCGTTCCCCGGTAGCAGGCGTCCAGCCGCTCGGCGCGATGGGCCAGGACGCTGCGCTGGTTGAGCGAGCCCTTGTCGGTGATCTCGCCGCGGTCGGCGGATGGTGGCTCTTCCTGCAGGGCGATCCATTCCAGGCGGCTGGCGTTGCCCGAGGCCTCGCGATTGAGGCGCCCCAGCCAGGCGGCGAACCAGTCCTGCACGGGGGCGCTGGCCAGTACCGTGGCGGCATCGACCGTATCGTCCAGCCCGGCCAGTTGCCGGCAGTCCGCCAGGCGTGGAAAGACCAGCAGCCCCAGGCACTCGCGATCCGGCGCCGCCACCACCACATCCTGTACCAGCGGCGTCCCCTCCAGCACCGCGCGATTGCGCAGGGGACCGACGCTGACGAACACCCCGGACGACAGCTTGAAGTCCTCGGCGATGCGGCCGTCGAACATCAGGCCCAGTTGCGGATTGGCCGGGTCGACCAGCTTGAGCGCATCGCCGGAGCAGTAGAAGCCTTCCTCGTCGAAGCAGGCGGTGGTCTGGGCGGCATCGCGCCAGTAGCCGGGCATGATGTGCGGACCGCGGAAGCGCCCTTCCAGCTTGCCGTCCACCGGTACCAGCTTGAGTTCGCAGCCCGGTGCCGGCACCCCGACATAGCCGGCCACCGACAGCGGTCCGGTGGTGAAGGTGCAACTGGGCGAGGCCTCGGTCATGCCCAGGCCGGCCATCATGCGGATGCGTTCGCCGCAGTGGGCCTCGGCGATGCGATCCAGGCGATCCCAGACGCTTTGCGACAGCCCCGCCGCGGCAAAGAAGAACAGTCGCATGCGGGCGAAGAAGCGCTCGCGCAACCTGGCGTCGCGCTCCAGGGCATTGGCCAGCTCTTCCCAGCCGCGCGGCACCGTGAGGTAGGCGGTGGGCGACACCTCGCGCAGGTTGCGCAGGGTCTCGCCAAAGCCCTGGGGCGTCGGCTTGCCCTCGTCCAGGTAGAAGGTGCCACCGTTGTAGAGCACGATCCCCAGGTTGTGGCTGCCGCCGAAGGTGTGGTTCCAGGGCAGCCAGTCCACCAGCACCGGCGGCTCTTCGCCGAACACCGGAAAGGTCTGCAACAGCATCTGCTGGTTGGCGCAGAGCATGCGCTGGGTGGTGGTCACCGCCTTGGGCAGCTTGGTGGAACCTGAGGTGAAGAGAAACTTGGCGATGCTGTCCGGCCCGGTGGCGGCGAAGGCGCGCTCGGCGGCGGCCAGTTCGCCGCGGGCGAGCAGCGCCGCGAAGGCCAGGGTGCTGCGACCCTGCACCTGGCCGCGGGTCGCGATCACCGGTACGTCGGCGGGCAGTACGGTATCCAGCGCCTTCTGGAAGGCCGGGCCGTCGCTGACGAACACCAGCCCCGGCTGCAGCAGACCGCAGACATGGCGCAGCTTGGCGTGGTCCTGGGACAGCAGCGCATAGCCGGGTGACACCGGGCAGAAGGGAATGCCGGCATAGAGCGCCGCCATGGCCAGTTGCAGGTGCTCGGGGTCGTTGCCGGAGAGAATCGCCAGCGGACGCTCGGCGCAGAGGCCGAACTCCAGCAGCGCGGCGGCCAGCTGGCGCACCCGCTGCAGCATCTCGCCATAGGAAAATTCGCGCCAGGCGCCGCCGGCCTCCCGTGCGGCGAAGAAGGTGCGGTCCGGTGCCACTTCGGCCCAGTGCAGCAGGCGATCCAGCAGCCGCGGCGGCGGTGGGGTCAGGGCTTCCTGGGAGGCCATGTAGAGCAGTCCCCCGCGCTCTTCCACCGTGACCCCGGGGTGGCCCAGGGTCACCGGGCGATAGCGCAGCGGCTGATCGGCGGGCGCGCGGGTTTGCGTGACGTGACTCACCTTGAATTCTCCTCTGGGCTGGCGCCCGGAGGCGCCTCTTATTGTTGTTGCAACAGGAGCTAGGGACTGCGGACGCTAGATCGGGTAGTGACGTGGCCCCGTCTGCAGCGTCACCCAGCGCAACTGGGTGAAGTGGTCGATGGAGGCGCGCGAACCGAAGCTGCCGTAGCCGCTGGACTTGACGCCGCCGAAGGGCATCTGCGCCTCGTCGTGCACCGTGGGGCCATTGATATGGCAGATGCCGCTCTCCACCCGCTGGGCCAGCGCCAGGGCGCGAGCGGTGTCGCGGCTGAAGATGGCGGACGAGAGACCGAATTCGGAGTCGTTGGCCAGGCGCAGCAGGGCTTCGTCGCCCTCGGCACGGATCACCACCGCGACCGGTCCGAAGGATTCCTCGGCATAGAGCTGCATCTCGGCGGTGACGCCATCCAGCAGGGTCGGCTGGAGGATGCTGCCGTCGAGCTGGCCACCACAGACCAGCCGGGCGCCCTTGCCCACGGCGTCGTCGATCATGGCCTTGATGCGGGTGCCGGCGCTGGCGTCGATCAGCGAGCCCAGCACCGAGTCGGCTGCACTGGGATCACCCGCCTTGAGGGTGCGCACCTTGGCCGCCAGGCGCTCGACGAAGGCGTCGGCGATACGGCTGTCGACCAGCAGGCGCTCGGTGGACATGCAGATCTGCCCCTGGTTGAAGTAGGCGCCAAAGGCTGCCGCGGCGACCGCCGCATCCAGGTCGGCGTCTTCCAGCACCAGCAGCGGCGCCTTGCCGCCCAGTTCCAGCACGGCGGGCTTGAGATGGCGCGCCGACAGCTCGCCAACGATGCGACCGACCCGGGTGGAGCCGGTGAAGTTGACCCGCCGCACCGCCGGGTTGGCGATCAGCCGTTCGACGATGGCCGGGGCATCCTCCGGGGCGTTGGTGACAACGTTGACCACGCCGTCGCCCAGCCCGGCGTCCTGCAGCACCTGGCCGATCAGCCGGTGCACGCTCGGACTCTGCTCCGACGCTTTGAGCACCACGGTATTGCCGCAGGCCAGGGGCATGGCCAGGGCGCGGGTCCCCAGGATCACCGGCGCGTTCCAGGGCGCGATACCCAGCACCACGCCACAGGGCTGGCGCAAGGCCATGGCGAAGCTGCCGGGAACGTCGGAAGGGATGACTTCGCCCTGGATCTGGGTGGTCATGGCCGCCGCCTCGCGCAGCATGTTGGCGGCCAGGTGGACGTTGAAGCCGTACCAGTTGGCCATGGCTCCGGTCTCCCCGGCCAGGGCGACGAATTCGCCACTGCGCGCCGCCAGGCCATCGGCTGCCGCCAGCAAACGGCGGCGGCGCTCGCCTGGCGGCAACGCCGCCCAGGCGGGAAAGGCGGCCTGGGCCGCGGCCACCGCGGCGTCGGCATCGTCCAGGGTGGCGGCGGCCACCGTGGAGACCACCGCGCCAGTCACCGGATGGCAACGCTGATAGCTGCGACCGTCGCCGGCCGGGCGGCTGGCGCCGCCGATGAGCAGGGATACCTCGACCATGACGCTACCTCTTGTTGTTGTATGTGGGGCGGTGGCGATCTAGCGCTTGTAGGTCTGCAGACCGGGCTTGATGCTCTTGTCGTCGAGGAATTGCTTCATCCCCTGCTCCCGCCCGCCTTCCGGATCCTGCAGGCGCGACTGGTCGAGCTTGGCATAGAGGTAGTCCTCGTTCTGCTCCCAGGTCAGCTCGCGGCAGCGCTTGAAGCCGACCTTGGCGGCGCGCAGCACCACCGGATTCTTGTCCAGCAGCTCGCGGGCCAGGGCGGTGGTAACCTCGCGCAACTGGTCGCGCGGCACGCTCTGGTTGACCAGGCCCATGGCCGCGGCCTCGGGACCACTGAAGGTCTTGCCGGTCATCACATAGTAGAGGGCGGTGCGATGGCCCACGGTATCGGCCAGGGCCTTGCTCACTAGGTTGCCCGGCGGGATGCCCCAGTTGATCTCGGACAGGCCGAAGGTGGCCTCATCGGCGGTGATGGCCAGGTCGCAGGCCACCAGCGGACTGAAGCCGCCACCGAAGCACCAGCCGTTGACCATGGCGATGGTCGGCTTGGCGTACATGCGCAACAGCTTCCACTGCCACTGGGAGGCTTCGCGGCGAATCTTTTCCTGCAAGATCTCCGGGCCGGCATCGGTCTCGCGGAAGTATTCCTTGAGGTCCATGCCCGCGGTCCAGGCCTCGCCGGCACCGGTCAGCACCAGCACGCCGGCAGTGGCGTCCTGCTCCAGGGTTTCCAGCACCTCGACCATCTCGCGGTTGAGGGTGGGGCTCATGGCATTGCGTTTTTCCGGACGATTGAGCGTCACCCAGGCGATACCGTCCTCGATGTCCACTTTGACCGTCTGCCAGCGTCCGTCGTAACTGCCCATGGCGTGTGCCTCTTGTTGTTGGGTGGGTATGGCACTGAAGCTACGCCAGGGAATTAGTTAAGTCAATTAACTATTTTTGGCAAAATGATGACCCTGCCAAAAGCGGCTAGCCCAGCGCCTTGCCCGCGGACACGCTCAAACCTGCTGACGTCGGCCGTCCTTCGGGGCGGGTCAGCAGGAGCAGCAGCCCCGCCGCGACGAAGACGCCAGCAAAGACCAGGTACAGCCGCAGCGGCGGCCACCCGTTATCGAGCAGCAGTCCTGCTACTACCGGCGAGAGAATGGCGCCCAGGCGACCAATCCCGATGCCCCAGCCCACCCCGGTGGCGCGCACCTCGGCGGCATAGGCCAGTGCCGGCAGCGCATAGAGTCCGGCGACGCAGCCATTGGCAAAGAGCCCGATCAGCAGCCCCATGGCCAGGGCGCCCAGGTAGGAACTGTCCATATGGGCGAAGGCCACCAGCAGTAGCGCGGTGGTCAGCATGAAGCCGCCCAGCGCCCGGGACAGCGGCAGGCGAGCGAACAGCAGACCCACCAGGGCGGCGCCAAAGATGCCGCCCACGCTCAGCAGCACGCCACCGGCCACCCCCTGCTGCTCGGAAAGCCCCAGGGTGGTCAGCAGCTTGGGCGTCCAGCTCATGATGAAGTAGAAGCCGAACATGGCCAGAAAGAACAGCGTCCACACCAGCAGGGTGGTCCGCCGCAAGGCCGGAGCCAGCAGCCGGCCAACGGTGCCGGCGGCGCTGGGGCTTGCCACCTGCGGTGGCAGCGCGGCGAGCTCAGGCTGGCCAAGTCGCCGCGCCAGGCGATTGACCTGTACCAGGGCCCCGAACGGCCGCCGCGTGAGCAGAAAATCCAGCGATTCCGGCAGACCAAGGAGCACCAGTGGCAGGGCGCCCAGGGTGATGAGGCCACCCGCGCCGAAGACCGCGCGCCAGCCCCAGTGCGACAGCAGCCAGACCGCCAGCAAGCCACCCAGGGTCGCTCCCAGCGCATAGCCCATGCCCTGCAGGCTGACCGCCAGACCCCGCCAGCGGCGCGCCGAGTATTCGCTGGCGATCACGTTGCTGCTGGCCAGTACTCCGCCCACGCCCAAGCCGGTGAGGCCGCGCAGCAGTGCCAGTTGCAGCGGCGACCCCGTCAGCGCCGAGAGCAGCATGCCGCTCCCCGAGAGCAGCAGGCAGACCAGGATCAGCCGGCGGCGTCCCCAGCGATCGGCCAGCGGCGCCAGCAGCAGCGAACCGGCCGCCATGCCGACCAGGCCGGCGCTGAGCAGCAGCCCTACCTGAGCACCGGAGAGTCCCCACTCGCGGGATACCGAGGCCGCGGTAAAGGCCATCACCAGCACATCGAAGCCATCGATCATGTTGAGCAGGATGCACACCAGCACGGCCAGGTACTGGAAGCCGCGCATGGGCCCCCGGTCGACGATCTCGCGCAGATCGGTCATAGCCCACCTCGCGCAACGAACAGGTGACGGCGACCGCGCGGGACGCGCCCGGGATTGGACGGAAAGACAGCGAGGCGTACTGACATGGCGAGCATCCTTGGGTTCTTGTTGTTGGAATCTCAGCCCGCTAACGCTGGCAAATATGGATCCAATCCACAAGATGCCGCTTTCCAATCGAATCCAGGCGCCAGCCTCTGTCCTGCCCGGAAAGCGCTGGCCGATCAAGGCTATTCCCTTCCCTTAAGGCCCAGATCACTGGCCAATTACTGGGCGATTATCGAGCAGCAATCGCCCTCGACGACCTGGCAGCCGCATTGACACCCCTAAAGACCTCAATCGATTATTGGATCCAATACACAACAACAAGAGGTCTCGTTCATGTACCCGAAGAACGCCTGGTACGTCGCCTGCACCCCCGACGAAGTGCAGGACAAGCCCCTGGGCCGCCAGATCTGTGGCGAACCCCTGGTCTTCTATCGTGACGCCAAGGGCCAGGTGGTGGCCCTGGAAGACTTCTGCCCCCACCGTGGCGCGCCGCTGTCCCTGGGCTTCGTCCGCGACGGCACCCTGGTCTGCGGCTATCACGGCCTGGAGATGGGCTGCGGCGGCAAGACCCTGGGCATGCCCGGGCAGCGGGTCGGCGTCTTTCCCGCGGTGCGCCCCTATGCCGCCGTCGAGCGGCACGGCTTCGTCTGGGTCTGGCCGGGCGACCAGGCCAAGGCCGATCCCGCGCTGATCCCCCACCTGGAATGGGCCGAGAGCCCGGACTGGGCCTATGGTGGCGGCCTCTATCACATCCAGTGCGACTACCGCCTGATGATCGACAATCTCATGGATCTCACCCACGAGACCTATGTCCACGCCTCCAGCATCGGCCAGAAGGAGATCGACGAGGCGCCGCCGGCCACTCGCGTCGAAGGCGACGAGGTCATTACCAGCCGGCACATGGAAAACATCTCCGCCCCGCCCTTCTGGCGCATGGCCCTGCGCGGCAACGGCCTGGCCGATGACGTCCCGGTGGATCGCTGGCAGATCTGCCGCTTCACCCCGCCCAGCCACGTCATGATCGAGGTAGGCGTGGCCCATGCCGGCCATGGCGGCTACGACGCCCCGGCGGCGGTCAAGGCCGCCAGCGTGGTGGTGGACTTCATCACCCCTGAGACCGAGACCTCCATCTGGTACTTCTGGGGCATGGCGCGCAACTTCAAGCCGGACGATGCCGAGCTCACCGCCAGCATCCGCGAGGGCCAGGGCAAGATCTTCGGCGAAGACCTAGAGATGCTCGAACGCCAGCAGCAGAACCTCCTGCGCTATCCCGAGCGCGGCCTGCTCAAGCTCAACATCGACGCCGGCGGCGTGCAGTCGCGGCAGATCATCGACCGCCTGCTGGCCGCCGAACAGGCCGCCACCGGCATCCCGGTCCGGCAGATCGCCTAGGAGACCTCCCATGCTCGACCTGATCGTCACCGCCGTGCAGCGCGAGGCGCCCACCATCCTGGCCTTCGACCTGGCCCGCGCCGACGGCGGCCCCCTGCCCGGCTTCGCCGCCGGCGCCCATCTGGAGATCGCCCTGGGCGACGGCCTGCTGCGCCACTATTCGCTGTGCGCAACGCCCGAACCCGCCCCGACCCGCTATCGCATCGCCGTGCTGCGCGTCCCCGACTCCCGCGGCGGCTCCCAGGCCATGCATCGCCTGCAGGTGGGCGATCGCCTGCTGGTCAGCGAGCCGCGCAATCTGTTCGCCCTGGTGCCGAGCGCGCGCCGCACCCAGCTGCTGGCCGGAGGCATCGGCATCACCCCCCTCCTGGCCATGGCCGAGCAGCTCTATCAGCAGGGCGCGCGTTTCACCCTGCGCTATCTGGTGCGCGACCGCGAACACGCGGCCTTTATCCCCTGGCTCAAGGCGCGACCCTATGCCGAGCAGGTCAGGGTGCATTTCGACCAGCACGATCCGGCGCTGAGACCCAACTTCCAGCACCTGCTCGGCCCGGCGGCGCCGGACGACCACCTCTATGTCTGCGGCCCGGCCGGCTTCATGGCCGCGGTGGTGGACGCCGCCCAGGCCCAGGGCTGGCAACCCGGCCAGATCCATCGGGAGTATTTCGCCGCCGATCCCGCCGCCCAGGGCGAGCAGCGCCCCTTCGAGGTGGAACTGGCGCGCAGCGGGCGCCGCGTGCAGGTACCGGCCGAGCGCAGCGTGGTCGAGGTCCTGGCCGATATGGGGGTCGTCCTGCCGGTGTCCTGTGGTCAGGGCCTCTGCGGCACCTGCCTGACCCCGGTGCTGGCGGGCGAACCCGAGCACCGCGACCTCTTTCTCTCCGCGGCCGAGCACGCCGCCAACGACCGCTTCACCCCCTGCTGCTCCCGCGCCAAGGGCGAGCGGCTGGTGCTGGATCTCTGACGACCCGAGCCCACCTAGCCTCCCCCTCTCCCCCTGGGAGAGGGCCGGGGTGAGGGAACCGGCCTACACCAACACCCGCACCGCCCCCGCCTCCCCCTCTTCCCCACCGAACCAGCGTGCATAGCCCAGGGTCGCCTGGGCGTGCTCGCGCATGATGCCCTCGGCACGGGCGCCCTGGCCGCGCACCAGGGCATCGAAGACCGCATGGTGCTGCAGATGGGCGAAGTTGAAGCGGCGGTATTCGCGCTCGAGATTGTCGGCATCCACCGCCAGCGCGCTCACCGAGGCGAAGGGCAGATGCTCGTGGCGGCCCAGGGCCAGGCCGATGGCCGGATTGCCGCTGGCCGCGACGATGGCCTGGTGAAAGGCCCGGTTGAGATCGTGGTACTCCTCCAGATCCTCCAGCAGCACATGCCCCTTGGCGAACAGCAGATCGCCCCGGCGCAGGCAGTCTTCCAGCCGGGCGCGCGTCGGCGCGTCCAGGCCACGCTCGGCGGCCTGGCGCGCGGCCAGGCCCTCCAGCACCCCGCGCACTTCCACGGCGCCCTCCAGATCGGCACCGGTCAGCGCCCGCACCTGATAGCCGCGGGCACCGCTGCGCTCCAGCAGGCCTTCCTCGGCCAGGGTGCGCAGGGCCAGGCGCACCGGCATGCGCGACACGGCAAAGCGTTCGGCGGTGGGAATCTCCGCCAGGCGTTCGCCCGCGCCCAGTTCGCCGGACAGGATCATCTGCCGCAGCGCGGCCAGTACCCGCTGTCCCGGCTTGCTCATGGCTGTCCCTCTCCTTCATTGATCTCGGCCAGCAGCCACTGCCGAAAGGCCTGCAGCGACGGCAGCCCCTCGTTGCGCGGCGGATAGACCAGGTAATAGCTGCGGCGACTGACCAGCGCCGGCCCACAGGCCAGCAACTCGCCCTGGGCCAGTTCGTCCTCCACCAGTACCCGCGGCACCAGGCCGATGCCGATGCCGGCGCGTACCGCCTGGATCAGGTGCGAGGTCAGCTCGAAACTCGGCCCCGGGCGCATCGCCCGATGCGGCAGCTCGTGATGCCGGAACCACTCGCCCCAGGCTTGGGGATTGTTGGCCACGCCCAGCAGCAGCTGGTCGGCCAGGGTGGCAGGCGTGGCGTCCGGCAATTCCGCCAGGGTCGCCGGGCTGGCGATCACCACCAGGTGCTCGGCTTGCAGCGGATGGGCACGGAGCCCCGGCCAGTCCCCGCTGCCGACGCTGATGGCGGCATCGATCTCGCTGGCGGCGAAGTCCACCGCCTGGATGCGCGAATGCAGGTGCACCAGCATGCCGGGGTGGGCGGCATAGAAGTCGCCTAGGCGCGGCAGCAGCCACTTGGAACCAAAGGTCGGCAGCACCGCCAGGCGCAGGGTGCCCTGGCCGGAGGCGAAGGCCATGGCCTGCAAGGTGGCGCTGCGGATCTGCCCCAGGGCCAGGCCCAGTTCGCGACTGTAGGCGCGACCGACATCGGTAAGGACGATCTGCCGCCCCTCGCGGCGAAACAGCGTCAATCCCAGCAACTGTTCCAGGGCCTGCACCTGGCGACCGACGGCGCTCTGGGTCAGCGACAGCTCCTCGGCCGCCCGGGTATAGCTCTCATGGCGCGCCGCCGCCTCGAAAGCCAGCAGCAGCGACATGGAGGGCGTCAGGCGACGGTGATTCATTCAGGATCTTCCGGCATAGGCGGCGGAATCTTCGGTTGTGGCGCCGCCGCGCTGTGGTGAGAATGCCTACTATAGCCAGAAAAGGTCGACGCCATTCCTTCGCTCGCTGAAGGAGACGGCCGTCCGCCGCCAGAGAGCCCGCCTGATGAACATGATCGCCCGCCTGCCGGCCCCGGCGCCCCTCGCCGCCGCCTACACCGACTTCCTGACCACCCTGGCCGCCAGCGGCTTCCAGGGCGAGATCGCGCTGGACCATGCCAGCCGCACGGTCATGGCCACCGACAACTCCATCTATCAGCGCCTGCCCCAGGCGGCGGTCTTTCCCAAGGACAGCGCTGACGTCCAGCGCCTGGCCCGGCTGATGGGCGAGTCGCGCTTCCAGGGCGTGGTCCTGACCCCGCGTGGCGGCGGCACCGGTACCAACGGCCAGTCCCTCACCGATGGCATCGTGGTCGACCTCTCCCGCCACCTGAACCAGATCCTCGAGATCAACGCCGCGGAGGGCTGGGTGCGGGTGCAAGCAGGCGTGGTCAAGGACCAGCTCAACGCCGCGCTCCGGCCCCACGGCCTGTTCTTCGCCCCGGAGCTGTCCACCTCCAACCGCGCCACCATCGGCGGCATGATCAACACCGACGCCAGCGGCCAGGGCAGCGTGACCTACGGCAAGACCCGCAACCACGTGCTGGAGCTGGATGCCTACCTGATCGGCGGCGAGCGCCTGCAGAGTCGCCCGGTGGACAACGCCGAGCTGGACGCCCTCTGCGCTCGCGACGACCGCACCGGCGCCGTCTATCGCTGCGCGCGGGACATTGCCGAGCAGCAGGCCGACCTGATCGAGGCGCGCTTTCCCAAGCTCAATCGCTGCCTGACCGGCTACGACCTGGCGCACCTGATCGAGGCGGACGGCCGCTTCAACCTCAACAGCGTGCTCTGCGGCGCCGAGGGCTCCCTGGCCTTTATCGCCGAGGCCAAACTCAATGTCCTGCCGATTCCCAAGTATTCGGTGCTGGTCAACGTCCGCTACGCCAGCTTCATGGACGCCCTGCGCGACGCCCGCGCCCTGATCGAACTCAAGCCGCTGTCCATCGAGACGGTGGATTCCAAGGTCCTGCTGCTGGCCATGCAGGACATCGTCTGGCACAGCGTGGCGGAGTATTTCCCCGAAGACGTCGCGCGTCCCACCCTGGGTATCAACCTGGTGGAATTCAGCGGCGACGATCCCGAGGAAGTGGATGCCCGCGTCCAGGGCTTCCTCGAGCACCTGCGCCAGGACCCTACCGTCGAGCGCCTCGGCCACACCCTGGCCGTCGGCCGCAATGCCGTGACCCGGGTCTACACCATGCGCAAGCGCGCGGTGGGCCTGCTCGGCAACGTCCAGGGCGAGATCCGCCCGCAGCCCTTCGTCGAAGACACCGCGGTACCGCCCGAGCGGCTGGCCGACTTCATCGCCGAATTCCGCGCCCTGCTCGACGGCCACAACCTGCAATACGGCATGTTCGGCCACGTCGACGCCGGGGTGCTGCACGTGCGTCCGGCGCTGGATCTCAAGGACCCGCGCCAGGCGGCGCTGGTCCGGCCGATCTCCGACCAGGTGGCCGCCCTGACGCAGAAATACGGCGGCCTGCTCTGGGGCGAACACGGCAAGGGCGTGCGCTCGGAATACGCGCCGGCCCTTTTCGGTGACCTCTATCCTGCCCTGCAGGCGCTCAAGGGCGCCTTCGATCCGCACAACCAGCTCAATCCGGGCAAGATCGCCACCCCGCTCGCCAGCGGCGCCGAGTTGCTCAAGGTCGATGGCGTGACCCTGAGAGGCGAGCTGGACCGCACCCTCGACGAGCGCGTCTGGCAGAGCTACGGCACCGCCATGCACTGCAACGGCAACGGCGCCTGCTACAACTACGATCCCGACGACGCCATGTGCCCGTCCTGGAAGGCCACCCGCCAGCGCATCCATTCGCCCAAGGGCCGCGCCGCCCTGATCCGCGAATGGCTGCGCCTGCAGGGCCAGGCCGGCATCGATGTCCTGGCCCCGGCGCCGCGTGGCGCGCTGAACTGGCTCAAGGCCCTGCCGCAGCGCTGGCGCAATGGCCGCCAGGCCGAGGCGGACTTCTCCCGCGAGGTCTATGACGCCATGGCCGGCTGCCTGGCGTGCAAGTCCTGCGCGGGCCAGTGCCCGATCAAGGTCAATGTGCCGGAATTCCGCTCGCGCTTTCTCGAACTCTATCACCGTCGCTATCTGCGCCCCGTCCGCGACTACCTGATCGGCTCCCTGGAATTCAGCCTGCCGCTGTTCGCCCGCGCCCCGGGCCTCTACAACGCGGTGATGGGTGCGACGCCGATCCAGCGGCTGTTCGCCGAGCGCATCGGCATGGTCGACAGTCCCCTGCTCAGCCGCTTCGACCTGGTGCCGGTCATGCATCGGTGGCAGGTGCAGATCGCCACGCCGGAGCGGCTGCTGGCGTTGAGCGAGGAAGAGCGCGCCAGGACCGTAGTGGTGGTACAGGATGCCTTCACCCGCTACTTCGAGACGCCGCTCACCGCCGCCTTCCTCGAACTGGCGGCCCGGCTGGGCCAGCGGGTGTTCCTCGCGCCCTATCGCGCCAACGGCAAGCCGCTGCAGGTGCAGGGTTTTCTCGGCGCCTTCGAGCGCACCGCACGGCGCAACGCGGCCCAGCTCGCCAGCCTGGCCGGCTTCGGCGTCAAGCTGGTGGGGCTGGATCCGGCCATGACCCTGGTCTATCGCCAGGAATACGCCAAGGTCCCCGGCATCGCCCGGATGCCCGAGGTCCTGCTGCCCCAGGAATGGCTGCTGCAGGTGTTGCCGAAAGAGCAGAAGGTGGTCGGCGACAAGGTCTATCGCCTGCTCGGCCATTGCACCGAGAAGACCAACGCCCCGGCCAGCGTCAGCCAGTGGCAGCAGGTGTTCGAACGCCTAGGTCTGGGCCTCAAGCCGGAAAGCACCGGCTGCTGCGGCATGTCCGGCACCTATGGTCACGAGGCACGCAACCTGGCGACCTCCAAGGTGATCTACGACCAGTCCTGGGCCCGCGCCGTGGCCGTCCCGGCGGAACAGGGCGAAGCCCTGGCCACCGGCTATTCCTGCCGCAGCCAGGTCAAGCGCATCGACGACCGCCGCCTGCGTCATCCGCTGGAAGCGGTGCTGGATGCGGTGCGGGGCTGAACGCTCCTGCCCTCCCCCTGATCGCGGCCATGGGCCGCTCCTACAGCGGTATCCGTGCCTGTAGGAGCGGCCCATGGCCGCGATCAGAACCCTAATGCAGAAGCAGCCATATCGGCGGAGCACCGCGGCCATGATTAATCAGTAGCGAGGAAAACCGCGCAGCGTTTTCCAGGGGCATGCGAACAGGCCGAAGGGCAAGAACCCTCGACCCAAGCAAGCTACATAGAGAAGGAAAAACCCGAGAAAGCCCGACCAGAAAAATCGCGCCCAAACGAAAAAGCGGCCACTAGGGCCGCTTCTCGATGGTTGCTGGCGTTCAGGACCAGACAACCCTTGAATGGCGCAGCGGACGGGACTCGAACCCGCGACCCCCGGCGTGACAGGCCGGTATTCTAACCGACTGAACTACCGCTGCGCATTACCTCGAGTGGTGGGTGATGACGGGATCGAACCGCCGACCCTCTGCTTGTAAGGCAGATGCTCTCCCAGCTGAGCTAATCACCCGTTTGCTCTCGAAGTGGGGCGCATTCTACGGAGGGGTTTACGACCTGGCAACCCCTTTTTCAAAAAAATTTTCCCAGCACTTCCAAAGGCTTAGCGCTGCCCTCCGGCGCACCTAAGAAAGCGCGCATTCCCGACGACCATCGCGATCCGGGGTTGGCCTCCGGGGCGGGCGACGCGGATAATGCGCGCTTCGTTTTTGGGAGTGACACCATGTGGTTCCGTAATCTGCTCGTCTACCGTCTCACCCAGGAAGTCGCCTTCGAGACCGAAGCCCTCGAAGCCGCCCTCGCCGCCAAGCCGGCTCGTCCCTGCGCCAGCCAGGAATTGTCCACCTATGGATTCGTCGCCCCCTTCGGCAAGGGCCCGGACCTGCCGCTGGTGCACGAAAGCCAGGGCTTCTTCCTGATCGCCGCGCGCAAGGAAGAACGCATCCTGCCCAGCAGCGTGGTCAAGGAAGCCGTGCAGGAAAAGGTCGACGAGATCGAAAACCAGCAGATGCGCAAGGTCTACAAGAAGGAGAAGGAGCAGATCAAGGACGAGATCGTCCAGGCCTTCCTGCCGCGCGCCTTCATCCGGCGCCAGACCACCTATGCCGCCATCGATCCCAAGCAGGGCTGGATCCTGGTCGACGCCTCCAGCGCCAAGCGCGCCGAAGACCTGCTCTCCACCCTGCGCGATGCCCTGGGCTCGCTGCCGGTCCGCCCGCTGGGCGTCAAGCAGGCCCCCATGGCCACCTTCACCGACTGGGTCAAGGCCGGTGACGCCACCCATGGCCTCTACATCCTCGACGAGTGCGAACTGCGCGATGCCGGCGAAGACGGCGGCGTGGTGCGCTGCAAGGGTCAGGACCTGACCAGCGAAGAGATCCAGAACCACCTGGGCGCCGGCAAGCTGGTCACCAAGCTGGCCCTGGCCTGGCAGGACAAGCTGGCCCTGCTGCTGGACGACAAGGTCACCATCAAGCGCCTGAAGTTCGAGGACCTGCTGCAGGACCAGGCCGAACAGGACGGCGGCGAAGACGCCCTCGGCCAGCAGGACGCCAGCTTCGTGCTGATGATGATGACCCTGGCGGAATTTCTGCCACAGCTGATCGAAGCCCTGGGTGGTGAAGAATTGCCCCAGGGGCTCTAAGCTCACCTCAAGGCCGGCGCAGACCGGCCTTTTTTCTGCCTATTGAAAAAAGGAGTTTGCCATGCGTGCCCTGGCCGCCTTCAGCCGCTTCGTCGGCAATACCTTCGCCTTCTGGGTGCTGCTCGCCGCCCTGCTGGCGTTCTTCGCCCCCGCAGTATTCAAGCCGCTGAGCGTGGCCATCGTGCCGCTGCTGGGGGTGATCATGTTCGGCATGGGCCTGACGCTCAAGGTCGAGGATTTCGCCGCGGTCGGCCGTCACCCCTGGCGGGTGCTGCTGGGGGTGGTGGCGCACTTCGTCATCATGCCGGGCGTGGCCTGGGCGCTCTGTCAGCTGTTCCACCTGCCGCCGGAGATCGCCGTCGGCGTCATCCTGGTCGGCTGCTGCCCCAGCGGCACGGCGTCCAATGTCATGACCTGGCTGGCCAAGGGCGACCTGGCGCTGTCGGTGGCCATCGCCGCGGTGACCACCCTGCTCGCGCCCCTGCTGACCCCGGCGCTGATCTGGCTGCTGGCCTCCACCTGGCTGCCGATCTCCTTTGGCGGGCTGTTCTGGTCGATCCTGCAGGTGGTGCTGCTACCCATCGCCCTGGGTCTGGTCGCCCAGCGCCTGCTCGGCCAGCGCGTCGGCGCCCTGGTCGAGGTGCTGCCGCTGGCCTCGGTGGTGAGCATCGTGGTGATCGTTGCCGCGGTGGTGGCCGCCAGCCAGGCGCGTATCGCGGAATCCGGGCTGCTGATCATGGCGGTGGTGATCCTGCACAACGGCTTCGGCTTCCTGCTCGGCTATCTCACCGGCAAGTTCTGCAAGCTGCCAGTGGCCCAGCGCAAATCCCTGGCACTGGAAGTCGGCATGCAGAATTCCGGGCTCGGCGCCGCCCTGGCCACGGCGCATTTCTCGCCGCTGGCCGCGGTCCCCAGCGCCCTGTTCAGCGTCTGGCACAACATCTCCGGGGCGCTACTGGCCACCCTCTTCCGCCGCTTCAAGGACGACGGCGCGCGTCCCTGAAGTCTCGTGCCACACCTGCCGGAGCAGCGCCTGGCAGGTGTCCTCGGTGAAGGGCTGCGGCCGGGCGATGCCGTAGCCCTGGGCATAGTCGACCCCCAGGGCAGTCAGCGCCGCCACCACCGCCGGGTTCTCGGCGAACTCGGCGATGGTCTTCTTGCCGGTGAGATGGCCCAGCTGATTGATCGCCTCGACCATGGCGCTGTCCACGGCGTCTTCCAGCAGGTGGCGGACAAAGCTGCCGTCGATCTTCAGGTAGTCCACCGGCAGGTGCTTGAGGTAGGTGAAGGACGACATCCCGGCGCCGAAGTCGTCCAGCGAGAATCTCACCCCCAGGCCACGCAATTCGTCCATGAACAACCGCGCCGCCTCCAGATTGGCCACGGCGCTGGTCTCGGTGATCTCGAAGCAGATGCGCGCCGGCGCGATCTGCCAGCGCTGCAGCTGCTGCCTGACGAAATCGGCCAGACCCGCCTCGCCCAGCGAATGCCCGGACAGGTTGATGGCCAGGGTGTCGAGCAACCCGTCGGGCAGCTCGGCGAAGCGCGCCAGGGCCGCGGCGATCACCCAGCGATCCAGGTCCGGCATCAGGCCATAGCGCTCCGCGGCCGGGATGAAGGCGCCCGGCGCGATCAGCCGCTCGCCCTCTTCCAGTCGCATCAGCACCTCCACGTGGCGATCCGCGACGGTCTCCTGGCCCAGCCCCAGGATCGGCTGGACGTATAGCCGAAACCTGTCCTCGGCCAGCGCCCGGTGCAGGCGCTGCACCCAGGCCATCTCGCCATGGCGCTGATCCAGCTCCACATCGCCCGGGGCAAAGACCTGGATGCGATTGCGCCCCTTGTCCTTGGCCGCGTAGCAGGCCAGATCGGCCAGGCGCAGCGCCTCCTCGGGCGCCAGGGCCTGGCCTCCCAGGTGCACCACGCCGATGCTCAGGCCGACGCGAAAGCCCTGTCCGGCCGCTTCGAATTGCAGGCTACCCACGCAGCAGCGCAGGCGCTCGGCGACCGCCTCGACCTGCGCCGGCGTACGGCTTTCCAGCAGGACGCCGAATTCGTCGCCGCCCAGCCGCGCCAGGCAATCCTCTTCGCCCAGTTGCTGAGCGAGCAATTCGCACAGCTGGCGCAGCAGGCGATCGCCATGGAAATGCCCGGAGGTGTCGTTGACGATCTTGAACTGGTCCAGATCGATGAACAGCAGCGAGGCACAGGCCAGGTCCTCGCGGGCCAGCAGGCGCTCCAGCCGGGTCTCGAATTCGCGGCGATTGAGCAGCCCGGTCAGGGCATCGTGACTGGCCTGCCAGGCCAGATCGTGCAGAAAGGCGCGCTCGCGGGTCTGGTCGTGCATCACCAGCACCACCCCGGTGCCGGACTCGCCCCGCGGCAGGGGGGTCACCGTCAGGGCCACCGGCACCCGGGTACCGTCGATGCGTACCAGCTGATGGGCCAGGGGCTCGTTGCCCGCCAGCCAGTCCTGGCTGCGCAGGCGCTCGGCCAGCGGCTGGGTCGACGCCGGCTGGTCCTCGGTCTGGATGTCGAACAGATGGGTGACGGGCGTACCCGCCGCCAGCCCCGGCCACGCCAGCAGGCGCTCCGCGGCCGGGTTGTGATAGAGCAGCCGACCCTGGGCATTCAGCGCCAGCACGGCATCGCCGAGGGACGCCAGGATGACCTGGATATGTTCTTTTTCCGCCTGCAGCGCCTGCTCGGAGCGCCAGCGCTGCTGCACCAGGCTGTGCATGCGCCAGATGGCCAGGAGCACCAGCAAGGCGCCGACCAGGACGTTGGCGATGAACAGGGCCGCCACCAGCTGCCGCGACGCCACCCCCAGGCGCTCCGAGAAGGCCACGGTTTCCGGCATCATCCGGTCGTGCAGATCGAGCAGCTGGCGTTTCAGCGGAATCAGCGCCGGTCCTGGTCCCCGCAGCTTGATCAACTCGAAGCCGGTGCGCGCCAGGGCCTGGAATTCGTCCATGTAGGGATCGGTGATCTGCCAGCGGGCGATCACCCCTTCGAAGGGTTCCACATGGCGAGCCATCTGGAAGAGCGCGATGAGGCCGTCGATGTCGTCCGGACTGTTGCCGGCCAGGCGCAGCAGCCGCGCCGCTTCGGCGCGGTCGCCGCCGCTATCGAGTTCCTGCCGCGCCGCCCGGTCGAGGTCGTTGACGCTGATGGACGCGAGGTAGGCGTGATAGAACTCGGGCCGTCCTTCGTCCAGGTAGGCGCCGAGCGCCAGCATGGCGTTGCCGAGGCTCTTGCTCCACAGGCTTTCCGCGGACACATAGGCGCGCACCGTCGACAGCAGTTGCAGGCTGACGATGGCGACCAGCGCCTGGCAGGACAGGATGATGACGAAGGGCCAGACGACCCGCAGCGTGCGCAGCGCAGAGGAAGGCGACAGTGAAGACATACAGCGATCCGCAAAAGGAGACGGGCGAATTCTTGCCATTAAGCAGGCATGTCGGCCGTTTCGCGGAAAACTGTTGGCCCGGGAAGACAGCTACGCTGGATTACCGGCGCCAGACAAGCGACGCAGAGGGGGTCCAGCCCTACCGCTGCCGGCGGCTGCCGACGAACGGTAGTCGAGGAGCCACCGCTAGTTGAAGGACGCCTCCAGACGCGCCTTCACCTCGGGCCATTCGCGATCGGTGATGCTGTACATCACGGTGTCGTCCAGACGTCCGTCGGCCAGGCGCCGGTGATGGCGCAGCAGGCCTTCGCGGACCGCCCCCAGCTTCTCGATGGCGGCCTGGGACCGGAGATTGGTCGCGGCGGTCTTGAGCTGCACCCGCACCAGCTGCCAGTGCTCGAAGGCATGGCGCAGCATCAGGTACTTGATGTTGCCGTTGAGTCCGCTGCCATGCTGCTCGCTGTCGAGCCAGGTCCAGCCAATCTCGGCGGCGGGCAGCGCCGGCAGGAAGTCGGCAAAACGGGTGGTGCCCACCAGCCGGTCGGCGATGCGCACGGCAAAGGGCAAGGCGCGTCCTTCGCGCTGCTCGGCCAGGGCCTGGCGATACCAGTCCGGACGCAGGGGCCCGCTCAGGTAGTGCAGCGCTTCGCGATTGCGCTCGGCCAGGCTGACCAGCTCCAGGACGTCGCCTTCCGCCAGGGGGTCCAGGCGCAGCGCACCACGTTGCAGGGAAATGGGCTGCGCTTGGAACATGACGGTCTCTCGCTCTTGAATCAGCCCGCCAACCTAACAGGGCCGGCCGCCCGGCTCAACCCACTGGCATCCCCCAACGCACCAGAACTGACGTCTGGCACCCCAAGGTGCGACACTTTGTCCGGGCGCGATGGGCGCCTGGAATGTCTGGAGTCGCCATGTCCCTGCCCAGCGGACTGATCATCACCGTTACCCTCGGCTATCTGGCCCTGTTGTTCGCCATCGCCTTCTACGGCGATCGCCGGCCCCCGCTCAGGCCGCGCCTGCGGGCCTGGGTCTACAGCCTGTCGCTGGCCGTCTACTGCACCAGCTGGACCTTCTTCGGCGCGGTCGGCCAGGCCGCCGACCAGCTCTGGTCCTTCCTGCCCATCTACCTGGGGCCCATCCTCTTCCTGCTGCTGGCGCCGCAACTGGTCAAGAAGATGGTGCTGATCAGCAAGAAGGAAAACATCACCTCCATCGCCGACTTCATCGCCTCCCGCTATGGCAAGTCGCAGACGCTGGCCATCGTCGTCGCGCTGATCTGCCTGGTCGGCGTCCTGCCCTACCTGGCGCTGCAGCTCAAGGGCATCGTCATCGGCGTCAACCTGCTGACCGGCATCAATGCCGAGTCCCTGAGCACCCGCGCCCAGGACACCGCGCTGTTCGTCTCCCTGGTGCTGGCGGTCTTCGCCATCCTGTTCGGCACCCGCAACCTGGACGTCACCGAGCACCACCGCGGCATGATGCTGGCGATCGCCTTCGAATCCCTGGTCAAGCTCGCCGCCTTCATCGCCGTCGGCCTCTGGGTCACCTATGGCCTGCACGACGGCTTCACCGATCTGCTCACCCGCTCGCAGCAGGCGCCGCAACTGCAGGAATACTGGCGCGAAACCCTGGACTGGCCGGGGCTGCTGATCCAGACCGGCGTGGCCTTCATCGCCGTGATGTGCCTGCCGCGCCAGTTCCACGTCACCGTGGTGGAAAACACCGACACCCGGGACGTCAACCTGGCGCGCTGGGTGTTTCCGCTCTATCTGGCGCTGGCCGCGCTGTTCGTCATCCCCATCGCCCTGGCCGGCCAGTTGCACCTGCCCGGCGGTGTGCTACCGGACTCCTTCGTCATCAGCCTGCCGCTGGCCCAAGAGCGTCCCTGGCTGGCCCTGCTGGCCTTTCTGGGCGGCGCCTCGGCGGCCACCGGCATGGTGATCGTCGCCTGCGTCGCCCTCTCCACCATGATTTCCAACGACATCGTGCTGCCCTGGCTGCTCAAGCGCCGCGGTCAGGTCGAGAGTCCCCATGCGGTGTTCAGCCACTGGATGCTCACGGTGCGCCGCGCCAGCATCGTGGTCATCCTGGTCCTGGCCTATTGCAGCTATCGCCTGCTGGGCTCCAATGCCAGCCTGGCCACCATCGGCCAGATCGCCTTCGCCGCCATCGCCCAGCTCGGACCGGCCATGGTCGGGGCGCTGTTCTGGAAGGCCGCCAATCGCCGCGGCGTCTTTGCCGGTCTCACCGCCGGAGCCCTGCTCTGGGGCTATCTGATGGTGCTGCCGGTGGTGGCCACCAGTCTGCAATGGTCGCTGGAGGCCTTTCCCGGCCTCGCCTGGTTCGAGCAGCCCGCGGGGGAGCGGACGCTGCAACCGACCACCGTCGGCGCCCTGGTCTCCCTGGCCGGCAACTTCCTGCTGTTCGCCCTGGTGTCGCTGCTCTCGCGCACCCGGGTCTCGGAATACTGGCAGGCCGGGCGCTTCATCGCCCAGTACGCCCTGCCCCGACCGCGCAATCGCGCCCTGCTGGCGGTCAAGCTGGAAGACCTGCGGCTGCTCGCGGCGCGTTTCGTCGGCGACGAGCGCGCCCGCCTGAGCTTCAGCCGCTTCGCCGAGCAGAGCGGCCTGACCTATCACCCGGGGATGAACGCCAACAGCGAATGGATCGCCCAGACCGAGCGGCTGCTGGCCGGGGTGATCGGTGCCTCTTCCGCCCGCGCGGTGGTCAAGGCCGCCATCGAAGGCCGCGACATGCAGGTCGACGACGTGGTGCGCATCGCGGACGAAGCCTCGGAGGTGCTGGAATTCAACCGGGCGCTCTTGCAGGGCGCCATCGAGAACATCTCCCAGGGCCTCAGCGTGGTCGACCAGTCGCTGCGCCTGGTGGCCTGGAATCAGCGTTACCTGGAGCTGTTCGACTATCCCGACGGCATGATCCAGGTCGGTCGCCCCATTGCCGAGATCATCCGCTACAACGCCCTGCGCGGGCTCTGTGGCCCGGGCGATCCCGACGAGCACGTGGCACGCCGGGTGGAGCGGATGCGCCAGGGCATTCCCCACACCTCGGAGCGGACCTTTCCCAATGGCCGGGTGATCGAGCTGATCGGCAGCCCCATGCCCGGACGCGGCTTCGTGATGAGCTTTACCGACATCACCGCCTTCCGCGAGGCCGAACGCGCCCTGCGCGAAGCCAACGAGGGCCTGGAGCAGCGTGTCGAGGAACGCACCCGCGAACTGTCCCAGCTCAACCAGGCCCTGGAGGAAGCCAAGGCTCACGCCGAAGCGGCCAACCAGTCCAAGAGTCGTTTTCTCACCGCGGTCAGCCATGACCTGATGCAACCTCTGAGCGCCGCGCGCCTGTTCACCGCCGCCCTCGCCCACCAGGACGGCCTGGCCCAGGAAGCCCAGGAACTGGTGCGCAACATGGACAGCGCCCTCAGATCAAGCGAAGACCTGATCGCCGATCTGCTGGATATCTCGCGCCTGGAGAACGGGCGCATCCTGGCGGCGCCGGCGCCCTTCTCCCTGGCCACCCTGTTCGAAGCCCTGGGCGTCGAATTCAAGGCCCTGGCGCAGAATCAGGGCACCAGCCTGCGCATCCGCAGCAGCCGCCTGGTGGTCAACAGCGACAGCAAGCTGCTGCGCCGGGTGCTGCAGAATTTCCTCACCAACGCCCTGAGATACGCCCACGGCCGGGTATTGCTCGGCGTGCGCCGTCAGGGCCAGCACGTGAGCCTGGAAGTCTGGGACAGCGGCCCAGGCATTCCGGCGGACAAGCTCGAGCTGATCTTCGAGGAATTCAAGCGGCTGGACAGCCACCAGACCCGCGCGGAAAAGGGCCTGGGCCTGGGCCTGGCGATCGCCGACCGTCTCTGCCGGGTGCTCGGTCATGAACTCTCGGTACGCTCCTGGCCGGGCCATGGCAGCGTCTTCAGCGTCAAGGTACCCCTGGCCCCCGCCCTGGCCATCCAGGCCGCAGCCGCCAGCGAGGCGGCCCAGCCCCTGGCCGGCGATCCGGTGCTGTGCATCGACAACGAAGACAGCATCCTGCTCGGCCTGCGCAGCCTGCTGGGCCGCTGGGGCTGCCAGGTCTGGACCGCACGCAGCCGCGAGGAGTGCGCGGCCCTGCTCGCCCAGGGCGTGGTGCCGCGGCTGCTCATCGTCGACTACCACCTGAGCGATGCCGACACCGGCCCGGATGTCGCCGAATGGATTCGCCAGACCCTGGGCCAGGACATCCCCGGCATCGTCATCAGTGCCGATGGCCGCCCGGAATGCCTGGACAAGGTGCGCCAGGCGCGCCTGGACTTCCTGCCCAAGCCGGTGAAGCCGGCTTCGCTGCGTGCCCTGCTGAGCCGTCAACTGGCCTTGTCCGGTTGAGCGAAACCGGGGCGGCTGAGCACGCTGCCGACCGGTCTTTCGTTCAGCGTCGATTAAGGTTGCCGAGGCCCAGCGAGACGGAACAATCCACAGCTTCTGTTGATAACTTTGTTGAAAACATGGTGGAAAAGAACCCGGAGCCTTGCTCTGCGGGCTCCTCAAACAAGTTGATCATTTTTTAATCACTTTAATAAGTTCAACATAATCAACAACTTAATTTAAAAGCAGGATTTCCGGCAGGCAAAACTCCGGGCGAAAGAGGGCTTGACAAGCGCTAGCACAACTTGTGCACAACTCCGGATGAAAATGACCAACGGAGACCTGTCAGCCGTCGCACAATTGTCAAGTATTCGTGAAACAAATTTTCGCGCCACCTTGCCGAGGGCAGTAGCCGGAGGCAGCCCGCAGGCTAGAGCCGACAGCCAGGACAGAGGGCAGGCCAAAGGCTAGCCTTGTCCTCTGCCGGTCATCGGGTAGACTGCCTGCTTTTGCTCAGGGCTGTCGTGGCGACGCCCACCCTGTCAATCAGGCATGGACGCGCCAGCCCTTCTGGAATCAGCTCAGTCACATGAACGTCTTCATCGCCGGTCAACACGGCCAACTCTCTCAGGCGCTGCAAAAACTGCTGGCCACCAAGGCCCAGGTAACCGTCATCGGCCGGGCCCAGGTGGATTTCACCCAGCTGGACGCGCTCCATGACCGCGTCCTGGCCGCAAAGCCCGATGTCATCATCAATGCCGCCGCCTATACCGCCGTGGACGCCGCGGAGAGCGACGCCGAGACCGCGACCCTGATCAACGAGCGGGTGCCCCAGGTCTTCGCCCGGGCGGCGCAGCAGCTGGGCATCCCCATGGTCCACTACTCCACCGACTACGTCTTCGATGGCACCAGGGAAGGCCGTTACCGGGAAGAGGATCCGACCTGTCCGCTCAATGTCTATGGCCGGACCAAACTGGCTGGCGAGAACGCCGTGCGCGAACACGCCGAACGCCACCTCATCCTGCGCACTAGCTGGGTCTATTCCTGGCAGGGCAACAACTTCCTGCGCACCATGGTGCGGCTGCTCAGCGAGCGCGACGAACTGAACATCGTCGACGACCAGATCGGCGCACCCACCTGGACCCGGACCATCGCCGACGCCACCGAGCGCCTGCTGGCCCACAGCAACCAGGACGATGGCCTCTGGGGCACCTATCACCTGACGGCCAACGGCACCACCTCCTGGTTCGGCTTCGCCGAGCAGATCGCCCAGCGCCTGCGCGAGACCGGTCAGCTGAAGGCTCGTCTCAATCCGATCCCCAGCAGTTCCTACCCCACCCCGGCGCATCGCCCCATCAATTCGCGGCTGTCCACCGAAAAGCTGGCAGCGGTGCTGGGGCAGCCGCTACCCGACTGGCAAGCGGCTTTCGCCCAGTGCTGGAGCGAGCGCGAACTTCAGGTGAGCGGCTGAAACGGGCCGTCGGTCATACTTCTGGGATCTCCTCCAGAACTACCCCCGCCCCTGGAAGTCAATGGCACTGACCCCGCTCACGCCAGTCAGGTACGTCATGGACAACCCTTTCCAACTCATCGCCGCGGCTTTCGAGCAAGACTTTCGGGTCAATTTCCGCATCGAACGTCTCGACGGCAGCGTCAGCCTGACGCTGTCCGACGACAGTGGCGTCAAGGTCAAGCGGTTGATCAGCAAGCAGCAATTGCATGACCACACCCGCCTCGCGCGCCTGATCGACAGCATCCGGCTGGGTATCGCCATCGACGAGGGCCATGGCGTCACGGCCCTGCTGGCCGGTGGCACTGGCGGTGCGCCCCGTCTGACCGTCGCGAACTGAGCAGGGATCCGCGCTATGCATACCATGGAAGGCTCCACCCCTCGTCTCATGCAGGCGGCGAACGCCGCGCCGTTGCTCGACAGTCTGGAAACGGCGGCGCCCGAGCGGCAGCCGGCGCCCACCTCGCTGTATCAGCTGACCTGCGCCCGTCTCGACGAACAGCTGGCACCGCTCAAGGTCTGGCCGACCTTGCCGGATCGTACCGGACGGTTTTCCTTTACCCTGCTGGACAGGTGCGGACGCATCCTCTATCGCTCGCCGACCTTGCGCCAGGCGCTGTATCGGGAAGAAGAGCTGCTCAATGGTGTGATCGCCAATGCGCGGCTGGCTGCCGTGCAGGCCGGACAGGGCTTTCCGTCCTGGGGAGTGGTGGACGTCGCTTGCCCCATGTACCAGCTGCCTGCGACTCAACTTCCCTGCGCGGGATGCCGTCTGCTGAAGTGCAAGAGCTGACGAAGGCGTTGCGGGATTAACGCTAACTACTTGATTGCCATCTTTTAATCTTCAACGTTCGAGACCAACGAATGCCGAGGGCATCCGTACTGCAAGTCTCGCGCTGAAGCTTTGAAGCCGTGGTGTTACTCGGAATATCTCAGCATGTTGGCGCCCGTGGCCCGCAGCACCGCCATGGATTGCGGCGCCAGCGCACCGGCCCGCAGCGACACGTCCTTGCGCACCTCGTCGATCACCGTTTTCAACAGCTGGCTCTCGCCCAGTTGCCGGGCGCTGACCACCCGGTTCACTCGCGCATCGTCACACTGCTGATCCTGCACCGTCAGCACAATACTGCCGTCAGGGCGAGGCGCCGTAACCGAGCATTTATAAGTACTGAAAGCGGCAGTCAGTCTATCTATGGCGTTTTCCATTCTTCCCCCTCTTATTTGTCTAGAAGTGCATGGACGATCAAATACGACGCAACTGACAGTGATAGAAACAGCAAAGTTCTTGTGTCTTACTTGAATAAGACGAGCAATGGCGCTAGCGCCTGATTTTGTGAGCCAGCTCTTCTAATCCGTATTCGGTATGGAACTTTTGGCGAGGCTGAATCGAAAAGGTATGACCATTCGTCCGCCTTGGGCTGCGTTTCGGGTGCCGTGTCTGGTCACCTTATAGAGGCGCCTGGCTCGCGCCCGGATGGCTCTGGCCGGTGGAACCTTTGCTCCAGGCGCTCACTCGAAAGGGCTGAAACGGATACCCATCGCCTACCAGGAGCGCGCCATGACCGACAAAACCCCTCCCGTGATCAAAGACGAGCTTGCCGCTGACATCGATGAGCAGGCACACAAGCAGAACGCTGACCGGGTCCGTCGTCATCTGGGCGAGGCCGAGCAGGCACTGACCGACGAATTTCACACCCTGCTGGCAGACGCCGAGCAGCTGCTCAAGCACACCGCGAGCATGGCCGGTGAGCAGGCGGACGAGCTGCGCGCCAAGTTGAGTTCCAGCCTCGAACGCTCCCGCGACGTCCTCAAGACCAAGCAGGACGATCTCTATCGCCAGGGCGTTGCGGCCAAGGAGACCACCGAGGAGTACGTGGTCGACAATCCCTTCAAGGCCCTGGGCATCGCTGCCGGCGTCGGCTTCCTGATCGGTCTGCTGGCCTCGCGCCGCTAAACCTGGGGGACTGCCATGGACACCTCCTCTCCTCCACGGGAGCTGCCTGACGAGGCGCCCAAGCCATCGGTCAAGCGTCTCGCCGGCGCGGTGGTAGGGCTACTGCAGAGCCATCTGGAACTGCTGGGCATCGAGGTTCAGGAAGAGAAGGTCCGGACCTTCCAGCTGTTCCTCTTTACCGGGCTGAGTCTGATCTTCGGCTTGCTGGTGCTGGTCGGCGTCTCGGCGGCGGTCATCATCGCCTTCTGGGATACCTATCGCATGGCCGCGACTCTGGGCCTGTGCGCCTTCTATGCCGTGGCGCTGGCGATCTGCATCCTGCGGGCCCTGAGCCTGGTCAAGGGCGCCGCGCCCTTCCATGCCACCCTGGAAGAACTCAACCGCAACCGGGAGCGCCTACTGCCATGAACCAGCCGCTTACCTCTGCCACCAGCCAGGCCAAGCGCAAGGAACTGGTCCGGCTGCGCATGGAGATGTATCGCCAGCAGCTGATCTACAACGCCCAGCCCCTGCACAACCCCATCAGCCTCATCGGCGATCTGGTGCGGCCGAATCGGGACAAGGTCGCCAGCTCGGCGAAGAAGCCGCTGATGCTCGGCGCCACGGTATTCCTGTCGCTGTTCGGCAAACGCCTGGGCGCGGTGGGCCGTCTGGCCCGCATCGGCCTGGCCCTCTATCCGATCGTCAACCGATTCCAGGCTCACCATCGTGAACAACGGCAGGCGGAACACCCGCTGCCACCGCCGCGCTAGGTAGAGAATGGCTCCCTCGGGAGCCATTCTGTCATCTGGCACCCTTATCGCATGGTCAAGCCGAACGCTACTCAAACGATAAGGATAGCCTTGTGTTTTCCGGCCACCCCACTGCCTTCTTCCAACCCTTCATCGACACCGCGACCGGGCGCATCGCCGGCGTCGAAGCCCTGGGGCGCTTGCGCCAGGATGACGGGAGCCATACCTCCGTCGGCCCCCTGTTCGCCGATCCCAGCACCCCGACCCTGGACCTGCTGCACCTCGACCGCACGCTGCGGGACGATGCGCTGCGGCGCTTCGCCAGCGCACCGGATGACTGGTTTCTCAGCCTCAATCTCTCGCCGCGCTGGATCAGTCAGCTGGAAAGGGGCGCCGAATTGCCCAGCCTGGCGCAGCTGGAGCGCTCCGGTATCGCGCCGAGCCGGATCGTCTACGAGATCACCGAGGCCGCTGGCGATCTGCCCAGCCTGACCCAGGCCGTCGCCCGCTATCGCGAACTCGGCATCCGCATCGCCATCGACGATTTCGGTTCCGGCTATTCGCAACTGGATCGGGTGCTGGATCTGCAGCCGGACATCCTCAAGCTGGACATGCGCCTGTTCCAGGCCGCGGCCCGGGGTGGCACCCGTGGCGATGCGGTCAAGGCCCTGGCGCAGATGGCCGAGAAGACCGGGTGCTGGCTGATCGCCGAGGGCGTGGAGACCGAGACCGAACTCGACTTCGCCCTGGAGTGCGGTGCGCGCTACGTCCAGGGCTTCCTCTTCGCCCAGGCCACCGCCGAGCTGGGCGCCAGCGACAGCCATCAGCAGCGCTTCGCCGCCCTGCGCAGCCGCTTCGTCGATGGCAAGCTGGCCCAGCAGACCCGGCTGCTGGAGCTGCGCCAGCAACTGGCCGACTTCGTCACCCAGCTCAGGCCCTGGGCGGAACACGGCGGCCCCCTGAGCGCCCTGCCCGATCCCCAGGCGTTTCCCGGGCTGCTGCGCATCTACCAGTGCGACCGCACCGGCACCCAGATCACCCCCAACCTGGAATGGAACGGCATGTTCTGGCGCGAGAATCGCCGCTACCTCAACCACAACTGGTCCTGGCGACCCTACTTCTATGCCCTGCTGGCCGAAGGCTGGAACGAGCGGCGCCTGGCGCTTTCGACGGTCTATCGCGATGCCACCACCAACCAGTACTGCCTGACCGCCAGCCAATTCCTGGAGAGCGGTCAGCGCCTGCTGCTGATCGACCTGGACGCCAGCCAATTGCCGGGCTTTGCCAACTGAGCGGTGATGATCGTATGTTGCCGAGGTCAGAACGCAGAAGCGCCGAACGGCTACCGCCGGCGCTCCCCTTATCGGTGATAGCTCGAGGACGGCCTTGGACTGGCAGACACTTCTTATCCGCGAACGGCTGGGCAAACCCCTGCACAGCCCGGATGAACTGGGGCGCAGCCCCTTTCACAAGGACCACGATCGCATCATCTTTTCCGGCGCCTTCCGCCGGCTGGGGCGCAAGACCCAGGTTCACCCCGTCACCAGCAACGATCACATCCATACCCGCCTGACCCACAGCCTGGAGGTCAGCTGCGTCGGTCGCTCCCTGGGCATGCGCGTGGGCGAGAGTCTGAGGGGTGCCCTGCCCGAGTGGTGCGATCCGAGCGATCTCGGCATGGTGGTGCAATCCGCCTGCCTGGCCCACGACATCGGCAATCCGCCCTTCGGCCACTCGGGCGAAGACGCCATCCGCTACTGGTTCACCCAGGCCGCCGGCCGCGGCTGGCTGGACGACATGAGCGAGGCGGAACGCCAGGACTTCCTGCACTTCGAAGGCAATGCCCAGGGCTTCCGGGTACTGACCCAGCTCGAATACCACCAGTTCGACGGCGGCACCCGCCTGACCTACGCCACCCTCGGCACCTATCTCAAGTATCCCTGGACCTCGCGCTATGCCGCGGCGCCTGGCTACAAGAAGCACAAGTTCGGCTGCTACCAGAGCGAGCTGCCGCTGCTGGAACAGATCGCCGAGAAACTCGAGCTGCCGCTGCTGGGTCCGGAGCGCTGGGCACGGCATCCGCTGGTCTACCTCATGGAAGCCGCCGACGACATCTGCTATGGCCTGATCGATCTGGAAGACGGCCTGGAGATGGAGTTGCTGGACTATGCCGAGGTCGAGGCCCTGCTGCTGGGCCTGGTCGGCGACGACCTGCCGGAAACCTATCGCCAGCTCGGCCCCAAGGATTCGCGGCGGCGCAAGCTGGCCATCCTGCGCGGCAAGGCCATCGAGCACCTGACCAACGCCACCGCCCGCGCCTTCGTCGACCAGCAGGACGCCCTGCTCGCCGGCACCCTGGGCGATGACCTGGTCGAGCACATGGCCGGTCCGGCCAAGCTCTGCGTGCAGCGCGCCAAGGCCCTGGCCCGGGAAAAGATCTTCCACGACAAGCGCAAGACCCTGCACGAGATCGGCGCCTACACCACCCTGGAAATCCTGCTCAATGCCTTTTGCGGCGCCGCCCTGGAACAGCACCGCGGACGCGAGCCTTCGTTCAAGAGCCGCCGCATCCTCGACCTGCTGGGCAACAGCGCGCCCGATCCGTCCTGGACGCTGCACCAGGCCTTCATGCGGGTGATCGATTTCATCGCCGGCATGACCGACAGCTACGCCACCGCCATGGCGGCCGAGATGACCGGGCGTTCGAACCCGGTCTAAGGAGCGCCTCGATGGCCACCGCACCCCGCACGCGCAAGGGCCCAGGCAGTCGCTGGCTGGCCGCCCAGGGCTGGAAGGCCTTTCCCTTTCAGCGCGAGGTGGCCAAGGCCATCGCTGCCGGCGAATCCGGCCTGCTGCACGCCACCACGGGTTCGGGCAAGACCTACGCCGTCTGGCTGGCCGCTCTGGATGCCTTCGTCGCCCCCAAGCCGATCACCGCCAAGGGCCTGCCCAGCAAGCGCAAGCAGGCACCACCGCCGCTCACCGTGCTCTGGCTCACGCCCATGCGCGCCCTGGCGGCGGACACCCTGCGCGCCCTGGAGCGCCCGGTACTCGACGAAGAACTGGAGTGGACCCTGGGCCTGCGCACCGGCGACACCGGCAGCAGCGAGCGTGCGCGGCAGAATCGGCGCCTGCCGACGGCGCTGGTCACCACCCCCGAAAGCCTGTCGCTGCTGCTGTCCCGCGAAGACGCCCAGGAGGCCCTGGGCCAGGTTCGGCTGGTGGTCATCGATGAGTGGCACGAATTGCTCGGCAACAAGCGTGGCACCCAGACGCAACTGGCCCTGGCCCGCCTGCGCCGCTGGAATCCCGGATTGCAGACCTGGGGCCTGTCGGCCACCCTCGGCAACCAGGCCCATGCGCTGGATGTGCTGCTGGCCGGCGCCCCGGGCCATCTCGTCCAGGGGCGCCAGGACAAGCGCCTGCAGGTGGATACGCTGCTGCCCGAAGGCGGCGTCGAGCGCTTCGCCTGGGCCGGGCACCTGGGCATGCGCCTGCTACAGCAGGTCATCCGCGAATTGGAGGATAGCCCCACCACCCTGGTCTTCACCAACACCCGCGCCCAGACCGAACTCTGGTACCAGGCCCTGCTGCAGGCGCGCCCGGACTGGGCCGGCCTGATCGCCCTGCACCATGGCTCCATCGAGAAACAGGCCCGCGAGTGGGTGGAAGGCGGTCTCAAGAATGGCCAGCTCAAGGCGGTGATCTGCACCTCCAGCCTCGACCTCGGGGTGGACTTCCTGCCAGTGGAGCGGGTGCTGCAGATCGGCTCGCCCAAGAGCATCGCCCGCCTGCTGCAGCGCGCCGGCCGCAGCGGCCATGCCCCGGGCCGTGCCTCGCGTGCCACCCTGGTACCCACCTACAGCCTCGACCTGCTGGACGCCGCGGCCACCCGCCGCGCCATCACCGCGGGCGAGATCGAAGCGCGCACGGCGCCGGTCAAACCCCTGGATGTTCTGGTGCAGCACCTGGTGACCGTTGCCCTGGGCGGCGGCTTCGAGCCGGATGACCTGCTGCCGGAGATCCGCAGCGCCTGGGCCTATCGCGACCTCAGCGAGGGCGAGTGGATCTGGGCCCTGGCCTTCGTGCGCAACGGCGGCGCCTCGCTGTCGGCCTACCCGGACTATCGCCGCGCCGAGCCCGACGCCGAGGGCATCTGGCGCGTCCCCGACAAGCAGCTGGCCAAGCGGCATCGACTGGGCATTGGCACCATCGTCAGCGAGACCAGCCTCAATGTGCAGTTCTGGTCCAAGGGTGGCGGCGGCAATCGGCTGGGCAACATCGAAGAAGGTTTCATCGCCCGCCTGCGGCCCGGCGATCACTTTCTCTTCGCCGGGCGCACCCTGGAACTGGTGCGGGTGGAAAACATGACGGTGTATGTGCGCCGCGCCTCCGGGCGCAAGGCCGCCATCCCGCGCTGGAGCGGTAGTCGCATGCCGCTTTCGGACACCCTGGCCAAGCACGTCCTGGCGCTGCTGGAAGACGCCGAGGCGCAGCGCTACGAGAGTCCGGAGATGCGCCTGCTGCAACCGCTGCTGGACGTGCAGCGGCAGTGGTCGGCGCTACCGAGCGCCCACTACCTGCTCGCCGAGACGCTGGAATCCCGCGAGGGCTCGCACCTGTTCCTCTATCCCTTCGCCGGCCGTCACGCCCATCTGGGGCTGGCCAGCCTGCTGGCCTGGCGGCTGGCGCAGCGGCGTCCCTGCACCTTTTCCATCGCCGTCAACGACTACGGCCTGGAGCTGGTCTCGCCGGTCAGCCTGGACTGGCAGGCGCTGCTCGATGCCAGTCTCTTCACCACCGACAACCTGGTCAGCGACACCCTGGCCAGCCTCAATGCCGCCGAACTCGCCCAGCGCCGCTTTCGCGAGATCGCGCGCATCTCCGGGCTGATCTTTTCCGGCTATCCGGGGGCGCACAAGAGCAATCGCCAGCTGCAGGCCAGCAGCAGCCTCTTCTACCAGGTGTTTCGCCAATACGATCCGGACAACCTGCTGCTCGGCCAGGCCCAGACCGAGGTCCTGCGTCAGGAGCTCGATGCCGATCGCCTGCAGCAGACGCTGATCCGCACCGGCGCCCTGCCGCTGCGCCTAGTGGTGCTGGACCATCCCTCACCCTTCGCCCTGCCGCTCATGGTCGAGCGGTTGCGCGAGAGTCTGAGTTCGGAAAAGCTGGCCGACCGCATCACCCGCCTGGTCGGCGATCTGGAGCGCGAAGCCGGGCCGGACGAGCGGGCGCGCGCCTTCGACCCCGAGTCCCTGGTGCAGCCCAGCCACGACAGCGATCTGACACCCCGCCGCGGCGCTAGCCCGCGGCGTCCTCGCGTACAGAAATCCGGTCGTCCTCGATAACGATCCGCCCCTGGCGATAGAGATGGCCGATGGCCTTCTTGAAGTTGCCCTTGCTGACGCCAAACAGCTGATGGATCAGCGCCGGCGGACTGCTGTCGCTGAGTTCCAGAACCCCACCGCGTGCCTTGGCCAGGCCGATGATCTGCTCGGCGAGATCGCTTCCGGCGGCAGCTCCCTGAGGCTGCAGGGTCAGGCTGATCTTGCCGTCCGCCCGCACCTCGCGAATGAAGCCCCGCTCCCGCTGCCCCAGGCGCAGTGGCTTGAAGGCCTCGTTGCGATGCACCAGGCCCCAGTGCTTGTTGTCGACGATCACCTTGTAGCCCAGGTCGGTCCGCTCGACCACCAGCAGGGGTACCGGCTGACCCACCTTGTAGCGTGGCGGTTCACGATCCAGGTAGCGATCCAGGCGCGCGGTGGCAACGATCCGCCGGGTCCGGGCATCCAGGTGCACATGCACCACGCAATGATCGCCCACCTGCAGCGGACGCTTCTCCTCCGAATGCGGCAGCAGCAGGTCCTTGGGCAGGCCCCAGTCGAGGAAGATCCCCACCCGGCCGACCTCCACCACACGCAGACTGGCGAAGCCGCCGACCTGCACCTTCGGCTTCTCGGTGGTGGCGATCAGGCGGTCTTCGCTGTCCAGGTAGAGGAAGACGTTGAGCCAGTCGCCCTCGGCGCAGGGTTCGTCGCGAGGCGCATAGCGGCGCGGCAGCAGCACCTCGCCGTCATTGCCGGCATCCAGGAATAGACCGATGGGGGTGTTGCGCAAAATCTGCAAGCTGTTGAAGCGACCCAGCAAGGCCATGAGTGGAGACTCCTGTAGAAAGCGGTGCATTTTACCGCGATCAGCAGAGTCACCGCTTGGTCGCGACCCTTCGTCGCTGAATGGTCACGAGGCGTGGCTGGCAGCAGGGTGAGTGCGAATCTTGACCCGATCGGCCTTGCCCCCACCGCTCGGCACACTGCCGTGCGGGAGACCTGACCAGGCTGTTTGAGGAGGAACGCCTCACGGCAGGTGGAGGCGGCGGGCGTCTTGAAGGCGATGCCTGGTGATCGCTTTGGCTCGCCTCTGGCAAGCGTCCGACTCAGGCGGTAAGGCAGTCGTCGGCGAGGGGAATCTCGATGAACAGACCCACGGTGTCAGCCTCGACCCGCATGGCGGCCACCACCGCATTCAGCAAGAACGGATTGGTCGCCTGTTCATTGGTCACGATGCGCTGGGTCAGCTTGATCGACTGGTGGGCGTGGTAGACGGCTACGAGAATTTCATTGAGGTTCAGGCGACGGAGCTCGACCCGGTATCCGGCGAGTCCGTGGCCCAAGGCGCGTCCTGCGCTTTCAAGCCCATTGTTCACGGTAAGTCCTTGGACCGTTGCGGTCCGGGGTAATGATTCGAACAAGATAATAGCACCAGGCCATTATCCTTATTGCGCAGGCCATCACCGTTTCGCTACCACTGGCCGAAGAGACTGAACGCGCCCATGAACGTGCGCCTGCCGGGTGCTGCCCAGCGCTTCGCGCGGCGCCCCTTTCGTGCCCGGGAAACGATTCAGCACGGTGCCTTTGCCACAATCGACCGGTCCCGGTGCCAGAGCGCGCCACGCCTCCCCCCTTCAACCACCGTTCGCCCGCTTCAGCCCGCACTTCGACCATGGTCGGTAAAGTCAACATCGAGCTGCTCAAAGGTCTTGTTTTGCGCAAGCCAGTCTGAGACCATCCTTCGCTGTCAGGTGAGGCTGTCTCCACGGAGCGGCTGACCTGTCGAGAACCTGGAGTACATCAGGGCCAGCTTTCGCGGCATGGGTTTCTCCTCGTTTCAAAACTGTCGTCCTTCGCGGACAACAACGTCATCTTATTCAAGGAGAAATCCATGTCTACTCGCCAAACTGGCACCGTCAAGTGGTTCAACGACGAGAAAGGCTTCGGCTTCATCACCCCCCAGAGCGGCCCGGACGTGTTCGTTCACTACCGTTCCATTCAGGGTAACGGCTTCAAGAGCCTGCAAGAAGGCCAGGCTGTTTCCTTCCTGGTCGTGCAAGGCCAGAAAGGCCTGCAGGCCGATGAGGTGCAGGTGATCTAATCACCCGCCTTCTCGAAAAAGCCCAACCCCCGGTTGGGCTTTTTTTTGCGCGGACGTTGGCCCCGCCAGCCTCTGCTATCGCCACTTAGGGATGAGGTGCGTCTCGTGAAAACCTTCGCTGCCCTGCTCTGCCTGCTCCTGCTCGCCGGTTGCGCCGCCTTTCCCGGCGATGAACTCTCTTCCCAGCCGTTCCGCGCGCCCCTGAGCGAGCAACCGCAGCGGCCCAAGGTGCTGGTGGAATTCAACTTCTATCGCGGCACTGTCGAGGACGCCAAGGACGCGACGTCGATCGCCGTCGCCCGCGAAGGCCTGAAGCCCCGGCTGCGCGAGGTCCTGGAACGCTCCAATCTGTTCGACCGCATCACCCTGGTGCCGGAGCCCGGCAGGCCCGACGACGCCCTGCTGCGCCTCAAGCTCTACAACAGCACCTCCTACGCCGCCGCCATCGCCAGTGGCCTGATCACCGGCGCCACCTTCTTTCTCGTCCCGGGTACCGCCAAGGACGACTATGTGCTGACCGCCGAATGGATCGCACCCGGTAGCGCTCCGTCCACCCGGGTGCGCAATGCCAGTTCGGTACGCACCTGGATGGGGGTCTGGTTCCTGCCCCTGGCCGCCAGCCATCAGGCCGGGACCGCCATCGAGGAAACCTTCGCCCGCCAGCTCGGCGACGCCCTGCGCCAGCTGCAGAGCGCCGGCGCCTTCGCCGACCGCTCCTCGCCCCAGGGGAACGGCGAAACGCCTGCACCGGTCACACCTTGACCGGCAATCACGTAGACGAGGATCCCATGGCCGAAGAAAAGCGCAAAGCCGACGAACGCGAACTGCCCAAGGACGAAAAGCCCCTGCGCACCGAACACGCCAAGACCGACGACGGGCGCAATCCCCCTTCGCCCAACAGTCCGGACCGCACCAAGGACGCCACGGGCTACAACTGATCCCGACCTTTCCGGAAACGACCGCCACGGCGGTCGTTTCTTTATCTGCGCCCTGCCCCGCGGGGTTGGCTCGCCCCTCCCTCCTTACTGCATAATGCCCACACTCCGACGTCTATCGGCCCCTTTTCTCTTCAACTAGGCCGGTACCCTGCCAAGGTGTGTGTCCCGATGCGAAAGACCTTCCGATCTCTGGGCCTGCTGCTGAGCTGCTGCGCCCTGGGCTTTTCCCTGCCCGTCAGTGCCGATACCTCCTACCTGCCGCCGCGAATCGAAAAGGCGATGCAGACCAACAAGATCCCCGGCAGCGACCTGTCGCTGGTGATGTTGCCCCTCGATGGCCCGGGCGAGAACGACTACTACAACGCCGACGTCTCGGTGAATCCGGCGTCGACCATGAAGCTGATCACCACCTTTGCCGCCCTGGAACTGCTGGGTCCCACCTACCAGTGGAAGACCGAGTTCTATACCGACGGCACCCTCAAGGACGGCATCCTCAACGGCAACCTCTATCTCAAGGGCGGTGGCGATCCCAAGCTGAACATGGAGCGGCTGTGGCTGCTCATGCGTGACCTGCGCGCCAACGGCGTCCTGGAAGTCACCGGTGACCTGGTGCTGGATCGCGGTCGTTTCGTGAAGCCCAATCTGCCGACCTTCAACGACGACGGCGAAGACGAGAACAAGACCTTCCTGGTCGGTCCGGATTCGCTGCTGGTCAATCTCAAGTCGGTGCGCATGGTGGTGCGCTCGGCCGATGGCCGGGTCAGCGTCTCCATGGATCCGCCGCTGACCAACGTCAACATCGACAACCAGATGCGCGCCACCGGCAAGAGCGGTTGCCCGGCCTGGCCGGAGGTGCGCTTCAATCCGGTGCCCCAGGCCGATGGCAGTACCAGCCTGGTGGTCAGTGGCCAGTTGCCGGACGGCTGTAACGCCCAGAGCTATCTGTCGCTGCTCGACCACCCGGCCTATACCGCCGGCGCGGTGCGGGCCATCTGGCAGGAACTGGGCGGCAGCATCAAGGGCCGTACCCGCGAGGGCAGCGTGCCGCGCAATGCCGAGGTGCTGGCGCGGGCCTTCTCGCCCGATGTGGTCGAGATCATTCGCGACATCAACAAGTACAGCAACAACACCATGGCCCAGCAGCTGTTCCTCTCCATCGGGGCGCAATTCCGCACCTCGGCGGATGCGGACGACAGCAAGGCGGCGCTGCGGGTCATCCGCTCGTGGCTGGCGCGCAAGGGCATCAATGCCAGTCACCTGATCATGGAGAACGGCTCGGGGCTGTCGCGCACCGAACGGGTCAGTGCCCGGGAGATGGCCGAGATCCTGCGCGCCGCCTGGCAGAGTCCCTACGGCCCGGAGTTCATCTCTTCGCTGCCGTTGGCGGGCATGGACGGCACCCTGCGCAAGCGCATGAAGAATTCGCCGCTCACCGGTCAGGCGCATATGAAGACCGGCACCCTGAACAACGTACGGGCCCTGGCGGGCTTCGTACGGGATGCCAATGCGCGCAACTGGGTGGTGGTCGCCATCCTCAACAGCAGCCGCCCCTGGGGCGCTTCGTCGATCCTCGACGAGGTGGTGCTGGACCTCTATCTGCGCAGCCGCCAGGACGGCGCGGTCGCCAACTGACGCGCAAAACAAAACCGGCGTCTGCTCACGCAGACGCCGGTTTTGTTTACAGCACTCGGCAAGGCAGGCCGGAAAGCCGACGTTACCGCGCTGCACCGCATTGGGCAAGAACTTTGTCCAACGCACCTTTGTGGGGCATTTTCAGGCGGCCGTCAGGGCCTAGATCATGCCCAGCAGCAGCAGTACCAGCAGGACGACCAGAATGGCGCCCACGATGCCGGACGGGCCATAGCCCCAGCTGCGCGAATGCGGAAATACCGGAAGTCCGCCGATGAGCAGGACCAGCAGCACCAGAACCAGGATGGTCGAGAGAGTCATCTGCCATTCTCCATGAAGGCCAAGGGTCGACCGCCGCCGTAACAGGATGATACGAAGCGACGGGCTTATTCCATGGACCTGCGCCAGCGGCGGAAAATCCCGACGTCGTCAGCTAACCCTGCCCGCCCTCGCCGCCTCCCAGGTGCCAGCGCACAAAAAAGCCCGGATCAGAGATCCGGGCTTGGTCTTGTCGCAGCTGGCTGTCAGTGGGCCACAGCGCCACTGGCACCCAGGCCGGTCTGGGATCTCACGAACTGCGGATAGAAGCGTGCCCGCTCCTCTTCGGCAGCCGCCGACTTGTCGGTGATGGAGAAGAACCAGATGCCGATGAAGGCCACGGCGATGGAGAACAGCGCCGGGTATTCATAGGGGTAGATCGGCTTGGCATGACCGAGGATGGTCACCCAGATGGTCGGGCCGAGCACCATCAGGGCCACCGCGGTGATCAGGCCGAGCCAGCCACCGATCATGGCGCCCCGGGTGGTCAGACGCTTCCAGTACATCGAGAGCAGCAGGATGGGGAAGTTGCAGCTGGCCGCGATGGAGAAGGCCAGGCCCACCATGAAGGCGATGTTCTGCTTCTCGAAGAGGATGCCCAAGGCGATGGCGACCACACCCAGCGCCACGGTGGTCATCTTGGAAACGCGGATTTCGTCCTTCTCGTTGGCTTTGCCCTTCTTGATCACGCTGGCGTAGAGGTCGTGGGAGACCGCCGAGGCACCGGCCAGGGTCAGACCGGCGACCACCGCCAGGATGGTGGCGAAGGCCACCGCCGAGATGAAGCCGAGGAAGATGCTGCCGCCCACGGCGTTGGCCAGGTGCACCGCCGCCATGTTGTTGCCGCCCAGCAGGGCGCCGGCGGCGTCCTTGAAGGCCGGATTGGTGCTGACCAGCAGGATGGCGCCAAAGCCGATGATGAAGGTCAGGATGTAGAAGTAGCCGATGAAGCCGGTGGCGTAGAAGACGCTCTTGCGCGCTTCCTTGGCGTCACTGACGGTGAAGAAGCGCATCAGGATGTGCGGCAGGCCGGCGGTGCCGAACATCAGCGCCAGACCCAGGGAGAAGGCCGAGATCGGATCCTTCACCAGGCCACCGGGGCTCATGATGGCTTCACCCTTGGGATGCACGGCGATGGCTTCGGCGAACAGGCGGTTAAAGTCGAAGCCGACGTGCTTCATCACCATGAAGGCCATGAAGCTGGCACCGGACAGCAGCAGCACGGCCTTGATGATCTGTACCCAGGTGGTGGCCAGCATGCCGCCGAAGAGGACGTAGAGCACCATGAGGATACCCACCAGCACCACGGCCAGGGTGTAGTCCAGGCCGAACAGCAGCTGGATCAGCTTGCCGGCACCGACCATCTGGGCGATCAGATAGAGGGCGACCACCACCAGCGAGCCGCAGGCGGACAGGGTCCGGATGTCCTTCTGCTTGAGGCGATAGGAGGCCACGTCGGCGAAGGTGTACTTGCCGAGGTTGCGCAGGCGCTCGGCGATCAGGAACAGGATGATCGGCCAGCCCACCAGGAAGCCGATGGAGTAGATCAGGCCGTCGTAGCCCGAGGTGAACACCAGCGCGGAAATCCCCAGGAAGGAGGCGGCCGACATGTAGTCGCCGGCGATGGCCAGGCCGTTCTGGAACCCGGTGATGCGGCCACCGGCGGCGTAGTAGTCGGCGGCGGAGCGGTTACGCTTGGAAGCCCAGTAGGTGATGCCCAGGGTGGCGCCGACGAAGGCGACGAACATCAGGATGGCGGAGATGTTCAGCGGCTGGCGCTGGACCGCGCCGCTGATGGCATCGGCTGCCCACAGCGAAGGCGAGAGCGCCAGCAGCCCGGCAGCGAGGGAAAGACGTCTCATGGCTGCACCTCCCGGAGAATTTCCGCGTTGAGCCGATCGAACTCGCCATTGGCCCGGCGCACATAGATGCCGGTCAGGACGAAGGCCGAAAGGATCAGACCGACGCCCAGGGGGATGCCCCAGGTCATGGCGGTTTCCGCATGGATACGGGTCGCGAGAACCTTGGGCGCGAAGGCGATCAGGAGGATGAAGGCGGAATAGAGTCCGAGCATGATGGCGGAAAGCGTCCAGGCGAAGCGCCCGCGCTTGGTCACCAGTTCTTGGAAACGCGGACTGGCTTCAATCCGCCGGTAGGTGCTGTCATTCATTATTGTTGTTCCTTACAGCATGACGGGAGCGTCGAGCTCTACTCTAGGCCCGCCCGGTAAGGCTTCCAGACGACTTTAGTCGTACCCCTCCAGACCTCAGTAATCCCAGAGCCGACGCCAGCCCTGCAGCGGGTGGTGACCCTCGCCATCGAGCACCGAAACGCTTGCCGTCATCCCCGCGCTGAGGTGGATATCCGCGGGGACGTCCAGCAGTTCGATGCGTACCGGGATGCGCTGCGCCAGGCGCACCCAGTTGAACGTCGGCTCGACGTTGGCCAGCAGCTGGGTATCGCTGGCCGCGTTGCGATCGGTGATGCCGCTGCTGATGCTCGCCACCCGCCCCTGCAGGGGCGCCGCCTGGTTCATCAGGCGCACCCGTACCGCATCGCCGGGGTGGATGTGGGGAATCTTGGTCTCTTCGAAATAGGCCATGACATAGAAGGAGCGGGTATCCACCAGGGCCATCACCGCCTGGCCGGTCTGCACATAGTTGCCCTCGGCGAATCTGAGGTTGGTGATCCGCCCTTCCCGCGGCGCCAGCACCCGGCTGCGATCCAGGTTGATCTGGGCCAGGTTCACATCGCTCAGGGCTTCCTGGTACTGGCTGCGGGCGACCGCAACGTTGACCTGGGCGGTCTCGCGATCCTCGGCGCTGATGGCGCTGGTGCCCAGCCGTTGGCGCCGGGCGGCCTCGCTCTCACGCAGGCGCAGTTGCTGCTGGCGCGTCTCGGCCACCGCCTTGGCATGGGCGAGATTGGCCTGGTAGCGCTGCTGATCGATCTGCAGGAGCAGATCGCCGGGCTTCACCAGCTGGTTGTCCACCACCGCCAGGCGCGTCACCCAGCCCGATACGTCGGGCGCGACCACCACCACATCGGCGCGCACCCGCGCATCGCGCGTCCAGGGCGTATAGAGATAGAAGTGCCACAGCCAGGTGCCGGCCAGGATGGCGAGCAGTACCACGATCAGGGTTATCGCCACACGCAGGGTCTTGTGCATCGCCTTGTCGATCCTCTTGTTATGGGGCTCAGGTGGCCAGCACGACCACGAGGCTGGCCAGCCACAACACGAACAGCGCGCAACCGAACAGGGCGCTGTGCCAGAGATGGCGGCCCAGGCCACTGCGCTGCAGCAGCCACAGCGACAGCACCGTCAGCAGCAGTGCCAGGACGCCATAGACGAACAGCGGCCCCAGGTAGACCCCACCGATGGCCCATTCATGCAGATTCATCCGCGCCCTCCTCCGCTACCGTCTCTAGACAACAGCTGCGCCAGGTCTGCTGGAGCTGGCCGATGGCGCCGCGCGCCAATCGATGCGGCTCATCGTCCGGCGCCTGGTGCAGCGCCTGCCGCAGACGCTCTGCCGCCGCGTCCAGCGCGCCCGGCCGCAGGTTACCGAAGCCCACCGCCAGCTGTTCGGCGAAGCGGCCGAGAAAGGCGTCCCGCGCCCGGGCCACCTCGCCCTGGGCACCTGCCAGGCAGGCGCGCAGATGCAGCAGCTCGTTACCCAGGTCCAGCGCCAGCAGCCCCTGCTCCCAGCGCCCCCGCTCGCTGGCCGACAGCTGCTCGATATGTCGCGCCAGCAGCAGCAGGCGATCCGCCATGCGCCCGCCGAACCAGGTCTCGGCGTTGGCCAGGGGGACCGTGGTCAGTCGCTGCAGGTCGTAGGTGGTGGCCTCGAGGATGCGGCGGCTGGTGCGCCGCGGCGTGCGTAGACTGATCAGCCGGAACATCAGCACGGCCGAACCGACGCCGATCAATAGACTCTGCAACTGGTTGAGCAAGGCGCCCATCTCCACCTGGCCGTGGTTGCTGGGCGAGACCAGCACCAGCAGATGGATGGCGAAGGCCGTCGCCGTCCCCACCACGCCCGGCGGTCCGGCCATTCCCAGGGCGGCAAAGAACAGCGGCACCCCCAGCACCAGGCACAGCAGCGGATAGCCGCTGATCTGCGGCAGCAGCACCTGGCTGACCAGGATGGCGACTGGCGCGGCATAGAGGATGCCCCGCAGGAAGCCGAGGCCGATGGTGGCGGCGTTGTCGCGATTGGCGAACAGGCTGCAGATGACCCCGGCCATGAGCATGGCACCCGGTGCCGAGGGCCAGGCGCTGGCCAGCCAGAAGACGCCGACGACCAGCAGCGCACAGGCGCTGCGCAGGCCGTAGAGCAGCGCCGTCTGCACATCGCGATGGCGCGCCAGCGCCGAGGGCGCCACGGCGCTGAGCTGGGCCGTGTGGACGCTGTCCAGGGCGCGACCGGCCAGCAGGATCTTGTCCAGCAGGATGGCGAAACGGGCTAGCAGGTAGCGCTGATCGTTGTCCAGCTCCGGGGCGGTGCCCGCAGCCTCTCTCAGACGCTGCAGGAGGGCCTCCAGGGCAGGCGCCTGGGGGTCGGCCAGGGTCGCGAGCAGTTCGTCGCGCCAGGGCTGCAGGGCGGCCCTTCTCGGCTCGTCCAGGCCACGCCACTGCCGCATGGCACCGCGGGCGGTGCGCAGCAGGCTGAGCAGATCCCGCGAGAGCAGGCGCAACGCCCTGGCGCGTTGCCGGCCGCGCTGGCCTTCGAACCAGGCGTGGTCGCGCTGGGCATCCACCGCCACCACCTGGCCAAGCATGGCCAGCAGACCCTGGGTGGCATCCTGGGCCTCGGCCAGCTCCGCCCGCGCCGCAGCCACGCCCTGCTCCCAGGTGCGTCGCGCCTGGGCGGCCAGATTCTGTTCCACCCGCTGCGGCCAGAACAGCGCGCTGACCGCCGAGGCCACGACGATACCCAGGCAGATCTCGGTGCAGCGGGCCACCGCCTGGTCGAACACCGTGAGCGGATGGGCAATGGCGGGCAGGCCGATGATGGCGACGGTATAGCCGGCCAGCACGAAGCCATAGGCGACATGGTTGCGCAGCAGGGTCGAGGCTGCCGTGCAGAGGGCCATCCAGCCGGCCAGGGCCAGGAGGAACAGCCAGGGCGTCTGGGCGAAGAAGCCCATGAGCACCACCGCCATGCAGGTGCCGGCAATGGTGCCGAGCAGGCGGAACAGGCCCTTGGCCAGCACCATGCCGGACAGCGGCTGGGAGACGATCATCACCGTCATGCAGGCCCAGACCGGTTGTTCGAGGCTGAAACGAAAGGCCAGCCAGAGCGCCAGTCCGGCGGCGAACAGGGTCTTGCCGGCAAAGAGGAGTGCCGCAGGCGTGGGTGCGAGAAAGACCGTCCAGGGTAGGCGCACGTCGGCTCTTGGTGTATAGGGGATCCAGCATAGGCCGCGTGGCCCAGGCGAAGTTCCAGCCGATCGCCCGGACGAAAAAAAGGCGACCCGGGGTCGCCTGAAGTGCCTTGCGTGCTCGAGCGACGACGCTCCGTCGTCACCACTCCCCAGAGACTAGACGAGTTGCGGCCGGCGTTCTTGATCGAGATCAAGTTCGGCTGGATTGTGCCCGGCCATGCCGAGCAGGCGGTCGATCAGGGCGCAATCGGATTCGCGCCGCACCTCGGCGAACAGGGCCGCGGCCTCGGGATAGCTGCGGGTCAGCATGCCCAGCCACTGCTTGAGGCGACCGGGGGCGTAGCGCGGCGCCAGCTTGCGTTGCGCCATGACCCAGAAGCGTTGCACCCGCGGCAGGATCTCGGCCCAGCTCTGCGGCGCGGTCTCCTCTCCGCGCACCGCCGCGGCGATCTGCAGCGCCAGGTCCGGCCGCGAGACCAGGCCGCGCCCCAGCATCACCGAGGCCTGGCCGCTGACGCTGCGGCAACGCCAGTAGTCGTCCAGGGTCCAGATCTCGCCGTTGGCCAGCACCGGCACGGATACCCGGTCGGCCACCCGCGCCACCCATTCCCAGTGCGCCGGCGGCTTGTAGCCCTCGACCTTGGTCCGCGCATGGACCACCAGTTGCGCCGCGCCACCCTCGACCAGGGCCTCGGCGCAGGCCAGGGCGGCGTTCGGACTGTCGTAGCCCAGGCGCATCTTGGCGGTGACCGGAATGTGCGCCGGCACGGCCTGGCGCACGCTCTCGACGATCCGGTTGAGCAGCTCCGGCTCCTTGAGCAGCACCGCCCCGCCGCGGGACTTGTTGACGGTCTTGGCCGGGCAGCCGAAGTTGAGATCGATCACCGGGGCGCCCAGGGTGCAGGCGAAGGCCGCGTTGTCGGCCAGGCAGGCCGGATCCGAACCCAGCAGCTGCACCCGCATGGGCGTACCGGACGGCGTGCGCGCGCCCTGCTCCAGCTCAGGTGCCAGCTTGGCGAAAGCCGCCGCCGGCAGCAGGCGATCGCAGACACGGATGAATTCGCTCACGCACCAGTCGAGTCCACCGACCTCGGTCAGCAATTCCCGCAGGATGTCGTCGACGAGGCCCTCCATGGGCGCCAGGGCGATCTCCATGCTCAGACGTCCTCGCCAGGTAGTGCCTGGCCATAACCGGCCAGGAATTCGGGTGGCATGCGCCTGGGCTTGCCGGAAGACAGCTCGATGCAGACGAAGGTCGTCCGGGCGCGCAGCAGGGTCACGCCATCGGCGGGACGCTGCAGCTGGAATTGCCGGGTCATGCGCAGACGACGATCCCAGTCGACCAGCCAGGTACCGAGCACCAGCTCATCGTCCTGGTAACCACTGCTGAGATAGTCGATCTCGTGGCGCACCACGGCCATGGCGCGGTCCAGCCGCTGGAAGGTGGCGAGGTCCAGGCCCAGGGCCGCCGAATGCTGCCAGGCGCACTGTTCGAGCCAGCTGACGTACACGGCGTTGTTGGCATGGCCCAGGCCGTCGATGTGCTCGGCACCGATGCGCAGCGGCAGGAGGTGGGGAGTCGGTCTGTCCCACTGCATGAAGAGACCCTCTCGCGGGCAAGGTCGAAAGACGCACGGCCTGACCGGACGGAATCCTGGCCAGGCCAACGGTCGCGGATACTGGCACGAATCCGCAGACAATAAAAAAGGGCCTGCATCGCTGCAGGCCCTTCTTCATGTTTGGCGCACTCGGGAGGATTCGAACCTCCGACCGCTCGGTTCGTAGCCGAGTACTCTATCCAGCTGAGCTACGAGTGCGTTTCGGTGCGTTTAGCCAGAACACCGCTGGTACTGCTGAAGCCAGAGGCTTCGTCGATTTGGCGCACTCGGGAGGATTCGAACCTCCGACCGCTCGGTTCGTAGCCGAGTACTCTATCCAGCTGAGCTACGAGTGCGTTGAAGCTGCGTATTCTAGCTTCCATTTCTGACGTGTCAAGCAAATTTGCTTGTTTATCAGGTACTTACCAATCGGTCAGTACAGCGGAGCCAGTTTGAAGCAAATGGCGGTGAGGGAGGGATTCGAACCCTCGACACCCTTTTGAGGTGTACTCCCTTAGCAGGGGAGCGCCTTCGGCCACTCGGCCACCTCACCGCAACGGGGCGAAACTATATCGAAGGTTTGCCCGTTTGCAAAGAGAAAAATTCAAAAAAAATCAGTGGTTTGGTTCTTGGTCCTTTTCCTTCTGGATGCGCTGGTAGATTTCCTCGCGATGAACCGCGACTTCCTTGGGCGCATTGACGCCGATGCGGACCTGGTTGCCCTTGACTCCCAGTACCGTCACGGTGACTTCATCACCCACCATCAGGGTCTCACCAACCCGACGAGTCAAAATAAGCATTCCATTCTCCTTAAGCTTTAACTCAGTCTGCACGTATGAACCGAAACGATCCCTGAATGGACCCTCTAGTCGCTATTGACCTCTGTCCATGCAAGTAAAGTTCCGCAGAACCCGCGTCGGATGAGGTCCCTGTGGCAGGAACCTCATCTGGCGGGTCACTCGGCGCCGCGTGCGGGGGCGTCGAGCTCGAAGGCGGTGTGCAGGGCGCGGACGGCGAGTTCGAGGTATTTCTCCTCGATGACCACCGACACCTTGATCTCGGAAGTGGAGATCATCTGGATGTTGATGCTCTCCTTGGCCAGGGCTTCGAACATCTGGCTGGCTACGCCGGCATGGGATCTCATGCCGACGCCGACGATGGAGACCTTGGCGATCTTGGTGTCGCCGACGGACTCCCGAGCGCCGATCTCGACGCCGGTGCGCTTGAGGATCTCCAGGGCGCTCTGGTAGTCGTTACGGTGCACGGTGAAGGTGAAGTCGGTGGTGTTATCGTGCGCGACGTTCTGCACGATCATGTCGACTTCGATGTTGGCCGCGCTGATCGGGCCGAGGATCTTGAAGGCCACGCCGGGGGTATCCGGCACACCGCGAATGGTCAGCTTGGCTTCGTCACGGTTGAAGGCGATGCCGGAGATGATCGGCTGTTCCATGGATTCCTCTTCATCAAGGGTAATGAGGGTGCCCGGACCCTCCTGAAAGCTGTGCAGCACGCGCAGCGGCACGTTGTACTTGCCGGCGAACTCCACCGAACGGATCTGCAGCACCTTGGAGCCGAGGCTGGCCATTTCCAGCATTTCCTCGAAGGTGATCTTGTCCAGGCGCTGGGCCTGGGGCACCACGCGCGGATCGGTGGTGTAGACGCCGTCGACGTCGGTGTAGATCTGGCACTCGTCGGCCTTCAGCGCGGCCGCCAGGGCCACGCCGGTGGTGTCGGAGCCACCGCGACCCAGGGTGGTGATGTTGCCCTGCTCGTCAACGCCCTGGAAGCCGGCCACGACCACCACCTTGCCGGCCTTGAGCTCGGCGCGGATGCGGGCATCGTCGATCTGCTGGATGCGCGCCTTGGTGTGGGCGCTGTCGGTGAGGATGCGCACCTGGTTGCCGGTATAGGACACCGCCTGGACGCCACGCTTGAGCAGCGCCATGGCCAGCAGGCCGATGGTGACCTGCTCGCCGGTGGAGACCATGACATCCAGCTCGCGCGGATCCGGTAGCTCCATGATCTGCTTGGCGAGGCCGATCAGGCGATTGGTCTCGCCACTCATGGCCGATACCACCACCACGATCTGGTCGCCCGCCTCATGGAAGCGTTTCACCTTCTCGGCGACCTGCTCGATACGCTCCACCGTACCCACCGAGGTACCGCCGAATTTCTGTACGATCAATGCCATTGCTTGCTGCCCGTCCGCAGAAAAATCTGATTCAAGTTGTTGAAGGAGGAAGCGGGCCGCCCTCCCCGGCGACCCGCAGCGCTCTTAAAGGCTTTCCTCGGCGTACTGCGCGGCGCAGGCCAGGGCCGCTTCGAGCTGGCTGGCATCGGTGCCGCCGCCCTGGGCCATGTCCGGACGACCGCCGCCCTTGCCACCGACCACGGCCGCGGCGCGCTTCATCAGCTCGCCGGCCTTGAGCCTGGCGGTCAGGTCGGCGGTGACGCCGGCCACCAGCACCACCTTGCCGTCGGCTTCGCCACCGAGCAGGATCATGCCGCTGCCGAGCTTGTTCTTGAGCTGGTCGACCAGCGCCAGCAATGCCTTGCCGTCGAGACCGTCGAGGCGCGCGGTGAGCACCTTGGCGCCCTTGACGTCCTGCGCCTGGTCGGCCAGGTCACCGGCCGAGGCACTGGCGGCCTTGGCCTTGAGCTGCTCGATTTCCTTTTCCAGCTGGCGATTGCGCTCGACCAGCGCGGCCAGCTTGTCCAGCACGTTGTCGCGACTGCCCTTGAGCAGGCCGGCGGCTTCGCGCAGCTGCTCTTCGGCGCTGTTGAGGTAGGCCAGGGCCGCGGTGCCGGTGATGGCTTCCACACGGCGCACGCCGGAGGCCACGCCGCCTTCGCTGACCAGCTTGAGCAGGCCGATGTCGCCGGTCTGGGCGACGTGGGTGCCGCCGCACAGCTCGACGGAGAATTCACCGCCCATGCCGACCACGCGCACCACGTCGCCGTACTTCTCGCCGAACAGCGCCATGGCGCCGCGGGCCTTGGCCTCGTCGATGGCCATGACCTCGGTGGTCACCGCGCTGTTCTTGCGGATCTCTTCGTTGACGATCGTCTCGATGCGCTTGAGCTCCTCGGGCTTGATGGCCTCGAAGTGGCTGAAGTCGAATCTCAGGCGCTGGTCGTTGACCAGGGAGCCCTTCTGGTGGACATGGTCGCCCAGCACCTGGCGCAGTGCGGCGTGCAGCAGGTGGGTACCGGAGTGGTTCAGGGCGATGCCCTGGCGGCGCCCGGCATCGACCTGGGCCATCAGCGCGGTGCCGACGTTGAGGCTGCCCTTGGTCACCACGCCATGGTGCAGGAAGGCCCCCTGGGTCTTGGTAGTGTCGCGCACGGCGAAGCCAACGCCGGCGCTTTCCAGGGTACCGGTGTCGCCGACCTGGCCACCGGATTCACCATAGAACGGCGTCTGGTCGAGGATGACCACGCCCTCCTCGCCTTCGGCGAGGCTGTCCACCGGCTGGCCGGCGCGGTACAGGGCGACGATGGTGCCCGAGGCGCTGGTGGTGTCGTAGCCGAGGAAGCGGGTCTCGCCCTCGACCTTGACCAGGCTGTTGTAGTCCACGCCGAAGGCGCTGGCGGAGCGGGCGCGCTCGCGCTGGGCCTCCATCTCGCGCTCGAAACCAGCCTCGTCGAGGTTGAGGTTGCGCTCGCGGGCGATGTCGTTGGTCAGGTCGACCGGGAAGCCGTAGGTGTCATAGAGCTTGAACACCACGTCACCGGGAATGGTGTCGCCCTGCAGCTGCGCCAGATCCTGTTCGAGGATCTTCAGGCCCTGCTCCAGGGTCTTGGCGAACTGCTCTTCCTCGGTGCGCAGCACGCGCTCGATGTGCGCCTGCTGCTGGACCAGCTCGGGATAGGCCTGGCCCATCTCGGCCACCAGGGCGGCGACGATCTTGTGGAAGAAGGTGCCCTTGGCGCCCAGCTTGTTGCCGTGGCGGCAGGCGCGACGAATGATGCGACGCAGCACGTAGCCACGGCCTTCGTTGGACGGCAGCACGCCATCGGCGATCAGGAAGCTGCAGGAACGGATGTGGTCGGCCACCACCTTGAGCGAGGGGGCGTCGTCGTTGGCGCAACCGATGGCCTCGGCCGAGGCCGCCAGTAGTTGCTGGAACAGATCGATCTCGTAGTTCGAGTGCACGTGCTGCAGCACGGCGCTCACCCGCTCCAGGCCCATGCCGGTGTCGACGCTGGGCGCCGGCAGCGGATGCAGGACGCCATCGGCGGTGCGGTTGAACTGCATGAAGACGTTGTTCCAGATCTCGATGTAGCGATCGCCGTCTTCTTCCGGCGAGCCGGGCGGGCCGCCCCAGATCTCGGGACCGTGGTCGAAGAAGATCTCGGTGCAGGGACCGCAGGGACCGGTGTCGCCCATGGTCCAGAAGTTGTCCGAGGCATAGGGCGCGCCCTTGTTGTCGCCGATGCGCACCATCTGCGCCTCGGGCACCCCGACTTCCTTGGTCCAGATGTCGTAGGCCTCGTCATCGGTGGCGTAGACGGTGACCCAGAGCTTTTCCCGGGGCAGACCCAGCCACTGAGGCGAGGTGAGGAATTCCCAGGCGAAGGTGATGGCGTCGCGCTTGAAGTAGTCGCCGAAGCTGAAGTTGCCCAGCATCTCGAAGAAGGTGTGGTGACGCGCCGTGTAGCCGACGTTCTCCAGGTCGTTGTGCTTGCCGCCCGCGCGCACGCACTTCTGGCTGGTGGCGGCGCGGGTGTAGCTGCGCTTTTCCATGCCGAGGAAGCAGTCCTTGAACTGGTTCATCCCGGCGTTGGTGAACAGCAGGGTCGGATCGTTCGCGGGGATCAGCGAACTGGAGGCGACCCGGGTGTGCCCCTTCTCTTCGAAGAAGCGGAGGAAGGCTTCACGGATTTCGGCGCTTTTCATATTCATTCCAGACAATGGGCTTTTCGACGCGCGTGACGGGCATCCGACTGGATCGCAGACGAGACGAACGGAGCGGGCGCCGCAGACGCGGCACGTGCGGAAAACGGACACGCATGTCTGGGAGTATATCGACGCCTGCGCCCCGGTGTCGCCCCGGTTGCGCAGGAAAAACGTCGTCGGAAGACTTAGCGGCGGCGGTAGGTGGCGAAAGCGGCGATGACCGCCTCGATATCGGCGGCGCTGACGTCCAGATGGGTGACCAGTCGCAGGCGCGGCGCAGGACTGATGCGGATGCCGCGTTCGGCCAGGAAGGCCTGCAGGGCGGGCGCCCCGTCGCCCAGGGCGAGGTAGACCATGTTGGTCTGCACCGGCTCCACCTGATAGCCGAGTTCGGCCAGGGCGGTGCCGAGCTGCGCCGCGTGGGCATGGTCCTCGGCCAGGCGCTCGACCTGGTGGTCGAGGGCATGCAGACCGGCCGCTGCCAGCATGCCGGCCTGGCGCATGCCGCCGCCGACCACCTTGCGCCAGCGGCGCGCCTTGGCGATCAGGGCGGCATCGCCGCAGAGCACCGACCCCACCGGCGCGCCGAGGCCCTTGGACAGGCAGACCGATACCGAATCGAAATGCTGGCTGATCTCGCGCGCCGGTACCCCGAGCTTGACCGCGGCGTTGTACAGCCGCGCGCCGTCCAGATGCAGGGCCAGGCCGTGCTCCCGTGTGAAGGCGCGTGCCGCGGCCAGATAGGTCAGCGGCAGCACCTTGCCGTGCATGGTGTTTTCCAGGGCCAGCAGCCGGGTGCGAGCGAAGTGGAAGTCATCGGCCTTGATGTAGCTGCGCACCAGATCGAAGTCGAGGCTGCCATCGGCGGCCATCTCTATGGGTTGCGGCTGGATGGAGCCCAGCACCGCGGCGCCGCCCCCTTCGTACTTGTAGGTGTGGGCCTGCTGGCCGACCAGGTATTCGTCGCCCCGCTCGCAGTGCGCCAGCAGTCCGAGCAGATTGCTCATGGTGCCGCTGGGCACGAAGAGTCCGGCTTCCAGGCCCAGATCGCCCGCCAGACGCTGTTCCAGGCGGGTGACGGTGGGGTCTTCGCCATAGACGTCATCGCCCAGCTCGGCGGCCAGCATGGCCTGACGCATGGCCGAGGTGGGCTGGGTGACGGTATCGCTGCGCAGATCGATCATGAGGTCGCTCCTTAAGCCGGGACCACGATGAGTCCGGCCCGCAGGCCGACGGCGACCTTGGGATTGGGAAAGATGATGCGCGCCTCGGCTTCGTCGACGATCCAGCGCTCGCTGCCGTCTTCGGCCAGCAGCGAACCCTGGCGCAGCGGCGAGAAGTTGGCCACGTCGTCGGCCAGGTGCAACTGGAAGCGCGGACTGGACTTGTATACCTGGCGCGCCACGCGGAATCTCAGCAAGGAGGAATCCGGCGGCGGCAGCTCGGCTTCGCGGCCTTCGATCAGCGCCTGGAGCAGCAGCCGCAGGCGACTCAGATCGAGTTCGCTGTTCTCGCCAAAGGGCCGCGCCTGGCCCAGCTCCAGGGTCAGGGCTTCGGCCTGGCACTCGGCATAGGTATAGGCGCTGAAGGTGATGCCCGGCTTGTCGTAGAGCAGCACGGCTTCGATGCCGGCGGCTTCGAGACGCTGCAACTCGGCTTCGGAATGCTCGCGCCCGGCGCTCCAGGGATAGAGGGCAAAACGCGGCAGCGCCGAGGCACGCAGCGCGGTGTGCAGGTCGTAGTGCAGGCGCGCTCGATCCGGCTTGCTGAAGAATTGCGCGGACAGGCGTTCCAGGTCGTTGGCGCGTTGCGCCTCGGAGCCTTCGGCCTGGGCATGGCGGCCGTTGAACAGGCGATTCAGGTCCTGCTCGACATAGCGGGTGCCGCGGCGCATGGCGTCGGGATTGCCGAACATGAACAACAGACGGCAGGCGGGACGCAGGGCGCCGCTGGCGATACCGCCGAGCAACTCGTCGAGCAACTCCATGGGCGCCGTTTCGTTGCCATGGATGCCCGCCGAGAGCAGCAGGTCCATGCGGTTGTCGCGCGCCACCGGCGGGGTGACTTCCAGCACGCCTTCGGTCAGCCAGTGGAGACGGGTGCCGTCGGCAGTCAGTTGAATCTTCTCGGTCGGCTCGCGGCCGGCCAGGGTCAGGTCCAGCAGGCGGCCAAGCGCCAACCGATAACGTTCAGATGCAGCCATGCTCTACTCCGCTGAGCGACGTGTCGAGGCTAGATACTCAATGATCGTGGCCGCAACCGCAATCGGCGTCATGCACATGATTCTCATCACCTTCGTCGGCGAAGGTCTCCAGGGCGATGGACAGGCCCAGGGCATTGAGGGCCTGAGGGCGCAGCACCAGGACCGGGGTCTGCTCTTCGTCATCCTGGGAGTCGGCGAAGATATTGAGGCCACCGGCGCCATCGGCTTCCAGCCAGAGGTCGCGACCGGCCAGGCGGATGGCCAGGCGCTGGACCTGCAGCGTCTGCTGCTCGTCGGCGGTGGGTTCGAGGATGAGATCGAGACGGTTGCTCATGGGGGCTCCGGACGTCAGGGCAATTGAAAGGGATAGACCGAGCCGAGGCCCAGCAACTGGGTCAGCTCGTCGAGGGCGGTGCGGACCTCACCCAGCAACTGGGGATCGGCGAGATCCGTCGGTGCCAGGCGGTCGCGGTAGTGCCGATCCACCCAGTCGAGCAACTGGGCATGCAGCGCCGGGGTGAAGCGCACCCCCGGATTCACCGCGGCCAGCTCCTCAGGGGCGAGCGCCACCCGCAGCCGCAGGCAGGCGGGGCCGCCGCCGTTCTGCATGCTCTGCTTGAGATCGAAGACCTTGACCTCGCCCAGCGGGCCCGCGCCGCTGACCTGGGCCTGCAGATAGTCCCAGACCGCCGGATTCTGCCGGCACTCGTCGGGCACCACCAGTAGAGCGCCCTGCCCCGGCCGATCCAGTAGCTGGCTGTTGAACAGATAGGAGCGCACGGCGTCGCCGACACTGATCTCGCTGCGACGTACGCAGAGGCGCTGCAACGTGGCGCCGCGTCGGGCGAGCTTGGTTTGCAATTCGTCCAGCACCCGGTCGCTGTCGAGGAAGGCATCTTCATGGTGGAACAGCACCTGGGCGTTGCCCACCGAGATGACGTCGTTGTGGAAGACGCCCTGGTCCACCACCGCCGGATTCTGCTGGGCGAAGACCACGCCCTCCTCGCTCAGGCCATGCAGCCGGGCGATGGCCTGGGAGGCTTCCAGGGTCTGCCGCGCCGGATAGCGATGAGGCTCGGGATAGCGCGGATCGAAGGCGCTGCGACCGAAGACGAAGAATTCCACGCCCGGAGCGCCATGGTCGCGACTGAAGCGGGTGTGGTTGGCCGCGCCCTCGTCGCCGAACTGGGCCACCGAGGGCAGCGGCGCATGGTGCTGGAAATGCGCGGAATCGCGAAACATCGCCTGGAGGATGCGCGCCGTGGTGCTGGGTTCGAGGCTGCGGTGGAACTTGCAGGCCAGGTTGGCCGGGGTGAAGTGCACGCGGCCATCGCGGGTGTCGGCGCTGGGGCTGACGGTGGCGGCGTTGGCCGTCCACATGGCCGAGGCGGAACTGGCGGACAGGAGCAGCGGCAAGGCTTCGCGTGCGGCGCTTTCCAGCACCTGGGCATCGCTGCCGGCGAACCCTAGGCGCCGCAGCGAGGCGATGTCGGGTCTTTCGTGGGGGGCCAGCACGCCCTGCTCGAAGCCCAGTTCCATCAGCGCCTGCATCTTGGCCAGGCCCTGGCGCGCGGCCTCGCGCGGATTCGAGCACTGCTGCTTGCTGGCCTGGGAGGCCACGTTGCCATAGGACAGGCCGGCATAGTTGTGGGTCGGACCGACCAGGCCGTCGAAATTGACCTCTCGAGCAGCAGGGGCGAGTTGACTCATAGCGGTAATCCTGGAGGCAATTGGCTAGGCAGGGTCAGGGCGTCGCTTTCCAGCGAGGCGACCGGGAAGGCGCAGTAGTCCGCGGCGTAGTAGGCGCTGGGGCGGTGGTTGCCCGAGGCACCGACGCCACCGAAGGGCGCCGCGCTGGCCGCCCCGGTCAGGGGCCGATTCCAGTTGACGATGCCGGCGCGCACGCCCTGCCAGAAGCGTTCGTAGAGGACCGGATCGTCGGCCAGCAGCCCGGCTGCCAGCCCGAAGCGGGTGGCGTTGGCGAGGGCCAGGGCCTGGTCGAAGTCGTCATAGCGCTGGACCTGCAACAGCGGCCCGAAGACCTCTTCGTCGGGCAGGTCGGCGATGTCCGACACCTCGATGATCCCCGGCGTGAGCAGCGCCCGCCGGGCGTCCGGCTGGCGCAGCTCCAGCAGTGCCCGTCCCCCCTGCGCCAGACGCTGGGCCTGGGTCCGCAGCAGGGCCTGGGCAGCGGCGAGGGAGATGACGGTGCCCATGAAGGGCGGCGGATCGGCGTCGAAGCGACCGATGCCGAGACCAGCGCTGACGGCCACCAGGCGCGCCAGCAGGGCATCGCCCCAGGCACCTTGGGGCACGAGCAGGCGGCGGGCGCAGGTGCAGCGCTGCCCCGCGGAGAGAAAGGCCGACTGGACGATGGTCACCACGGCGGCGTCCAGATCGGCCACCGGCGCCACCACCAGCGGATTGTTGCCGCCCATCTCCAGGGCCAGCAGTCGCTGCGGACGCTCCGCATTGAGCCGATGCAGTGCCGCTCCGGTGGCGCTGGAGCCGGTGAAGAGGATGCCGTCCAGGCCCGGATGCGCGGCCAGGGCCTCACCGGTGGTCCGACCGCCCTGCACCAGATTGAGTACCCCGGCCGGCAGTCCGGCGGCGATCCAGCACTCCAGGGTCAGAGCGGCGAAACGCGGCGTCAGCTCGCTGGGCTTGAACACCACCGTGTTGCCGGCCAGTAGCGCAGGCACGATATGGCCGTTGGGCAAATGGCCGGGAAAGTTGTAGGGACCGAAGACCGCCAGGACACCATGCGGCCGATGACGGGTGACGCTACGGGCATCCGCCACGCTGGCCGAGCGCTCGCCACTACGGGCCGCCTCGGCCTGGGCGGAGATGGCCACCTTGGCGATCATGCTGCCGAGTTCGGTATCGGCTTCCCACAGCGGCTTGCCGGTTTCCTCGGCGAGGGCCCGGGTCAGCGCGGAGCGGCGTTGCTGCAGCGCCTGGGCGAAGGCCTGCAGGATCTCCAGGCGCGCGGCCTGGCCGCGTCTTTCCCAGGCGGGAAAGGCCTGGCGCGCTGCGGCGATCGCCTGGTCGACGTCCGCTGCATCCGCGGCGGCGCCCTGCCAGAGCTCGGTACCGGCGTAGGGGTCGAGCGAGGTGAAGGTCTCGCCGCGCCCGGGGCGCCATTGACCAGCGATATAGAGGCTATCCATGAGCTCTCCTCAGGGCATCAGGCGCACGGCGCGCACCTGGGCGCCGGCCATCAGCCGCAATTCGCGGGCGGTGGCCAGATCGACCACCAGGGTGCCCGAAGCCAGGCGCGCGCGGGCGCTGGTGATGCGGCAGTCCTGGCACTTGCGGTTGTGGATCAGATAGACCTCGGCGTCATCGCCCGGCGTGCCCACTGCCAGCACCAGGCGCTGGCTGTCGCGGATCGCGCGTACCTTGGCGGTCTCGGCTTCCAGGGTCGGACCGGCATCGAAGATGTCGACGTAGCCCTGGTAATTGAAGCCCTCGGCCTCCAGCAGGCGGCGAGCGGCTTCGGTGTCCGGGTGTACCTTGCCGATCACCTGGCGCGCTTCCGCCGACAGGAAGCAGGTATAGAGCGGGAAGCGCGGCATCAGCTCGGCGATGAAGCCGCGATTGCCGATGCCGGTGAGATAGTCCGCCTGGGAGAATTCCATCTTGAAAAAGTGGCGGCCCAGGCCCTCCCAGAACGGCGACTGCCCCTGGTCGTCGGACATGCCGCGCAACTCGGCGATGATGCGCTCGGCGAACAGCTCGCGGAATTCGGCGATGAACAGGAAGCGCGACTTGGACAGCAGGCGCCCGGCCGCGCCGCCGCGGCGATCCGCGCGCAGGAACAGCGAGCAGAGCTCGGAGCTGCCGGTCATGTCGTTGGCCAGGAACAGCGTGGGGATCTGCCGGTGGATGTCCAGTTCGCGCGAGGCGCTCACCGTCAGCCCGACCCGGTAGTTGTACCAGGGCTCGCGCAGGCCCAGGGCGGCGGCGATCCCGGCGATGCCGATGACCTCGCCGTCTTCTTCCAGGGCGAAGAGATAGTCCGCATCGGCGGATTCGGCCTGGCGCAGAAAGCTGCGCTCGGCATTTTCCACCCGCTGCGCCAGGCGTTCTTCGCTGGCCGGCAGGGTGGTGAGACCGGCGCCGGCCGCCTGCGCCAGCTGCAGCAGCGCGGGCACATCGGCACGGGTGACGGGACGGACGATCATCGGACCTCCAAAGACGCTAGGGTCGGCTACAGCGCTACCAGACGAACCCGGTCGCCTTCGGCGATCTCCAGGGTGGCGATCTGCTCGGGGGAAAGGACGACGGGATCGCCAGGCGCCCAGCGCAGGGGCGTGGCCAGTGCCCGGAAGTTTTCCAGGCCGTCGTTGGCGATCAGGAACCAGGGCGCCTCCTCGCCGGCCGGGGCCCCTTCGCTCACCGGCGCCAGGCGGCTCTCGGCGATGGAGCGGATGGCCGTGGTGCGGGCGTGCAGGGTCGGACCGCCATCGAAGATGTCGATGTAGTTGTCGGTCTCGAAGCCCTCGCGGCTGAGGATGTCGAAGGTGATCTGGGCGCGGGGATGCACCTGACCCATGGCCTCCTGGGCGCTGTCGGGCAGCAGGGGCACATAGAGCGGATAGGTGGGCATCAGTTCGGCGAGAAAGGTGCGGCTCTTCTGCCCGGACAGGCGCTCGGCGGCGGCGTAGTCCATATCGAAGAAGTTGCGCCCTACCCCGTTCCAGAACGGCGATTCGCCGTCATCGTCCGCCAGCCCGACGATTTCCACCACCACCGTTTCGGCGAAGCGCGCCGGGTGGGCGGCCATGAACAGCAGGCGGGCACGGGAGTTGAGTTCGGCGTGGGGGGTGTCGAGCAGCGGGCGCTGGACATAGAAGCTGCTGAGCACGCTGTTGCCGGTCAGGTCGTGACAGAGCGACAGCACATGCACCTTGTTGTGGATCTTCAGCTCGCGCGAGGCGTGGATGAAGGTCTCGTTGCGAAAGCTGTAGAAGGGCTCGGAGAAACCGGCCGAGGCGACGATGGCCGAACAGCCCAGCAGCTCGCCGCTGGTGGTGTCTTCGAGCACGAAGAAATAGCTCTCCTCGCCATGAAAGCCCACCTCGGCCGCCAGCGACGACTCCGAGGTGCGGATCTTGTCGCGCAACCGCTCGGGGTTGTCGGGCAGCGAGGTGACGCCAACCGGGCTATCCGCGGCGAGCCGCTGGACCAGGGGCAGATCCGCCGCGCGCGCAGGGCGCATTACCAGCATGAGAACTCCTTGTGTACGGATCCATCCCTGGATGCCAGCGGTACGCGTCCCGCGTCCGGAGATTAGCCTTGGGTGAGACGCGCCAGGGCGCGATCCAGGCGGGCCAGGCCTTCGTCGATATCGGTCTCGGAGATGATCAGGCTCGGCGCCATGCGCAGCACGTCGGGACCGGCCTGCAGGATCATCAGACCCTCTTCGTTGGCGGCGGTGACGATGTCCTTGGCGCGCCCCTTCCAGCTGTCGTTGAGCACGGCGCCGATCAGCAGGCCCAGCCCGCGGATCTGCTGGAACAGGCCATAGCGGGCATTGAGCTGCTCCAGACCGGCGACGAAGCGCTGATGACGGGCAGCGACACCGGCCAGGGTTTCCGGGGTGGCGACGATGTCCAGCAGCGCGGCGCCCACGGCGCAGCCCAGCGGGTTGCCGCCATAGGTGCTGCCGTGCACGCCGGCGCTGAAGTGCTGGGCGACCTTCTCGGTGGTCAGCATGGCCGCCAGCGGAAAGCCGCCGCCGATGCTCTTGGCGGTGGTGAGGATGTCCGGTACCACGCCATAGTGCTGGTAGGCGTAGAGATGACCGCTGCGACCGACCCCGCTCTGCACCTCGTCGAAGATCAGCAGGGCGCCATGGGCGTCGCACAGGCGACGCGCGCCCTCCAGGTAGGCCTGGTCGGCCGGCAGCACGCCGCCCTCGCCCTGGATGGGTTCGAGGATGACCGCGCAGGTCTTGTCCGAGACCACGGCTTCGAGAGCGGCCAGGTCGTTGTAGGGCACGTGGCGGATGCCTTCGATCTTGGGACCGAAGCCATCGGAATACTTGGGCTGACCGCCGACGCTGACGGTGAACAGGGTCCGGCCGTGGAAGCTGTTGGTGGCGGCGACGATCTCGTAACGGCTGCCGCCGCTGACGTCATGGCCATAGCGACGGGCCAGCTTGCAGGCCGCCTCGTTGGCTTCGGCGCCGGAGTTGGCGAAGAACACCCGGTCGGCGAAGGTGTGGTCCACCAGCTTGCGCGCCAGGCGCAGGGCAGGCTCGTTGGTGTAGATGTTGGAGACGTGCCAGAGCTTGCCGGCCTGCTCGGTCAGGGCGTTGATCAGCGCGGGATGGCCATGGCCCAGGGCGCTGACGGCGATGCCGCCGGCGAAATCGACGTATTCGCGATCGGCCTGGTCCCAGACACGGGAGCCCTCTCCTCGCACCGGAATGAACGCGGCGGGGGCGTAGGTCGGGACCATCACCTCATCGAAGGCGGCGCGTTGCACGTTGGGTTGAGAAGCGGACATCGGGGTTCTCCTGCCGATCACGGCGGTGACTGAGGGGGATTGTAGGACGGCCTCCAGGCGCGGCATTGCGCCCAGGCGACAACTATTTACGGGCGAAAACGCAAACGGGCATCCGATTCGCAGTCTAGCGATTCGGACGCCCGTTCTGGAAGGGCATGGACGTACCTTCGGGTACGCCCGGCGGATCAGTTGGGCGCGACGCGGCTGGTGCCGTTGACGGTCAGGATGCGCACCCGCTCGCCCACGCGGAAGATCTCGCCCTTGTTGACCGCCTGCACGTAGGCGCGGGAGCCGCCGTCGTCTTCCTTCACGGTGATCTCGACCCCGTTGGCCTTGGTGAAGCCTTCTTCGGTGGCGGCACCCAGCAGGCCGCCGGCCACTGCACCGATGATGGCGGTGACGAAGCTGCCACGACCGCCGCCGATGGCGCTACCGCCAATGCCACCGACCACGGCACCGGCCCCGGCGCCCACCGGCGACTTGGTGCCCTCGATGGTGACCGGGCGCAGGGCGGTGATGGTGCCGGTACGGACCGTCTGCACCTGCCGCGCCTCATCGCGCGAATAGACGTCGCCGGACTGATCGGAGGCGCAGCCGGCGAGCAGGGCGACGGCGGTCAGGGAGGCGGCGAGCTGAAGGACTCTGTTCATGGGGCAACTCCAAGGGCAGTTGAAAGACACTGGCCGTACCGGGCAGCGGTACTGGCGCAGATCGCTATTATCCTTGACCCAGGGCGTCCGGGGAGGTTTCCGGCGACTGTAACGCCGGTACCTTGCGAACGCCTTAAGGTGCCAGGCGCTGGCGCTGCCACTCGCCTTCCACGCGCCGGTAGTCCAGCCGGTCATGGAGGCGGCTGGAGCGGCCCTGCCAGAATTCGATGCGTTGGGGCATCAGACGATAACCACCCCAGAACGGCGGGCGGCTCGGCTCACCGTCGGCGAAGCGCTGCTGCACGGCGGCCAGGCGCTGCTCCAGCTCGTGACGATCGGCGATGACCTGGCTTTGCGGCGAGGCCCAGGCACCCAGGCGACTCCCCAGCGGGCGGACCCGGTAGTAGGCGTCTGATTCCTCGGTAGAGACCTGCTCCACCAAACCCTCGATGCGCACCTGGCGCTCCAGCGCCGGCCAGAAGAAGGTCATGGCCGCCCGGGGTTGCCTGGCCATCTGCTGGCCCTTGGCGCTGTCGTAGTTGGTGTAGAAGACGAAGCCCTGGGCATCGACGCCCTTGAGCAGCAGCACGCGGCAATGCGGCTGACCCTCGTCATCGACGGTGGCCAGCCAGCAGGCGTTGGCTTCGACGGGAGGCTGCTCGGTGCGCACCGCCTCTTCGAACCACTGCCCGAACAGGGCATAGGGATCCGCGGGTGCCTGGGCTTCGGTCAGGCCGTCGCGGGTGTAGTCGCGACGCATATCGGCGAGGGACGGTGACATGGAGGTCTCCTGCTAGGTCGTTGTCGACCTAGCTTAACCAAGTCCCGCCCCGCTCGCCTGCTTCAGGACAAGCTTTGCGGCTAGCGCGCGGCCAGGGATTGCAGGCTGGCCAGCACGGTGGCGCGCGGCTGGATCAGCACCTCGACGCGGCGGTTGGCGGCGCGGCCGGCGGCGGTGGTGTTGTCGGCACGCGGATGGGCGGCCGCCAGACCCCGTACGATCAGGCGATTGCCGCTGTAGCCACTGAGACGGAAGATCGCCGCCACGGCCTGGGCGCGCTGCAGGCTGATCTTGTCGTTAAGCGCGGCGGCACCGGTGCTGTCGCTGAAGCCGAGCACGATGACGGCGCTGTCTTCATCCACGCTCACCGACTTGGCCGACCGCGACAGCGGGCCGAGCATCACCGGCAGCAGCATCTCGGCGCGATCCGGGTTGAAGGAGCCGTCCACCGGGGTCACCAGCACCAGGGCATCGTCGCGACGCTCGACCTTGACGTTGCTGCCGGCCACGGCGACGCGCAGCTTCTGCTCGTGCTCGTCCAGCCAGGCCTTGCTGACCTTGACCGGTACCGGCTTGAGGACTTCCGCCTTGGCAACGGGTTTGACGTCTTCGCTGCCGAAGGGCCACCACCAGTGACTGCCCTTCTCGCCGGCTGCAGCGGTCTGCTCCGGCTTGGCCCCCGGCGCCTTCGCCGCGACCTTGGCTTCGGCCTTGGGCTCGGCGGCCTTGGCCACCGGCTTGACCGGCTCGGCCGCCTTGTCGCTGCCGCCGAACGGCCACCACCAGTGGCTGCCACTGGCGGCGGTGCTGGCCTGGGCATTGCCCGGCTTGGCGGGGGCGGCGGCCTGGTCGCCATTTCCCTGGAAGGAGCTGCAGGCGGATACGCCCATGCAGAGAATGAGGGTGGTGGATTTGATCAGCTTCATGCAAAGTTTCCCATCGGCGAGCCGGAGGACAGAGTGAATCAATGCCCCGGCCAGAGCCGGCGGCACGAGTGAACTTAAAGTAGTTTCGAGATTGTGGCCGCAAACCTACGCCGGGCAAAGCGGTGGAGTCACGAAATTTGCGTATCCGCCGACCAGTGGCGTGTCTTGAGCCACGCCTCGACCAGATCCATACAGGTCAGGCGACAATCGAGATCCGTGGGCGCAAGGTCGCCCGACCAGCAGGAGGCTTGGGCATGGAAGACTTCATCGATGTCGCGACCCTGAAGGAACTGGCCGCCACCGCTGCAGCCATCACCCAGGCCTGCCATTGCCAGCAGCGGGATCTGTCGGGATGGACAGCCTGGCCAGTGGGTTATCGGGAAGCGGATTTCGCCCGAGTCGGCACCCTGGCGCGCCACGCGCCCGAGGAGTCGACCCTTGCGGAGTATCACCCGACGGGCACTCACTACTGGGCTAGCGCCGCCCCGATCGCGCCGCGCTTCTATCCCTGCAACCAGAGCACACTATGGCGGTGCCTGGGCTGCCAGCGGCTCTACCTGCGACATAACGATGACGGTGCTTACCACGTAGCACCGCGAATCCGGCTGCTGCAGCCGACGCTGATCGTCGATGCCGCCCACGCCGGCGACGGGCGCGACAGCACGGCGATCTGACTACGCCAGTGCCAGCCGGCCTCTGCGCTGAAGCTGCTACCAGCGGCCTGGCACGACGCTCGTACCGAACTGGTGGTCGCCTCCCCCGTCGCCTGGAGCGACGCCTTCACCCTCGCGGGCGCTCTAGCATGCGCCCCCTGGAATTCCTTTGCGTTACCTGAGGCGCAAACCGGGAATTAAGCCCACAATAGGCACCGCGTATCCCGCGTGCGGGTGTGCGCCCATCAACGGTAGAAAACCTGGTCCCAGCAATACGATGGCTACTACAACTCGAACGGGCGTCGCCTGGTTTGTCGACGGCGCCTACGCCCTGAGCGCCTGGAATGGTTCGGTATATGGCGCCAAATTCGACTATCTCAAACTGCGGCTTTTCATCGAGCAGGATGCGGGCGAACCCATAGGCGACGCCTACTACTTCAACTGCGACAGCGATCCGCCCACCGTCGCCCAGACCAACTTCAACAAGTTTCTCAGCTCGGCCCCACCCAAGGGCGCCGGTCTCAGGGTCAAGCTCTACTGGCTGCAGAGCAAGGCCCACGAATGGCCGGCCTCGGCAGGCGGCGGCCCGATCCTGCATCCGGTGACCGGCGAGCAGTACACCACCAAGAGCCAGAAGGGCGTCGATGTCGGCCTGGCCTTCAACCTGATGCGCTCCCATGCCAAGCGCGGCTGGAAGAAGCTGTACCTGGTCGCGGGCGACGGCGACTTTCACGAGGTGGTGCAGTACCTGGTGGAAAACGAAGGGGTCGAAGTCACGGTGATAGGCGCGCACTTCTCCATCAGCGGCGAGATCGCGCCCTATGTCCGGGTGATCGAATTCAAGGACATCGAGGCGGCCATCGCCCGCTAGCCGCCCGTCGCGAGGCCCTTACAGGCACTCCCCCACCGCGCGCGCCAGGGCCTGGGCGCGCGGATCCATCAGCACATAGGGGCCGAGGGTGTTGGTGACGAAGCCAAAGGCCACCTCGCGCTCCGGATCGGCGAAGCCGGTCGAACCGCCCGCCCCCGGATGGCCAAAGGCCTGGGGGCCTAAGCCGTAGGTGGCATTGGCCTGGTCGTGCTGGTCGAGCATGAAGCCAAGGCCGAAGCGGGTCGGCGTGAGTAGGGTGCGGTCCTCGCCCTGGCTGTGCTCCACCAGGGCCTCGCTAAGCGTCTCCCATTCCAGCAGATCGCCGGCCAGCAGACCGGCATAGAAGCCCGCCAGGCTGCGCGCATGGCCATGGCCGTTGGCGGCCGGCTGCTGGAAGCGGCGCCACTCCGCCTTGTTGGTGCTGGTGAGCACCCCGGACGGATTGCCAAAGGCCAGGGTCGGCAGCGCCGCCGGATCGCTCATGGTCGTCTTGAGCAGGCGCTGCGCCGCGGCGTCGCCCAGCACGCCTTTTCCACGCACGATATGGGCGACGCGTTCGTCTTCGCTGGCCGGCAGGCCGATATGGAAATCCAGGTCCAGGCGCCCGGCGGTACGGCCGACGATGGCCTCGCCCGGGCTACGGCCATCAGCGCGCCGGATCAGCTCGCCGAGCAGCCAGCCAAAGGTGATGGGCGCATAGCCATGGGCGGTGCCAGGCGTCCACCAGGGAGCCTCGGCGGCGACCGCGGCGGTCATGGTGTCCCAGTCGTACAACGCATCCCCAGCCAGGCGTTCGCGCAAGGCGGAAACGCCGGATCTGTGGCTGAGCAACTGCCGCAGGGTGATGTCGGCCTTGCCGGCGGCGGCGAACTCCGGCCAGCGTTCGGCGACCGGGGCATCGAGGGCCAGCTTGCCCTCCTCCACCAGTTGCAGCGCCGCCACCGTGGTGAAGGCCTTGGTGCAGGAGAACAGATTGAGCAGGGTATCGGTGTGCCAGGGCGTCTGGCCGTCCTTGTCGGCCATCCCGCCCCAGAGATCCAGCACCGTTTCACCGCCGACCTGGACGCACAGCGCCGCACCGCGGGTCTGACCGGCTGCGAGCAATTCGGCGAAGGCTTCGCGGACGGATTCGAATCTCAGGTCGTGATAGCCGTGGACGGTCATGGGGGCTCCTGGGGGTTTAAGGTGTTTACCGATAGCGCTGACAGGGAGTTTGGATAGGATCGCGGCCATGGGCCGCTCCTACGGTTAGGGTTACCTGTAGGAGCGGCCGCATCGGCGGACCGCCATGGCCACGAATTACTGGATCTCCCGCCGGAACGGCGGCAGCGCATTGAGGATGGCCTTGCCGTAGCGCTGGGTCACCAGGCGGCGATCCAGCAGCGAGATGGTGCCGCTGTCCTGCTCGGTGCGCAGCAGCCGGCCGCAGGCCTGGATCAGGCGCAGCGAGGCGTCGGGCACGGCGATTTCCATGAATGGATTGCCACCGCGCGCCTCGATCCACTCGGCGAGGGCGGCTTCCACCGGATCGTCGGGCACGGCGAAGGGAATCTTGGCGATGACCACGTGCTCGCAATAGGCGCCGGGCAGGTCGACCCCCTCGGCAAAGCTGGCCAGGCCGAACAGTACGCTGGCCTCGCCATCGTCGACGCGCTTCCTGTGCTTGTTCAGGGTCTCCTGCTTGGACAGGTTGCCCTGGATCAGCACCCGCTTGCGCCAGTCGCGCTCCAGGCCGTCGAAGACGTCCTGCATCTGCCGCCGCGAAGAAAACAGCACCAGGGCGCCACGCGCGCCGTCGAGCATGGCCGGCAATTCGCGAACGATGGCCGCGGTGTGCTCGGCGGCGTTGCGCGGATCGGCCTTGAGATCCGGCACCCGCAGCACCCCGGCCTCGGCATGGCGGAACGGACTGGGCACCACCGCGGTGGCCGCCGACCGCGGCAGCCCGGATCTCATGCGAAAGCGGTCGAAGGTGCCCAGGGCGGTCAGGGTCGCCGAGGTCACCAGGGCGCCATAGGCGACGTTCCACAGGTGGCGGCGCAGCATCTCCGCGGCGAGGATGGGGCTGGCGTTGACCTCGATGTCGTACAACGAACCCGTTTCGGCGAGGGTCATCCAGCGCGCCATGGGCGGGCTGTCTTCCGGATCCTCGCAGGTAAAGGCCGTCCATAACTCCCAGTTGCCCTGGGAACGCGCCAGCAGACTGCCGAACAGCGGATACCACTCCTCGGCCTGGTAGCTGGCCAGGCCGATGCTGGATTCGCCGTCCATGGCCTGCTTGAGCATCTCGGTCAGACGGGTGAAGAGGTCGGTGAGCTTGGCGAAGCCTTTCTTGAGCTCGACACCCATTTCCCGCAGGTCTTCGGGGATCACCCCGCCGACGAATCTGTGCCGCGGCCGCTCGCGGCCTTCCATGTCCTCACCCGCGCGGAAATCCGCCAGCGCCTCGCAGGCGGTGAACATGAATTGCTGCTGGGTGCGGATCTCCCGCGCCAGTTCCGGCACCTGCTCCACCAGCCGGCCGAGATCGCCCGGCAGCGGGTGCTGGGCAAGAAGCTTGATGAGGTTCTTGGCGATCTGCTCCAGCCATTCGGCGGTGGATCTCAGCCGGGTGAAATGGGCGAAGTGGCCGATGGCCTTGTCCGGCAGGTGGTGGCCTTCGTCGAACACATAGAGGGTATCGCGCGGATCGGGCAGGATGGCGCCGCCGCCCAAGGCCAGGTCGGCCAGCACCAGGTCATGGTTGGTGACGATGACATCGACCTTGGTCATGCCTTCGCGGGCCCGATAGAAGGCGCACTGCTGGAAATTCGGGCAATGGCGATTGGTGCACTGGCTATGATCGGTGGTGATGCGCGACCACTGGACGTCCTCGATGGCTTCCGGCCAGCTGTCGCGATCGCCGTCCCAGCGATTGCCGGCCAGGCGCTCGATCATCTTGCCGAACAGTTCGTTGGACGCCTCGTCCACATCGATCTTGAAGCCATCCTCGGCGAACAGCTGGGCCGTGGCGTTCTGCGCCTGGCCCTCCTGCAGCAGCATGTCCAGCTTGGACAGGCACAGATAGCGCCCCCGCCCCTTGGCCAGGGCGAAGCTGAAGGACAGGCCGCTGTTGCGCAGGATGTCCGGCAGATCCTTGTGCACGATCTGCTCCTGCAGCGCCACCGTCGCCGTGGCGATCACCAGGCGCTTGCCGGCCGCCTTGGCCGCGGGAATGGCGGCCAGGGCATAGGCCACGGTCTTGCCGGTTCCGGTGCCCGCCTCCACCGCCACCACGGCGGGCTCGCCTTCGCGATGCCCCTCCTCGTCCTGGGCGATGGCACCCAGGCCCTTGGCGGTCTCCGCGATCATCAGCCGCTGGCCATAGCGTGGCTTGAGCGACTTGGCTTCGAGGAAACGCGTGTAGGCGCCCTGGATCTGGGTCTTGAGTTCGGTGCTGAGCATGCCTGGTTCCGGGCGATGGCGAAGCAGCGCCACGTCCGGCGGACGAGCGCTGTATGCATCTACAGTAATGGATCTTGGGCGCTATGATAACGCGCCTGTCGTCAGGATGCGCCCGACGTTGAGGTCGCAGGCCGCTCAGGCCACCGGCAGCTGCGGCGGCAGCCGATGAAAGGCGCCAAAGATCAGCAGGCTCAGGCGGTCGAGCCAGGGATGGCGACGCAGGCGCAGGGCACGACGACTGGCGAAGACTTCACCCAGGTGCAGGAGCAGCAGGGCCAGGGCCACCAGGGCGAGCAATTGGGGGAAAGGACGAGCGAGAGGCAGAGCGATGGCGGCGGCTGCGGCGAGCCAGAACAGCAGGAGAAGAACTTTGCCGGTAAGGGACAGGGTTTTCATGGATTCCAGCAGGAGGACGAGATGGATCGGACCATAACGCCTGGAGCCGGAAAAAGTAAAGGCGGCGGACCAGGGTCCGCCGCCGATGCATCACTCGCGGTCGATCTGGATTTCGACGCGGCGGTTGGTGGCGCGGCCTTCAGCGGTCTCGTTGGTGGCGATCGGCTGACGCTCGCCCATGCCCTTCACGGAGACGATGCTGGCTGCCGGCACACCGGCCTGGATCAGGTAGTTGCTGACCGACTTGGCGCGACGCTCGGACAGACGCTGGTTGTAGGCGTCGGTACCCTTGCTGTCGGTGTGGCCGGTGATCGACAGACGGGTGCTGGCGGCTTCGCCACGCAGACGACCGGCGATGCCGTCCAGCTGAGCCCGGTCTTGAGCATCGATGGCGGCGGAGTCGAAGGCGAAGTGCAGATCACGGGCGGTGATCACTTCCTGCTTCGGCAGCGGGGCCGGTGCGGGAGCCGGTGCGGGCGCCGGAGCCGGGGCCGGAGCGGGCTCCATGCGGGCGACCTGTTCGTTGCCCTTGCCATGCACCCAGCAATAGGCGCCGGCGGTGGTACCTATGCCCAGGGCCGCCATGCCGGCGACGTTACCGCTCTGGGTAGCGCCGGCCGCACCGCCGACCAGCGCGCCGACCGCAGCGCAGACCGGCCAATCGGATTTCTGTACGCCGCCCGCACAACCAGCCAGCACGGTGCTTGCCAGGATGAGGGGTAAAGCTGTCCTTGCGATGCTCTTGCTCATGAAGGGGTCTCCTATAGACCAGGTACCGCGAGTTGTGCTCGTCTTTCGTTTTATGGCGCTGTCAGACTAATGGTGGCGTACACATCTTGACAACGCTGGTTGCTTAGTCAATCGCGATTTGATTAGGGTTCCCTTAGTGGCAAACATATTCTCGTCCCGTACCCCGCAACAGGCTCTGGCAAGCCTGCTCGAGCATCATCAGCCCAGGCGCCTGCTCTGTGTGGCGCGCGAACCGCTGCCGGCGCTCGCGGCCTATGCCGAGGCCCATCCGCACTGCCAGCTGGTGCAAGCGACGGTGCCTCTGGATGATCCCAGCCTACTGGCCGAACGCTACGATCTGGTGATCGTCGCCGACTGCCTGGAACATCTGCCGCTGCGCCAGGGGCGCGAGTTGCTCGGCGGCTTGCGCAACTTCAACACCTCGCGCCTGGCGGTGCTGGTGGACCTGGCCGCCAGCGAATGGCAGCTGACGGATTTCTACGCCCTGGCCCTGCAGGCCAGCGAGCGCTTCGCCCGCGATGGCCAGGTGGTCACCCTGTTCAGCTATGATCTGCACGACTACAAACAGGTCCCGGACTGGCTCAATGCCAAGTTCTGGGCCAACCCGCAGAATTTCGGCAAGTACTGGTGGTGAGATGCAACCCATGGCCCCCTGCCCCTGTGGCTCGGAACGTCCGCTCGGCGACTGTTGCGGCGTCTTTCATGCCGGCACGCCGGCGCCCGATGCCGAGCGCCTGATGCGTTCGCGCTACAGCGCCTATGTGCTGGGCTTGATCGACTATCTGGTGGCCACCACGGTGCCTGCGCAGCAGGGGCAGCTGGACAGGGAAGCCCTGACGGCCTGGAGTCTGGGCAGTCGCTGGCAGGGGTTGCAGGTGCTGGAGCATCGCCCCGAGCCGGGCGATCCTGACCATGCGCGGGTCAGCTTCGTGGCGCGCTGGGAGGACGGCCGCGGCGCCCATCGCCATGAAGAGCGCTCGGGCTTCGTCCAGCGCGAGGGGCGCTGGTACTTTCTCGATCCGACCGTACGCCCGCTGCCGGGTCGCAACGACGCCTGCCTGTGCGGCAGCGGCGCCAAGTTCAAGAAGTGCTGCGCCGGCTTCCTGTAACGCCGGCCGTGCTCACTCCCTGACCAGCGTCAGGTGATCGGTATCCGGGACCGCCACGGGTAGCGGCTCGGAGGCCGGGCCCAGATCGCTGCCCACCGGCGCCAGACTCAGGTGCGACAGATCGACCCGCGGCGGCGCCACCGGTGCGGCCTCGTCCTGGAGATCGGCGCCCACCGGTGCCAGGCCGAAATCCGGTGCCTGGACATCGACGAAGGCCGCCATCACGGCATCGCGCGGTGCAACCGACAGGGATCCGCGCTCCGCGGACGGTGGCGTGGCGGTCGCCGTGGTGGCCGGGGTCGGTTCCCGCGGCTCGACGGGTGCGGCAGCCGGCTCGACCGTCTCGGCCATGGGCGCCACCTCGACCCGTGCCCCGGCCTGGGCCAGGGTGGCGCGATAGCGCTCGGCGGTGGCGGCGTCGAGGCGATTCTTGATGATCATGCGACGACCGGAAAAGAGCACGGCGATGCGCTGTTCATCCGCCTGAAACAGACGCATCAGATTCTGTCGGGTCTGCTGCGCATCGGCGCCAGCGACCAGCTCGCCCTGGAAGGCGATTTCATAGAGCACGGCGGACATGACGACCTCCTCGGTCACGGCAAGAGCTGCAGGATGCAACGTCGCGCCGGAGGGGTCCAGTCCGCATGGTCGCCTGGCCCAGGCGTTTTTTTGTTAGCCTGTGCCGAAGCGGCCCCGACTTGTGCAGCAATCGGTGCTTGTTAAACTGCGCAGAAAACGGGAGTGCCGCATGCTTCGCCAGGCCTTGTTCATCACCCTGCTCGGCGTCTTGCTGAGCAGCCTTGGCGGTTGTACCTACATCGGGCGCAACTATGAGGAGCCCCAGGTCGAACTGACCGGCGTGGAGCTGATCCGCGCCCGGCTGTGGAGCCAGGACTTCGTGCTGCACTTCCGCGTCCAGAATCCCAACGACAGCGCCCTGCCCGTGCGCAGCCTGGCCTATACCGTCTACCTGAACGATCTGCTGCTGTCCCAGGGGACCGCCAACCTGCATTCGTCGGTGCCGGCCAATGGTCAGCGCAGCTTCTCGGTGCCGGTGCAGACCAATCTGTGGCGCTACGTGAAGGACGTCGGTCGCATGCTGGAAGACCCCAACCAGCCGATCAACTATCGGCTGCGCGGTCGGGTGAAGACCGGCTGGCTGTTCGGGCGCAGTGTCCATTTTTCTCGCCAGGGGCAGTTCGTGCCTGGCGCCTACATCCCGGAGTTATGAGATGAACCAACACGTCCACGGTCCCGATTGCAATCACGACCATGACCACGATCACGGCCATGCCCACCATGTGCACGGCCCGCACTGCAACCATGGCCCGGCCCAGGAGCCGGTGCGCAATCCGCTGAAGGAAGTGGGTCGCAACGATCCCTGCCCGTGCGGCAGCGAGAAGAAATTCAAGAAGTGCCACGGCGCCTGATCGCGCTTTGAGCGACGGGTGAGGCCCTGCCCTCACCCGCTCCGCGACCCTGGCGCCTTACCAGGGCTGTCCGCCGCGCTGCGACTCCAGCCGCCGGATGAATTCCTCCAGCACCAGGGCGTAGAGATCGTCCTTGAGCACTAGATCCTCGACCCCGCAATCGATGTTGGGGTTGTCGTTGACCTCGATCACCGCCAACTTGTCGCCCGCCTGTTTCAGATCCACGCCATAGAGACCATCGCCGATCAGGTTGGCTGTGCGTACCGCCAGCTCGACCACCGCATGGGGCGCGTCCTGCACCGCCAGGGTGCGGAAATCGCCACTGACCTCGGTGGCGCTGGCGCTGTGGTCATAGATCTGCCAGTGCCCCTTGGACATGAAGTACTGGCAGGCAAAGATCGGCTCCTGGTTGAGCACGCCGATGCGCCAGTCGTATTCCGTATAGAAGAATTCCTGGGCCAGCAGCAGTACCGAACGCTCGAACAACTCGGCGCTGGCCTTGCGCAGCTGCGCGGCGTCCTCGACCTTGATGACGCCACGGGAAAAGGAGCCATCGGGAATCTTCAGCACCAGCGGAAAGCCCAGGCGTTCGCCGAGGCCTTCGAGTTGGCCGGGATTGTCCTTGTAGAGGATCTCGGTCGCCGGCATGTCCAGCTTGTGGGCGCGCAGCAGGTCGGCGAGATAGACCTTGTTGGTGCATCTCAGGATGGAGCGCGGGTCGTCCATCACCACTAGCCCCTCGCTTTCGGCCTTCTTGGCGAAGCGATAGGTGTGGTGGTCGATGGCGGTGGTCTCGCGGATGAACAGGGCATCGAATTCGCCCAGCCGCGCGTAATCCTTCTTTTCGATCAGCTCCACGTCCAGCCCCAGGTGCTTGCCGACGCGCACGAAGTTCTTCAGTGCCTTGGCATCGGAGGGCGGAAACGCTTCCTTGGGGTCGTGCAGGATGGCCAGGTCGAAGCGGTACTTCTCACGGCGCCCCGGCTTGAGCCAGACGCGGCGACTGAAGCCGTCGAGGGCGTTGGCGAAGAGGTCTTCCTGCTGCTCGTGCAGCTTGTGGATGCTGCCCAGCTTGAGGCCGCCGATGTGCCAGCCGGCGCGGTCGCGGCGGAATTCCACCAGCAGCAGCGGACAGGGAAAGGCTTCGAACACCTGGCGCGCCAGGTCCTGCAGGGGCGCGATGTCGGTGTTGCCGAAGTAGAGCGTGAGGGTGAAGCCATCGGCGCTGCCATAGGGATGACCGGCCAGCGCCTTGGTCAGCAGCTTGTCCAGGTCCTCCAGCGCCAGGCCGTAGAGGGACTTGCGCGCCAGTTCGCTGATGGTGCGCACCGAAGGGATGACCTTGTGCCCGCGGGCTTCGGCGAGCAGCGAGCAGTAGTAGCCGTGGCCGAGGTACTTCTGGCTGCGGCACAGGTTGATCACCTGCACGCGTTTGCCATTGTCCTGTTCGTTGGATTGCTCCAGGTATTCCTGGGCGGTGATGACGTCTTCGCTGGGATAGTAGGACGACCAGTCTTCCTTGCGTTCCACGACGATATACAGCTTGCTCACTGGACCTCCTGGTTGCGGGGCGTGGTCCCGGCGGAAACCCGGATGCCGCCGGACCACTCCAACTGTTGTAACGCGGGTGCTATTAACCGTTGCTTAACCATGCCAGGCTGCCCGCTCTGCTCCAGGAGAATCCTTCGCGATGAGTTTCATGCTCAGGCCCGCCGGGCTGGACGATCTGGCGGCGCTGGTCGATCTGGAAGCCCGCTGCTTCAGCTATGACCGCCTTTCCCGGCGCAATTTCCACTACATGCTCACCCGTGCGAACGCGGTCCTGATCCTGGCGGAAAATGACCGCCAGGTGGCCGGCTACGCCCTGGTGCTGTTCCACCAGAACACCTCGCTGGCGCGGCTCTATTCCATCGCCGTCGATCCCGAGGCCCGCGGTCATCGCCTGGGCCAGCGCCTGCTGGAGGCTGCCGAAGCCGAGGCGGTGGAGCGCGATTGCGCCTACCTGCGCCTGGAGGTCCGGCCGGACAACGCCGCCGCCATCGCCCTTTACGAGCGCAACGGCTATCTGCCCTTCGCCACGGTGGAGGACTATTACGAAGACCACAGTCAGGCGCTGCGCTTCGAGAAGCGCATCCGCCAGCCGCGCGAAGGCCAGGCCCGCCCGGTGCCCTTCTATCGCCAGACCACCGATTTCACCTGTGGCCCGGCCAGTCTGCTGATGGCCATGGGCGCCCTGCAGCCGGGCCGCCCGCTGGAACGGCGCGAGGAACTGCGGCTGTGGCGCGAGGCTACCACCATCTACATGACCGCCGGCCACGGCGGCTGCGGGCCCCATGGTCTGGCCCTGGCTGCGCTGCGCCGCGGATTCAAGGTCACGTTGCAGGTCAATACCCGGGGGCCCCTGTTTCTCGACGGCGTGCGCAGCGAGGAAAAGAAGGAGGTGATGCGCCTGGTGCACGAGGACTTCAGCGCCGAGGTCAAGCAGTCGCCCATCGAGCGCCTGTACCGGACGCGCCTGGACATCGCCCATTGGGTCGACCAGGGCGCCTTTCCGCTGGTGCTGATCAGCTCCTTCCGCCTGACCAAGGCCAAGGGGCCGCACTGGGTGCTGGTCACCGACTGCGACGAGGACTTCGTCTACCTGCACGATCCCGATGTCGACCACAGCCAGCATCGCCGCGAACTGGATTGCCAGCACATCCCCGTGTCCCACGCCGAGTTCGACAAGATGAGTCGCTTCGGCCGCGGCAAGCTGCGCGCGGCGGTGATCCTGCGCACCGGCTGAACCCGGGGTTGCGACGGACGTCGAACAGGGCCAGGATCAAGGCCAACAAGAACGACGGGGCGGTCCATGAGTCAGTCCTTGCGCAAGCGCAATCCCTCCTACGAATTGATGGAGGACCTGAGCGGTCACTCGGTGATCTACCGGGAGCATGGTTTTCCCTGCCCGCTGGTGCGCTGGCATTTCCACAAGGAATACGAGCTGCACCTGATCGTGGCCAGTTCGGGGACCGCCTTCATCGGCGACTACATCGGCAACTTCTATCCGGGCAGCCTGTTCCTTACCGGGCCGCATCTGCCGCACAACTGGATCAGCCGCGTCGCCGAGGGCGAGGTGGTGGCCAAGCGCGACATGCTGGTCAACTTCACCAACGAGACGGTGGACAACGCCACGGCGGTGTTTCCCGAACTCAGCGGCCTGGCGCCGCTGCTGGAACGCGCCCGCTACGGCATCGAATTCCAGGATCCGCAGCTGATCGCTCGCGCCGAGGCCTTGCTGCAACAGATCTCCGAGAGCGGCGGCGCCACCCGTCTCGGTCATTTCCTGGTACTGATGGAGGCACTGGCCACCTCGGAGCGCTACCAGCTGCTGTCCGGCAGCGTCGAGCCGGCCACGGCCAGCGAACAGGCGGTGGATCGCACCAACCGGGCGCTGAATTTCATCTTCGATCACTACCAGCGTGATTTCACCCAGGAAGAAGTGGCCGAACACCTGGGCATGACGCCCACCTATTTCTCGCGCTTCTTCCGCCAGGCCACCGGTCGCACCTTCGTCGAATTCGTCAACAGCCTGCGCATCAGCAAGGCCTGCGAGATGCTCTCCCACAGCAGCATGCCGGTCACCGACATCTGCTTCGAAGCCGGCTTCAACAACATCTCCAACTTCAATCGACGCTTCCACCAACTCAAGGGCATGACCCCACGTCAGTACCGCACCCTGACGGTACAGCGGCTGACCGAGCAGAACGCCTGAACGGCCTGTCGCGTCTCGGTCCTGCGGCGTCGAGCGGGTCTGTGATCAGCAGCCGCCCTTGAGCCCTGCTGTCGTATGAATGCGAGACAGGGTTTATCGCCAGCTTGCGAGCCATTGAACAGACCGGACGCAAAGTTCGGTTATGATCGAACTACCAACCCTTGCCGACTGAGGCCAGTGCCACCATGACCGAATCCTATACCCCCCCACGCGTCTGGACCCCCACCACCTCCGGCGGCAACTTCGCCAGCATCAACCGCCCCATCGCCGGCCCGACCCACGACAAGGAACTGCCGGTCGGCGAGCATCCCTTCCAGCTGTATTCCCTGGGCACGCCCAACGGCATGAAGGTGACCATCCTGCTGGAGGAATTGCTGGCGGCTGGTCATGCCGACGCCGAATACGACGCCTGGCTGATCCGCATCAGCGAGGGCGACCAATTCTCCAGCGGCTTCGTTGAGATCAATCCGAATTCCAAGATTCCGGCCCTGGTGGATCGCCGCGGCGCCGAGCCGCTGCGCGTCTTCGAGTCCGGTGCCATCCTGCTCTATCTCGCCGACAGCTTTGGCGCCTTCATCCCGAAGGATCACGCCGGTCGCACCGAAACCCTGAACTGGCTGTTCTGGCAGATGGGCTCGGCGCCCTTCCTGGGCGGCGGCTTCGGCCATTTCTACGCCTATGCGCCGGAAAAGCTCGAATACCCCATCAACCGCTACGCCATGGAAGCCAAGCGCCAACTCGATGTGCTCGATCGCCTGCTGGCCGAGCGCACCTATGTGGCCGGCGAGGAGTACGGCATCGCCGACATCGCCATCTGGAGCTGGTACGGCAATCTGGTACTGGGCCAGCTGTACAACGCCGCGGAATTCCTCTCGGTACAGGACTACAGCCACGTGCAGCGCTGGGCCCAGGCCATCGCCGCCCGGCCGGCGGTGCAGCGCGGTCGGCGGGTCAATCGCACCTGGGGTAAGCCGGGTGAGCAACTGGCGGAGCGGCATTCGGCCAGCGATTTCGATTAATCCGGCAGAGCGGACGGCGGCGGCATCTCTCCGCCGCCGCTAGCGACTCCAGTCCGCGGTCGCGGAGCCAAGACGAGTCGCGGGGCGACGCCACTGCAACTCGACCTCGCCGATCCTCAGCGGCGACCGCAAGCGCAGCGCCGGCCCCCAAGCGGTCGGCTCTTGCGTCTCGCCATAGTCGCCCTCCTCCGGCCCTCCATACGCCGGACCACCACTCGCGCCCGGTCGCTCGGTCAGTAGTACGGCGGTACGGGCAAGGGACAGTCGCGCCGTCATAGCTCGCCGCTCCCGCTGACGCAGCGCCAGCCCGCGAAGGGCGGCGGCCGCCATGAGGTAGCCGGTAGCATGATCGAGCGCCTGCACCGGCAAGGGCACCGGCTGCTCACCGCCCTGCCACTCACGACCCGCTGCGGCGATACCGCAGGACATCTGCACCAGGCTGTCGTAGCCCCGACGGAGCGCCCAGGGACCGCTCCAGCCATAGGCGCAGAGCGAAATATCGATCAGCCCGGGATTCAGCGCGCGACGTGCAGCGACGCCGTAGCCCAGTCGCTCCAGCGCATCGGCGCGATAGCCGTGGACCAGGATGTCTGCCGAGGTCAGCAGCGCCTCGAATCGCTGGCGATCGGCGGGGCGCCTGAGGTCCAGTCGCGCGCAGCGCTTGCCCAGGGTCACCTCGGGTGCCTGGGCCGGTTCGTCCCAGTCGGGCGGATCGATCCGCAGCACCTCGGCGCCCAGCCCGGCCAGCAGGCGGGTGGCGATCGGCCCGGCGAGGATGCGGGTCAGGTCGAGGACGCGGATGCCCTGCAACGGACGCTGTGGATCGGGCCGCCAATTGCTGGCGATATCCGCGACTGTCCATTCCTGAGCGATCAGCGGTTCGGCGCCAACGGCCTGCCCCTGGGGATGCGCCTGCCACTCCGCCTGGGTGCGCAGCTTCGCCGCGCAGCCGCCCGCCGCGACGATGGCCGTCTCCAGGTCTTCGCCCGACCCGCCCGCCATGGCCTGCGCCACGGCGTCATGGCTATTGCCACAGCCCAGCACGGCCAGGGCGCGCTCCCGATGATGGGGCGCATTGGCGTGCAACCGTAGCCAGCCGTCGCGGGTACGGTAGTCGCCGGTGATCGCATCCCAGACGGCGGGCAATTCCCAGCCCAGGGGACGCAGGGATGTCTTGAACCAGGCCGCGGCCAGGTGCCGGTCCACCTGCACCGGCAATCCGGGTGCCCCTTCGGCCAGCAGGTCGCCGGCGGCCAGGCCGGCGACCCCGATCGCCGCCGTGGCGAGGTCGCTGACCGGAAAGCAGGAGGCCAGGCTGTCGTTGCCCCGGACCTGCAGGTTTGCCGCCTGGGCGGCAGACAGATCCAGGGCGGTGACGAGTTCGCCGAGCAGGGATTGAAAGACGGCAGGCGTACGGGACGGATGGGTCAAGGCGCGGTCCTCCGCGGCAGCAGGCAGTGCTCTCACAGTAGCCCTGCTTGCGCGAGCAGGACACCGGCGTTCGTCCGTCTACCGTCCAGCCCGACACGGGGACAAATCGCCCTCTGCCTGGGTCTCCCCTTCATCAGCCCACCCACGCTATCGGGAGACCCCATGACCGAACGACAGCTCCTCATCGCCGGCGCCAGCGGCATCATCGGCCAGGCCGTGCTGGAAGCCTTTGCCAACGCCGGCTGGTCCATCAACACCGTCGGCCGCTCGCGACAGGCACCCAGTCGCTTTCCGCACCTGACCGCCGACCTGCTGGACCCGGCGAGCCTGGCCGCGGCCAAGGCCCATCTCGCCGGTGTGACCCATCTCTTCTACAGCGCCCTCAAGCCCAACCCTGACTCGGGCGTCGAGGCGGACGAAAACGCCGCCATGCTGGAGAACCTGGTCGCCGCAGTGCGTAGCGCTGGCGCGCCTCTGGCCCGCATCACCTTCGTCCAGGGCGGCAAGATCTACGGCGCCCACCTGGGGGTGTACAAGACCCCAGCCCGCGAGGATGACAGCCGCCACTTCCCGCCCAACCTCTATTTCCGCCATGAAGACTTCGTGCGCAGCCTGGAGGCCGACGGCATCCGGTGGACCGCCCTGCGCCCCGACATCGTTATCGGCCACTCGCTGGGCTCGGCCATGAACCTCGGCAACCTGATCGGTCTCTATGGCGCGCTGTGCAAGGCGACCGGTACCGCCATGCAATTCCCCGGAACCGAGCAGGCCTATCGCGGCGCCTTGGTCAACGTCACGGCCGCGCCGCTGCTGGGCGAAGCCGCGGTCTGGGCCGCCGAAGAGCAGCGCGATGGCGCCTTCAATCTCACCAACGGCGATGTCTTTCGCTGGAGTCACGTCTGGCCACAGCTGGCCGACTGGTTCGGGCTGGACGACGGCGAGCCGCAACCCATCTCCCTGGCTCAGCGCCTGACCGCCCTGAAGCCGGTCTGGCAGGCGCTGGCGCAGCGCGAAGGACTGGCCGAGGCCGATCCCGAGCGGATCGCGCCCGGGGCCTTCGGCGACTTCATCTTTCATGTCGAGAAGGATGCCATCTTCGATGTGACCAAGGCGCGGCAGGCCGGCTTCGGGCAGATGATGCTGAGATCGGACGAGGTCCTGCTCGCGCACCTGGAGGACATGCGTCGGCGGCGACTGATTCCCTGAGGCATCCCGCGCCGTCCCGACTGAGGCAAAACGCCCGGGACGGCGTGCGGTCTCAACCCCAACGTCTCGCCATTGGAGTCCTACCTTGTACGCCGACACCCTCACCTGGGGCCATGGCCCCCACACCTTCGAAGTCTTTCTCGAGCCCACCTGCCCCTTTTCGGTCAAGGCCTTCAACAAGCTGGACGACCTGCTGGCCCAGGCCGGACCGGACCGCATCACCCTGAAGATCCGCCTGCAATCCCAGCCCTGGCACCTGTTCTCCGGCGTCGTGGTGCGCTGCGTGCTGGCCGCCGCCGCCCTCGAAGGCGGCAAGGAAAGCGCCAAGGTGGTGCTGGCAGCGGTGGCGGCCCATCGCGAGGAATTCGAGTTCAAGGATCACGCCACCGGGCCCAATCGCGACGCCACACCCAATGACATCATCGCGCGCCTGGAAGGCTACAGCGGCCTGGCCCTGGCCGATGCCTTCGCCAATCCGGACCTGCAGCACGCCATCAAGTGGCACTGCAAGTACGCCCGGCAGAACGGCATCCACGTCTCGCCGACCTTCATGATCGATGGCCTGGTGCAGCCCGATATCAGCAGCGGGGACTCGGTCGCGGACTGGCTCGCGCGGCTGGAGTGAGCACCGGGGCTCAGGATCGCGAGGAGGCATAGTCCGGTCCCTCGCGCTATGCTCCGCGGCTTCCCCTCGACCCGAGACAGCCTCCTCATGGCCTGCCCTGCTGGAGCTCCATCCTGGAAGCCCTGAGCGTCTACCTGGGCCTGGCCGCCCTCGCCTTTGGGTCGGCCACCCTGTTGCCCCTGCAATCGGAAGCGGCCCTCGCCGGGCTGCTGCTCACCGAGCGCTATGCCACGCCCCTCCTGCTGCTGGCCGCGACGCTGGGCAATGTCGCCGGCTCGACGCTGAACTGGTGGCTGGGCACCCATCTCGAACGCTTTCGCCCACGCCGCTGGTTTCCGCTGTCGCCGGAGCGCCTGGCGCGCATCCAGGCGGCCTACCAGCGTTGGGGCTGGTGGTCGCTGCTGCTCAGTTGGACCCCCGTGATCGGCGATCCCCTGACCCTGGTGGCCGGGGTGATGCGCGAACCCCTGTGGCGCTTTCTAGTGGTGGTGAGCCTGGCCAAGGCCACGCGCTACGTCGTGGTCTGGGGTCTTACCCTGGGCTGGCAGTGATCGAGCGCAGCAGCCAAAGGTCCGGCGGTCCCTGCCATCCAGACCTCTCGATGCGCTACCGAAACATCGAGCGCGCTCAACTGGCCTGACGGGTCCGCTGGCCCAGCCAGCCCGCCTCGACGGCGGCCAGGTCGGCGCGTGGGATGAGTTGCGCAGGAATACAGCTGCAGCGCGACAGATTGAAGACCTGGCGGCCCGCGGCGGTCATGACGTCCTGCATGACCTTGAGCCCCGGCAGGATACGGTTGTGCAGATGCTCGTCCAGCCCACAGGGCGATCTCGCGTCCGCGCCGCCTTCGTAGAAGCGTGGAGCTCGGGCATTGAGGTCGACACCGGCCAGATAGATCTTGGTAAAGCCCAGGTGATAGGCCAGTTGCAGGGCGATGAAGGCAACGGTCCGGACATCGAAGATGCCGTAGTCCATGTCCCGGCTGAAGCCGATGTCGCGCGCTCGGCGACTGAGCAGGGTGAGCGTGCGTTCGGCCTGGTCGCGCTCCAGCCCGAGGTAGTGTTCCAGCCGGGTACTGGGCGCTCGTCGCAACGCGTGAGCCTTGGCCTGCCGGCTTTCCGCCAGGCTTTCGATCGCCGTCGGCCACAATGCCAGCCGCTGCGCCTGCTCGAGCCCGCATTCATAGAGTTCAGGTTGCTGCTCGGCAAAGCTCAGGTCGCTGCAGACGTAAAAGAGCGGACGGATGCCGCTCCCGCTCAGCTTGGCGATGGCACCGTTCATGGTGATGATCGGCACGTCCTGCCAGGCGTCCAGGTTGAGTTCGGCAGCCGAAGGTCCGGAGGCCAGCAGGAGCACCGGGCCCCGTTGACTGTTACGCAGGGGCGCGAAGTCCCGGCTCACAGCGGCGAGCCACCTGGACGCGCGTCATCAAGGACCTTGTACAGGCGGTTTGAAAGCTGCTCGAGTGGCATGCCATCAGCTCCCTATCGGCGATGACGAAGGTAATTAGTCATACATAATCAACGGCGCCGATAAAAAAGTAACCGGGCACCCTCATGAATGACGCTATCAACGCTACGTTTTGCCGCTTAGGACTCACTTAAGAGACCCGTACCGAATGAGGCACTCATAGCAATTAGAAGACTTGTCCGTGAGCCAGTAGGAGCCGAGGTGGCCCAGGGCCTGGAACGATCCGAAGATCCGCCCTACCCCCACCGACATCGCGGACGACCCATTACCCCTTAGCGGAGATGCCGCTCCTATGCTCAGGAATACCGCGCGGAGAGGCGCCATTCGTGCAGGGCCTCGACCGCTCGCGAATGGCCTTCACCAAGCATGGCAGGATCCCAGCGCTGGAATTTGCCGCCAACCGCACTGTGCCTGCACGAGCGCGGTGGACAGGCGCGAGGACCGACGCCTCGCCGGCGAACTAGGAACCGCGGTAGGTGCTGAAGCCATAGGGGCTGAGCAACAGCGGGATATGGTAGTGCTGCTCCGGCTGGGTGACGTCGAACACCACCGGGATCTCGGGGAAGAAGGCGCTGCGGCCCTGCTGGCGGTAGTAGTCGCCGGTCTTGAAGACCACGCGGTATTCCCCCTTCTCGAAGGTCTTTTCCTTGGGAAACAGCGCCGGCACCCGGCCCTGCTCGTTGGTGACCTCTTCCGCCAGCGGCTGCCAGCCCTGCCCCACCTGACGTTCCAGGGTCACATGTACGCCGGCCGACGGCTTGCCGTCTTCCAGGTTGAGCACATGGACACTCAGGGGGTTAGGTGCGGCGACCGCGAAGCCGGACAGGGCCAGGCCGGACAACAGAACGAACGTCTTCATGAAAATCTCCTTCAAGGATGAGAGGTGAGGTTGAGGTGTTCAGCAGCCGCCAGCGCACAGCGCTCATCCGCCCCGCCACCGCCGGCACCGGCGATGCCCAGGGCGCCGACCAGCTGGTCGCCTTCGTAGAGGGGGATGCCACCGCCCAGCAGCAGCAATTCGGGCAGGGTGACGAGATTGGCCGCATCCGGGTTCTGCCGGGCGCGCTCGGCCAACGCCTGTGACGGGGTGCGGGTGGACAGGGCAGTAAAGGCCTTGCGCCGCGCCGCCTCGGCGTTGTGCGGTCCGACGCGGGTATCGCGTTGCAGGAGGATCAGTTGACCGCTGCGGTCGAGCACCGCCAGCGCGGCGCTGCAGGGCGCGGCCTCTGCCAGTCGCTGCGCGGCAGCAAGGTCGAGATCGGGATGCTGCGGCAGCGCCGCCTGCGCCTGACCGAGCAAGGCAGCGCCCAGCAGCGTGACGGTTAGGGAAGAAAGAAAGCGCGACATGATTGGAGGTCCAGGAGATGACCTCGCCAAATTATCCTGATCGTTCGGTCAGGAACGGGTACTGCGGGATGACAATTTTGTCAGAGGGATCAGCGGGATAGCTTGCCGGACCCAACAGGCACCACTCCTTACCCATAGCTTGAACATTCGTCCCTTCAGACGCGTGAAGGCGCCGCGCCGAGGCTGCCATTACGTTTATCCGTCTCTATTGCCGAGCAATCCGAGTCAATAGTTGCTTCGCAAATGAGCTATTGCCTTTAGAGGTGCACAGGCTCATCGAACGCGCAAAATCGTCAGACCACTATTGATCGATTAGATCAAAACATGCTTTATTGTGATCAGAACAATCACAAGGTAGGCATGACCATGAAATTCCGCGGCATCGTTCCCGCCCTCGTTACCCCTTTTGACGCCCAGCAACGTGTCGATGAAAACGCTTTGCGCGGTTTGATCGAAAACCTAATCGGCGCTGGCGTCCATGGCCTGTTCGTACTGGGTACCAATGGCGAATTCTTCGCGCTCTCCGAAGCCGAGAAGCTGCGTATCGCCGAGCTCACGGTAGACGCCGCGGGCGGCCGGGTCCCCGTGGTCGCCGGTACCGGCGCCTTTGCCACTCACGAAGTGATTGAACTGAACAAAAAGATGGCGGATCGCGGCGTCGATGCCCTTTCGGTGATCACGCCCTACTTCAATGCCGTCAGCCAGAAAGAGCTGATCACGCATTACGAAGCCATTGGCGACGCCTCCCCGCTGCCGCTCATGCTCTACAACATTCCGGCCAAGACCGGCATGTCGATCGGCATCGGCGCTGTCGCCACTCTGAGCCAGCACCCGCAGATCAAGGGCATCAAGGACAGCGCCGGCAACTTCGACGCCCTGGTGCAGATGATGAAGTACCGCAGCGACGACTTCGCCGTCTTCGCCGGTACCGACTCCCTCATCTACTGGAACCTGCTGGCCGGCGGCGATGGCGCCGTGGCCGCCACCGCCAATGCCGTGCCCCAGGTGGTCATGACCATCTGGAACGCCTTCCAGGCCGACGACCACGCCACCGCCCGCGCCGCCCAGGAAAAGCTGCGGCCGCTGCGCGATGCCTTCGCCCTGGGCACCATGCCGTCGGTGCTTAAAAAGGCCGCCGACCTGCTCAACGTCCCGGTCGGTCCCTGCCGCGCCCCGGTGGCAGCGCTGGACGAAGCCACCGTACACAAGCTCGAAGGCCTGCTGGCCATCTACCGCGACTGATCCGGAGCGCCCATGTCCCTCTATCATTTCCAGACCGTCAAACACCTGGTTCACGGCGCTGGCGCCCTGGATCAGCTCGGCGACAAGCTCGCCCTCCTCGACGTCCCGCTGCGCCGCGTGGTGCTGGTCACCCAGAACGCCATGCACGGCCTGGGCGTGACCGAGCGCGTCAAGGCGCAACTAGCCGCCCGCGACATCGAGGTGGCCGTGATCGACAACGTCGAGATCGAGCCCACCCTGGAGAACATCGAGCAGGTCTTTCGCGAGCAGGTCGCGCCGCGCCAACCCGACGCCCTGCTCGCCATCGGCGGCGGCTCGGTGCTGGACGCCGCCAAGTTGTTCGCGGTCATGCTCACCAACGAGCAGTCGCTCAGATCCATGCTGGGTATCGACCAGGTGGCCCGCGCCGGGCTGCCCACCGTGCTGGTGCCGACCACTGCCGGCACCGGCTCGGAAGTGACCCCCAATGCCATCGTCACCCTGCCCGACGAAGAGCTGAAGGTGGGCGTGGTCAGCCGCCACCTGCTGCCCGCCCTGGTCCTGCTCGATCCGCTGCTGACCCTGAGCCTGCCCAAGGCCATCACCGCGGCTACCGGGATGGACGCCTTCACCCATTCCCTGGAGTCCTTCATCTCCAACAAGGCCAACCCGGTCAGCGATACCTTCGCCTTGGAGTCCATGCGCCTGATCGCCGGCAGCATCGTCGAGGCCTACCAGCAGCCGGATTCGGTACCGGCCCGCAGCGATATGCTGCTCGGCTCCACCTATGGCGGCGTGGCCCTGACCGCCGCCGGCACGGCCGCCGTGCATGCCCTGGCCTATCCCCTGGGCGGCAAGTTCCATGTCACCCACGGCGTGGCCAACGCCATGCTGCTGCCCCATGTCATGGCCTTCAACCTGGACAGTTGCGCGCCACGCCTGAAGCGCGCCGCCCTGGTCTGCGGCCTGGCCCGCGAGGAGGACAGCGACGAAGCCGCCGCGCACAAACTGATCGAGCAGATCGCCGCCTGGACCGCCACCCTGGAGATCCCACAGGACCTGGCCGCCTTTGGTGTCCGCGAGGAACACCTGCCAGAGATGGCCGTGGCGGCATCCAAGGTCACCCGGCTAATGGTCAACAATCCCAAGCCGCTGAGCCTGGACGACATCCAGGCGCTGTACCGGCGCCTGCTGCCATGACCCGCCTGCTGATCCTGGCTGACGACCTCAGCGGCGCCGCCGACTGCGCCTTGGGCTTCGCCAAGGCCCAGGCGACCCGGGTGCTGCTCGACGCCGAGGCCCTGGATGCCCAGGCGCCGGTGACGGCACTGGATCTGGACAGCCGTCGACTGGATGCGCGTGCGGCGGCCGCGCGCCATGCCGCACTGCTCGGGCACCCGGCGTTGGCGGGCGCCGCGCTCTACAAGAAGATCGACTCCACCCTGCGTGGCAATGTCGCCGCCGAGGTAGCGGCCCTTACCCCGCGTGGCCTGGCCCTGGTCGCGCCCGCCTACCCGGCACTGGGCCGCACGACCCAGGGTGGCCTCCAGTACCTGGACGGCGTACCGGTCGACCAGACCGATGTCTGGCGCAACGAGGGCCTGACCGGTAGCGCCGACCTGGTCGCTCAACTGACCGATCACGGCATCAGCTGTGCGCGGCTCGATATCGCCACCCTGCGTCAGCCGGTGGCCCTGGCCGCCGCCCTGCGCCGCGCGCTGGACAGTGGTCTGCCCGCGCTGGTCTGCGACGCCGAGCGTCAAACGGACCTCGAGGCGCTGGGCCGGGCTTCCGCGCCCCTGGCGCAGCAACTGTTCTGGGTCGGTTCGGCAGGTCTCGCCGAAGCGCTGCCCGCTGCCCTGGGCCTGACCGGCCATACCGCACTCCGCCCTCCAAGCGACGGCCCGATCCTTACGGTGGTGGGCAGCATGTCCCGGCACTCCCAGGCCCAGGCCGAACGTCTGGTGGCGGGAAGCGGCCAACACTGGCAGCGGCTGGCCCCTGCCTGGCTGCTGGAGCCGCAGCGCGCCGCCGAGCGTACCGCGCTGGCCACGGCCCTCGCTCGGCAACTCGCCCGCGGCGAAGACGTCCTGGTGAGTCTTGACCAGCAGGCCCGAGACCCGCGCCAGGCCGTGGCCCTGAGCCAGGCCCTGGCCGAATTGCTGCAGCCCGCCCTGCAGGAGTCCGCCGCCCTCATGGCCACCGGCGGCGAGACCGCTCGCGCCCTGCTCGCCCAGGCCGGCATCACCGCGCTGGACCTGCACGGCGCCCTCGCGCCGGGCGTGGCCCTGGCCAGCACCCGTTGGCGTGGCCGTGCCCTGCGGGTAGTGACCAAGGCCGGCGGCTTCGGCCAACCCGACACCCTCCTCGACGCCTGGCGCCACCTGCGCGCCAGCCTACCCGCACAGGCCGCCCCGGCCTCCCTGCAGAAGGAAGCCCACCATGTCTGAACGTCCCGTCATCGGCATCACCATGGGTGACGCCACCGGCGTCGGTCCCGAGATCATCATGAAGTCCCTGGCCCACGCCTCGGTCTACGACAGCTGCCGCCCGCTGGTCATCGGCGACGCCGGTCGCCTAGAGGATGCCAATCGCATCGTCGGCGGTCGCCTGCAGATCAACGCCATCGAGCGGCCCGATCAGGCACGCTTCCAACCCGGCGTGGTGGATTGCATCGACCTCGGGCTGATTCCCGCCGACCTGCCCTACGGCAAGCTGTCCGCGCTGGCCGGCGACGCCGCCTATCGCTACATCGAACGCACCGTGCAGCTCACCTCCGCGGGCGAACTCGACGCCATCTGCACCGCCCCGCTGAACAAGGAAGCCCTGCACGCGGGCGGCCATATCTTCCCGGGCCACACCGAGCTGCTGGCGCACCTCACCGGCACCGAGGAGGTGTCGATGATGCTGATGACGCCGATCCTCAAAGTCATCCACGTCACCACCCATATCGGCATCATCGATGCCATCGCGCGCATCGAGCCGGGCCTGGTCAAGCGCACCATCGAACGTGCCCACGCCACCCTGCAACGCGCCGGCATCCAGGACCCGCTGATCGCCGTCTGCGGCATCAATCCCCATGCCGGGGAGAACGGCCTGTTCGGCTACGGCGAGGAAGAGACCAAGATCCAGCCCGCCATCGACGAGCTGCGCGCCCGCGGCTGGCGCGTGGAAGGCCCGCTACCCGCCGACACCCTGTTCTTCCGCGCGGGGCGCGGCGACTTCGACTGCGTAGTGGCCATGTACCACGACCAGGGCCACGGCCCGGTCAAGGTCATGGGCCTGGAAGCCGGGGTCAACGTCACCGTCGGCCTACCGGTGATCCGCACCTCGGTCGACCACGGCACCGCCTTCGACATCGCCGGCAAGGGCATCGCCGACGAGCGCAGCCTCATCGAAGCGCTGCGCCAGGCCACCGAACTCGCCAGCCGGCGCCGTGCCAGCCAGGCCGCCATCGCCTGAGGAACGACCGCTTTTCCCGTAACGCCAGTGCTATCCAACAACAACAACAGGAATCACTCGCATGCAAACCTTCGACGTGCAAAGCACCGCCATCATCGTCGGGATGGTGGTGGTCTACATCCTCTTCACCACCTGGCTCAGCATCCGCCTGCGCAGCCGCACCAGCGGCGAATTCATGGTGGCCGCGCGCAGCATGCCGGCCTTCGTGGTGGGCATCCTGATGATGTCGGAGTTCATCGGCGCCAAGTCCACGGTGGGCACCGCCCAGGCCGCCTTCGAGAGTGGTTTCGCCGCATCCTGGTCGGTTATCGCCGCGGCCATCGGCTTTCCGCTGTTCGGCCTGCTGATGGCGCGCAAGCTCTATGCCTCCGGCGAATTCACCATCTCCGGTTTCATCGCGCAGAAGTACGGCCTGTCCACCAAGCTGATGGTGTCGATCATCATGATCTACGCCCTCCTGCTGGTGAACGTAGGCAACTACGTCAGCGGCGCCGCGGCCATCGCCACGGTGCTCAAGATCAACCTGCCCACCGCGGCCTTCATCACCGCCATTGTCAGTACCCTGTACTACGTCTTCGGCGGGCTGAAGAGCGTGGCCTACGTCAGCATCCTGCACACCTCGGTCAAGTACGTGGGCGTGCTCATCGTCCTGGGCGTGGCCCTGCACATGACCGGTGGCTTCACCCCGGTCATGCAGAACATGCCGGAGCACTACTTCACCTGGGACGGCGCCATTGGCGGCAGCAAGATCTTCGCCTGGATCATCGGTACCGTCGGAGCGATCTTCTCCACCCAGTTCATCATCCAGGCCATCTCCTCGACCAAGGATGCCCGCGCCGCCCAACGCTCCACCTTCCATGCCTCGCTGCTGTGCATTCCCATCTCCCTGGCTCTGGGCTTCATCGGGGTCGCGTCCAGGTACCTGCATCCGGAGATGAGCAGCCTCTATGCCCTGCCGGTCTTCCTGCAGTCGATGCACCCGGTACTGGCCGGCGTGGTGACCATTTCCCTGGTCGCCTCCATCTTCGTCAGCGTCAGCACCGTGGCCCTGGCCATCGCCTCGCTGGTGGTCCGGGACTTCTACGTGCCGCTGCGCAAGCCCACGCCCGAGCGTGAATTCAAGGCTACCCGGGTGATCTCGCTGATCATCGGCTTCGTGCCGCTGTTCTTCGTGTTCTTCGTGCCCGAGATCCTCAACCTGTCGTTCTTTACCCGGGCGCTGCGCCTGTCCATCGCGGTGATCGCCATGATCGCCATCTACCTGCCGCTGTTCGCCACCAACCGCGGTGCGACCCTGGGCCTGCTGGCCTCGACCATCACCACCAGCGTCTGGTATCTGCTGGGCAATCCCTATGGCATCGACAACATGTACGTTGCCTTGGCGACGCCTGCCATCGTCGTGGTCATCGAACGTCTCTTTCCCCAGCCCGCCGCCAAAGCCGCTCCTGCCGAGGTCCCCCATGTCCATCACTGAAATCGCCATCGCTGGCCGCCAGGACAGCTTCCTGCCGACGCCCTATCCGCAGAACCACGCCGCCAACCTGCTGGCTCAGCCTGACGGCACCCTGCTGTGCACCTGGTTCGCCGGGACCCAGGAAGGCAAGGCCGACATCTCGGTCCTGCTCAGCCGCCGCGATCCGAAGACCGGCATCTGGAGCGAGCCCGTGCAACTGTCGGACGACCCGACCCGCTCCGAGCAGAACCCCATCCTGTTCCAGGCGCCGAATGGCCCGTTGTGGCTACTGTGGACGGCTCAGGTGGCCGGCAACCAGGACACCGCCATCGTTCGTCGTCGCCTATCCACCGATGGCGGCCACAGCTGGGGCGCCATCGAGACGCTGATCGACACCCCCGGAACCTTCGTTCGCCAACCGCCGGTGGTGCTGGCCAACGGCGACTGGCTGCTGCCGATCTTCCACTGCATCGCCCGCCCCGGCGAAAAGTGGGTAGGCAGCCATGACACCAGCGCCGTGCTGATTTCAGGCGATCAGGGCCGTAGCTGGACCGAACATGCAGTACCGGAGAGCACCGGCTGCGTGCACATGAATATCCAGCGGCTGGGTGACGGCAGCCTGCTGGCGCTGTTCCGCAGTCGCTGGGCGGACTTCATCCACGCCAGCCGCTCCCAGGACGGTGGTCGCAGCTGGAGCGTCCCCACCCCGACGGCCCTGCCCAACAACAACTCGTCCATCCAGTTCGTTCGCCTCACCAGCGGCGAACTGGTGGTGGCCTACAACCCTACTAGCGCCGCCGAGTACAGCGAGCGCCGCGCCTCGCTCTACGACGAGATCGACGATGGCGACAGCCGCGTCGATCCGGTGGCGAAGGATGGTGAGCGCAGCGCTGTCTGGGGCGTGCCGCGCGGCCCCATGAGCCTGGCCGTGTCTACGGATGAGGGGCATACCTGGCGACGTCTGGATGTTGAAGCCGGCGATGGCTACTGCCTGACCAACAACTCCACCGAGAAGCTCAATCGCGAGTACTCCTATCCCAGCCTGGTACAGGCGGCCGACGGGGATGTGCACCTGGCCTTCACCTACTTCCGCCAGCGCATCAAGCACGTCCGGCTGCCACTGGCGGCGCTGCGTTAGAGGAGATGGCGATGATGACTCCGCCTCACGCCCTGGTGACCGGCGTCAGTTCCGGCATCGGCGCGGCCATCGCTCAGCGACTGCTCGCCGAAGGCTGGCGGGTGACCGGCCTCAGCCGCCGCCCGCCAGAGCAAACGCATCCGGCACTGACCTGGATCGGTGTCGACCTGGCCGATGACCAGGCGCTGGATGGCGTGCTGGCCAACATCGGCATGCTCGACGCCATCGTCCACGCGGCCGGCTTCATGCGTACAGCGCCACTGGGCGCCCTGGACCCGGCCGACGGCGCGGCCATGTGGCACCTGCACGTCGCCGTGGCCAGTCGGCTGGTGGACCGCCTGATCGAGCGCCTCGCTACGGGTGGTCGCATCGTGCTGATCGGCAGCCGCACCATGCAGGGCGCGGCCGGACGCAGCCAGTACGCTGCCACCAAGGCGGCCCTGGTGGGCCTGGTGCGCTCCTGGGCGCTGGAATCGGCCTCGCGGGGCATCACCGTGAACCTGGTGGCACCCGGGGCGACCGAGACGCCCATGCTGCGTGACCCGGGCCGCGCCGGCACGCCACCGCGGCTGCCCCCGCTGGGTCGCTACGTGCAGCCTGAAGAGGTTGCGGGCCTGACCGCCTTCCTGCTCGGTCCGGATGCCGGCGCCCTCACCGGCCAGACGCTGACGGTCTGCGGTGGCGCGTCGCTGTGATGTGGGGGAAGCGTGACTGCGCTAGAGTAGCGCGGTCTCTCCCGATGGATTCCCCATGAAGGTCGCCAAACGTCGCCAGGCCATCCTCGAGCTGGTCCTGGCTGGTCACACCAACGTCGAAACCCTGTGCCGGCATCTGGGGGTGTCGGAAGCCACGGTCCGCCGCGACCTGACTGCCCTCGCGGAGGAAGGCCAGATCCTGCGGACCTATGGCGGCGCGACCCACATCGGTACCCGTGAGCCGGAGCCGTCGCTGGAGCAACGCAGCAGCCAGTCCGGTCCAGAGAAAGCCCTCCTCGCCCGCGCCGCTCTTGCCCATATCAACGACCACGACACCCTGGTGCTGGACGGCGGCACGACGACCGCCGCGCTGGCCAAACTGCTCAGCGAGCGGCGCGGTCTGCACGTCATCACCAACAACCTGCTGGCGGTGCCGCTGCTGCGTGATCTGCCTGAAGGCCACGTCACCCTGCTCGGCGGCGACCTGCGCCCCGGCAGCATGTCCACCTTCGGCCCGGCGGCCTTCACCATGCTGGAGCGACTCTCGGCAGACAAGGTCTTCCTCAGCGCCGACGGCGTGGTCGCCGGCCGCGGCCTCTGTGAGGCCAGCACTGAGCAGGCCTACCTCAAGGAATTGATGATCCAACAGGCCGCTGAGGTCTTCGTGCTTGCCGACTCGACCAAGCTGGGCCGGGATCGCCAGCAACACTGGACGCCGCTAAAGACGGACTGGACGCTGATTACCGATGCGACGGCGGGTGAGGTTCTGACGCCGTTCAGGCAGCTGGGATTGGTAAGGGTCGAAGTGGTTTCCTGAGCGCTAACGCGCTGATCTACGCAGGGCCTTGGCGTAAGGATCAGTCATTAAAAGCGGTAGGCGGCTGTGATCCACACACCAGCTTCATTCCAGGCGTGCTTTGGGTGCCACCCCTAAACCGTGTCGCCGGCTCCTGACGCCAAACCTTGGCCGGCGCCTGAGCTGAGTGCATAGAGGCCACCCGCAGCCGATACGGCAATGGTTCGGTATGTGGCCACCGGCGAAGCAGCTGTACTCACACGCCTTCGCCAGCTTGGCTGGGTACCTGCCCTGCACAGCGAAAAGCGCGTTACTTACCCTTGCTCAGCTTCGAAACTAAGTGCGGGCGGGCGACTACAAAAACCTCCCGTCAGCCAAGCCAGATAGAGTCCACCGAGCAGCAGCCAGCTGCAGCCAAGCATGATCGCCAAGCGGTCAAGACTGATCATCAGCCAGAGCGTCGCCAACATACCGATGAGTGGACACAGTAGGTAGAGCACCAGTTGTAGGGGGCCACGCTTCTGCGGCTGGCGTGCGAAGTGAACGATCACTGAGAGGTTCACGAGGCTGAACGCTAGAAAGGCGCCGAAGTTGATGAATGAGGTCGAGGTGGTGACATCGAGCCTCAGGGCCAGCAGCGCCACTACCGCGCAGACCAGGATAGCGCCTACCGGCGTACCGAAGCGCGGGCTCAGGGTGCCCAGTAGCGCCCGGGGCAGCACGCCATCGCGGCCCATGGCGAACATCAGTCGCGAGGCGCTGGCCTGCGCCGACAAGCCCGAGGTGAACTGGCCCACGATCAACCCGATCAGGAAGACCGACACAAACAGGTCACCCCCGATATTGCGCGCGATCTCGTAAGCGGCCGCATCGCTGCTTTCAAATAGGGTGGACGGATGGGCCAGCTGAACGAAATAGGCCGTGACCACGAAAATCAGTCCACCGATCAGGGTGATCAGCAGGATCGCCCGAGGAATGGTGCGCTGGGGGTCGCGGGTTTCCTCGGTCAGGGTGCTGACCGCATCAAAGCCCAGGAAGGAGTAACAGGCTACCGCCGCGCCGGCCATCACCAGGGACAGGTTCACGCCCTCGCCCAAGAACGGTTGCAACGACAACAGCGGCTTGCTGGCGTCGCCCAGCACGTAATGCACGCACAGCGCCACGAAAGCCAGCAGTACCAAAAACTGCACCAACATCAGTACGCTGTTGATGCCCTTGGCCAGGTGCAGGCCAAAGATGTTGATCACGCTGGTGACCAGGATGAACGTCAGCACCCAAACTGCCTGGGGTAGCTGCGGGAACGCCGAATGAAGGTAAGCCGCGCCAATCAGCCAGATCGCCATCGGCAGGAAGAGGTAGTCCAGCAACACCGCCCAGCCGGCGATGAACCCGAGGTGATCGCTGATGCTGTGGCGCACATAGCTATAAGCCGATCCGGCTACCGGAAACAGCTTGGCCATGCGCGCGTAGCTCAGCGCGGTGAAGCACATCGCCACCGCAGCGGCCAGGTAAGCCGCTGATACGGCACCGTGGGTAATCTCGGCAAGGATGCCGAACGTGCCGAGTACGATGATCGGCGTCATGTAGGCGATGCCGAACAGCACCACCGCTCCTAGAGAGAGGGATCGTTGCAGACGAGCCATTACTGGTTACTCCCATTTTATACGTTGTTATGGCAGGACCGAAGTCGGCAAAAGCGCGCGGCAAGGCCGCAACGGGCGCGTCTGTGGCGCCCTTCAGAAGGAAAATGTCAGGGGATCAGTAGCTCACGCACGCCATTGGCATGGTCGATACGCGTACCTGGCAGCGTCATGCGGCGCTCTTCCAGGTAGCGATAGTCACGGCGGGCTTCGGCCAAGCGATGAAAGTCCAGGGAGATGGACTGCGCGCAGGGCTCTCGACCGGCTTCCAGCAGCAGGCTGCCGTTGGGGTCGACCACTGCACTGCCACCGGCGAATACCAGACCGTCGTCCCCTGCGCCGACCCGGTTGGTCATGACCGCATAGGCCTGGTTTTCCATCGCCCGCGCCATAATCGCGGTTTGGTGCGTCGGCCCGTAGGGGTCCATGTTGCCGTTGGTGACGATCAGCAGCTCTGCGCCAAGCTCACCCAGGGCCCGTGCGCTCTCAGGGAATTCGATGTCGAAGCACACCAGCAAGCCGACCCGTACGCCGTCCAGCAGCGCAGTGGCGTAGCGATCGCCCGGCGCGAACACGCCGCGATCCGACGCCCACAGGTGCGTCTTGCGGTAGGTCAGCACAATGTCCTGCCCGTCCATCAACACAGTGGTGTTATAGAACGTGCCACCGTCGTCTTCTGCAAAACCGATGGCAACAGCCAGCCCACGCGCAGCCGCTGCCTTGCCGATGGCGGTCAGGCTCGGGCCATCCAAAGGCTCAGCCAGGGCCGCAACGTTTTCTGGCGTCGGAAAGCCCGTCAGGTAGGTCTCCGGGAACACCAGCAGGCGAGTGCCCGCCCTGCACGCCGCGATAGCCTGCAGGGCCTGGGCGAGATTATGGGCCGTATTACCATCACGACCGGTGAGCTGAGCGAGTTCAACTTGCATGACGGGGCTCCGTTCCTAGTGTTGCATCACGTGGGGGGGCAAACACAGAATGCGAACGCCCCTCCGTCCGAAGTCGAGTATGGAGGCGGAGCCACACAGGCGGAATTACGCACGCGGGGTAACCCCATAGGGGTAGACAGATGACCATGACCTTGCACGACATCGCCTTCCATCAGACCGTGGCCGAACTCATCGAAGCGCTCGAACGCCCGCATTTTTGGCGTGCTATGACCCGCGCGCTGGAGCAGTACGTACATCACGACAGCTGGGTGGCCCTGATCTTTAGCGAGGGACGCCCGCAGGTGTTAGCCGAAAGTCCCGCCGACGACGGTGCACCGGACCGGCTCTTTCAGGACTACCTGCACGGCCTGTACCTGCTCGACCCCTTCTACATCGCCAGTCGCGAGAGCCAGCGGGAAGGTCTCGTGCGCTTGAGCGAAATCGCGCCTGATTGTTTCGAGCAAACGGACTACTACCAGCGCTATTTCAGCCTCAACGTGGTCGCTGACGAGGTGCAATTCAATGTTGCCCTCCCCAGTGCTCGAACGCTGTGTCTGTCACTGGGTTCACGGCAACGGTTTCAACCCGAGCAGATAGCCCTGCTCTCCCTGGTAGCGCCCTGGGTTACGGCACTGGTGCGCCAGCGCCTGCGGTACGAGCCGGAGCCCAGCGAGCCAACAGCCGCTCCCCCTTGGCAGGAGCGCCTTGAGCGGATGGCTCGCCAAGTGGAAACGGCGCTGACCGGTCGCGAGTTGGAAGTGGCGCGCCTGGTCCTCAGCGGGTACTCCAGCAAAGAGGTGGCGCGCAAATTAGCCATTTCGGCTGAGACCGTGAAGGTGCATCGCAAGCACGTCTACAGCAAGCTGGGCATCAAGTCGCAGTCGGAGCTGTTCGCGGTGTTCCTGCAGGCTCAGCGCGGATGACGGCAGCAAGCTGGGTAAGCCGGTGACCTAGGCTTCATGGTCTAGACACGCCTATGAACCATGCCGCTGCGGATCTTCATGCGTCTATGCTAGGCGAGTTGCCTGCACCATCGCTCAGGGGTTATTGGACGAGAGGGTCCGCCGAAAACTTTCCGGCTCCCGGTACACCAGCGCTCAAGCGACTACCGTCGAGTAGACACGGCGGTTGGGCCTGGTCGAGCAACCTTGCCAGCCCTAGGCCTCCCCCTTTGCCCGACGAACGTCTTACATCACGCACCCGCTCCAGCGATCTTCGCAGGTGTGTAGCCAGGTCAGCCGTACCCCACAAACGGGCTCTGCTAAAGGTTTGAGATAAGCGCAGCGTCCCATCGAACGCGAGCCACTGCGCCTGTCTTCACTCCGCCGCCGCGACAATGGCGATCTCGACCAGCAATTCCGGTGCCGCCAGCCTGGATTCCACCGTGGCCCGCGCGGGTGCCTGCCCTTCCGGTGCCCAGGCGTCCCACACCTCGTTCATGCCGGCGAAGTTGGCCTGGATGTCCGAGAGCCATACCTGGGCGCTGAGGATGCGCGTTTTGTCCAGGCCGACCTTGGCCAGGTAGTCGTCGATCTTCTGCAGCACCTGCGCGGTCTGCCCCTTGATGTCCTGGGTGCGATCATTGGCCGTCTGGCCGCCGACGAAGGTGATGCCGCCCTTGTACTGGACGACCCGGCTCATGCGCTGGTTGGTTTCGATACGGGTAATGGGTTGCATATAGGCTCCTTGGGTTGCCTGGGGGTTGAGAAATCTCTGTGGAAGCGATCGATGGCAAAGGCCGCGAGATCGATGGGTGAAGACTCGCCCAGCACCAGCTGCGCGACGCGCTGGCCGGTGCCGAGACTCATCTGGAAACCGCTGCCGCAGTAACCGAACGAGTAGGTCAGGCCACTGGCGCGACTGCTGCTTGAGATGACGGGCAGATCGTCCTCGGTGAAGGCTTCGATACCGGACCAGGCGCGGTTGATGCCCAAATGCCTGAGGTGCGGAAAGAGATCCGTCACGGTCTGGGCGCTGGTCACGAGCCGAGCGATATCGACCTCGCCGTGGCGGGCATCGAAGTCCAGGGCTCCGATCAACTTGCCGCCAATGACCACCGTGCCGTTGTCGAATTGCTTGAAGGACAGGGCGCGGCCGGTGGCGCCGAGTACCTGCCTGCAGAAGGGCGCTACCCGGTGGGTCACCATCAACATCAGGCCTTGCGGATAGGTGGGTACCGGCTCGCCCACTTCGGCAGCCAGGCGCCCCGCCCAGGCACCGGCCGTCACCACCAGCTGGTCCGCCGCGAACCGCCCTTGGCGCGTCTCGACCTGCCAACGGGTGCCTCGCTGCATGATGGCTAGCGCAGGCGTCTGCTCATGCAGCACCACGCCCAGGCGCTCCGCTGCCTGCCGAACCGCCGTCACTACCCGGTAAGGCGTCGCGTAGCCATCGTCCGCCACCCAGATGCCTCCCACCACATGGGGCGCCACCGTCGGCAGGAGTTCGAAGACCTCCTGCCGATCGACGAGCACCTCATGGGAGAAACCATGCGCCTGGAGGTGAGCGACTCGGTCCCGACATTCCTGCAGCTCCTCGTCGCTTTCGGCCAGCTTGAGCTGACCGCTGGCGACAAAGCTCGCATCCGTCCCCAGCAGCGCCGGCAGGTTGTGCCAGAGCGCGCGCGACGCCAGCGCCAGGGGGATTTCCGCCAGGTGCCGGCCGAGCGTCCGCACCCCGCCGGCGTTCACGCCAGAGGCATGTCGCCCGGCATAGTCGGCTTCGAGCACGACCACCCGCACGCCGCGCTGCGCGAGATGCCAGGCCGTGCTCAACCCATGCAGCCCGGCGCCAATGACGATCACGTCCGCCGTCCTGTCAGCCACTGGCGAGTTCTCCCAGGGTGATGGGTTTGATCGGTGGCCGAATGCGGTAGTAGCCCACCTCGTCGGGCGTGAGTCCGCGGGACTTGGCGATGATCTCGGTGACGGTCAGTCCGCACATGCGTCCCTGACAGGGACCCATGCCGCAGCGACCGAAGGATTTCGCCTGATTGGGCCCGCTGCAGCCCAGCTCGACGAAGCGCCGGACGTCGCCCGCCGTTACCTCTTCGCAGCGGCAGATGGTGACGTCGTCACGCGCGGGAATCCGGTTCTCCTCGCGCGGGCGATACAGGGCATCGAGGAAGGGGCGGATACGCAGGTTGCGCTCCAGCTCCGCACGCAAGGGAGCGGCCTGGGCATCGCGCTGCGCCGGGGTGATCTGGCCAAGACTACGCGCCAGCCCCAGTGCCGAGAGTTGTCCTTGCAGCGCGGCCGCCTGGGCACCACCGATGCCCGCGCCATCGCCGGCCACCGAGATGAAGGGCACGTCGAGCGCGCCCCACTGATCGACTTCCGGGACGAAGCACAGCTGCGCGTCATCCCAACGATGCTGGGCCCTCAGCGCCTGGGTGAACTGGATGTTCGGCACCACACCCTGGTGCAGCAGCACGGTGCTGGCCGGCAAGCGATGCGACTGCCCATCGACGACGAAGCGAAGCGCCTGCGCCTGCCCTTCCCCCTCGACCTGGAGTTGTTCGGCACCGGTGTAGTGCGGGACCTCTCCTTTGCGCAGGGCGCGCAGCAGCGAGACGCCCTTGCGCAGATAGGGCCAGGCCCGCAGCGCCGCCAGCAGGTGCCCACGGGCGCGCCAGTAATCCTCACGTCGACTGGTGTCCACCAGGCCCCCAATGGGTATACCCGCCCGCAGGTATTGCCAGCCGAGCAGGTATAGCAGCGGTCCGCACCCGGCCAGCACCACCGGTCCCTGCGGACCGATGCCAGCGGTCTTGAGCAGGATCTGCGCGGCTCCGGCGGTCATCACACCGGGCAGGGTCCAGCCGGGAATGGGAAAGGGTCGCTCCATCGCACCGGTCGCCAGCAGCACGGCCCTGGCGGCGAAGGAACGTACCTGTCCGTTCTTGAGATAGTGCACCTGACGCTCGCGGGTGATCTGCCAGACGGAGGCACCCGTCTCAAGGCGCACGGTCGTGCTCTTCACCGCATTCGCCAAGTCGGCGCCAGCCGCATAATCCGGCCCGAGCAGCGTACGCCGTGCCGCTGAGGCGCTGTCGATACCGCGATAGATCTGTCCGCCCACCGCCGACTGCTCATCCAGCAGCACGACGGAGAGTCCCAGGTCCGCCAGGGTGCGGGCCCCGGCCATGCCGGCCGGGCCCGCGCCGATGACGACGACGTCCACAGGTTCGAGATTCATGGCTGCACCTCCATCACCACGGGTTCGGCAGCGGTGAAGGGCAGCTCCCGGGCGCCCTGCTGCGAACGGATACGCATGCCGTCGGCCGCCTCGATCAGGCAGCTCTGGCGACTCGGCACCCCGTCGATCTCAACCAGGCATTCGAAGCACACGCCCATCATGCAATAGGGTGCACGGGCTTCACCGCCCACCGGCGAGGTGCGGAACTGCCGTACGCCGGCCAGCAGCAAGGCGGCGGCAACCGTGAGACCGCTCGGTACCTGGAAGGCCTGGTCATCGAAGGTCAGGGTGATGAGGCGGCCGCCTTCGGCATCGATGCGGCGAAACAAGGAATCAGTGGGCATGGGAAAACACCTCCCCCGTAAGAAAACGTTCGCCAGCGAACACCGCCAGCTCTTCCGGCTGAACACCGCCGCGGACCCAGGGCGCGATCCGGGTCGCGTGCGCCGCGGCCAGGGTCACGCCGCTGTGGCAAGTGACGACGAAGGCACCGGGATGCGAAGCGGACTCCTGATAGATCGGATAGCCGTCCGGGCTCATGACGCGCAAGGCGCCCCAGGCGCGCACCAGGCGTACATCAGCCAGCAGCGGAAAGGTGTTGACGCCGCGCTGGGCGATCCGGGCGAGCACGTCGGTAGTGGTCAGGTCGTTGAAGCCGACCTCCTCCATGGAATCGCCGAGCTGCACGCTGCCCTCGTCGGTCTGGCGCACATTGATCGTCGGGTAGTCGAGGAAGGGGCGAACCCGCTCACTGACCAATACCTGCCCCCGATTCGGCGCGACCGGCGCATGCAGCCCGACCTGCTCCCCCAGCGCTCGATTGCCCAGGCCTGCCGCCAGCACCAGGCGCGGCGCGGTGAAGCGCTGCCCCGGCGTGACCACGGCGAATTCGCCCGGCGCGGAATCGATCCGCTCGACCGACATCCGCCCCAGTATCGTCGCCCCGTGGTGCCGCGCCCCGGCGTACAGAGCGCGCAGCAGCTTGAGCGGATTCACGTGGCCATCCATGGGCGTGTAGCTCGCCCCGACGACCTTCGGACCGATACCGGGCAAGCGTGCCCGCAGATCTGCTCGGTCGAGCATCTCGAAGGGGTAATCACCCAGGCCCGCCTGCATACCGGCCAGCCGCGCCTGCCGCTCTGCCAACTCCTGATCGGAAAAGCACATATGAAAGCCGCCGGGCTGCTTCAGGCGGACATCGACGTCCGTCTCCTGCAGCAAGTCCTCGGCCAGCCCTGCCCAGGCCAGCGCCGAGGACCGCGTCCAGCGGGAATATTCGAGGCGGTCGAAGCCCTTGCCCTGCACCCAGACCAGGCCGAAGTTGCCCCGCGAGGCGCGGAAGGCGTCATCGCCCTGGTCGAGCACCAGCGTCCTGGTACCGGCCTTTGCCAGGCCATAGGCGACCGCCATGCCGACCAATCCACCGCCAACCACGATGACCTCTGCCGAGGTGGGTATGCTGCTGTCGTTCATTGCTTCTCTCCGATCAGCACGCGATCCAGGCCAACGAGCCGATCCAGCAGCAGCATCACCGCCAGGGTCCCCAGGATCAGCACCGTAGAGGCCGCCGTGATCAGGGGATCGATGGTCTGGGCGATCTGGTTGTACATGGCGACCGGCAGGGTCGTGGTGCCTGGCGTGGCGACGAAGACCGTCATGGTCAGCTCGTCGAAACTCTGGATGAAGGCGAGCAGCCAGCCACCCACCACGCCGGTGCGGATCCGCGGCAGGATCACCCGCCAGAAGGTCTGCAGCCGATTGGCGCCCAGGGACAGCGCCGCGTGCTCCGCATCGCGCTCGAGGCCGATGGTGGACGCCAGGGTCAGCCGCAAGGCATAGGGCAGCACGACGATGACGTGGGTGATGCTCAGGGCCCACAGCGAGCCGCCCACCTGGGCGAGGGAAAAGAAGCGCAGGAAGGCGATCCCCAGCACCACCGAGGGAATCATCAGCGGCGACATCAGGAAGCCCGTGATCGCCCCGCGGCCGGGAAAGTCGTAGCGACTGATGGCCAGCGCCGCGGGGACCGCTAGCAGGGTGGCGACCGTCGCCGACACCAGGCCCAGCTTGAGCGACAGCCAGAAGGCATCGACCATTTCCTGATTGGCCCACAGTGCCTGGAACCAGCGCAGCGACAGGCCACCGGAGGGCAGCGAGATGAAGCCTTCGCCGGTAAAGGACACCGCCATCACCACCACCAGCGGCGCGACGATGAAGGCGATGAAGAGCGTATGAAAGGCAAGGGAGAAGAAACCGTTCCGGTACATGGCGATCACTCGAAGACGTGTTTGAAACGGCGCTCGGCCAGCCGGCTGCAGCCCACCACGATCACCAGGTTGGCGATCAGCAGCAGCACCGCGATGGCGGCGCCCAGCGGCCAGTTCAGCGAGCCGAGGAATTCGTCGTAGGCAGCCGTGGCGACCACCTTGAGGCGTCGCCCGCCGATGATCGCGGGGGTGGCGAAGGCCGAGGCCGCCAGGGCGAAGACGATGATCGAGCCCGAGAGGATTCCCGGCACGATCTGCGGCAGCACCACCCGCCTGAAGGTCGTCATCCGCGAAGCGCCCAGCGACAGGCCGGCCTGCTCTACCTGCAGATCGAGCTTCTGCAGGCTGGCCCAGACGGCGATCACCATGAAGGGCACCAGCACATGCGTCAGCGCCAGCACCACGCCGAACTGGGTAAACATCATGCGGATCGGAAAATCGATGATGCCCAGCGCCTGCAACGCCTGGTTGATCAGGCCATTGTTGCCCAGCAGGATGGCCCACCCCAGGGTGCGCACCACCACCGAGATGAGCAGCGGACCGAGCACCACGAGCAGGAACAGCGATCGCCAGGGCGCCCGCATCCGGGCGATGATGAGCGTCTCCGGTACGCCGATCAGGACCGAGCAGATGGTCACGGCGAGCGCCATTCCTCCGGTACGCAGGAAGATCTCGTGGAAATAGTCGTCGCCGAATACCTCCAGGTAGTTGGCGAGCGAATACACGGGAATGACGCCCTTGGTGTCACTGAACAGGTTCAACGACAGCATGGCCGTGAGCACCAGCGGCGCCGCCAGCAGGGTCAGGAAGACGAGAAGCGCAGGGCCAGTCAGCAGCCAGGGGGCACTGCCGACGCGCTCGGCATCATAGGTGGCCATGGGACACCTCCCGGCCGAGCAGGCGCAGGTCATCGTCCAGCCAGGTCAGGCCCACCTCAGACCCTTCCAGCGGCGGCGGCGCGCCGAGGTTCGGCTGCGTCAGGTTCACCGGCCCCAGGGGGCTCTCGACGCCGATCAGCCAGAGGTTGCCGAGGAACACCCGCATGCGCACCGTGCCGCGCAAGCGCGCTTCGGCAGGATCGGCCAGGCGAATCTTTTCCGGCCGCAGGTAGACGTTTACATCGCCGTCGAACTGATGTCCCTCATGAGGGATATGCAGCATCAGACCGTCGACCTTGACCTCGTAGCAGCGCGGCTTGCGGGTCTGGACGGCACCCGGGAAGGCATTGGTCTTGCCCAGGAAGCTCGAGGCGAAGGGGGATTGGGGCCGCTCATAGGTCTCGAACGGCGAACCGATCTGCACGATGCGCCCCCCGTGCATCACCGCGATACGGTCGCTCATGGTCATCGCCTCCACCTGGTCATGGGTGACCAGGATGGTGGTGATACCCAGGTCGCGCTGGATGGCGCGCAACTCGATGTGCATGTCCTCGCGCAACTTGGCGTCGAGGTTCGACATGGGCTCGTCCAGCAGCAACAGGTCCGGGCGGATCGCCAGGGCGCGGGCGATGGCCACCCGCTGACGCTGCCCGCCGGACAGGGCCTTGGGATAGCGCTCGCCCAGACCCTGCAGCCGAACCATGTCGAGCGCCGACTTCACCCGCTCCGCCCTGTCGCTGCGCGGAACACCGCGCATCTCCAGGCCGAAGCTGACGTTTTCGGCCACGGTCATGTGGGGGAACAGGGCATAGCTCTGGAACACCATCCCTAGCCCGCGCTTCTCCGGGCGGACATGGGTGATGTCACGCCCGTCCAGCACGATGCGCCCGGCTGTGGGCTGCACGAAGCCGGCAACGCTCTGCAGGGTCGTGGTCTTGCCGCACCCCGAGGGGCCGAGCAGGGAGAGAAACTCGCCTTTCTCCACAGCCAGATCGAGTCCGGCGATGGCGGTGAAGTCACCATAGGTTTTGACGAGGCCGTCGAGGATCAGAAAAGCCATGGGCATGCCTCCGGCGATCACGAGGGCGTGATCACTGTTCGTCCAGGGGAGGTGGGAGCGGACGGTTAGCAAGGGGTAACCGGCCGCTCGATCATTGAGCGAATTGGAACCGGACGATGGCGAAATGGACGTGAGGGCTTGGCGCTACAACTAGCGGATGGGCAGTCCGGCGGGACCGTCCTCTCCACTCGCAATCCCCAGTGTCATTTCATCGCCGTCTGGTCGGTACGCCCTCTACCGCTCGATGGTCCTGTTCCAGCGCGTCGTCCACTCGGAACGCTTCTGGTTGATGGTGTCCCAATCGACCTTGAGGAGGCTGTCGACCTTTTCCTGGCCATAAGGCATACGCGCAGCGAGTTCCGGCGGCAGCTTCACAGTGCGATTCACCGGAGCAAAACCGTTACTTTCGGACTGGATCTTCTGGATTTCCGGCGACAGCACATACTGAATGAATTGCTGGGAGAGTTCGGACTGCGCATTGGGCGTGACGGAGCAGGCGGCCACCTGGAGGGCTACAGCGCCCTCCTTCGGATAGATGAACTTGAGCGGAAAGCCGGTGTTTTGCAGCGCCACCGCCCGACCACTGCCGTACACCGCCATGACCACATCACCGTTCTGCATCATCCCGTCCATCTCACCCGGCGCACTCACCCAGGCCAGCACGTTGGGCGCGATCTTCTTCTCGAACACCGCGAAACCCGGATCGATGTCTTTCTCGCCGCCGCCATTGAGCCGCGCCATCTCGATCAGCGAATGCAGGCCGTAGGTATTGGTGATCGGCGGCATGCCCAGCAGTTGCCGATACTTCGGATCTTCGAGGTCAGTCCAGGACGTCGGGGCCGCCCACCCGCGCTTCTTGAAGGCTACTTCGTTGTAGCCGATCCCGGTAGCAACCATACCTACCGCAGTCGCCTCGGGACTCAGACGCGCTAGGGGATACAGGTCCTGGTAGACAGGCGCATCCGTGAGCTTTTCGCAGAACCCGAGCTGCAAAGCCTGGTACATGGGGCCGTCGTCCATCATGGCGACGTTGATCTGTTGCCGTCCTTTCTGCGCCTGCAGCTTGGCCAGCGTTTCAGTCGAGTTGCCCGACACATACACGACCTTCACCCCATGCGCCTTTTCGAAAGCGGGAATGACGCGCGTCTTGTACATCTGCTCGGTAGAACCGCCGACGCCGGCGACGTACAGCGTCGTTTCAGCGTGAGCAGGAAGCGTCATTCCGGTACCGGCTGTGGCCAACAGCAGCGCGGACAGACCCTGACGCAATGAGATGGATGAGGTACGGACGAGATACGGACTGGTCACGGGCAATGCTCCCTTTTTTGCGTTGCGGCAGATCGAGAACGTCGTGAGGACACGACCGGAAGATCCAGGCATCCGCCTCCGAGGACATCGCGGTAACCGCCATTCGGAAACGCTTTCTTTTTATGGGGCCATTTGGCTTGTGACCGAGTATTGTCAGCCTGAACCCATAGGGTCAAATACGAAGGTACGGGTTAAGTATTCATATTTGATATGGAGAACTCTGTTGAATCTCAGACAGATCGAGGCCTTCCGCAGCGTGATGCGTCTAGGCTCCATGACCGCGGCGGCGGAAGCGCTGCACACCTCGCAGCCCAATGTCAGCAGACTGATCGCCCAGCTGGAGCTGAGCACCGGACTCAAACTGTTCGAGCGCGCGGGGGTACGGCTGATACCCACGAAGGAAGGCAGCGCCTTCTTCCAGGAAGTGGAACGGGCCTACGTAGGGCTGGACAGCCTGCGCCAGTCGGCCAAGAACATCCGCAATCTGGGTACCGGCCGACTGCGGATCGCGGCGGTACCCTCGACCGGCCTCACGCTTATCCCCCTCGTCATAAAGGATTTCGTCGCGACCCGCCCTGAGCTGACCGTCTCCCTGCACATGAACGCCTCGCCCACTGTGGTGCAGTGGGTGCAATCTCAATTCTGCGATTTGGGCGTGGTGGTCCAGCCCAGCGACGCCGGACCCCTGGAAACGCTGCTTATCACCCGGCTCCGCGCCGTCTGCGTCCTGCCGCCAGGCCATCGACTGGCGTCGCAAGAAGTCATCAGAGCGCAGGATCTTCACGGCGAGAACTTCGTCTCCCTCTGCCACGGCGACGGCACCCGCGAGCAGATGGACAGGGTGTTCGAGCAGGCCGGTGTCGAACGTAAGCTCGCCGTGGAAGGCCAGTACAGCTCCATCACCTGCGAGATGGTCGCCGCCGGCATGGGCGCCGCCCTTATGAGCCCGAACGTCGCCCAGGATTTCCTGCACAAGGGCATCACCATTCACCGCTTCGAGCCGGAGCTGTTGTTTCCAGTTTATGTGGTTGCACCGGCGGGATCGGGCCAAACGCCGCTGGCAACAGACTTTATTCAGGCATTACAAAAGCACTACGCAGCGCACTATCCGCACTGAGGGCTGACTTCAATACCTCTCTACTCACACGGGATCATATCGAGGGGATCTCTCGTTAATTCGGTCATAGATCGTTGACCTCGAAAGTACAACACGTTCTTGAACCTGCTTCATTCTAAGAATTCTCATCTGCGAGTTCCTTTGATCCATAGGCGCTTCTCCTCTTCGAGTGCCGAAGCTGATGGAGCTGGACTATAGGAGCCGGCCGGGGCGATGTCTTTACGTGTGCTTCGTGTAAAAAAATACTGAAAGCAAACACACCACCATAGGCGCTGTAGATGGGGACCTACAGGCGTAATCTGGCCTCGCACTGCCGACTCGATCTTGCCTTGCTGGAGGGCCCGCCAACCGCGGCCAGGAACTTACTTTTGCTTAGAAAGGAACCAACTGAAAAAGCGGAGGAAGCGCCTAGGTGCGGCAGTGCACGCCGTTTAGGACCCCGTATTCGGACAGGCTAAGTGTGGATAGCGATACCCATTAAAAAGATTTCAGGTCTGTATTACTCATTAGCAGCCGGCAATACATACCCGCATGCCCCAACAACTATTAAAGGAGCTTAGATAATGAGTATTTGCTGTCCTTCCTGCGGTTCTCTTCGAGTGGTTGCACGTAATGAGGGCCGGAAGATCGGAGGTGCTATTGGTGCCGTTGGCGGCACAGCCAGCGGAGCTGCCGAAGCTATGGCAGGAGCACAGCGCGGCGCACTAATCGGGTCTTTCGCTGAACCTGTGGGAATTACTATCGGCAGTCTCGCCGGTGCTATTCTAGGCGGCCTGGCAGGAGGAACTGCCGGAGGGCTCGCCGGGGCGAGCTATCCCAGGGCACCCTGGATAGCGCAAGCATCTACCTCAGGGAAGTCGTCAAGATCGCTCTGGAGCACAACGCCGCCGCCATCATTCTGGTTCACAACCACCCATCCGGCGACCCCGAACCTAGTCAGGCTGACCGTACGCTAACTCACAAGTTGAAGGAGGCGTTGAACCTGGTCGGCGTGAGAACGCAGGACCATATCGTAGTGGGCAGAGAGGGGTGCCCATCGCTGGCGGAACTGCACTTTTATAGGGGGCCAACCATGAAGGAGCTACGAAACTTATCGCCATAATCGTATTCACCAACATCTTTTCGGGCTACATTGCGGCGCTTCCGCTGTCGGTGCTCGTGGTGCGCTTTACACCACCACTTGGTTCGGTGGTGGTGGCAGGCTAAATTTGTCGTTGGGGCGAAGAGCAACATAGATCAACCATCCAGCGAATAGGGTAACCCAGCGCAGGCGGCCGTTAGGCTGCTCGCGACGGCTGCTTCGCTTTGTTTTTTGTCCATTGTCCAGTAGCATCCGGGATGACCCACCGGTTGGTCATATCTGTAGCTTCTACCGTTCGAATACCGCGGCAATTACAGCTTCAGGCGCCTGCTTACGGATGCATGCTTCTGCAACAGATGAAAACTCTGCGTCGTATTTCACTTTTTCTTTTAAACGGGCAATTGAGCTTTCCTTCATAATCCAAACCAATGCGTGAGCGCCATAGGCTCTAGCACCACGATAGTCCTGAATGGTCGCAAGACACTCATCCCATTTTTTTGCACGCTTTTGATTTAAGCGATCGATTCTATTTAAGCCAAGAATTTCGATAGTTTTTTCTGCTTTAAATATTTCTAGATCATCAATGCCGCCAGCTAATACGGCAATGCACCCATCGTCGTCGCGGTCGTAGGAAATTAACCGTGCCTGATCCGTTAACGGGTCGATTAGTACTGTACCTTCTAGCCGAAGCTGCACTTCCGGGCAGTTCACAGCGGCGCGCCGTTCACCTTCCATCAAAGGAAAAAGATCACTCTTTTTAGAGTTTATTAAATGACCGGCAATGACATAGTTTTTCCAATTAAAAGTTAACCACCAATAGCCGTCTTCGTAACTGCCATCAAGATTCCTAATCCGCCCTTTCGGCCGAAAATGGTCAACGTGAATCGGTGAGATGGACTCCTCCGCTTCGGTGTACCAACATTTATTGGAAAATTGGCCCATTAGCCAATTACGAATACGATCATCACGCCAGAAACCTTCATATCTATCGACTATCGCTTGGCGCGCTGCATCGTTTGTAGCGGCCTGCAGTTGCGCAGTAATAGCATCAGCCTCGGCGACCCAGTCAACTGGTGGCGTACCGTTAATAATTACCTTGCGCATGCTTAATCCTTTAACTTCTCAGCTAGCTCTTGCGCAAGCGAGGAAAGATCATCCATTCGCTGGGCTTTCACAAGCTGTTCCATAATTCTCTCAGCCAAGGCATTTTGCTGCTGTAACTCTTCCTCGCTCAACAACTCATCCAGCGGCCTACTGCGCACTTTGTACATTTGCTCAATGAACAGCTGATACATTGGGTCACGGTATTCTCTCGAGAACCCCAAGTCATCTAGACGAACAACCAAAAGCTCAAGCTCTCGCTGCTCATCATCGTTCAATCCTTCGTGCTTTCTTCTCGCCAGTAAGTCATTACGGCGTTGCAGCATATTTAAAGTGTGTCGATCGAGTGTCGAGGGCAACCCAAACATTTCACTTTTTAACAACCCTGATACACCCATGCCCTGCGGGTGCTCGTCAGGCTGCTCCACCAGCGTGCTGCCATCTCTTTTGCGAATTATATAAACCTGTTCTTTCCGAAGTGAGCCCACCATCATCGGGTCGTGAGTGGTTATCAAAATTTGCGATTTAGCTTGTACCAGTGAATCATTTTCCGAACTCAATACGCCTTCAATATCATCAAAGTAACGCAACTTCCAGATCGGGTTCAGATGGGTGTCCGGCTCATCAAGCAGGAACAGGCAATTGTCTTCGCGGGTAATGCGCATTAGCCCCAGCACGGTGAGCATCTGCAGTTCGCCTTCCGACAGGTGCGTAAAGCTCACCTTGCCACCATGTTCATCGCGCTTCTTGACTGTAATCCGTACTTCGTCGATCAGGTCGCCAATGTAGGCTCCCTCGGCATAGCGGAAGAAGCTGTCGGTGCTGCCGGCCAGCTCGCCCAGTTGCTTGAGCTTCTCCTGACTCGGCACGAACAAATAGAGCTGCTTTTGTTTCTCTGTGCGGCCACGGAAGTCGATCTGTTTGGTCGCCTCCTGCTCAATGGGCGCCCAAGACACTTGCCATAATTTGTCAAGAAACTCGCTGACCACGTTGCCGCGTGCATACCAGAAGCGCGGGTCACCTTCATTCAGCTCCTGTTCGTCGAACTTGCCACCCCGACGCTTTTCGCGCAGGCGATGCGGTTCCTTAAGTACAAACAGCGCGGATTCCAGTGATTCGATGTGCAGGTTCTTCAGTACCTTCTGAAACACCGGGTCATCGGACAGTAAACAGGCCAACAGCACCAGCTGACTATGCCCACCACGGCAGTAGAACAGACGGCGAAGGCGGTCGTCACCCGCTTGTTTCAGCCGCGCCTCACGCCGGCGCTTGGCGTCTTCCACCGCACGGATGTCTGCCTCTGTACCAGTGAAGTTTTCCAGCAGCTGCTCAGGCAGCACCTCGTCTGCGGTAATTTCCTGGCGTAGGTTGAAGCGGCGCTGGTGCTCCTGAAACAAGGTCTCAATACGTTCATTACGCCCGGAGTAATAAGAAAAAATATGTGTTGGAAGCAAGCGAGGACCACGCCGACGGTCTGGCTGTTCCTTGTCGGGAGGGTCGTTCTTGGTTAAGTATTCCTGGCTAACTCGATCGCCATCTACCCAAACATAAGGGCGTTTCTGCTTGGCAGAGTCAGCTTCAATGCGTACCACATGGCCACGAATGCTGTATTCCAGTGTGTAATCAAACGCTGCTTCGCGCTCCAAATCCACGTCGCGGAAGATGGTGATTAGCGCCTCGATTAAGTTGGATTTGCCGGTGCCGTTCTGGCCGATCAGCGCGTGGCTGCGGATGGGCTTGAGCGGTGCATCCGCAGCCGCACCTGCCGTAGCTTGCAAGTGAGTTGCGAAGGCAATGTCGAGATCCCGCAGATTGCGAAAGGCCGGGATGCGAATGCGGAGTAACTGCATATCAGGCGTTCACCATGTCGGCTGACTTTTCACGCACTTCGGCAGGCGTCGGCTCCAGAATCCAGCCGTGCGCTATTTCAGCTTTCAGTTGTGCGTAAAAGGCATCGATTTCGCCACCAAAGCGCTGCCATAAGTCATTGGCGCCCATTTCGCCGTTGTGACGAGCCAGTATGGTCGCCAGCGGGGCCTGAACTTTGATGTGAGGTGCTGCCCCTAACCGCAAGGGAGCGATCAACTCAGTTTGTGGAGCTTTCATGGGGGCCTCTTCCTGTTCGAAGGCGATACCGGTGAGGATGGACACAGAAGCTGCAGCAAGCCGAGCAGATTGCTTTCTGGCTGCTTCCAGCTGTGACGACAGTACCGAACATATTTTCATCAGCTGCTCGACCCGCTGAACAATTCGTTGCTGCTCTTCTTTTGGGGGGATTGGCAAAAGTAGCTGCTTAAGCTTCCCTGCCTTAATGCCTTTCGCAGTCATCCCCGTTGAGTTCGCTTCTAGCAATGACTGAAAGAGTGGAGACATCATGAAGTACATAGCACACTTCGTGTCTAAGTCTGCATAAGGTTGAAGGTCAATAACACGTTGCGCAAGCGCAAAACTTGGTTGGCCCTCAATACGCGCCACATTACCAAGTGGAGCTTCAGTAGTAATTAGCAGATCCCCAGCACGAGGAAAACCTCGCGTCATCCATGCTCGATATGAGGACTCTGAGAGGTACTCAACCGGCTCAGTCGCAATGACACCTGGACGTACGTTCTTTGCAGTTACGAGCACAACACCACTGCTTGTTTTTACTGGTGTTTTCCCACGATAGTCAATGAACTGAAAAAGCTCATCTAAGCTCGCTCTTTCCCAATGCGACGGAATTTTTATCTCTACATCAACAATATCTGTAGCCGAAGGCTTTTTGTTCTTCATTTCGCCAGAGGCGAGGCGCGCACGCTTAGCCTCCAAAGATCGGCTAATCAACGTCTCAGGAGGTTCATCATCAAGCCGTCGATCAGTCAGCAGCCCCCGAATTGCTAAATCTAAGATCAGCGCCTTGAATTCACGAACATCCTGCGGCACATAAATCAACCTCCCTAAGTTCTCGGCCAAGCGTGCCCAAGTTGTTTGCAATTCATGCGGGCTTTGGCTGCTTGCGAGGGCTTGGAGAGTGGAGTGGCGCAGAGCGCTTTGCAACTTACGGCGGGCGTGCTGCTGCGCTTCCAGCTTGTCGCACAAAGCCATCAGCTCATCGACTTTGGCTACGATGAGGGATTGCTCTTTTTGGGGAGGAAAAGGAAATAGCGCTTCGCGAGCAGACTCTGTTCCGATTCGCGGAAGATTCATGCCATAAGTTGAACCGTTAGCATAGGCAATAAAGTAAGGCGACCTCAAATACCAACGCAAATAACCTGCATTAATATTTTCAAAGAACGAGATCGGGCTTATTTCGGTAGAGCATACTCCGGGTGAATCAGCAACTAGGACCTTGTCGAGATAAGGGCGAAGCTTCCCGTAAAGCACCGCACCTTCAGGAAATCCGTTCTTCGTGCTCTTGAATTTTCTTTCGCGTGCGAAGACTTTGGTAAGAAGCCTTGAGGTATTTTTCTCAATATCTTCAAGCTCGAGCACCCAGGTGTCTTCCGTCACGTCCTCAAACTCAACTTTAGGAGCATCACCATAGTTGGTGACTGTACCCAAACGCGTCCAAGCCCAACCCGGCGGCAGCATCCAAGGATGATCGCTCTCAATGACGGGCTTTGGAGCGGGCCGCCGCTTTAGCAGCTTTTGTGCGACCAAATTCTCCTGAATAATCTTGTTGGCTTCTATCAACTCAAGTGCGCTGGTGTCATCTGCAACGCGCTCCGTAAGTTTCCCGAAAACTGCAAGCTGGAGAATTAACTCCCGCAACTTACTAATGCCCCCCGGTGCACTGGCAATATGCCCAAACTCGGCCAAAAACTGCTGCGCGTCCATCAGACGGCCTCACCGACGAAGTGATGTGCCAGTGCGGCGGCCAGTTCGCTTTTAAGCTGGTTTTCGGTTTCTTCAATTTCGCACAGCAGCTTTTTGTACTTCTCCAGCAGCAGATCCGCATCGTGGGTTTCTTCTTCCGGCGCGTTGGGGTTTTTAATGTCGAGATTAAAGATCGGCCAGTAAAGGCGATCGCCCGCCGCCTGGGCGTCGCGAGCTCGAAGGCGCAGTGTTTCGGCTTTGGCGCGCAGCTCTGCGATCTGGGCGTCGATCTTTTCACGGTAGGCAGCATCAGTGGTGCCTACTAAGCTCTTGCGTAAGTAGCCCGCTTCGCCTTCCAGTGCAGCGGCCTGGTTGTTCAGATCTTCAGCGCGCTGCCAGTGCGGTTTAGCGGCGGCCTCGGCCTGCTCACGTCTGGTTTTGAAATCCACCTTCCACGCGAATTCGTTTTCCACGCGGTCAGCAAAGTCGTTTTCCTCCGAGCCCCACCAATCCTGCTCGGGTTTGAATTCCTCTAGCCGGATGGGTTTGGTTTTGGAATAGCTCTTGTAGCCCTGAGGATAGGGGTGTTCGTAGAACCAGATGGTGTCGGTGTGGAAGTGCTCGGCGCCATCATCCGCCGCGCGGCCCTTGGTGAAGAACAGCAGATTGGTCTTAATGGTGGTGTACGGCGCAAACACCCCCCTAGGTAGGCGGATGATAGTGTGCAGCTTGCAGTCGCGTACCAGCAGCTTTTTCAGCGTGCCTTTGATGCCATCGCCAAACAAAAAGCCATCGGGCAGCACCACGGCGGCGCGGCCGTTTTCTCTCAAGAGCTTTTTGATGATGAGCGCCATGAACATGTCGGCGGTCTCGCGGGTGCGCAGATCGGCCGGGTAATCGCTGCCGACGCCATCATCCTCATAACCGCCAAAAGGCGGGTTGGTGATGATGCAATCGACCTTGTCGTTGGCGCTCCATTCGTTCCACCCTATGCCCAACGTGTTCTTATGCTCGATCTGGCTGGGCACATCGATGCCGTGCAGCAGCATATTAGTGGTACACAGCAGGTGAGGTAGCTGCTTTTTTTCGATGCCATGGATTAGGTCTTCAATGGCGCGTTTGTCTTCGGCACTGGATTTGATGCTGAGCTGATTGCGGAAGTGGTCGATGACAGCGGTCAAAAAACCGCCGGTACCGCAGGCCGGGTCCATCATAGTTTCGCGCTTGTCCAGACGCGGATTGACGCGGTCGGCCATGAAAGCAGTAATCGCACGCGGGGTGTAGAACTCACCCGCATTGCCGGCACCACGCAGGTCGTTGAGCATCTGCTCATAGACGTCACCCAAGTTGGCGCGGGTTTTGAAGTCGTGGAAGTTGATTGCCTCTTCTAACTTTTCGATCACTGCCAGCATCTGCGGGCCGGATTTCATGTAGTTGTTGGCATCGCGGAAAACTTCGCGAATGACCTTGTGCTGGGGGCTACGGTCAGCATCGATCTGATCTTTGAGTGCAGGAAACAGTTCATTGTTGACGAAACCGATCAACTCGCTACCCGCGATCTGCGGTTTTTTTTTGCCGTCAGCATCGGCCTTGTAAGCGGCCCAGTTACGCCAGCGGTAGTGCTCGGGTATCGGCGATTGGTAGGCGGCGTTGTCGTCTTCCCATTCTTCTTCGCGCTGGTCGAATACTTTTAGGAAGAGCATCCAGGTAAGCTGGCCCAGACGTTGGGCGTCGCCGTCGACGCCGTCGTCCTTACGCATGATGTCCTGGATGGATTTGATGGTACTGCTGAGATTCATCGTATTATTCTCGACTCACATGACCTGACGGGGGGGAGTCAGGCCTGTTTCTGTTCATTCTGGTCGTAGAGCGCCTGTTCTAGCTCTTGTACGGCCCGGGTGAATTGCTCGACGCTGCCGAAGATGCTACGACGGATCTGGGTTTTGCTGCCGAACTGGTCAAACGGTGGTAGCTCCAGCACCTTCGCGTCTTCAATGTCCTGCACACCGTGGTCGGCAAATTTATCCAGCAGGGCTTCTAGCACGGCGCGAGCCTGCTCACCGTATTTAGCGAACACATCGCGCTTCTTGACGTTGTTAGCACGCTCGCGGCGGGTGAGCGGTTTCTGGTCGAAAGCGACGTGCGCAACCAGATCGAAGACGTCCAGCTCGCTGCCGTTAGCGACGGCCTGCTGCAGGATTTCAAGTGGAACGCCATTATCGGCCAGTTCTTTGAGCACAGCTTGCTTGCGCTCAGCACTGTTCCAGCGGCGCAGGAAATCGGTGAGCGTACCGAATTCGGCCTGCAATGCTTTCTTGATATCGTCCTTGAGCAGAACGCGGTAATCCTCGGTGATGAGTTTGCCGTCGGCGTCGAGGTATTGCGAACGCTCTACCGCGACGCGCACGTTTACGTCGTCGACCACATATTTGACGCGACCCTCGCCACCTGTGCCGCCAGTAATGCTACCAGGGGGTATTTCATCGCTGCCTGTGGCATCGAGGTCGTAAGGCGGCGGCTCTTGCTCGCCAATACCAGGCACTTCGATTACTTCTGGCGGGACCACAGGCTCATCAGATTTGGACTCGTAGATCACCACAGGCTCGCCGTCAAAATCAGGGTCAGCAAACAAACGCGTGGCACCCTTGAAATCCATGATGGTGAAGTAGAGTTTCTGGTAGTCCTCGCGCAGGCGGGTGCCACGGCCGATGATCTGCTTGAACTCGGTCATTGAGTTGATGTTCTGGTCCAGCACGATGAGCTTGCAGGTTTTGGCATCCACTCCGGTGGTGAGCAGCTTGGAGGTGGTGGCGATGACCGGGTAAAGCTCGTCGTTATCGATGAAGTAGGAAAGCTGAGCCTTACCTTCGTTGTCGTCACCGGTAATGCGCATCACGTAGCGACGGTTGCTAGAAGCAGCGGGTATGAGCTTGACCAGCTCTTGCCGCATCCGCTCGGCGTGATCCTGGTCGTCGCAAAACACGATGGTCTTGGCCATCGGGTCAGTGGCTTTGAGGTATTCCCACACTTTGCTGGCCACGAGCCTAGTGCGCTTTTCCAGCACTAGATTGCGGTCGAAATCCTTAGTGTTGTATTGGCGCTGCTCCACCGTTTGGCCGAGCTTATCGACCTTGCCCTTCTCGGGAGTGTAGCCCACGGCGTCGGCATCAGTAGCAATGCGGATGACCTTATAAGGAGCGAGGAAGCCATCTTCGATGCCCTGCTTGAGCGAATACGTATACACAGGGTCACCAAAGTAGGTGATGTTGCTGACTTCCTTCGTTTCCTTGGGTGTGGCGGTCAGACCCAGGTGGGTGGCGCTGTTGAAGTAGTCGAGCACGTCCCGCCATGCAGAGTCATCAGCGGCACTGCCGCGATGGCATTCGTCGATTACAACTAGATCGAAGAAGTCGGCCGGGAACTGCCGATAGATCTGCTTCCACTCCTCACGCCCGGTCACAGCCTGATAGAGCGCCAGATAGATTTCGTAGTTTCTCTTGACCTCGCGATTGGTGACCTTGTGCATCACTTCGCCAAAAGGGGCGAAATCCTGCTGCATGGTCTGGTCGACGAGAATGTTGCGGTCGGCCAAAAATAGGATGCGCTTCTTGGCCTTGGCCTTCCACAGTCGCCAGATGATTTGGAAGGCTGTGTAGGTTTTGCCGGTGCCGGTAGCCATGACCAACAACACGCGTTGCTGGCCCTTGGCGATGGCCTCGATAGCGCGATTGATGGCGACGCGCTGGTAATAACGCGGCTCCTTGCCACTGCCGTCGGAGTAAAAAGGCTGTTCGACGAGTTTGACCGCAGTGTCTGTGCCAAGCCCCTTCCATTTCTGGTAAAGCGGCCACAGATCGTCTAGTGATGGGAACTCTGTGAGAGAGAGCTCACGCTCGATGGGCTGCGTTAAGCCGGTGCGGTCGTGAAAGAGAAATCCTCCGCCGTTGCTACTAATAGCAAATGGGGCATCCAACATCTCCGCATAAGCTAGAGCCTGCTGCATTCCATGCCCGACAGAAAACTTGGCTTGTTTGGCCTCAATCACTGCAATAGGTACGCTCGGGCGGGCATAAAGAACAAAATCCGCACGTTTAGGGCCACCTTTGGCATCAGGATTCTTTATTCGGGTCGCCAACTTCCCTCGCACGATTACACGACCGTCAGTGAGACTTACTTCCTCACGAAACTGGTGCTGCAGCCAGCCTGCTTGCTGTATGGCCGGAGTTATAAGCTTCGTGCAGATGTCACGCTCAGAATACTGCGTCCTGTCCATGACGACCCCTCCCCATAGAGCTTAATCCGTTCAGTCGAAACTATCGTGCAGACAATCTCAATTGGCAACCAGAAGCGACTTTCTAGGGCACGCAGAAAAAATCATTGGGCAAAAAAAAATCCAGTCACCGCTAAGTGACTGGATTTTTTTAGGGTTTTTTGGTCGGGACGGAGTGATTCGAACACTCGACCCCTTGCACCCCATGCAAGTGCGCTACCAGGCTGCGCTACGCCCCGACTATGTTCCTCTAGGGAACGGCGTGCATCTTACTGCAACGCTTTGATTAATGGAAGCTTTTTTTCACTTCTTCAGTACGACGAGGACTTCTTCGAGTTCACTGATCATCTGGCGGATGAGCTGGTGGTACTGCGAACCCTCGTCGCGGGTCTCGTCGCCCTGGGTGAGGCGCTGGCGTGCCCCGCCGATGGTGAAGCCTTCGTTGTACAGCAGCGAGCGGATCTGGCGGATCATCAGCACGTCGTGGCGCTGGTAGTAGCGCCGGTTGCCGCGGCGCTTCACCGGGTTCAGCTGGGGAAATTCCTGTTCCCAGTAGCGCAGCACGTGCGGTTTGACCAGGCAGAGATCGCTCACCTCACCGATGGTGAAGTAGCGCTTGCCCGGTATGACCGGCAGCTCGTCGTTATGACTTGGTTCCAGCATAGGCCTCGACCCTGGCTTTGAGTTTCTGCCCGGGGCGGAAGGTCACCACACGGCGCGCCGTGATGGGTATCTCCTCCCCTGTCTTGGGATTGCGTCCGGGGCGCTGGCGCTTGTCGCGCAGGTCGAAGTTGCCGAAACCGGACAACTTGACCTGCTCGTTGCTTTCGAGCGCATGACGAATTTCTTCGAAGAACAGTTCGACCAATTCCTTGGCTTCACGTTTGTTCAGACCGAGCTCTTCAAACAGACGTTCGGCCATCTCAGCTTTCGTCAGGGCCCCCATGCGCTATTTCCTTAAGGTGGCGTTGAACCTTCTTTCCAGAGAAACGAGGATTTTCTGCGTCGTTTCGTTGACTTCTTCATCGGTTAATGTGCGCGATGGATGTTGCAAGGTCAAGCCGATGGCGACGCTTTTTCTATGTGGATCAATGCCTTTGCCTTGGTAGACGTCGAACAGACGCAGCTCCTTGAGGCCTTCTCCGGCGTTTTCACGGATGTCGGCCAGGAGGTCGCCTGCGGCTACGGTTTCGTCCACCACCAGCGCCAGGTCACGCCGCACTTCCGGGAAGCGCGACAGCTCGCCAAAGCGCGGCAGGCTGCCGGTGGTCAGGGCATCCAGCACCAGCTCGAAGAGGAACACCGGACGATCCACGTCCAGTTCGCGCGCCACTTCCGGATGCAGGGCGCCCAGGTAGCCGACTGGCTGCCCTGCCCGTTCGATCAGCGCGGTCTGCCCCGGGTGCAAGGCCGGATGCTCGCCTGCGACGAAGCGGAAGTCAGAACCCGCACCGGACTGTGCCAGCAGCGCCTCGACGTCGGCCTTAACGTCGAAGAAGTCCACCGCCTCACGACCGGACGACCAGCTCTCCGGCAGACGCGAACCGCACACAGCACCAGCCAGTACGTTTTCCTGTACCAGGCCTTCCAGCTGACCGACGAATCTCAGCCCCGACTCGAACAGCCGGACGCGGTCCTGCTGACGGTTGAGGTTGTATTGCACGGCCTTGACCAGACCGGGCCACAGCGACGAGCGCATGGCGGCCATGTCGGTGGAGATGGGATTGGCCAGCATCACCGGCTGCGCCTCAGGGGCGAACAGACGGAAGGTCTTTTCGTCGATGAAGCTGTAGGTGATGGCTTCCTGGTAACCACGGGCCACCAGCAGGCGACGCAGCTGGCTCAGCTCGCCCTTGCTCTCGGGCAGGGGCTGCGGCGCCAGGCGCGCCTGGGGGAAACGGATCGGCAGCTGGTTGTAACCATAGAGGCGCGCCAGCTCTTCGATCAGGTCCACTTCGATGCTGATGTCGAAGCGGTGGCTGGGTACGCCCACCTGCCAACGACCGGCTTCCAGGCGGGCCACGGCCAGACCCAGGCCGCTGAGCAGACGCTCGACCTGGGCATCGTCCAGGGTCAGACCCAGGACGCGCTCGATGCGCTCGGCGCGCAGCAGGATCGGCTCGACCTGCGGCAGGTGCTCGGCGCTGACCGCCTCGATCACCGGACCCGGCTCACCGCCGACGATGTCCAGCAGCAGGCGGGTCGCCCGCTCCATGGCCTTGCGCGCCAGCTCGAAGTCCACGCCCCGCTCGAAGCGGTGGGATGAATCGGTGTGCAGGCCGTAGGAACGGGCCTTGCCGGCCACGGCGATGGTGTCGAAGAAGGCGCTTTCCAGGAACAGGTCACGAGTACCGGCAGCAACGCCGCTGTGCTCGCCACCCATGACGCCGGCGATGGCCAGGGCACGTTCGTGGTCGGCGATCACCAGGGTGTCGTTGCGCAGTTCGATGTCCTGGCCATCCAGCAGCACCAGGCGTTCGCCGGCATCGGCCAGGCGCACGCGGATGCCGCCCTTGATCTGGTCCAGATCGAAGGCATGCATGGGCTGACCCAGTTCGAGCATCACGTAGTTGGTGACGTCGACGGCGGCGTCGATGCTGCGCACGCCACTGCGGCGCAGACGCTCGACCATCCAGTCCGGGGTCGGGCGGGACAGGTCGACGTTCTTCACTACGCGACCCAGGTAGCGCGGGCAGGCCTGGGGAGCCAGCACCTCGACCGGACGGGTTTCCTGGTGCGTAGCCGCTACGGCCTCGACCTGCAGCGGCTCGACCGCGGCGTTGTACAGGGCACCCACTTCCCGCGCCAGACCGGCGATGGACAGACAGTCGCCGCGGTTCGGGGTCAGGTCGACGTCGATGATGGCGTCGTCCAGCTGCAGGTAGCTGCGGATGCTCTCGCCCACCGGCGCGCCGGCCGGCAGCTCCAGCAGGCCGCTGTTGTCGTCGCTGATCTGCAGTTCGCTGGCCGAGCAGAGCATGCCGTGGGATTCCACGCCGCGCAGCTTGGCCTTCTTGATGGTGAAGTCGCCGGGCAGCGTGGCGCCGACGGTGGCGAAAGGCACCTTAAGGCCCGCGCGCACATTGGGCGCGCCGCAGACCACCTGGAAGGATTCCTGGCCGTTGCTGACCTGGCAGACATTGAGCTTGTCGGCATCGGGATGACGCTCGACGGAAACCACTTCGCCGACGATGACGCCCTGGAAGCTACCGGCCGCCGCTTCGACGCCGTCCACTTCCAGGCCGGCCATGGACAGCCGGGCAACCAGATCCTCGTGCGTAGCCGCAGGGTTCACCCAGCTACGCAGCCATTGTTCACTGAATTTCATAGGACTCCCGTCTGGCAGCTAGCGGAATTGCGCCAGGAAGCGCAGATCGTTGTCGAAGAAGAGGCGCAGGTCGTTGACCCCGTAGCGCAGCATGGCCAGGCGCTCGGCGCCCATGCCAAAGGCGAAGCCCTGGTACTTCTCCGGATCGATGCCGGCCATGCGCAGGACGTTGGGGTGGACCATGCCGCAGCCCAGCACCTCGAGCCAGCGCGAGGCCGGTTCGCCATCGCGACTCGGGCGGCGAATATCCACCTCGGCCGACGGCTCGGTGAAGGGGAAGTAGGAGGGACGGAAGCGGACTTCCAGCTCTTCCTCGAAGAATTCGCGCAGGAAGGTTACTAGGGTGCTCTTGAGATCGGCGAAGCTGACTTCCTCGTCGATCACCAGGCCTTCGACCTGATGGAACATCGGCGAGTGGGTCTGATCGCTGTCGCAGCGATAGACACGACCCGGGCAGATGATGCGGATCGGCGGCTGCTGGCTCTCCATGGTACGGATCTGCACCGGCGAAGTGTGGGTGCGCAGCAGCATGTTCGCATTGAAGTAGAAGGTGTCGTGCATCGCCCGCGCCGGGTGGTGGCCGGGGATGTTGAGCGCTTCGAAGTTATGGTAGTCGTCTTCGATCTCGGGACCGGTGGCGACGCCATAGCCGATGTTGGCGAACAGACGCTCGATACGCTCCAGGGTGCGGGTGACCGGGTGCAGGCCACCGGAGGCCTGGCCCCGCCCGGGCAGGGTCACGTCGATGCGTTCTGCGGCGAGGCGAGCGGCCAATGCAGCATGCTCCAGCGTCGCCTTGCGGCTGTTGATTGCGTCCTGGACACGTTCCTTGGCGGCGTTGATCAGCGCGCCAGCCTGGGGACGCTCCTCAGCGGTGAGGTGGCCCAGGGTCTTCATGATCTGGGTCAGCTCACCCTTCTTGCCCAGGTAATTGACCCGGAGCTGTTCCAGGGCATTGGTGTCTTCGGTGTGCCGCACGGCCTCCAGTGCTTGGGAGACCAGCGCATCCAGGTTTTCCATCTAGGGACTCCAGATACAAAATAGGGGAAGAGCTATGAGGCTCTTCCCCTATTGATAACGTTGCTTCGCGCCAGAGGCGCGAGATTGCCGGGGGGCTTAAGCCAGCGAAGCTTTAGCTTTCTCGACAATCGCAGCAAACGCCGCTTTTTCGTTCACGGCCAGATCGGCCAGTACCTTGCGGTCGATCTCGATGGCCGCTTTCTTCAAGCCGGCGATCAGACGGCTGTAGGACAGACCGTTGATACGAGCACCAGCGTTGATACGAGCGATCCACAGAGCGCGGAACTGACGCTTCTTCTGACGGCGGTCACGGTAGGCGTATTGGCCTGCCTTGATTACCGCTTGCTTAGCGACGCGGAAGACGCGCGAACGGGCACCATAGTAGCCTTTGGCGAGCTTCAGGATTTTCTTGTGACGGCGACGAGCGATGACGCCACGCTTAACACGAGCCATGAGTAACTTCCTCTAGATTCTTGACCAGGATTAACGAAGGCGCAGCATGCGCTCGACCTTTTGGACGTCGGATGCATGCATCAGCGACGTACCGCGCAGCTGACGCTTACGCTTGGTGGTCATCTTGGTCAGAATGTGGCTCTTGAAAGCGTGCTTGTGCTTGATGCCACCAGCAGTTTTCACGAAGCGCTTTGCAGCGCCGCTTTTGGTTTTCATCTTTGGCATGTTCGGATACTCCGCATTGAGTGATTACGCATAACAGCAAGGCCTGCCAGTGCCCTGGTAGTTACTTTTTCTTCTTGGGGGCGATGACCATGATGAGTTGGCGTCCTTCCATCTTAGGATGCTGCTCAACGGCGCCATGTTCGGCGAGGTCAGCTTCGACCCGCTTCAACAGCTCCATGCCCAGCTCCTGGTGGGCCATCTCCCGACCACGGAATCTCAACGAGACCTTGGCCTTGTCCCCCTCGGTTAGGAAACGTACCAGGTTGCGTAGTTTTACCTGGTAATCCCCTTCTTCCGTCCCTGGACGAAACTTGATTTCTTTGACCTGAGCCTGCTTCTGGTTCTTCTTCGCCGCCGCGACTTGCTTCTTCTTCTCGAAGACGTGCTTGCCGTAGTCCATGATCCGGCAGACCGGGGGTACGGCGTCGGCGGTGATTTCCACCAGATCCAGCTTGGCGTCTTCAGCAGCCTGCAGGGCCTCCTGGATGGAGACGATGCCTACTTGCTGACCATCGGCGCCAATAAGGCGAACTTCCCGGGCGGTGATATTTTCGTTGATCGGTGCCCGGGGGGCGGCTCGCTTGTCTTGTCTCATGTCACGCTGCTTGATAGTGATTACTCCGAATCTTGCCGGCCACGCCGGGAAACCGCTTGCGTGAGCAGCTCGCGGAAACGCTCGATGGGCATGGAGCCCAGATCAACGCCTTCACGGGTACGCACGGCAACGGATCGTGTCTCAACCTCCCGGTCTCCAATGACCAGGAGATAGGGAACCTTGAGCAAAGTATGCTCGCGGATTTTAAAGCCGATCTTCTCGTTTCTCAAGTCGGCTTTGGCCCGGAAGCCCTCAGCGTTCAATTCGCCGACGACCTGCTGGGCAAAATCGGCCTGCTTGTCGGTGATATTGAGCACCACCGCCTGGGTCGGGGCGAGCCAGGCCGGGAACAGACCGGCATAGTGCTCGATGAGCATGCCGATGAAGCGCTCGAAGGAGCCGAGGATGGCGCGGTGCAGCATTACCGGACGCTGACGGCTGTTGTCCTCGGAGATGTAGCTGGCGTCGAGGCGCTCCGGCAGGTTCGGATCGTACTGCAGGGTACCGCACTGCCAGTTACGACCCAGGCAGTCCTTGAGGGTGAACTCGATCTTCGGCCCGTAGAAGGCGCCCTCGCCCGGCTGGTATTCCCACTCCAGACCCGAGGCATCCAGCGCATCGGCCAGAGCCTTCTCGGCGCGATCCCACAGCTCTTCGGAGCCGACGCGCTTGGCCGGGCGCGTGGAGAGCTTCATGATCACGTCGGTGAAACCGAAGTCGGCATAGACCTGCAGGGTCAGCTTGATGAAATCGGCCGCTTCCTTCTCCACCTGCTCTTCGGTACAGAAGATATGGGCGTCGTCCTGGGTGAAGCCACGCACGCGCATGATGCCGTGCAGGGCGCCGGACGGCTCGTTGCGGTGGCAGGCACCGAATTCGGCCAGGCGCAGCGGCAGGTCGCGGTAGGACTTCAGCCCCTGGTTGAACACCTGCACGTGGCAGGGGCAGTTCATGGGCTTGACCGCGAAGTCGCGGTTTTCCGAGGCCGTGGTGAACATGTTCTCGGCGTAGTTGGACCAGTGCCCCGAACGTTCCCAGAGGATGCGATCAACCACCTGGGGCGTCTTGATCTCCTGGTAGCCGTGCTCGCGCTGGACCTTGCGCATGTACTGCTCGAGCACCTGGTAGACGGTCCAGCCGTTGGCGTGCCAGAACACCATGCCGGGCGCTTCTTCCTGCAAGTGGAAGAGATCCAGCTGCTTGCCGATGCGGCGGTGGTCGCGCTTCTCGGCTTCCTCGATGCGCTGGATGTAGGCCGCCAGCTGCTTCTTGTCCGCCCAGGCGGTGCCATAGATGCGCTGCAGCTGCTCGTTCTTGGCGTCGCCACGCCAGTAGGCGCCGGACAGCTTGGTCAGCTTGAACGCCTTGAGGAAGCGGGTGTTGGGCACGTGCGGGCCCCGGCACATGTCGACGTATTCCTCGTGGTAGTACAGGCCCATGGCCTGCTCCTCGGGCATGTCGTCGATCAGGCGCAGCTTGTACTCCTCACCCCGGGCCTTGAACACCTCGATGACCTCGGCGCGCGGCGTCATCTTCTTGATGACGTCGTAGTCCTTGTCGATCAGCTCGCGCATCCGCGTCTCGATGGCCGAGAGGTCATCCAGGGTAAAGGGACGCTCGAAGGAGATGTCGTAGTAGAAGCCTTCGTCGATCACCGGACCAATGACCATCTTGGCGGTCGGGAACAGCTGCTTGACCGCATGACCCACCAGGTGGGCGCAGGAGTGGCGGATGATCTCCAGGCCGTCCTCGTCCTTCGCGGTGATGATCTGCAGGTTGGCATCCTGCTCGATGAGATCGCTGGCATCGCGCAGCTGGCCATCGACGCGACCGGCGATGGTGGCCTTGGCGAGACCGGCACCAATGGACTGGGCGACTTCGGCTACGGTGACGGGCTTGTCGAATGGACGTTGGCTACCGTCGGGGAGAGTAATGACAGGCATGGCGCCTCCTCAACTCAGTGGTGACCCATACCAAGGGCCACATGGTGGGATTGGCCAGTAAGCAGCCGCACCGCTGGAAATCCCGCCGCACAGTGGCAGGGCCGCAAGGCATTCCGGGCGACGCGAAAGGATCACTGGAAAGTTTGGGACGGAAATCCTTTCAGAAACTGAGACCTGGCGCAACCTCGAGAGGAACAGTCGCCGGCTCAACGGGCCGCGTCGGGGTACTTCTTGAGGAACTGCTTCTGCATTTCCTGGCAATTTTCCATGAGCGCCTGGCGATCGGCCGGCGAGGTTTCCGGGGCATTGGCCCGCGCCAGGCACTGATCGATGGCCTGCTGCTCGTTGGCCCGATTGGCCGGCGTCGCATTGTGGCGATAGACATAGATGATGGAGCCGAAGACCACGACCGCGAACAGGATCGATAGCAGGATCAATCCCAGGCAGCCGCCTTTACCGATCTGCCGCCCTTCACCACCCTGCGTCATCACTCTCTCCTCGCGGTAACGGACCCCTGCTCGCGCCTTGGCGAAGCAACGAAGCCCCAAGAAAAATCGTCCGCCAGTCTACGTGAAAACCCCGGGCATCACGACCGAGGCACGCGGTCACACCCTCCCGAGCAATCGGCAGAACCTTTATTCGCACTTCCGGAAAGTTCTAACGCGCAAACCAGACTCACGCCCGACCCGATCAATTCCGCACTTCAATCAAGGCGCGGAAAGATCACGCGTAGTTAGCTGTGCCAACTTGTTCAGCGGCTATTCAAGAAAAGCCCCGCACCTATTAATCCAGTGTTAAGCGATACGGCGGAGTATCGATTCCAGGCACTGCAGAACCTGGTTCTGGTACCTGAGCGATAGCCTTACTTCAATTGCATATCCGCTGGAGGCAGCAAATGAACGTCAAGAATAAACTGGCAAAGAGCATGCTTGTCGTCGCCATCGTAGCCGCCTGCTCATCTGCGGCCATCGCCGCGAACCAAGCCCCCTCGGCAAACGAACTGGGTAGCTTCCAGGCCCTGTCCACCCAGGGACAACGGGCCTTTACCGACATCTCCGCCGCACGCCTGGAACTCTTCCAGGGGCAAACGAAGCAGGCGGTATCCCATGTCAAGGACGCCCAGCAGGCACTCAAACTTGCGCAATCGGACAATACCGCGCTGAAAAAAGCCGCGAGCGAATTGCAGGTCAAGGACAATCAGGGCAAGGCCGATACCAGCACTACCGTAACGTCCTGGTTACCCATCTGGGGCGATACCGTAGTACAGGACAGTTACATGGCCAGCCCGCAGAAAGTTAAGGCGGTGGCCGATGCCAATAACAAACTCAAGCATGGCGACGCCAAGGGTGCTGCAGAAACCTTGCGCCTGGCCGATGTGGATATCGACACGGCCATCGCCCTGGCACCGCTCAAGCAGACCATGACGGACGTCGACCAGGCGGCCAAGCAATTGGCCAGCGACAAGTTCTATGAGGCCAACCTGACGCTCAAGCAGGTTCAGGATGGCGTGCGCTACGCCTCGACGGCCCTGGACTTCACGGCGAACAAGCATGGGCTGCAGCCGGCAGGCTCCTTCACCGAGACCGTCACCCCGAGCAGCTGATGGCTTGGCAGGGGCAACAGGGCGATCGCAGGGTCGCCCTGTTAAAAGACCCGATGCCCGGCTAGTCCGCCTCGATCCCAGCGTGCGGAGCAGCCAGACACGAAAGGGGCGATCTCTCGGATCGCCCCTTTCCATTACCCGCCACCGATGCGGATGTTGTTACCAGGTCCAGCTGACCCAAACCCTACCCCTCCCGCACGGGCCTCGGCGGGACCCGTCCACAGCCGCCGGCGCCTGAATTTCAAGGTGCCGGCCATGGACTGCCGCTGCAGGAGAGGCCGCCGGTGCACGAATGCACCTGAGCCTGTCGCCATGCTGAGACTCCGCCCGCCCACGGATTCGCACAGGCTTCCACCCCCTCCCCGCAGGCAGAGCCACCCGGTCCTGCCGATACCTCGATGCCAGCCAGCTTCTAACCCACCCGGATCAGGCACGGCCTACACGGGCTGCAAATACAGCCTTGATATGCACGATTGTGCGCATTCTTGCTTAATCATGCATGATCAGCTAACACTGGTATGAGGTGCGATTACTCCTCCTGTCACCCTATCCGGAGCCTATCCAATGCAACACGTGCAACTCGCCGCCCAAGAGCCTTCGGGAGCGATCGAGCAATGGGCGACCCGCGCTGGCTTCCTCATTGCGGGTTCTGCCATGGCCGCGTGGGCACCCCTGGTGCCCGTCGCCAAGGCGAGGATCGGCGCCGATGATTCGACGCTTGGCCTTCTCCTGCTTTGCCTGGGCCTGGGATCCATTGTCGCGATGCCCATCGTCGGCATCCTCGCCAGCCGCTTCGGCTGTCGCGCGGTGATCGCGACCAGCTCGGTAGCACTTGCCCTGGTGCTGCCGCTGCTTGCCGTCGCCGATTCGATCTTCGGCATGGCCATCGCCCTGGCCTTGTTCGGGGCAAGCGTTGGCGCGCTGGACGTCGCGATCAACATTCAGGCCGTGATGGTCGAGAAGGACAGCGGTCGCAACATGATGTCCGGCTTCCACGGCCTGTTCAGTGTCGGCGGGATCGTCGGCGCCGGCGGCATGAGCGTTCTGCTGGGGGCTGGAATCCAACCGCTGGTGGCGACCCTGGTGTTCAGCGCGCTGCTGATCGTGCTACTCGCGGTCTCGATCAAGGGTCTGCTGCCCTACGGCAATCATGACGCCGGACATACCCCGTTGTTTACACTGCCGCGCGGGATCGTCGCCTTCATCGGCTTGCTCTGTTTTCTGATCTTTCTCGGCGAAGGCGCGATCCTGGACTGGAGCGCCCTGTTTTTGATCGATGCGCATGGCGTCGACCCGGCGCAGGCCGGCTTCGGTTACACGGTATTTGCCTTGGCGATGACCATTGGCCGCCTGACCGGCGACTGGATCGTGAAGACGCTGGGCGGCCTGAAAGTGGTCGTAGGCGGCGGTCTGCTCGCCGCGGCAGGCTTCCTGATGGCGGTCCTGGCACCCACCCAGCCCTTTGCCTTCGCAGGCTTTCTGCTGGTTGGCCTCGGGGCTTCCAACATCGTCCCCGTGCTCTTCAGTGCCGCCGGACGGCAGACCCGGATGCCGGCAAGCCACGCCATTGCAGCGATCACCACCATCGGGTATGCCGGCATTCTCATCGGTCCGGCCGCGATCGGCTTCGTCGCGCAGCACTGGAGCCTGAGTGCAGCGCTGCTACTGGTGGGTGGCGGAATGGCGTTCGTTGCGCTCACCTGGCCGATGACCGCCCGACAGCGAGACGCCTAGCGCCTCGCCTTCGCCGAGGCAAAGGCCAGGGCCGAGCAGTATGTCGCCGGGACCCATCTGAAGCCCTCACCGCTGCCACCCCCCAATAAAACCCCAAACGAAAAAAGGCGACCCTTTCGGATCGCCTTTTTTCTTACCCGCCAGCAGTGCGGGTTTTGTTTGGTAGGCACGATTGGATTCGAACCAACGACCCCCACCATGTCAAGGTGGTGCTCTAACCAACTGAGCTACGTGCCTGCTGTGGGTGCGCATTCTACAGCGCGGGACTTTAGCGTCAAGCCCTTTTTTCAGCTAAACGCCTGAAAACGTGAAATTTTTTTGAAGGCTAGGAAACCCGCCGGGCTGGACGCCGCGGATAGAGCAGGATTGAAAGCCAGAGCGCGAGGGTTTCCACCGTTATCGCCAGGGCCAAGCCCAGCCCTATCCCCCAGCCGATGGCTTCGGGGGTAAGCACTACCTGATAGCGATACTGCTGCAGGGTCTCGTCGCGCAGTTCGCTGTTGGGCCGTACCAGGATGTGCCAGGCCCGCTGGTACCAGGGACCCTGCAGCGCCTGCCACTCTTCGTTGAACAGCGCATTACGGCGCAGCAGTACGCCGAGGCTGTCGGCGTCGCTGCGAAAGACCGGATCCTCGCTGGCCCGGTAATGCGCCAGCAAGCCGTCGAGATTGCCTTCGAAGTACTGCTGCGCGGTCCGTCTGAAGCCGCTCAGGGCCTGATCGGATTCGAGGCGATGGGCATCCACGCGCTGCTCGTAGTCGAGCATGAAGCCGGGGATCTGCACCCCTACCAGCAAGGCCAGGGTGAACAACAGCAGACGAATATAACTGCGCAGCATCGTGAAGTGGCTTCCTGTCTAGACGCGACCCTGGGAGACGATCTCGCCATCCCACCAGAGATGCCATTCCCCGGGCTGGTGCAGGGTCCAGACCTCGTCGGAGGTCAGCGGCTCGGTAGCGATGATGGTGACGACGTCATTGGGCGTGGTCTCGGCCTTGAAATCGATATGGACTTCCGCATCACGCAACTGGGCCGGACCGAAGGGGGCGCGGCGGGTGATATGGGCCAGCTTGGTGGTGCAGAAGCTGAACAGCCAGTCGCCGTCGCTGAGCAGGCAATTGAAGACGCCCTTCTTGCGAAAGCCGTCGCAGGCATTCACCAGCTGCGGCAACAGCATCTCCACCGGGACGGGTTCGGGAAAGCGCTCGCGGACCTGGTCCAGCAGGCTGCAAAAGGCCGTCTCGCTGTCGGTATCACCCACCGGCCGGTAGAAACGCGGCTCGGGATGGAAATCCTGCAGCTGGCCGTTATGGGCAAAGCTCCAATAGCGGCCGCCAAGTTCCCGTACGAAGGGGTGGGTATTGGCCAGATTGACCGACCCGACGTTGGCGTGACGGATATGGCCGATCACCGTGTGGCTCTTGATCGGGTAGCCCTGGACCAGCTTGGCCACCTCGGAATCGGCGCCTGGCAGGGCATCCTTGAACAGGTGCAGGCCCCTGCCCTCGTAGAAGGCCACGCCCCAACCGTCCCGATGCGGACCGGTACGACCGCCCCGCTGCATGAGGCCCTGGAGACTGAAGACCAGATCCGTGGGCACGTTGGCACTCATGCCCAGCAATTCGCACATGTCCGTCCCTCCGGGGTGGCTGCCTGGTTCAACGGCGGCTGCAGCCGCTGCCCTTCGCAATCATGCTGAAGGGGTCACGTCCTGGGCGCAAGCCTGGATTACAGACGGGGTTCGACGCGCTCGCTGCGACCCCGGGGTTCGCGGCGCTCGACTGGGGTTGCCGGGGTCCGTGGGGTCATCGGCGATTCCGGTTGCGGATCATCCGTCGGCCCTTCGCCGACGACCGGCGCGGGACGCGGATGGGAGCGGCGGTACAGCCAGCGACAGAGGACGAAGATCAGGTAGAGCACCACGCCGATGGTGCCGGCAGCCGCCAGGTTGGCCACCGCCGACCAGGCACTGTTGCCCACCTTGAATACCAGGTCCAGCACCGTCACGGCGATGGCCGGGGCATAGAGGCCATGCTCGGCGTCCACCAGGGCCGGCGTCACCAGCAGCACGGCCACCACCAGCCGGATGGGTTCGCGCAGCCAGCGCCAGAGCCAGCCGGTGGCCTTGAAAGACACCACCAACAACAGCAGCGCGGCGATGGCGTAGACGGCCCAGGCGATCAGGTACTCTTGCTCGGTCATTGCGATCCATGGCGATAGCGGAAAGGAGAAGCCTATGATAGCGGTTTTGCCCCGCCCGCGTGTCTTTGCGCGGCGCCCAAGGAGCCCGCATGACCCAAGCCCCCATTGCCCGCCGCGCCCCTGGCGACGATCCCTACGTCTGGCTGGAAAACCGTGACGCCCCCGAGGTGCTGACGCACCTGGAGGCCGAGAACGCCTACCTTGAAGCCCAACTGGCACCCGAGGCCGCCCTGCGCGAGCAGCTGTTCGAGGAGATCCGCGCGCGCATTCGCGAGACGGACCTGTCCCTGCCCGTCCCCCGCGGCGACTATCTCTACTATCAGCGTACCCAAGCCGGTGACGAATACGGCCGCAACTATCGCTGCCGCCGCCCGGCCAATGGCGACCTGACGCCCGATCCCGCGACCGAGGAATTGCTGTTCGACGGCAATGCCATCGCCGACGGCGGCTTTCTCTCCGTGGGCCGCTTCACCATCAGCCCGGACCAGACCCGCCTCGCCTACAGCCTCGATCAGGTGGGCGATGAGACCTACCGGCTCTATGTGAAGGAGCTGGCCACCGGCCTGGTGACCGAACTGCCCTTCGAGGAATGCGACGGCAGCCTGACCTGGGCCAACGACAGCCGTACCCTGTTCTTTGGCGAGCGCGACGAATCCCATCGTCCGCACAAGCTCTATCGCTATCACCTGGGCGATGCCGAGCCGCAACTGGTCTTTCACGAGACCGATGGGCGCTTCTTTCTCGGCTGCTATCGTTCGAGCTCAGAGCGCAAGCTGCTGTTGCTGTCCCACAGCAAGACCACCAGCGAAGCCTGGGTGCTGGACGCGGACCGGCCGGACGAGGCCTTCGTCTGCCTGGCCCCACGCGAGGAAGGTCACGAGTACTTTCCCGATCATGGCGTCGATGGCTGGTACATCCGCAGCAACCAGGACGGCATCAACTTCGCCCTCTACCAGGCCGCCGAGAGCAGTCCCACCCGCGCGCACTGGCAACTGCTGGTGCCCCACGACCCCGAGGTGATGCTGGAGGATGCCAGCCTCGGCGCCCACGCCCTGGTGCTCAGCCTGCGTACCGCCGGACTGCCGATACTGGAGGTGCGCCCCTATGGGCAGGCGCCCTATCGCGTCGACCTGCCGGACGAGGTCTACAGCCTGGATGCCATGGACGTGCTGGAATTCGCCAGTCCGGTCATGCGCCTGCGCTACGAGGCGCTCAATCGCCCCGCCGAGATCCGCGAACTGGATCTGGCCAGCGGCACCCAGCGGGTGCTCAAGCAGGTCCCGGTGGAAGGCCCGTTCGACGCCGACGCCTACGAGAGCCGCCGCCTGTGGGCCACCGCCGCCGATGGCACCCGCATCCCCGTCAGCCTGGTCGGTCGTCGCGACCTGCCGCAGAGCGCGCCGCTCTATCTCTACGGCTACGGCGCCTATGGCCACAGCCTCGATCCCTGGTTCTCCCACGCCCGCCTGAGTCTGCTGGATCGCGGCGTGCGCTTCGCCATCGCCCATGTCCGCGGCGGCGGCGAACTGGGTGAAGCCTGGTATCGCAGCGGCAAGCTGGAGCACAAGCAGAACACCTTCGACGACTTCATCGCCTGCACCGAGCATCTGCTGGAACAGGGCCTGACGACCCCGCAACAGGTGGTCATCAGCGGTGGCAGCGCCGGGGGCCTGCTGATCGGCGCGGTCGTCAACCAGCGGCCCGAACTCTATGCCGCCGCCATCGCCGAGGTGCCCTTCGTCGATGTGCTCAACACCATGCTCAAGCCTGATCTGCCGCTGACCGTGACCGAGTACGACGAATGGGGCGATCCGAACGAGCCGGAAGTGCGCGTACGCATCGCCGGGTACGCGCCCTATGAAAACGTGAAGGCCCAGGCCTATCCGGCCATCCTGGCGGTGGCGGGCTATCACGACACCCGGGTGCAGTACTGGGAAGCCGCCAAGTGGGTGGCGCGGCTGCGCGAGCGGCGGACCGATCAGGCGCCCCTGCTCCTGCTCAAGACCGAATTCGGCGCCGGCCACGGCGGCATGAGCGGGCGTTACCAGGCATTGCGCGACGTGGCCCTGGAATACGCCTTCGTCTTCCGGGTACTGGGCCTGACCGGCTAGGGAACGGCGGGGGCTCTGGGCAGGTCTTTTCCACAGCTAAAGGAGAATCTGCCATGCACCTAGATGCCCCCACTCCCCCTCTCGCTCCTCCGCCTCGCGACGCCGCTGCTATCAAGGGCGTCGAACGCCTGGCCTCCGTGGCCGGCGGTGGTCTGCTGATCAGCCGCGGCCTGGCGCGTGGCGGTCTGCTCGGCCTGCTGACCGGCGCCACCGGTGCCTGGCTGCTGAAACGTGGCTTGCGCGGACACTGCTCAATCAAGAGTACCCTGACCAAGGTGCGTTTCGAACGCGACGTCCGCCGTTCGCTGGCCTGGCATTCGGCGGCCTCCCAGACCCGCCGGGTCGTCATCGCCCGCCCCCGCGATGAGCTCTATCGCTTCTGGCGCGACTTCTCCAACCTGCCGATCTTCATGCGCCATATCGAACGCGTGGACGTGCTCAACGACCGCTACTCCCACTGGGTGGTCAAGGCACCCATGGGGCGTTTCGAATGGGACGCCGAAGTCACCGACGACATCCCCGGCCAGTTGATCGGCTGGCGCTCGTGCGGTTACGCCGGCCTGAACAACCTGGGCTGGGTCAGCTTCGCCGACGTGCCCGGCGGTACCGAGGTGACGGCGGTCATGGCCTACGAGCCGCCAGCCGGTCGCCTCGGCCATCTGTTCGCCCGGCTGCTGCGCCGCGACCCTGGCACCCGCATCGCCCAGGACCTGGCCGAGCTAAAGATCCTGCTGGAACGTGCCCATGCGGTCGGCGATCGCTACGGCGCCGTCGAGCGCACCTCGCACATGGAGTCGCCGCTGGGTTGACCTCCGGCTGTGCCGCGGCGTCTCGCTCGGGACGCCGCCACCCTCCTTCCGAGCCGTTGAGCCGCTACTGGCTTATCTCCTAACGACCCCAAATCCCGCTTTGCGACACTTGGGTAACAACCGGCGTGTCGCCGCTTGCGACGCCTGGAAAACCGATGTTAGCTTTCGAACAACGGAGCTCTTAATGACAGCTCGATAACATCGCAGGCTATCTGGTGTGACCAAGCCACTTTTCTTCCAAGCCCTCGAAGGCGCCTTCGCCGACCTCACCCCCACTGGCAAACGCGTCGCCGGCTACCTCTTGGCCAATCCGGAGAAGTTGCCCTTCGAGACCGCCGACAGCATTGCCCAGCGCACCAACACCACCGGCATCTCCGTGGGTCGGCTGCTGCGCTCGCTGGGCTATCGCAACCTCGACGACGTCAAGCAGAGCCTGAGAGACGAAGGCCTGGAAGCCTGGCGCATCACCGACCGCTTCAGTGCCTTTCGCCAGCAGAGCGGACGCAGCGATGCGCTGGACCGTTCCCTGGCCGCCGAGCTCGCCGCCATTGAGGACGTCTACCAGTTGGCCCGCGGCCCGGTGTTCGAACAGGTGGTCCAGCAGCTGACCGGCGCGGACGCCGTCTTCATCGCCGGCATCCAGACCACCCGCGGGGTGCTCGGCAGTTTCCACAGCCTGCTGGAATACATCCGTCCCAAGGCCTTCTACGTCGATGGCTTGTCGGGCACCTACGCCGACATCTTCAACAGCGGCTTCACCCGCCCCTATCTGGTGGTCGCCGACTTTCGCGCCTATTCCAGCGTGACCCGCAAGCTCTGCGAGGCCGCCCGCGATGCCGAACTGCCCATGGCGCTGATCACCGACTACCACTGCCCCTGGGCGCGGGACTATCCGGCCGACCTGCTGCAACTGCGCCTGGAGGTCGACCAGTTCTGGGACTCCCTGGCGCCCCTGGCCTGCCTGCTCAACCTGCTGGTGTCGGCGGTGGCGGATCGCTCGGGCGATGCCCTGGAGCAGCGCCTGGCCAGCAACCGCGTCCTGCAGCAGCGCTTCGGTCAATTCGAATGAGCCCAGGCCGCCCTCTTCACCTCAAGGAAGCCCCCCTACCGTGAACCACCCAGAACTCGTCGAGATCGACGCCCACCGCTACGGCGTGGACATCCACCTCGTCTATGCGACCGCCGACAATCTCGCGGGCAAGGTCCTCTACCAGGATGCCCACTGCCTGCTGCACCGCGATGCCGCGATCTACCTGCACAGAGCCAGCGAACTGGCCCGACAGGCCGGACTGCGCCTGCAGGTGCTGGACGCCTATCGCCCGCCCTATGCCCAGCAACTGCTCTGGCGGGTGCTGCCGGATGCCCAGTACGTGAGCGACCCGGCCCAGGGCTCGCACCACAGCCGCGGTGTGGCGGTGGACGTAACCCTGCTCGACGAAGCCGGCTCGCCGCTGGACATGGGTACCGGTTTCGACGACATGCGCGAGCTGTCGCACCTGTTCAATCCGGCCGTGCCCGCCGCGGCCCAGCGCAACCGCCTGCTGCTGTTGGGGGTGATGCAGAGCGCCGGCTTCACCTTCATCCCCAGCGAGTGGTGGCACTTCGAACTGCCCGACGCCCGCCGTTATGCGCTGATCGACTACCACCATCTCAGTCCGGAGGAACTCGCCGCCCTGCTGAACTGATCCTGCCGGCGACCGGGTCATTCGAATCCGGCGCCGCGAGCCCTTCGCTCGACCACCTTGCCCACTGCCGAAACACCCATAAACCCAAACAATCCGAGGTACCGGCATGTTCTCGTCTTCGCGCACCTGCGTTTCATCGGCGTCCCGCGTGCTCGCCCTGGTTTCCCTGCTGGGCCTCGGCGCCTGGCAACCGGCCAGTGCCGCCACCGCGACCGACACCCTGGTCATCGGCAAGCCTGCGGATCTGCAGACCGTCGACCCGGGTGTGACCTTCGACAACAACGACTGGACCGTGACCTATCCGGCCTACCAGCGCCTGATGCGCTACAAGGTGGAAGACGGCAAGGGCAGCACCGACGTCGAGGGCGACCTGGCCAGCGGCTGGACCGTCTCCCCCGACAACCTGGTGTGGACCTTTACCCTCAAGCCCGGCAACAAATTCGACGATGGCAGCGAGGTCACCGCCGAGGCGGTCAAGTTCTCGGTCGAGCGCCTGATGAAGCTCAAGCAGGGCCCGTCCAGCATCTTCCCGGCGGACATGACGGTGACCGTGGTGGATCCGCAGACGATCAGATTCACCCTGCAGAAGCCCTTCGCGCCCTTCCTCTTCGCCCTGGCCCACGACGGCGCCAGCGTGATCAACCCCAAGGTGGCCAGCACCCACGGCAAGGACGTGGACGCCTGGCTGGCCGGCCATACCGCCGGCTCCGGCGCCTATCGCCTGGCCGCCTGGCAGAAGGGCCAGTCGCTGACCCTGGAGCCCAACCCGCATTACGCCGGCAAGGCACCCACGCTCAAGCAGGTGGTGATCCGCATCATCGCCGAGCCTTCGGTACGCCGCCTGCAACTGGAACAGGGCGACCTGGACATCATCGAGGACCTGCCCGAAGACCAGGTCAAGGCCCTGGCGCAGAAGTCCGGTTTCGTCACCACCGCCTACCCCTCGCTGCGGGTGACCTACCTCTACCTCAACAACAGGCGCGCGCCCATGAACGATGTGAATGCGCGCAAGGCGGTGGTCGATTCCCTCGACTACCAGGGCATCGTCGAAGGCATCGCCATGGGCAAGGCCAAGCTCATGAACGGCCCGATCCCGGACGGCATGTGGGGGCATGACCCGAGCCTGCCAATGCCCAGGCAGGACTTGGAAGCGGCCCAGGCCGCCCTGGGCAAGGCGCCCAAGGTGCGGGAGCTGCAATTCCTCTACTCGGACAAGGACCCTGCCTGGGAGCCCATCGGCCTGACCCTGCAAGCCGGCCTGAGCACCCTCGGCGTCAACCTGAAGATGGAGAAGCTGGCCAACGCCACCTTCCGCGAACGCCTGGGCAAGGGCGATTTCGACGTCGCCATCGGCAACTGGAGTCCGGACTTCGCCGATCCCTACATGTTCATGAACTTCTGGTTCGACAGCACCAATGCGGGGCTGGCGGGCAACCGCGCCTTCTACAGCAATCCCAAGGTGGACCAGCTGCTGCGCGACGCCGCCAGCGTCAGTGACGTGGCCCAGCGCAAGGCGCTGTACCAGGAAGCCCAGAAGATCGTGGTGGGCGACGCCGCCTACGCCTACCTCTACCAGAAGGCCTACACGGTGCCGATGCGCGCCGCGGTGAAGGGGTACGTGTTCAACCCCATGCTCGAGCAGGTCTTCGATTTCGCTGCGATGTCCAAGTAAGGGCGACGGGTGCCGGCGCGTTCCGGCACCCGCCTCGCGAGGTATGCCATGGCCTTCTTCCATCTGCTGCGCAAGCAGCTGACCGATATCCTCATCGTGGTGATCGGGGTGTCCCTGATCACCTTCGTCATCTCCCACCTGATCCCGGGCGATCCGGCGCGGCTGATCGCCGGCGAGCGTGCCAGTGACGAAATCGTCGCCGGTATCCGTCAGCAGCTGGGTCTGGACCTGCCGCTCTACCAGCAATACTTCCGCTACATGGGGGACCTGCTGCAGGGCGATCTGGGCCAGTCGATCCGCACCCATCGGCCGGTGCTGGAAGACCTGCAGCTGTTCTTTCCGGCCACCCTGGAGCTGGCCCTGGCCGCGCTGCTGCTGTCGATCCTGATCGGTGTGCCGCTGGGCGTGCTCTCGGCGGTCTACAACAATCGCTGGATCGATCACATCAGCCGTACCCTGGCGGTGGCCGGCATCTCCACCCCGGCCTTCTGGCTGGGCCTGGGGCTGATCGTGCTGTTCTATGGGCACCTCGGCTGGCTGCCCGGCGGCGGGCGCCTGGACCAGGGGCTGACGCCACCGCCCAAGGTGACCGGCTTCTATCTGATCGACACCCTGCTGGCGGGCGATCTCACCGGCTTCGTCAGCGCGGCCAGGCACCTGCTGCTGCCGGCGGTGACCCTGGCCTTCGTCAACCTGGGCGTCATCACCCGGCAGATCCGTGGCGCCATGCTCGAACAGCTGGGCGAGGACTATATCCGTACCGCCCGCGCCTATGGCCTGTCGCAGACCACCGTGGTGCTGCGCCACGCGCTGCCCAATGCCCTGATTCCCTCCATCACGGTAATCGGCCTGGCCCTGGGCGACCTGCTCTATGGCGCGGTGCTCACCGAGACCGTATTCGCCTGGCCGGGCATGGGCGCCTATGTGGTCAAGTCGATCCAGGCGCTGGATTTCCCGGCGGTCATGGGCTTCGCCATCGTGGTGTCCTTCATCTACGTCCTGCTCAACCGCTTCATCGACCTGCTCTACCGGCTGGTCGATCCCCGCATCGGCAAGGTGAACTAGCATGACGACCCTGACCGCCTCGCGCCCCGGCTGGCGCGAGCAGACCGCCTGGCTGGCCTGGCGCATTCGCCGCAATCCGCTGATGCTCACGGGGCTGGTGATCACCCTGCTGGTGCTGCTGTGCATGGTCGCCGCGCCCTGGCTCGCGCCCTATCAGCCCAACGCGCTGAAACTCACCGCCCGCCTGCAGCCACCCAGTGCCCTGCACTGGTTCGGCACCGACGAGGTGGGTCGTGACCTGCTCAGCCGGGTGATCTACGGCAGCCGCCAGTCGGTGGGCGTCGGCCTCTTCGTGGCCTTTGCCGCCTGCGCCATCGGCGGGTTGCTCGGCTGCCTGTCGGGCATCGTCGGCGGCGCCTTCGATCGCCTGATGATGCGCCTGATGGACATCATCCTCTCGGTGCCTTCGCTGGTGCTGATCATGGCCCTGGCCGCCGCCCTCGGGCCGAGCCTGTTCAACGCCATGCTGGCCATCACCCTGGTGCGCATCCCCTTCTATGTGCGCCTGGCGCGCGGCCAGACCCTGAGCATCCGCCAGCTGCCCTATGTCCAGGCCGCACGCACCTTCGGCGCCGGCAAGTGGCACCTGGTGCACTGGCACGTGGCACGCAACGCCCTGCCGCCGCTGCTGGTGCAATTCAGCCTGGACATCGGCAACGCCATCCTCATGGCCTCGGCGCTGGGCTTCATCGGCCTGGGCGCCCAGCCACCCACCGCGGAATGGGGCGTGATGGTTGCCAGCGGCCGCAATTTCATCCTCGATCAGTGGTGGTACTCGACCTTCCCGGGCCTGGCGATCCTGGTCACCGCCATCGGTTTCAACCTGCTGGGCGATGGCATCCGCGATCTGCTCGATCCTCGCCAAAAGGGCAAATGACATGGGCCAGCCCGTTCTGCACATTGACCAGTTGAATCTGGAATTTCCCGGCTTTCGCAGCAGCGCCAAGGCGCTCAACGGCGTCAGCCTGAGTGTGGCCCCCGGCGAGATCGTCGGCGTGGTGGGCGAGTCCGGCTCGGGCAAGTCGGTCACCGCCATGCTCACCCTTGGCCTGTTGCCCCCCGGCAGCTACCGGGTCACCGGCGGCAGCGTCAACCTGGTGGGCCACGACATGCTCGCCTTGAGCGAGCGCCAGCTGATGGAAGTTCGCGGCCGCGAGGCGGCAATGATCTTCCAGGAGCCGATGACCGCGCTCAATCCGACGCGACGCATCGGTCGCCAGCTGCTGGACGTGATCCGTCGCCATACCGCGCTGGATGCCGCCCAGGCCCGCGCCAGGGCGATCGAGTTGCTCAAGGACATGCACATCGCCGACCCCGAGCAGATCCTCGAACGCTATCCCTTCGAACTGTCCGGCGGCATGCGCCAGCGCATCATGATCGCCCTGGCCTTCTCCTGCGATCCGCAGCTGCTGATCGCCGATGAGCCGACCACCGCGCTGGACGTCACGGTGCAGCGCCAGGTGCTGCTCCTGCTGCGCGAGAAGGCGCGGGCGCGGGGCACCGCCATCCTGCTGATCACCCATGACATGGCGCTGGTCTCGCAATTCTGTGACCGCGTCTATGTGATGTACGCCGGCGGCATCGTCGAACAGGGAGCCACCGCGGCGGTCATGCAGTCCCCCCGGCATCCCTATACCCAGGGGCTGCTGGCCTGCCTTCCGGAAAAGGCGGTGCCGGGCAGCGATCTGGCCAGCATCCCCGGACAGGTGCCCAACCTGGCCCAGCTGCCTGGTGGCTGCAGCTTCAAGGAGCGTTGCAGCCGGCGCCATGAGCGCTGCGAGACACGCCCTGCGCTGCTGCCAACGGACACCCCCGATCACCTGAGCGCCTGCTGGCTGCAGGCAGAGGACGCCCCGGCATGAACACCCTTTCTCCGCCCGCCGTACCCTTGCTGGAGCTCAAAGGCATCGAGGTTCGCTATCCGGTGGGCCGCGACTGGCTCGGGCGCACCAAGGGCCAGGCCCATGCCCTCAACGGCATCGACCTACGGCTCTTTTCCGGCGAAACGCTGGGCGTGCTCGGTGAATCCGGCTGCGGCAAGAGCACCCTGGCCCAGGTCCTGATGGGGCTGGTGGCGCCGGTGAGCGGCACCCTCGCCGGCGCCGCCCGTGGCGAACGCAACATCCAGATCGTCTTCCAGGACCCGCAGTCCTCGCTGGACCCGCGCCTGCCGGTATGGAAGCTGATCACCGAACCGCTGGTGGTGCGGGGTCGCAGCTCCTCTGCCGAATTGCGCGCCCTGGCCGAGCGCCTGGCGCTGCAGGTCGGTATCCGTCCCGAATACCTGGATCGCTACCCGCACCAGTTCTCCGGCGGTCAGCGCCAGCGCATCGCCATCGCCCGGGCGCTGTCGTCGGATCCGGACGTCATCATTCTCGACGAACCCACCTCGGCACTGGACATCTCGGTGCAGGCACAGATCCTCAACCTGCTGGCCCAGCTGCAACGAGAACGTGGCCTGACCTTCGTGCTGATCTCCCACAACGTCTCGGTGGTACGCCATCTGGCCGACCGGGTAGCGGTGATGTACCTGGGGCAGATCGTCGAGCTGGGGGCGGCGGCTGAGGTGCTGGAACAACCGAGTCATCCCTATACCCGGCTCTTGCTGGAGGCGGTGCCGCGCCTGGATCAGCCGCTCACCGGCAATGCCGCCACGCAGCGTACCGAGTTGCCGGGCAACCGGGTGCTGCCGAGTGGCTGCTTCTTTCGGGATCGCTGTCCCCAGGCGGGTACCGGTTGCGAGCACCCTCAGGCGCTGTTGCCAGGCAGGTTGGCGGAGGTCCGCTGCCATTGGGCGGCGGGTCTTACGACGCCGCTACGGAACAGCCCGGCGGTGGTCTGCGGCCGGGATCAGCCCGCGCGAAAGATCAGATAGTCTTCCCAGTCGTCTTCGGCGACCTGGGTCTCGCTCAGCATGCGGCCGGACTGGGAGATGCCGGCCTTGTGCACCGCCTCGGGGTCGTCGCAGATCAGCGGGTGCCATTCCGGCAGGTCCTTGCCCTCGGCCACCAGGCGATAGCCGCAGGTGGGCGGCAGCCAGGCGAACTGGTCGGCCTGGGCGGGAGTGAGCTGGATGCAGTCGGGGACGAAGCGGGTGCGCTCGGCGTAGCGGCTGCACTGGCAGGTCTTGAGATCCAGCAGCTTGCAGGCGATGCGCGTGTAGTAGACGGCGCCGTCGTCCTCGTCTTCGAGTTTCTGCAGGCAGCACAGGCCACAGCCGTCGCACAGCGACTCCCATTCCTGGGCATCGAGCTGGTCGAGGGTCTTGCGCTTCCAGAACGGCTGGGTGATGGCGGCCATGGCGGGGATCGTGGCAAAGAGAGGGGGCGCGCAGTCTAGTGCCGCACGCCGCGAGCGCCAAGCACCGTTCGCGCCCTTGTCGACTCCGCCCGGCCGGATTACCGTGCCGGATTCCCTTTCCTCCGTGGTGAAGCCATGACCAGCACCAGCCGTACTCCGCAATACCCCGTCGACGCGCAATTCGTGCAGCGCTGGTCGCCGCGCGCCTTCGAACCGGTCGCCATCGAGGAAGAGACGCTGCTCGGCTTCATCGAGGCCGCGCGCTGGGCGCCCTCCGCCTTCAATGCCCAGCCCTGGCGCTTTCTCTATGCACGGCGCGGCGATGCCCACTGGGAGCTGTTCCTGAGTCTGCTGGCCGAATTCAATCGTGGCTGGGCGCAACACGCCTCGGCCCTGGTGATCATCCTGTCGAAGACCACCCTGCTGCGCGCCAGCAGCGGTGAGGAGGTCCCCTTCCCCAGCCACAGCTTCGATGCAGGTGCGGCCTGGGCCTACCTCGCGCTGCAGGCGACCAATGCCGGCTGGCATGCCCACGGCATGGCCGGGATCGACCGCGAAGGCATCCAGCGCGAACTCAAGGTGCCGGCGGCGTTCAAGGTCGAGCTGGCGGTGGCCATTGGCAAGCTGGGCGACAAGGCCAGCCTGCCGGAGTCCCTGCAGGGCCGCGAGCTGCCCAGCCCACGCCTGACCGTCGAGGAGCTGGCGGTGGCCGGCCCCTATACCTTCGGCTGAGCGGCGAGCTCGACGGCGCCGCGCAGGGGCTGCCCCTGTTGGAGGCGCTGGAGATTGTCGAGGAACAACCGGACGGCCGCCGCCGGTGGCGTGGGTCCGGCGACATGGGCGGTGAGGTGCAGATTGGGCGTCTGCCAGAAGGGATGCTCGATCGGCAGCGGCTCCTGACGGAACACGTCCAGCACCGCGCCGGCCAGGTGGCCGCTTTCCAGCGCGGCGATCAGATCGGCGTCCACCACGCTGGTGCCGCGTCCGGCATTGATGAACAAGGCGCCGGCAGGCAAGGCGGCGAAGAAAGCCGCGTCGTAGAGATCCCGGGTGCTGGCGCTGTCCGGCAGCAGATTGACCACGAAGTCCGCCTCCCGCGCCGCCTGGTGCAGCTCTGAGAGCGGCACCACCCGGGCAAAGCCGGGCAGGGTTCGCGCACTGCGGGCGACGCCGGTGAGGCTCATGCCGAACGGCGCGAACAGGCGGGCGATGTCCTGGCCGATGTCCCCTGCCCCGACCAGCAACAGGCGCCGCCCGGCGAGGGGGCCTGGCGCCCGGGTATCCCAACGTCCTTCCCGCTGACTGAGCTGACGCGCCGCCACCTGGCGCTCATGCTGCAACAGATAGGTCAGGACGTATTCGCCGATGCTCTGGCCGAACAGACCCACCGCCCGGCTGAAGAGATAGTCGCATGGCAGCTCCGCGGCCAGCAGCGGCGCATAGCCGGCCCAGGTGGATTGCAGCCAGAGCGGCTTTACGCCCTGGCGCAGCAGGGCCGCAGCGCGATCGGGTTGGCCGAGCCAGTAGCACGGTTGCTGCGCCAGACGCACGGCCGCAGCCGGGTCCGCCGGCACCTGCAGGTCTAGCTCCGGCGCCAGCTGGCGCCAGGCATCGACATAGCCGGCCGGCGCGTCTTCCAGCAGCAGGACGGCGGTCATAGCGGATCGTTGAGACGCAGCAGTTCTTCGGGCAGGTGCTCGATGTAGTCGTCGCGCTCCAGCTCCGGCGGCGGCATCTGCAGGTGGTAGCCCTGCTTGGCGATGTTCTCGAGGACCTTGGCGACGTCTTCTCGCGCCAGCTTGCGCTCGGGGGTCAGCACGAATTCGAAGGCCAGTGCCGGCGGGCCGAAGGCCGTGAGCAGGCCTTCGGGGACAGGTGTCAGGCCCTTGAGCTTGTCGACATACAGGTACATTTCCGGCTTGCGCGGGCTTCGGTAGATGGAGCACAGCAATTTCATGGGGTGTCTTCCAGGGGCGCCGGCGGGGTGCGCTGCGCCTGCAGGTGATCGAGAAGGGCCTGGCCGAAGCGCTCGCGACGCCAGCCCCGCAGGTTGTCGGGCAACTGATAGTCGCCATCGGGCCAGCCGGTGCGCAGCAGGGCTTCGAGCACCTTCTTGCGCAGCATCAGTTCCGGCGCCATGCCCAGAGCCTCGGCGTCCCGTTCGCCGATGGCGCGCAGGGCCTTGAGTAGCGGCGACGCCTCGTGGGGCAAGGGCTCGGACTGCAGCGGCGGCCATTGCTCGGCCGGGGTGGCCGCGCCTTCGGCGATCAGCGCCAGCAGGGTATCGCCATCCTGGCGCACGGTACGCGGGTGCATATCGTCGATGCGCGCGAGGGCCTGCTTGTCGGTGGGCTGGAAACGCGCCAGCGGCCACAGCGAGCGTTCGCGCAGGACATGGTTGCGCGGCTGGTCGCGCTCGCGGGCCTGGACCTCGCGCCAGTGGCAAAGCACCCGCAGTACCGCCAGTTGCTGGCGCGACAGGCGCCAGGCCAGCTTGACGTCGCGATAGGCTTCCCAGGGATCGCTGACGCGGCGCAGATTGGCCACCAGTTCGGCGCCATCCTCCAGCAGCCAGGCCCGCCGCTGGTCATCCAGCCGCGCATCGAGATAGAGGTAGACGTCGACCAGATAGGTCACGTCGGCCGCCGCATAACGCTCCTGCAGCGGGGTCAGGGGGCGTTGCAGCCAGTCGGAGCGGGTCTCGTCCTTCGGTATGTCGATCTTGAGCACTTCGGCGACCAGCCGCGAATACCCCATGGAATGCGCCAGGCCCAGATAGGCCGCCGCCAGCTGGGTGTCGTACAGCGGCTGGGGCAGGCTGCCGGTCAGGCGCAACAGCACTTCCAGGTCTTCGCTGCAGGCGTGCAGCACCTTGACCACGGCCGGGTCCTCCAGCAGCGCGGCGAAGGGTGTCCAGTCGCCGATACACAGGGGATCGACCAGGTAGGCCTGTTCGCCGTCGCCGATCTGGATCAGGCCGGCCTTGGGATAGAAGGTGTCGACCCGCATGAATTCGGTGTCGAGGGCGATGAAGGGCAAGGTCTGGCAGCGCGCGCAGAGGGCGGCCAGCGCCGCGTCGTCGCGGATCCAGTGAGGGGCAGAAGTCAAGGGCGCACTCCGAACAGATGAGCCGACAGTATAAGCCACCCTGGCACGATCTTCGGTGCCGCTCGACCCGCCTTTCCGGTACCGGAACGCATGGCATTCAGCGCCTTTCCAGGCGGGTTCGTCGGATGAACGCCGGCTGACCGCCCCGAACCAAACGTGACCGAATAGTTTTTTTTGTATTCGCAAGCAGGGCCTGCTAAAAGCTGAGTGTGCGCAGGTACTCACTCGGACTTGGGAATCCGCGGAGGTAAGCGCTTCTCGCCTTTCAATGGAGCTGCAAGAGCATGAAAACAATAAAACTGACCCTACTTGCATTGGCCGTTTCGAGCGCTTCCGGCTATGCCCTGGCGAACGGTCTGGCTATCAACGAACAAAGTGTCAGCGGGATGGGTACTTCCTTCGCCGGACGCTCTTCCTCCGCGCAGGACGCCTCCACCATCTATGGCAACCCGGCCGGCATGTCGCGCCTGGGCCGCGAGGTGTCCCTGGGCGGCGCCTACATCCATGCCAAGATCGACATCAAGGACGCCAGCGGCCGCTATGCCAACGGCCAGGCCGTTCAGGGCAGCAACGACGGCGACATGGTGCCCAACTCAGTGGTGCCCTTCGGCTACTTCGTGACCCCGGTGGATGACCGCCTGCACTTCGGCCTGGGTGTGTATGTCCCCTATGCGCTGATCAGCAACTACGAGCACGCCTTCCAGGGTCGCTACCAGGGTCAGGCGAGCAAGGTGGAAGTCATCACCATCCAGCCCACCGTCAGCTACAAGATCACCGACAAGGTCTCCATCGGCTTCGGTCCGACCATCAACCGCATCGAAGGCAAGCTCAACAGCAACGTCAACTTCGGCAGCACCCAGGATGGCCAGGTCAAGATCGACGGCGACGACACCGCCTACGGCTTCAACGTCGGCCTGCTCGCGGACCTGACCGATGACCTGACCTTCGGCCTGACCTACCACTCCAAGGTCACCTACAAGCTCAAGGGCAACACCGAGGTCACCGGCGCCAACAGCCAGGCCAGCCCGATCACCAACGCCCTGGTCAGCCGGCTCAACGGCAAATATGACGCCAGCCTCAACATCACCCTGCCGGAAAGCAGCGATGCCTCCTTCACCTACCGTCTGAACAACGACTGGACGATGTACGCCGGTGCCACCTGGACCCGCTGGAGTCGCCTGAAGTCGATCGACGTAGAAAACGAGGGCACCCCCACCCTGCCGGTGCTGGGTTCGCCCCTTGCGACCGTATCGGAAGAACTCAATTGGAAGGACACCTGGTCCTACGCCGTTGGCGCGGCCTATCAGCTGAATCCCCAGTGGGTACTGCGCGCGGGCATGGCCATCGACCCCTCTCCGGCCGACAACGGCGACCGCAACGTGCGCATCCCGGTGGGCGATCGCAAGACCTTCTCGGTGGGCGCCGGCTGGTCGCCGACCAAGGACATGACCATCGATGTGGCCTATGCCTACCTCTGGGAAGACGATGTGTCGGTCAATCGGCCCGCCACCTCCACCAAGGCCGGCTACAGCGCCAAGTACGACAACAGCGCCCACGGTCTGGGCGCCCAGCTGACCTACCGCTTCTAAGCGCCAGGGTCCGCTAACGAAGCCGCCGCCAGGCGGCTTCGTGCTTTTCAGGCTATCGATCGAGCTACGGCTACCCGCAGCGGCGGCTGAAACTGGTATCAGGCTATGCTCTGAGCGCCCAGAGGCCCTGTTCCTGCTCGGCATACCAGCGCTGGAAGTCGTCCAGCGACAGGGCGCCGGCCACCAGTTGGCCCTGGATCTGGTCGCAGCCCAGGTCTGTGAGCACCTCCAGGGCCTGGCGGGTTTCCACGCCTTCGGCCACCACCCGCAACCCGCGCAACTGGCCGAGCTGGACCAGCAGCCTGATCACCTCCTGATCCCCGGGCAGCTGGCAATGCTCGATGAACTGGCGATCGATCTTCAGCTCGTCGATAGGAAAGCTGCTCAGGCAGGCCAGCGAGGAATGCCCGGCACCGAAGTCGTCCAGCGACAACTCGAAACCCATGGCCTTGAGCTGGCGCAGGCAGTCGAGCACCTGCACCGGATTGCTCATGGCGCGGGACTCGGTGATTTCCAGGCAGAAGCCGGCGGCCATGGCGCCGGTCTCGTCCAGCAACCGGCCGATGCGGGCGATGAAGGCCGGGTGCTCGAGGTCCAGCAGCGACAGATTGACGTTGAGTTTGAGGGCGCCCAGCTGCCGCTCCCGTTGCAGGCGCATGCAGCGCTCCAGCACCCAGAGGGTGATGTCGCAGATCTTGCGACTCTGTTCGGCGATGCCGACGAAGGCATCCGGCTTGAGCAGGCCCAGTTCCGGATGCTGCCAGCGGATCAGCACCTCGGCGCCCTCGACGCGGCCGTCGGGCAGCGCGATCTTGGGTTGCAGATAGAGCCGCAGCTGATCGTGGTCCACGGCCAGGTCCAGGGCGTCGAGCATAGCGATGCCCAGCTGCCGCTGACGCTCCTGGTCCGGATCATGGAAGGCGAAGGGCAACTGGCGCCGGCGCGCGTCCTGCAGCGCGGTCTCGGCGTTGGCCAGCAGGGCTTCGGCGCTGCCGCCGTGCTCGGGGTAGCAGGCGATGCCAAAGGTGATGCGCAGGGACACCCGCTGGTTGCCGCTGACGAAGGGTTTCTCCACCAGGTTGCGCAGCGACAGCAGCGCCGCCTCCGCCGAGGCGTCGTCGAACCAGGGCAGCAAGAGGACGAAGGTGTCGGCGCCGATCCGCGCCACGCCATTCTCTTCCGGCGCCGCGACCCGCAGCCGACGCGCCAGGTGGCGCAGGATCTTGTCGCCGCCTTCCTGGCCGAGCAATTCGTTGATGTTGCGGAAATTGGCCACGTCCAGCAGCAGCACGGCGAAGCGTCCGGCCGCGGCGCGCTCGATGCGCTGGCGGATTTCCAGCACCAGCCGCACCTGATTGGGCAGCCGGGTGAGCATGTCGCGAAAGGCCAGCTGGCTGATGCGCCGCTCGCGCGCGGCCAGGGCGGCGCCCATCTGGTTCATGGCGCGGCCCAGCCGGCCGACCGGATCGCGACCTTCCTTGAGCCCTAGCTGATAGTCACCGTCGGCGATACGTTCAGTAGCCTGCCCGAGACGGGCCAGATAGCGATTGAGCGCGCCAGCCAGAATCCGGCTGACCAGGGCGCCCATCGCGAAGATGATCGCCCCTATGAGCAGCGAATCCAGCAGAGCCGACTGCTCCGCCGCTGCTATTCCTTCCATGAACATGTCCGCCCCTATGACGACTGCTTGCCCGTCCTGTCCTGGAATGGCCAGGAACAGGGAACGGAAACTGCCAAAGTTATCCTGGTACTCCGCGAAACGCGGTTGATGATCGGCAAACACCGCACCGAGTTCCGGGGGTGCCTGATCGTAGAGCTGGCGATAGTCGCCGAAGTAGCCGACGCGGATTTCCTCCTCGTTGGCCGAATCCATGATGAAGCGAAAGCTCGAGCCTTCCCTGACGAAGGCATAGAGCGAGGCCAGTCCGGCCTTGCGGGCATAGCGATCCAGGGTGATCAGGGTACGCTGGTAGCGTTCCGGGTCCGCCTTGGCCGGGTCCTGCAACTGGGCGAGATAGTCTTCGCCGAGGATCTCCGGCAGCGCCAGGGCCGCACTCATCAGGCGATAGTCGATGCTCTGGCTGCTGGCGTCGCGCGCCTGGCGATAGCTGTGCAGGGTGAACAGCAGGGTGCCCAGGGCGTCCACCAGGATGAACGCCAGAAAGAACTTGGCGAACAGGCTGCGGGGCTTGAGACGGAGCCGCGACGCGGGGGCGACTTCCCGGGGCGAGGCGGCGCGGTGAGGCGCATCGGTCATTGGGGCTCCTTGTCCAGCTGACGACGACTCCCTCTGGATCCGCACGTGCCGAGGTGGCTTCGCTGGGCGCGCAACCAGGCGCCTTATTAACCCGTTAACCCGGGTCGTTCAAGGACGGAGATCGCAAAATCCCGGGTATCTCACGCTTGGGCCGATTTTTCAGCCCAGCGTCAGGGCCAGCGCGACCAGCACCCCGGCTTCGACGATCTCCAGCAGGGCGCCCGCGGTATCGCCCGTAGTACCGCCAAGCCGCCGGCGCAGGGCGCGACGCACCAGCAGCGCGATCCCGGCGGTCACTAACAGCGCGGTCAGGCCCTGGGGTAGCAGGACCATGCCCAGAGCCCCCAGCAACAGCACCCGGACCAGGACCTTCCGCGGCAGGTGACGACTGAGCAGCTCGCCCAGACCGCCAGGGCGCACATAGGCGGTGGTCAGCAACAGCCAGGGCAATGCCAGGCGACCGGCCAGCGGCGCCAGCCACAGCGCGGCCGGCGCGTGGGGCAGAAGCACCACCAGGGCGCTCCACTTGAGCAGCAGGGTCAGCAGCAGCGCCAGCACGCCCATGGGGCCGCAGGCCGGATCCTTCATGATGGCCAGGGTCCGCTCGCGGTCACCGTAGCCGCCGATCCAGGCATCCGCCGTGTCGGCCAGGCCGTCCAGATGCAGGCCGCCAGTGAGGACCACCCAGCCGGCCAGCACCAGGGCCGCCTGCAGCAAGACACCGCCCGACGCCCCCAGCCAGGCGATCAGACTGAGCAGCGCACCCAGCAGCAGGCCGACCGCCGGATACCAGAGCACCGAGCGGCCGACGGCCGCAGCGGGCGGCATGCCGGGCAGGCGCACCGGCAGACGGGTCAGAAACTGCACGGCGATCAGCAGCGGCAGCGGCATCAGCCCTCCTCCAGCGTCAGCGGCTGCAGGGTCGCGTAGGGCGCCTCGACCTGCAGCAGGTCCTTGGGTGGCAGCCCCCGCTGGCGGGCCAGCAGCAGGCGGATGACGCCGCCGTGGGTGACGATCAGACTGCGCCGGCCCTGCAGCCGTGGCCGCCAGCGGGCCACCGCGCCCAGGACCCGCGTGGCGAAAGCCGCCACGGGTTCGCCCCCGGGCGGGGTGTAGGCATAGGGATCGGCCCAGAAGCGGCCCAGGGCCTCTGCCTGGTCCTGCATGAGTTCGGCGGCGGTACGGCCTTCCCAGGCGCCGAAATCCAGTTCGCGCAGATCGGCTTCCACCGCCAGCTCGGCGCCCTGCTCCGCCGCCAGCCACTCGGCGAAGCGCGCGCAACGCTGCTGCGGCGACGTCAGGATCAGCTCGAAAGGCGGCTGCGGGGCGACGGCGGCGCGCAACTGCGCCCAGCCGTGTTCCGCCAGCGGCGGATCGAGGCGTCCGCGAAAGCCTTCGGGGCCTTCGGTGACGCCATGGCGCAGCAGCCAGCAGTCAGTCATGGGCGCGACTGGAGACGCTGGCTTCGGCGAAGGTCGCCATCTCGCTGTGCAGGCGGCAGGACAGCTGCAGCAGCGGCACGGCCAGGGCCGCGCCGCTGCCTTCGCCCAGGCGCAGGCCGAGATCCAGCAGGGGTTCGCCGCCCAGCGCCAGCAGCACCGCGGCGTGGCCGGGCTCGGCGCCACAGTGGGCGAACAGCAGCCAGTCGCGAGTATCGGGTTGCAGGTGCTGGGCGCAGAGGGCTGCTACCGAGCAGATGAAGCCGTCGACCAGGGTCGGCAGGCCCTGCTGGGCGCAGGCCATATAGGCACCGGTCAGGGCGGCCAGCTCGAAGCCGCCCAGGCGGCGCAGCAGTTCGTAGGGATCCTCCAGGGCGTCGCCATGGCGCAACAGGGCGCGCTGGATGACCGCCACCTTGCGCGCCACGCCATCGGCGTCCAGCCCGGTCCCGGGGCCGGCCAGGGCCAGCGGCGAGGTATCCAGCAGCACGCTGGCAATGGCGCTGGCGGCGGTGGTGTTGCCGATGCCCATCTCGCCACCGATAAAAAGGTCGGCGCCGCCGGCACAGGCGCGCAGGACGGCGTCGCGACCGGCCAGCAGCGCCGCCTGGCACTGGTCATGGGTCATGGCCGGGGTCAGGGTGAAGTTGGCGGTACCGCGCCCCAGGGGCAGGTCGATGACGCCGGGCAGCGCTTCCAGCGGCGTGACGGTGCCCAAGTTGATGACTTCCAGAGCAGCGTCCAGTTGCCGGGCGAGCACGCTAATGGCTGCCCCGCCGCAGACAAAGTTGCGCACCATCTCGGCGGTCACGGACTGCGGATAGGCCGAGACGCCCTCTTCCACCACCCCGTGATCACCGGCGAAGACCGCGATGGCGGTGCGCTGCAGCAGCGGCCGCGGCGTGCCCTGCAGGGCCGCCAGCTGGATGGCCAGCACTTCCAGATCACCGAGCGAACCGCTCGGCTTGGTCAATACCGTCTGCCGCTGGCGTGCGGCTTCGGCCGCAGCGGTATCGGGTTGGCGGCAGGGTCCTTGCCACCAGGGCATGCTCATAGCGGGGTTCCTTTGAGGGTCAGGGGGAGACCGGCGACGGTCAGCACCACGCGCTCGCAGCGCGCGGCCAGGGCCTGGTGCAATTCGCCGGCGGCATCGACATAACGGCGGGTCAGCTCGCCCAGCGGGACGACGCCCAGGCCGGTCTCGTTGCTGACGAAGATGAGGTGACCGGGCAACTGCGGCAGGAGCTCGAGCAGCTCCGCGCAGGCACGATCGAGGCGCTGGGGATCGTCGAGCAGGAGCAGATTGGTCAGCCAGAGGGTCAGGCAGTCCACCAGCAGGCAGCGCTCCGGCGCCGCCAGGGCCGCCAGGCGTTCGGCCAGCGCCAGGGGTTCTTCCACCAGCGCCCAGTGCGCCGGCCGGCGGGCGGCATGGCGCTCGATGCGCCGCGCCAGCTCGGCATCGCTGCAACCGGCAGTGGCGATATAGGTGACGGCAAGGCCGGACTCGGCGGCCAGGCGCTCGGCCAGGGCGCTCTTGCCGGAGCGCGCGCCACCGAGGATGAATTCACGCATCTAGAGCTCGCAGAGGGCGCGCAGGCGCCCGGTGTCCAGGTGGTGTTCGACCAGATCGGCCAGGCGCTCCAGATCCCGTTCGCGCAGGGCGTGGTAGTCCAGCTGCCGCGGATCGGCCAGGCCGGCCCAGCGCAGCAAGGCGACGCTGGCGGCTGGCGACTCGAACAGGCCGTGCAGGTAGGTGCCCAGCACCTGGCCGTCGGCGCTGAGGCTGCCGTCGACACGGCCATCGGCGAAGCGCAGTACCGGGCGCTCCAGGGCCGGGCCCTGGCTGACGCCGGCATGGATCTCGTAGCCGGCCACCTCGGCATCGCCGTCGTTCAGCCAGCCGTGCACGTTGCGCAGCTGCTTTTCCGCCGCCAGCTCAGTGCTCATGGCCAACAGGCCCAGACCGGCGCTGTCACCCGGCGCGCCTTCCAGTCCGAGGGGATCGGCGATCCGCTCGCCAAGCATCTGGAAGCCGCCGCAGATGCCCAGCACCCGTCCCCCGTATCTCAGGTGACGGGCGATGGCCGTATCCCAGCCCTGGGCGCGCAGGAAGGCCAGGTCGCTGCGCACGCTCTTGGAGCCGCCGAGGATGATCAGGTCGGCGGCGGGCAATTCCTCGCCCTGGCGGACGAACAACAGTTCCACCTGGGGATGCAGGCGCAGGGGATCGAAATCGGTGTGGTTGCTCAGCCGCGGCATCACCGGCACCGCCACCCGCAGGCGCGGTCCCTGCTTGGCGACCTGGCCGGTGGCCAGGCGATCCTCGGCTTCCAGGTGCAGGTCGTGCAGATAGGGCAGCACGCCGAGCACCGGCTTGCCGGTACGGGCTTCGAGCCAGTCCAGCCCGGGTTGCAGCAGGGCCAGGTCGCCGCGGAAGCGGTTGATGATGAAGCCGGCGACGCGCGCCTGTTCGCTGGGTTCGAGCAGGTCCAGGGTGCCGACCAGATGGGCGAAGACGCCGCCGCGGTCGATGTCCGCCACCAGCAGCACCGGGCAGTCCACCGCCTCGGCGAAGCCCATGTTGGCGATGTCGCCCTGGCGCAGGTTGATCTCGGCCGGCGAACCGGCGCCTTCCACCAGCACCACCTGATAGCGCTCGGCCAATCGCGCATGGGAGGCCAGCACCGCTTCCCGCGCCACCGGTTTGTAGGCGTGATAGGCCTTGGCATCCATGCTGGTGACGGCGCGACCATGGATGATCACCTGGGCGCCGACATCGGTATTGGGCTTGAGCAGCACCGGATTCATGTCGGTATGGGGCGCCAGGCCACAGGCCTGGGCCTGAACCGCCTGGGCGCGGCCGATCTCGCCGCCATCGGCGGTCACGGCGCTGTTGAGCGCCATGTTCTGCGGCTTGAAGGGCACCACGGCCACGCCCTTGCGATAGAGCCAGCGGCACAGGGCGGCCACCAGGGTGCTCTTGCCGGCGTCGGAGGTGGTGCCCTGCACCATCAACGTACTCATAGGGGACTCCGGTAGCTGGCGAGGCCCTGGTCCAGGCGCTGCCAGCCGGCCTCGTCGCCGGGCAGACCGAATCTCAGGGCGCCAAGCGCGGGAAACAGACGGGTCAGGATGGCCTGGCGGGCCAGGTGTTCGTGCAGAGCCGCGACATCCGGGCGCTGCAGCAATTGAAACAGGGCGCAACCACCTATGGGCATAAGATCATGGCGGGCGAGCATGGCGGCCAGACGTTCGCCGGCCTCGAGCAGCGCCTCGCGCTGACGCTGCTGGCCCGGCTGATCGGCCAGCAGTCGCCGGGCGAGATAACGACTGGGGCCGTTCACCGTCCAGGGCCCCAACTGCTCGTCCAACTGCGCCAGCAGGCTCGGCGCCGCCAGCACGAAGCCCAGGCGCAGCCCGGCCAGTCCGAAGAACTTGCCAAAGGAGCGCAGCACGATCAGGCCGGGCAGATCGCTGAAGGGTGCAAGGCTTGCCCCCGGGGTGGGATCCATGAAGGCCTCGTCCACCACCAGCCAGCCACCCCGGCGTTCGAGCCGGGCGTGCCAGTCCAGCAGCCGGGCGGGCGACAGGCGCTCGCCGGTGGGGTTGTTGGGATTGACCACCACCACCACGTCCAGCTGGTCGAGATGAGTCGCGATGCCTGTCTCGTCCCACTCCAGCACCTCGTGCCCGGCGCGACGCCAGGCCAGGGCATGCTCGGCATAACAGGGCGCCAGCACCGCGACCCGCGCGGCTGGACGCAGGGTCGGCAGCGCCTGGATGGCGGCCTGGGAGCCGGCCACCGGCAGTGCCGCGCTGGCCCGGTAGCAGGCGCAGGCGGCTTCCACCAGGCCGTCGTCGGGCTCGGGAAGCCGTGCCCAGGCGCTGGCGGGAATCTCCGGCAGCGGCCAGGGCCAGGGGGCCAGGCCGGTGGACAGGTCCAGCCAGTCGCCCAGGGGAATGTCGTAGGTGCGCGCCGCGCGCCTCAGGCGACCGCCATGCTCAAGCAAGCAACAACCCTCCCAGGGCGATCAAGGCAGTCCACAACCAGGCGCCACGGCGGACCAACTTCAGGGCGCGGGTGATGGCCAGGAAGGTCGGCGCCGGACCACGGCCCAGCACCGGGCGCTCGTGCCACTCGCCGTGGTAGCGGGCCGGACCGCCCAGGCTCACGCCCAGGGCACCGGCACCGGCCGCCATCACCGGGCCGGCGTTGGGGCTGTCCCACAGCGGCGCCTGGGTCCGCCAGCTTTCGATGGCGCTCCAGAAACGGCCGAGGCCGGCATAGGTCAGGGCCACCAGGCGCGCGGGGATATAGTTGAGGACATCGTCCAGGCGCGCCGCGGCCCAGCCGAAACGCTCCAGGCGCGGCGTGCGATAGCCCCACATGGCGTCCAGGGTATTGGCCAGGCGATAGAGCACCACGCCGGGTGCGCCGAGCAGGGCGAACCAGAACAGCGCGGCGAAGACCGCATCGCTGCCGTTCTCCAGCACCGATTCGGTGGCGGCGCGGGCCACGGCGGTCTCGTCCAGCTCGCTGGTTTCGCGACTGACCAGATAGCCGACCCGACGCCGCGCCTCGGGCAGGTTGTTGCGTTGCAGGGCGCGCGCCACCGGCTCGGCGTGCTCGCCCAGGCTGCGCAGTCCCACGGCCAGATACAGCGCCAGGGGCTGGATGATCCAGGCCAGCCAGCCGATCTGGCAGAGCAAAGCGGTGAGCAGCACCCAGGGCAACACGGCCAGGCTCCAGGCCATCACGCCATGGCTGCGCCAGCCGCGCCCGCCGGGATTGAAGCGGGCCTCCAGGCTATCGGCCAGGCGCCCGAACAGGACCAGGGGATGGGCGCGGCGGGGTTCGCCGAGCAGCAGGTCGAGCAGCATGCCGCCGACGACCGCGAAGGCCAGCATCATGGCTTCTGGCCCCAGCGGTTCTCGAAGACCAGTTCCTCCAGCGGCCGCCCCTGGCGCCAGCCCTCCTCTTCCAGCATGGGCCGCGGGTAGAAGGCTTCCACCGGCCCCAGGCAGAGGATGGCCGCCGGCTGGGCGCCTTCCGGCATCTCCAGCAGGCTGCGCACGGATTCCGGTTCGAACAGCGACACCCAGCCCATGCCCAGGCCTTCGCAGCGAGCCGCCAGCCAGAGATTCTGGATGGCGCAGGACAGCGAGGCGAGGTCCATCTCCGGCAGGGTACGGCGGCCAAAGACGTGGGCTTCGCGGCCGTCCATGAGCGCCGCCACCAGCACCTCGGCGCAGTCGAGGATGCCCTGCACCTTGAGCTTCATGAAGTCGTCGCTGCGCTCGCCAAGGGCCTCGGCGGTGGCGCAGCGCTCTTCTTCCACCAGTTCGTGCAGGCGCTGGCGCAGGGCCGGATCGCTGATGCGCAGGAAGCGCCAGGGCTGCATCAGCCCAACGCTGGGCGCCTGGTGCGCAGCGCCCAGCAGACGGGCCAGTTGTTCGGGAGGCACCTCGCCACCGCAGAAATGGCGCATGTCGCGGCGCTCGGCGATGGCTCGGTAGACGGCGGCTTGTTCGGCGGGGGTATAGGGGGTCGTGGTCACGGCTTGAGCATCGCGGCGGCCGCGGCGGGTGCCGACGGCATGTAGAAGTGAATATAGCTGGCGGTGAGGCGACCGTCTCGGTAGACCGCCTCGGCCACCGCCTTGCCGTTGGGGCACAGCCCGCGCGCCCAGGGCGTCTCGGGTGACTCCAGGGCGGAGTGGTGATAGGTGTGGCCGCGCAGGGTGCCCTGCGCGAAGTCCACCGACTGCAGGGCCAGGGCCGTGAGTCGCGCCTGCATCCGCGCGCTGCCCGGCAGCAGTCCGAGCAGGCTGGCGGATTCGCCGGCCTTGTCGGTCAGTTCGTCGAGCAGATAGAGCATGCCGCCGCACTCGGCGAGGATCGGCTTGCCCGCCGCATGATGGGCGCGGATGGCCGCGCGCATGCCCAGGTTGTTGGACAGCGTCTGCAGGTGCAGCTCGGGATAGCCGCCCGGCAGATAAAGGCTGTCCACCGCCGGCAGCGTCGTGTCGGCCAGCACGGAAAAGAACTGCAACTCGGCGCCCAGGGCGCGCAAGAGATCCAGGTTGGCCTGGTAGATGAAGGCCAGGGCCGCGTCCCGGGCCACACCGATCCGCACTCCGGCCAGCAGTGGCTCGACCGCGGTCGGCTCCGGCGCGGCGAAGGCCACCGGCGGCGGCAATTCGATGTCGGAACTGGCGCCCAGGGCATCGGCCGCCATGTCCAGACGGCGATCCAGGTCGGTGACCTCGTCGGCCTGGATCAGCCCCAGGTGACGACTAGGCAACTCGATGCCGGCATCGCGCGGCAGACTGCCAAAGAAGGTCATGCCAGCCGGCAGGCTGCCGCGGATCAGCTGGGTCTGCCGCGGACTGCCGCTGCGGTTGGCCAGCACCCCGGCGAAGGGCAGACTCGGCCGGTAATGGGCGAGGCCATAGGCCAGGGCGCCAAAGGTCTGCGCCAGGCCGGCGGCGTCGATCACGCCCAGCACCGGTACGCCAAAGCGCTCGGCCAGGTCGGCGGCCGAGGGCTGGCCGTCGAATAGCCCCATGACGCCTTCGATGAGGATGAGATCCGCCTGCCCCGCCGCTTCCCACAGCAGGCGCCGGCTCTCGGCCTCGCCGATCATCCACAGATCGAGCTGATAGACCGGCGCGCCGCTGGCGCGGGCCAGGATCATCGGATCGAGAAAGTCCGGGCCGCACTTGAACACCCTTACCCGCCGCCCCTGGCGGGCATGCAACCGGGCCAGGGCGGCGGTGACGCTGGTCTTGCCTTGACCCGAGGCCGGGGCGGCGATCAGCAGCGCCGGGCAATGCCGCGTCTCGCCTACCATTCGATGCCCTGCTGGGCGCGGACGCCGGCCTGGAAGGCGTGCTTGACCAGACTCATGTCGGTCACGGTGTCGGCGGCCTCGACCAATGCCTGTGGCGCACCGCGGCCGGTCACCACCACGTGCTGATGGGCCGGACGCCCGGCCAGGTCGGCCAGCACCTGGTCGACCTCCAGATAGCCATGCTTGAAGGCGATGTTGAGTTCGTCCAGCAGCACCAGGCCGATGGCCGGATCACGCAGGAGCTCCACCGCCACCGCCCAGGCCGCGGCCGCCGACTGCAGGTCGCGGGCGCGGTCCTGGGTGTCCCAGGTGAAGCCCTCGCCCATGACGTGGTAGCGCACCTCGTCCGGAAAGCGCTTGAAGAAGAGTTGCTCGCCGGTGTCGCGGCGGCCCTTGATGAACTGCACCACCCCCACCTTCATGCCGTGGCCGAGGGCGCGCGCCGCCATGCCGAAGGCGGAGCTGCTCTTGCCCTTGCCGATGCCGGTATGCACCAGCAGCAGGCCGCGTTCGTCCTGGGCTTCGGCGATGCGGGCGTCGATCACCGCCTTCTTGCGCACCATGCGCGCGCGGTGGCGCTCGTCGCGCTCGGGGCTGGTCGAATCGGGGGTGTCGGTCATGGATGGTTCTCCGGGTGCGGGCGCGGCGGAGAAACGGGCAGAGACGCCGCCCGCGCAAGGCAGGTGGCGACGCCGCGCGACGCCCTCCGCATCGCCGAGATGAACGCAAGCGTGGCCGGTCTCCGGGCTGGTGAGCCGATGCCCTGAGGGCATCCGCTGCGCCCCTTCCCGGCCAGGGCCAGTGGGCATCGCGCAGCTACTGCTCAACTACCGTTGCGGGGGCAGCGCCGGCTCGACCGGCTTCCCTGTTTCACCCCGCTCCAGGCGGGGCACCACGTGCAAGGGCGCAGGGTACGGACTAGCCGGGAGAGCGTCAATCGATGGCGCCGCCCGAACTCGGCGTCGCGCGGACGGGTCCACCCTAGACACCCACCGCCAGGAGCTACCGGATGAACGATGCCACCCTCGCCGCCTGCATCAAGGCCTGCCTCGATTGCGCCGCCGCCTGCGAAACCTGCGCCAGCGCCTGCCTGGGCGAAGCCAATCTGGACATGATGCGTGACTGCGTCCGTCTGGATCGCGATTGCGCCGACGCCTGCCGCCTGGCCGCCACCTTCATGCAGCGCGGCAGCGACCGCATCGCCGAAGCCTGCGCCCTGTGCCTGGCCACCTGCCGCGCCTGCGCCGCCGAATGCGGCAAGCACAAGGCCGAACACTGCCAGGCCTGCGCCCGGGCCTGCGCAGCCTGCGCCGACGCCTGCTCGGCCATGGCCGCCTGAGGCGGCTGCCGATAACCGTATCCGCTGAGCGCCGGCTGCCGTGCTGCGCGCTCTGGTCGCAGCCGAATCCCGCACAGGAAGCCGCCGCTCGGGCGTTCGGCATTGGCATTACCCGGCGACGCCAGGGATAATGCCCGCCCTTTCATCGATATCCAGGCCTTCGCCATGACCGATACCAACCAAGATCCCCGTTTGAGCCGCATGAAGCGTCGCCTGCGCAAGAAGCAGTACCTGGGCGAATTCCAGGAACTGGCCTTTGAAATCAAGGTGAGCTTCAAGAACGAACTCAGCGAAGACGATCTGGACACCTTCCTGGGCGACTTCATCGACTACGTCGAAGAGCGCAAGCTGGACTACATCGGCGGCTTCGACAACGCCTGGGTCGAAGGCACCATCATGGCCAACAAGCGCTACACCTCGCCCACCGCGGAAGACCGTACCGCGCTGCTGGACTGGCTCAAGGCCCGCGCCGAAGTCGGCGAAGCCAACGCCTCCGATCTGCATGACGCCTGGCACCACGACGGCGAAGTCTAACTAGCCTTCGCCGGATAGCTTGGCGTCCGTTGCGGTCGTAAAGGGGAATCCGTTGGAAACCAGGTCCTCATGACGACCCTCCTGCAAATCTCCGATACCCACTTCGGCACCGAGCAACCCGCCGTGGTCGCGGCCCTGGAAGCCCATGTCCGCGAACACGGCGCCGATGTCCTCATCCTTTCCGGGGACATCACCCAGCGCGCCCGGCGCGAGCAATTCGCCGCCGCCAAGACCTTCGTCGAACGCCTGGAAAGCTACGGCATTCCCCGCACCCTGGTGATCCCGGGCAATCACGACCTGCCGCTGTACAATGTCTTCGCTCGTTTCCTGACGCCCTATGGCAACTATCGCCGCCATTTCGGCCAGGACCTCGAGCCCAGTTTCGAGAACGACGAGCTCCTGCTGGTCGGACTCAACACCACCGCCCCGCGACGCCACAAGGATGGCGCGGTGAGCACCGAGCAGATTGAGCGCGTCGCCGAACGCCTGCGCCGCGCAGGCCCGGGCAAGTTGCGCATCGTCATCGCCCACCAGCCCTTCGGCGCCCTCGAACTCAGCGACCTGAGCAATCTGCAGCACAATGCCGATCACGCCCTGGCCACCTGGGCCGATGCCGGCCTGGATCTGGTGATGGGCGGCCATATCCACCTGCCCTATGTGCTGCCGCTGAGTCGCCAGTACCCCACCCTCCCCCGCGAGGTCTGGATCGTGCAGGCCGGCACCGCCCTCTCATCGCGCGTGCGCGGCACCTCGCCCAACTCCTTCAATCGCCTGCTGGTCGGCGAAGGAACGGAGAAGACCGTGGACGTGGAGCGCTGGGACTTCCAGGGCGATCGTTTCGTCGTCGGCGAGCGTCACGCACTGCGCTGGCAGGCCGCGCAGGACGCCCTCGCGGAAGGCTGAGGCGTCCGACCGGGACGCCTATGCGCGCTCGCGCGCACTTCCAGCAATGGAAATTGATTCAAGCTGTTGAAACGGCTGGCAGGCCACGGGCGCCGCGTAGTCTTAGGACTTTCGGCAAGAGTGGCCTCCCATGGAATCCCTGACGCAATCGCTGCTTGGCTTTATCGAAACCCACCAGGCCTGGGCACCGCTGCTCGTCGGCCTGCTCGCCTTTGGCGAGTCCCTGGTGCTGCTGGGCGTCTTCATTCCGGCCACGGCGCTGCTGCTGGTGGTCGGCGGCTTGGCCGGCTCCGGGGTGCTCTCGCCGGTGCCGCTGGTGCTGGCCGCCATCGTCGGCGCCATCCTCGGCGACATCTGCTCCTATGTCATCGGCCGCTGGCTCGGTCCCAGCATCGTCCACCGCCCGCCCTTTCGCCGCTATCGCAAGCAGGTGGCCCGGACCCGGCTGTTCTTCCGCCGCTATGGCTTCTTCGCGGTCTTCGGCGGGCGCTTCCTGACCATGATCCGCAACACCGTGCCCTTGGTGGCCGGGATGATGGCGATGAACCAGCTGCGCTTCCAGTCGGCCAACGTGCTCTCGGCCATCGTCTGGGCGCCACTGATGATGGGCCCGGGTTATCTGGCGGCCAAAGGCGCCAACCACTTCAGCTTCGCCGGCAACGAGTCGCTGTGGATCGGCGCGGCGGTGGTCGCCGTGCTGGGCGCCGGCGCCGCGCTGTTCTTCAAGCAGCGGCTGAAACGCGCCTAGCGGCGGGCGGCCAGCGCCTCGCGCAGACGCTGGCGATTCAGCGGTACCTCGCGCAGGCGCAGACCGGTCGCCGCCGCCATGGCATTGGCGATGGCCGCTGGGATGGCGGCGGTGGTGGCCTCCCCGGCCCCCACCGCCGGCTCTTCCGGCCGATCGATCAGCTCCAGTTCCAGCTCGGGCAATTCGTTGAAGGTCAGCGGCGGATAGGCGCCCCACTCCAGACTGGTCACCCCCTGCTGATCGAAGCGCACCGCCTGCTTGAGGGTCCGGGCGATGCCCTGTACCACGCAGCCTTCCAGCTGGTTGCGCAGGCCATCCGGATTGACGATCAGCCCGCAGTCATGGGCCACCACCACCCGGGTGACGCGGATCCCCGCCGCCTCGCTCACCGCCACCTCGACCACCGCGGCCACATAGGCGTTCTCGTTCTCATAGCGCAGGAAGGCCAGGCCCTGCCCTTTCGCCAGGGCGCCGTCCCAGGCCTTTTCCTGCCGGGCCGACGGTCGCCAACCGGCCTTGGCCGTGGCGGCCTGCAGCACCGCCCGGGCGCGGGGGTCCTGCAGATAGCGCAGGCGGAATTCCAGGGGATCGACCCCGGCCGCCAGGGCCAGTTCGTCCATGAAGGATTCGTTGGCGAAGGTATTGCCGACCGCTCCCAGGGCGCGCAGGGCCGAGGGTCGCAGCGGCGAATCCCCGGCTTCCAGCCAGTGGGTCGCTACCTGGACATTGAGCAGGTCGTAGTCCAGCGGCGCATTGCGATTGCCACCGCCCCGCCCACCCTTGAGCGGCAGGTTGTAGGCCAGTTGCCCGGCGAGCAGCGCCGCCTTGCCGGTCTGGCCATTGGGGCGGGTCAGATGCGTGGGCGTCCAGTTGGCGAAGCGCCAGGCCAGCAGATCGCCAGCCGCGCTCAGGCCGCCGGCCAGGCGCATCAGCATGGCCGGTCCCTTGGGATTCCAGCCGTGTTCGTCGGCGCGACTCCATTGCACCCGCACCGGACGGCCACACAGCTTGGAGAGCAGCGCCGCATCGGCCGCCGCGTCATCGGCGCCGTTATGGCCATAGCAGCCCGACGCCTGCTGGTAGATGACATGGATGCTGTCTTCCGGTAGCGCCAGCAGATCCGCCAGCGCCGCCCGGAGCTGATAGACGCCCTGAGTACCGCTCCAGACGGTGGCGCCGTCGGCACGCACATCCGCCACCGCGCAGGAGGGACCGATGGAATCGTGATTCTGGTAGGGCCAGCGATACTCGGCGTCCAGGCGCTGGGCGGCGTTGGCCAGCTCCCCCGCGACATCGCCGGCCTCCTGCTGGAGGTCGGCCGGTCCGGCCTTGGCTTCCAGCCGGGCATAGAGTTCGCCTGGCAGGGGCAGGTCCGGCACCAGGCTCCAGTCCACCCGCAGCGCCGCCGCGCCCTGGCGCGCCAGCCAGGGCTGCTCGGCCACCACCGCGACGAAGGCGCCCTCGTACACCAGCTGAGCGCCCGCCGGCAGCGCGCTGGCATCGATACCGCGAACACTCACCCCCGCCAACCGCGCCGAACCGACGCAGGGCGGCCGCACCACGCAACCGTGCAGCATGCCGGGAAGGCGCAGGTCGTGGACGTAAGCGAAGCTGCCGAACAGCTTGGCCGGGATGTCTTCCCGCGGCACCGAGGTCCCGACCAGGCGATAGTCCTTGACGGCGCGGGTACGCACCGCCTGATTGACCAGCCGCCCCAGCGGCCGTCCGCCGACCAGCTCGCCATAGCTGACGAAACGCCCGGTGGGATCGCCACGATAGACCACCCGGCCATCCACCGTGTCCACCACCGCCAGATCCAGCTCCAGGCGCCGCGCTCCTTCCAGAAACAGGAATTGCCGCGCGCTGGCGGCGGCCTTGCGCAATTGGGCGCCGCCCACCTGCAGGCTCTTGCTGCCAGCGGTGATGCCCTGGTCGGGCGTCAGCCGGGTATCGCCCTGGATCAACCGGGTGGCGGCAAAGGCCACGCAGAGTTCCTCGGCCACGATCTGCCGCAGCGCCGTGCTGACCCCGGTACCCAGTTCCACCTTGCCGCTGTAGACGATGACCTGGCCCTGGGCATCCACCGCCAGCCAGGCATCCAGTTGGCGCTGATCGAGGGTCTTGGCCAGACTCGCAGTGTCGGCGGGTGCGGGCAATACCTGGGCGGCGACCGGTCGCTGCAGGCTGAAGCCCAGCAGCAGCACCGCGCTGCCGCCGAGAAAGGTGCGGCGGGACAGCGTCATGCCGGGGCCTGCCCGTCGCGCAAGAGCACCGCCGCCCGCTTGACCGCGCGCAGGATGCGATAGTGGGTCCCGCAGCCACAGAAATTGGCCGCCAGCGCCTGGCGGATCTGCGCATCGCTGGGATCGGGCACGCGTTCGAGCAGTGCGCGGGCGGTCATCACCATGCCAGGGATGCAATAGCCGCACTGCGCTGCCTGCTCTTCGATGAAGGCCCGTTGCAGCGCGTGCGGCGCCGCTGGCGTGCCCAGGCCTTCCAGGGTCAGCAGCTCGCGACCGGCAAAGGACGCCGCCGGCAGCAGACAGGCACGCACCGGCTTGCCATCCGCCAGCACCGTACAGGCACCACACTCGCCCAGGCCGCAGCCGAATTTCGGCCCCTTGAGGCCCAGCTCGTCGCGCAGGGCGTCCAGCAGAGGCATGCGTGGATCGACGTCGAGCTGTCGCGACTCGCCATTGACCTTGAGTTCGAGGACCGCCACCGCTAGTGCTCCCGTTCGCGCGCCGCCGCCACGTCCTCGGGACGAATATCGGCGGCGTGACCACCAAAGCGGCGGCCGATGTAGGTGGCCAGATCGGCCAGTTGCTGATCACTGAGCAACTCCCGATAGGCTGGCATGAAGGCGTGCTCGGTGCGTCCCTGGCGGTCGAGCCCGTCGAGCAGCACGCGCACCAGGTTGGTCCCTGCCGGATCGCGCACCGCCGAATAGTTGCTGAAGGAGCGCGGATAGGGACCGGCCGGCCCCTGGTCGTCCGGCGCATGACAGCTGGCGCAGGCGGATTGCAGCAAGGCCGCACTTTCCGCCTCGGCGGCAGTGAGCGGCCCGGTTTCACCGGGTGGCTGCACCTCTGCACGCGCCGGCACCGCTCCGGGCTGCGCTGGTAGGGTCCGCAGATAGGCGATCAGGGCACCGAGATCCGCATCGTTCAGATGGCGGGTACCGCCGCTCACCACCTCGGCCATGGGGCCCGCCGCCACAGCCTCGCCGCGCTGATGGCCTTCGCGCAGATAGCTGGCGAGCTTGGCATCGCTCCAGCCGCCGAGGCCGCGCGGGTCCGCGGTGAGATTCCAGGCGGTCCAGCCCTGCTGGGTCGCCCCGGCATAGGCCCGGCCGCTGTCGAGACCCTGACTCCAGGTCCGCGGCGTATGGCATTCCTGGCAGTGTCCCACCGCCTCGGCCAGGTAGGCGCCCCGAGCCACCTGCGCCTCGGCAGTAACCGGTAACGGACCCGGCGTGAAGTTGAGCCATTTCCAACCGCGGATCAGCGCGCGCTGATCGAAGGGAAAGCGCAGGGCGTTGGCGGGCGGCGCATAGGGCACCGGTCGCTGGATCTGCAGATAGGCGAAGATGGCGGCGACGTCCTCGTCGCTCAAGCGGGTAAAGGCCGTATAGGGAAAGGCGGGATAGAGCTGTTCGCCCTCCCGCCCCAGCCCGTCGTGCAAGGCGCGGCGAAACTCCTCCGCCGTCCAGTCGCCCAGGCCGTGCTCGCGATCCGGCGTGATATTGCTTGAGTAAAGACGGCCAAAAGGCGTATCGAAGGCGACACCACCGGCGAAGGGTGCACCGTCGGGACGGGTATGACAGCCCTGGCAGTTGCCCAGCCGGGTCAGGTATTCGCCCCGCGTCAGGGTCGCCTCGTCGGCGCGCACCGGCGCGGCCTTGGACAGGAGCAGCATCCCCGCCAACAGGGGCAGGGCCAGGGATCTCATCAGCTCTCCTCTTGAGGTCGAACCGGACGGGCGGATTCCGCCGTGGCGTTGCCGTCATCCTAATCGCAGCGGCAAGCGCCCGTGGCGTTCGCCCCTGGAGGTGAGATGCAGGCGACAGTTTCGGCCCGCACGTCAACGGCGGCCTTTACATTCCTGCTCCACTCCGGCTGCGCTCTTGCGCGAGAGCTGTGAGTCGCCAGCAACCACCGATTCTGATTACCCGCACTCAGGACGGGAAGGAAGACCTCCCACGCCCAAGCACTATAGGGGTGGTATTACTCAACGCTTGGGCACGAAGCCATCGGGCTTGGCCGCCAGCCAGTCGACGAACTGGCGAATGCGTGCATCGCTGAGCAGCAACTCGCGGCTGTTGTATTCCAGCGCCAGGGTCTTTTCGTCGAAGGTCTGGTGGATATGGTTGTGGCAGGGTCGGCAGACCCAGAGGGTGGCGGTGATCCGGCTGACGCGGTCGAATCTCTTGCGCACGTAGGCCTTGTCGTGCAGCGAGCGAGGGATCAGGTGATGGCGGGTGAGCGGCGCCGCCCTACCACACAGCTCGCAACGAGCCGGCTGGGGCGGCAGACGTATCGCCTGGGGCATGATGGGCTCCGCACGGGCTGGATGCCTATTCGAGCGGCCCGGGCGGAACGGGGTTCAATAGCCGCCGGCGAGACTCGGCGTGACCAGCACGCGCTTGGCCTGCAGATAGCTGTTCTGCCAATAGGGCTTGGCCAGGCTGTCCAGGCGCACCGTCCCGCCCGTGCGCGGTGCATGGACGAAGCGCCCTTCCCCGACGTAGATGCCGGCATGGCTGACCTGCCGGCCACCGGCGGTGGCGAAGAAGATCAGATCACCGGGCTGCAGGGCATTGCGCGCCACATTGGGCGAGCCGAGGGTGATCATCTCGCGGGTCGAACGCGGCAGGGTCACCCCGGCCGCATCGCGATAGACGTAGCCGATCAGCCCGCTGCAATCGAAGCCACCCGCCGGGGTATTGCCGCCGTAGCGATAGGGAGTGCCGACCAGGCCAATGGCGCGAAAGAGCACATCGTTGGCGGCCTGGGCCTGGCTTTCCAGCAGGGGGCGGGAGACGACCGGGGCGACCGGTGCGGGTGCCTGGGGCGGCCTGCCGGCACAGGCGGCCAGCAGCACGAAGGCGCAATACAATCCGAGGCGAGCCGCATGCGGCATTGGAGACATCCTTAGTTATCCATCGATCACCGTCGGCCTGCCACGCAGCCTCGACGGGTCCTCGAAGCGCACCGGCGAAGATCGCGGCGATACGCCTCAGCGCAATACGCGCTTGCCTTCCAGGAAACTCACCTTCCAGTACTGGTCGTCCAGGCTGTCCACCCGCACCCCGCCGCTGCGGCGACTGGAAGAATGGATGAACTTGCCCTCGCCCATGTAGATACCAGTGTGACTGACCCGGCCACGGCCGTTGCTATTGAACAGCAACAGATCGCCAGGTTCCAGATCGTTCTTGCTGACTACCGGTACTTCGAGATCGATGATCTCGCGGGTGGAGCGCGGCAGGGTCATGCCGGCCCGCTCGCGAAAGACGTAATTGACGAAACCGCTGCAATCGAAACCGGCCAGGGTGCTGCCGCCGCGGCGATAGGGCGTGCCCACCAGCTGGGTGGCACGATTGAGGATCTGGTCCGCCAGATTCGGCAGCGCCTGACGCGGACCGACCTCGCGATCCCAATCCAGTTGATGCGGCGACTGGGTATGGGGGAAGACCGGACGTTGCTGAGCGCTCTCGCTCTCCACCGCGGCGGAACCGTTGCCAGCACCACCCAGACCATGCAGCGAGGCGGTCTGGAAGGTCCGGGAGGTAGAGGACTGATCAGGGGCAACGGCGATGTCAGGACTTTGCGGCGCACTCGCACAGGCGGCGAGCAGACAGACAAAAGACAGGGGCACGAGGGGTGCGAAGCGTTTCCTTGGCATGGGCACGACCGTGTCGTTTTCTCAAAGTTTCGACACCTTGCCGACCTGGATCACAGATGGCAAGTTTTTTTAGCCTTCGATGTGACTCAAAAGCCGAGGAAGGACGTCTACGGCCCTTTTTTTGATCTGAACGGTCGCCAAGCCGCTCAGCGACGAGCGGTCCGGATTGATTTCGATGAGGTCACCACCCTGCGCCAGGGTCTGGTCAATCGGCGCCTGAATATAGCCGAAGGCGGCCGTGGTGCCGACGGCGATCACCAGGTCGAAGCCCTCCTCCATCGCCTCCTGCAGACGTTGCAGCTCAGTGGCCGGCAGGGCTTCCTCGAACAGCACCACCGGTGGCCGCAGGATGCCGCCGCATGCGGGACAGCGCGGCGGCAGCGGACCGGCCAGGTGATCTTGGGCATCCGCGACCGTCTGCGCGCAACTCATGCAGGCGAGCGGCTCCAGTTGTCCATGGATCTCGATCAGCCGCTCTGGCGGAAAGCCTGCCTGCCGATGAAAGCCGTCGATGTTCTGCGTCAGCACCCAGCTGCCGGGGTGACTGACACCGAAGTCGGTGATCGCCTGGTGCGCCGCATTGGGCCTGGCCGCAGCGCAAGCCCGGCCGAGTTGCGCCAGGTAGCGCCAGCAGAGCTCCGGACGCTGCCGGAGCATGCTGCCCGAGAGCGCCGCCTCGATGGGGATGCCCTCTTCGGTGAGGCCGTTGTACAGCCCGCCCAGGCCCCGATAGGTCGGCAGTCCCGAATCGGCGGACAGCCCCGCCCCGGTGATGAACAGCACCCGACCGGCCCGCTGCAGCAGGCCTTGGGCACGCACCAGGGCGTCGGTCAATGATTCACCGTCAGGGCCAGCATCACCGACAGCTGGCAGAGCGGGCGGCCGCTCTGTTCCTGCCAGAGGTTGAAGGCCTCCTGCATCTTCTGCCGATCGCGCTTGGCGGTGGGCGCCTTGTCGAGGATGTTCTGCGCCTTGAGCGCCGTCACCACGTCGTCAGTCGCCAGAAAGGTGTCCTTGCCAGCCATGCGCAGGAAGCGCTGCGCTGACAGGCCACCCAGCTGATTGCCACGCTTGGTCAGCAGCTCCCAGAGGCCAACGATGTCCTGGGTCGGCCATTCGGCCAGCAACTGGCCGAAGCTGCCGTGACTGCGCTGGAAGTCCAGCACCATCTGGGCGTTGATCGGCACGCTGCGCAACTTGCCCAGGTGGCGGATCAGACGGGCGTCCTGCATCAGCCGCTCCAGACGCTCGCCGCCCATGAGCACCACCTTCTCCGGATCGAAGCCGAAGAAGACCTCCTCGAAGGCCGGCCACTTGGCGTCCACCAGGCTGTGCTTGAGTCCGGCGCGAAAGATGCGCCGGGTCAGCAGCGACAGATAGCGGTCATCGCCCACGGACGCCAGGGTGGCAGCGTCGACCGGTTGCGGCAGCCGTGCCTCCAGGGCCGCTCGGGAGCCGCAGCGATTGAGGGCGTATTCGAGCAGCCAGGCGTAGTCCCGCATCAGAGATTCATCACCTGGACGAAGCGCGGCGTGGCGCTGTCATCGACCCTGAGACTGGCGAAGTCGAACAGCTCGCGATCGGCCAGTTGCGAGGGCACCACGTTCTGCAGGGCGCGGAACATGATCTCGGTACGCCCTGGCGTCTTGCGCTCCCACTCCAGCAGCATCTCCTTGACCACCTTGCGCTGCAGGTTCTCCTGGGAGCCGCAGAGGTTGCAGGGAATGATGGGAAATTCGCGCAAGACGGCGTAGGCCTCGATGTCCTTCTCGTTGCAATAGGCCAACGGACGGATCACCACGTTGCGCCCGTCGTCGGCGCGCAGCTTGGGTGGCATGGCCTTGAGCGTGCCGCCATGGAACAAATTGAGGAAGAAGGTTTCTACCATGTCGTCGCGATGATGGCCGAGCGCCATCTTCGTCGCGCCGATCTCGTCGGCGAAGGTGTAGAGGATGCCCCGCCGCAGGCGCGAGCACAGCGAACAGGTGGTCTTGCCCTCGGGAATCTTTTCCTTCACCACGGAATAGGTATCACGTTCCAGAATGTGGTACTCGACCCCCAGCTCCTTCAGGTACTGAGGTAAAACGTGTTCAGGAAAGCCCGGCTGCTTCTGGTCGAGGTTGACCGCCACGATCTCGAAGCGAATCGGTGCGACCTTCTGCAAGTAGAGCAGCATGTCGAGCAGGGTGTAGCTGTCCTTGCCACCGGACAGGCAGACCATGACCTTGTCGCCGTCCTCGATCATGTTGTAGTCGGCGATGGCTTCGCCGGTAAGACGGCGCAGGCGTTTCTGCAGCTTGTTCTGGTTGACCGAAAGGGTGCCCATGGATGAATCCGCGAAAGGAAAAAACGAAAGGCGGGCATTTTACGCGCAAAGCGTCCGCCGCCCTACCCCAAACGTCAGTCCATGGCGACCGGCAGCCATGAGCGAAGCCCAGGCGCTCATGACGGCGCTCCACCAGGAACTGCTCAGGGCCCAGTCCAGCCTGTCGGAGTACGAATTGCTGCAGGCCTTGCGCCGGGCGGGATCACCGCTGATCCCACCGCGCCCGGTGACCGACAACTACGAACTCTTCCGCCTGCACTTTCGCGTGTTCAACGCCCTCTACCGGCTGCGCGATCAACTCCGCGCCGAGCAACGCGCCGAACTGGTCATCAGCGCCCTGCGCATCGAATTGCGCCCCTATCTGCGCGCCCGTGCCGGGCTGGTGGTGGCCGATCCGCTACGCGCCTACTACCTCGATGTCACCCAGCTGGAGACCACCACCCCGGAAGACGTGGCCAACCTGCTCAATCACTTCTGGGCCCTGGTCAACGGTGAGTCCGAACTGCTGGAGGCCTTGCGCCTGCTGGGACTCGATCGCTCGGCGGACTATGGCCAGATCCGCCGCCGCTATCGCCAGCTCGCCAGCCGTCATCACCCCGATCACGGTGGCAGCACCGGCCGACTGCAGGCCATCAATGCCGCCATGGATACGCTGAGGCGGCACTACGGCCACCAGCCGACCGCGGACGCTAGGGCGCAGGCACGGGCTTCGGCATAATCACCCGCCTCGCCAGAGGTTGCCCATGCCTGAACAACTCACAGCCCGGGTCGAAGACTGCTATCGGCAGGCCGAGGCCTTCTTCAAACGCCGCTTCCCTCGCCCCGAGGTCAGCCTGGCCCTGCGTGGCCAGCGCGCCGGCGTCGCCCATCTCACCGAGAATCGGCTGAGATTCAACCGGCAGCTCTATCGGGAAAATCGCGCCCACTTCCTCGAGCAGACCGTCGCCCACGAGGTGGCGCATCTGGTGGCGCATCAGCTGTTCGGTGGCGGCATCCGCCCGCATGGCGAGGAGTGGCAGCTGATCATGCGCGGGGTCTATGGCCTGCCGCCGGATCGCTGCCATACCTACGAGTTGCCGCAACGGGCACGCACCCTGTACCTGTATCGCTGCAACTGCCCCGACGGCCGCTTCGAATTCACCGCCCAGCGTCACGCGCTGGTGCGCAAGGGACGGCGCTATCTGTGCCGGCGCTGCCGCGGTCCGCTGGACTTCACCCAGGAAGTCATCCGCGGCTGATCCTGCCGGCCCCGATCCGGGTTCCGGCAGGCAGCGAAAGCCTTCAGCCCTGGGCGAAGACTTCGTCGAACAGGTTGTGCATCGCCAGGAAGGCGCGCTTGGCCACCACCGGGTGGTACTGCTGCTTGCCCGGATTGTTGGCTTCGGGATCGGTGAAGGAATGCACCGCGCCACCATAGCTCAGCAGTTGCCAGTCCACCTGGGCGGCATCCATCTCCTGGCGGAAACCAGTGAGTTGCTCGTCCGGCACCAGCGGATCGGAGGCGCCGTGCAGCACCAGCACCGGGCCGGTGATCCGGGCGGCATCGGCCGGGTTGGGCGTATCCAGATTGGCGTGGAAGGTCACCACGGCGCTCAGCGCCGCGCCGTCACGGGCCAGTTCAAGCGCCGCGCAGCCACCAAAGCAGAAGCCGATGGCGGCGATCTGATGGACATCCACCGCCGCCGTCTCGGCCTGGGCGACCAGGGCCGCATAGGCCGCCTGCATGCGCTGGCGCAGCAGCGCGCGATCGCCGCGGATCGGCGTCATGGCCGCCAGGGCTTCGTCGGCGTTTTGCGGACGCACGTTGCGACCATAGAAATCCACCACCAGGTAGGCCAGGCCGTCGGCCTCGGCCAGGCCCTTGGCCTGCTCGACGGCGCCATGGGATACCCCCATCCAGTTGGGCGCCAGGAGCACGCCCGGGCGGGTGGGATTGCCGCTGGTGGCATACACCAGCTGGCTCTCGAACGGCTGGCCATCGATTTCGTAGGCGACGGGTTTTACAGTGACTTCGACCATGGGGTCCTCCAGAAGGTGGATAGAAAGAAGCCCGCCGAGGCGGGCTTCTTCGTTGTTAAGCGGACAATTCCACCAGCAGTTTGTTTAACCGGCGGACATAGGCGGCGGGATCCTTGAGGCTGTCGCCCGCGGCCAGCGCTGCCTGATCGAACAGGATGTGCGACAGGTCGGCGAAGCGGTCCTCGTCAGGCTCGCCATCGAGTTTCTCGATCAGCGGGTGCTGCGGATTGATCTCGAAGATCGGCTTGGAATCCGGGGCCTTCTGGCCGCTGGCTTCCAGGATCCGGCGCATCTGCAAGCCGAGGTCCTGCTCGCCGATGGCCAGGATCGCCGGCGAATCGGTCAGGCGATGGGAGACGCGGACTTCGCTGACCTGGGCCTCCAGGGCCTGCTTGAGGCGCTCGACCAGGCCTTCCTTGGTCTTGGCGACCTCTTCCTGGGCCTGCTTGTCTTCTTCGCTGTCCAGCTTGCCGAGATCCAGATCGCCACGGGCGACGTCGACGAAATGCTTGCCGTCGAATTCGGTGAGATAGCTCATCAGCCACTCGTCGATGCGATCGGTCAGCAGCAGCACCTCGACACCCTTCTTGCGGAAGACTTCCAGGTGCGGGCTGTTCTTGATCTGCGCGTGGCTCTCGCCGGTCAGGTAGTAGATCTTGTCCTGACCTTCCTTCATCCGGCCGATGTAGTCGGCCAGGGACACGTTCTGGGCATCGTCGCCGTTGTGGGTCGAGGCGAAACGCAGCAGGCCGGCGATCTTCTCGCGATTGGCGAAGTCTTCCGCCGGACCTTCCTTGAGCACCTGGCCGAAGTGGCCCCAGAACGACTGGTACTTCTCCGGCTCGCTCTTGGCCAGCTTCTCCAGCATGTCCAGCACGCGCTTGGTCAGCGCCGACTTCATGGAGTCGATCACCGGATCCTTCTGTAGGATCTCGCGGGAGACGTTGAGCGACAGGTCGTTGGAATCCACCACACCCTTGATGAATCTCAGGTACAGCGGCAGGAACTGGTCGGCCTGATCCATGATGAAGACGCGCTGCACATAGAGCTTGAGGCCCTTGGGCGCTTCGCGCTGGTAAAGATCGAAGGGTGCGCGGGCCGGCACGTACAGCAGCGAGGTGTATTCGAGCTTGCCCTCGACCTTGTTGTGGCTCCAGGTCAGGGGATTCTCGAAGTCATGGCCGACGTGCTTGTAGAACTCTTGGTAGTCCTCGTCCTTGAGTTCGGTACGCGGACGGGTCCAGAGCGCGCTGGCACGGTTGACGGTCTCCCACTCGGCTGCGGCCGGCTGCTCGTCCTCGCCACCCTGCTGCTCCTTGGGCAGCTCGATGGGCAGGCCGATGTGGTCGGAGTACTTCTTGACCACGTTGCGCAGGCGCCAGCCATCGGCGAATTCGGTTTCCTCGGGCTTGAGGTGCAGCACGATGCGGGTACCGCGCTCGGGCTTGTCGATGGTCGCGACCTCGAACTCCCCTTCCCCCTTGGACGACCAATGCACGCCCTCGGCGGCCGGCTGGCCGGCGCGACGGGTGTAGACATCCACCTGGTCGGCGACGATGAAGGCCGAATAGAAGCCCACGCCGAATTGACCGATGAGGTTGGAATCCTTCTTCTGGTCACCGCTGAGATTCTTCAGGAAATCGGCGGTGCCGGACTTGGCGATGGTGCCGAGGTGAGCGATCACCTCTTCGCGGCTCATGCCGATGCCATTGTCTTCGAGGGTGACCGTGCCGGCTTCCTTGTCGAAGCTCAGGCGAATCTTCAGCGTATCCCCGCCTTCGAGCAGTTCGGGCTTGGACAGGGCCTCGAATCTGAGCTTGTCGGCCGCGTCGGAGGCGTTGGAAATCAATTCGCGCAGGAAGATTTCCTTGTTGGAATACAGCGAGTGAATCATCAGGTGAAGCAGCTGCTTCACTTCGGTCTGGAAGCCTAGGGTTTCCTTTTGAGTCTCCACACTCATGCTACGAACTCCGCTATCGATAGGTACGCACCAGATGCCTGGCGATGTCGCGGAGATGGGGGCGCGCGGTGACATTTCAACCTTGGCGCGCTCGGTTCGCGATGCAGGTAGGAATTTGCGCGATGCTGGAGCTAGACGCGGAACTTAACTTTTAGCGGTGCGCTCGAACGGCTGTCGTGTAGTTCATAAGGAGAAAACACATGAAAAAGCCCTTCGCCATCGCCCTGCTCTTCACTGCCGCCTTCGGCCTCGCCGCCTGTGACAAGCCTTCCGAAAACAAGGCTCAGGATGCTGCCAAGACCGAACAGAAAGCCCAGGAAAACCTGAACAAAGCCGCTGAGCAGAGCAACAAGGCTGCCGAGCAGCGCAACGAAGCTGCCAACGAAGCTGCCAAGGAGCAATCCAAAGGCGAAGCCACCTCGGTGAGCCCGGCTACCGGGACCACCAACGGCACCGCGCCGGCTACCCAGCCCAAGCCGTAAGCCGATCGGATATGAAAAAAGCCCGCTGCTGCGGGCTTTTTTGTGGGCGACCGATTCAGGAGCGCGAAGGATCCGGCTCGGCTTCACTCTCGGGCGCGCGCCCGCCACGTCTCAGACTTTCCAGGACAAGGGCGGCAAGACCCACCACCACGGCCGGCAACAGCCAGCCCAGGCCCGAGTCGGCCAGCGGCAGCCACTGCACGGCACCACTCAGATAGGGCACCGTCAGGTGCGCGGCCTGCAGGCCATCGAGGATACCGAAGGCCAGGGCCACCAGCAGCACCGGGCCGAGGATGCGCCCGGGCGCCGCCCAGCGGGCGGTAAAGAAGCTCAGCACCACCAGGGCGATGCAGGGCGGATAGATGGCGGTGAGGATCGGCACCGAGATCTGGATCAGCTGCGTCAGCCCCAGGTTGGATACCAGCAGCGAGAAGGCCGCCAGCAGGACCACCAGACTGCGATAGCTGAACGGCAGGAATTCGCTGAAGAACTCCGCGCAGGCGCAGGTAAGGCCCACCGCCGTGACCAGACAGGCCAGGGTGATCAGCACCGCCAGGAAGTCGCTGCCGACGCTGCCGAAGGTATGCTGCACATAGGCATGCAGCACCTCGGCGCCATTGCTGGCATGGGGCACCAGCACCCCGCTGCCGGCGCCGAGCTGGAACAGACTCAGGTAGACCAGCACCAGCCCGACGCCGGCGATCAGACCGGCGATGATGGTGTAGCGCGTCAGCAGCTGCGGCGCGGTCACGCCCCGGGCACGAATGGCGTTGACGATGACGATGCCGAACACCAGGGCGCCCAGGGTATCCATGGTCAGGTAGCCGTTGACGAAGCCCTGGGACAGCGCCCGCGAGGCGTAGTCCGGCGCCGCCGTGACAGGTCCGCCCGCCGGCCAGAACAGCGCCGCACCGCCCAGTACCGCCAGCGCCAGGATCTTCAGCGGACCGAGAAAGCGCCCCACGGTGTCGAGCAGGCGTCCCGGATAGAGCGAGACCACCAGCACCACCAGGAAGTAGGCCAGGCTGTAGAGGAACAGCGGGATCGGACCATTGCCCAGCAGCGGCGCAACGCCGACCTCGAAGGACACCGTGGCGGTGCGCGGCGTGGCGAACAGCGGACCCACCGACAGGTAGCAGACGATTGCCAGGGTGCGGGCGGCGGTCTGGCCGAGCGGCTTGCTCAGGGCGTCCATGCCACCGCCGACTCGCGCCAGGGCGATCAGCGTCAGCACCGGCAGGCCGACCGCGGTCAGCAGAAAGCCCAGGGCGGCGCTCCAGACGTGCTCGCCCGCCTGCAGGCCGACGATCGGGGGAAAGATGATGTTGCCCGCGCCGACGAACAACGCGAACGTCATGAATCCAAGGGCCAGGATATCCCGGCTTTGCAAAGCTTTCATGGAAGGCAGTACCAGCAATGAGGAAAACGAGGCAGCCCGCCCTCATGGGAGCAGGTCTTGGTGGGGCCACGGTGTGGCCGTTGGAGCGGAAGGTTGCCATCCTAACGAATTACCGGCGAAAAGGCAGCCGGCAGCTGATGAGGCGTCATCGCAGCGCCCATGAAAAAGGCCGCCCGAAGGCGGCCTTTTTACAGTCAGTCAGGCTCAGGCCTTCTTGACTTCCCAACCGGTCAGCTCGGCCAGGGCCTTGCCGATGTCGGCCAGGGAACGCACGGTCTTCACACCGGCGTCCTGCAGGGCGGCGAACTTCTCGTCCGCAGTGCCCTTGCCGCCGGAGATGATGGCGCCGGCGTGGCCCATGCGCTTGCCGGGCGGTGCGGTGACACCGGCGATGTAGGACACCACCGGCTTGGTCACGTTGGCCTTGATGAAGGCCGCGGCCTCTTCTTCAGCGCTACCGCCGATCTCGCCGATCATCACGATGGCTTCGGTCTGCGGATCTTCCTGGAACAGCTTCAGGATATCGATGAAGTTCGAGCCCGGGATGGGGTCGCCGCCGATGCCCACGCAGGTGGACTGGCCGAAGCCGGCGTCGGTGGTCTGCTTCACGGCTTCATAGGTCAGGGTGCCGGAACGCGACACGATACCGACCTTGCCCGGCAGGTGGATGTGACCGGGCATGATGCCGATCTTGCACTCGCCGGGGGTGATGACGCCGGGGCAGTTCGGGCCGATCAGGCGTACGCCCAGCTCGTCGCACTTCACCTTGGCATCCAGCATGTCGAGGGTGGGGATACCCTCGGTGATGCAGACGATCAGCTTGATGCCGCCGAAGGCCGCTTCCAGGATGGAGTCCTTGCAGAAGGGAGCCGGAACGTAGATCACCGAAGCATCGGCGCCGGTGGCTTCCACGGCTTCCTTGACGGTGTTGAACACCGGCAGGCCGAGGTGGGTGGAGCCGCCCTTGCCGGGGGTCACGCCGCCGACCATCTGGGTGCCGTAGGCGATGGCCTGTTCGGAGTGGAAGGTACCCTGGCTACCGGTGAAGCCCTGGCAGATGACCTTGGTGTCTTTGTTGATCAGGACGCTCATTACTTACCCTCCGCGGCCTTGACGACCTGCTGGGCAGCGTCGGTCAGGCTGGTTGCCGCGATGATGTTCAGGCCGCTTTCGGCCAGGACCTTGGCACCGAGTTCGGCGTTGTTGCCTTCCAGGCGAACCACGACCGGCACCTTCACGCCGACTTCCTTCACGGCACCGATGATGCCTTCGGCGATCATGTCGCAGCGCACGATGCCGCCGAAGATGTTCACCAGAACGGCCTTCACGTTGCTGTCGGACAGGATGATCTTGAACGCTTCGGTCACGCGCTCTTTGGTCGCGCCGCCGCCAACGTCCAGGAAGTTGGCCGGCTTGCCGCCGTGCAGGTTGACGATGTCCATGGTACCCATGGCCAGACCGGCACCGTTGACCATGCAGCCGATGCTGCCTTCCAGGGCCACGTAGTTCAGTTCCCACTTCTGCGCATGGGCTTCACGGGCGTCGTCCTGCGACGGGTCGTGGAAGGCGCGCAGCTTGGGCTGACGGTAGATGGCGTTGCTGTCGATGTTGATCTTGGCATCCAGGCAGTGCAGGTTGCCGTCCTTCTTGATCACCAGCGGGTTCACTTCCAGCAGGGCCAGGTCGTAGTCCTGGAACAGCTTGGCCAGACCGACGAAGATCTGGGTGAACTGCTTGATCTGGTCACCTTTCAGGCCCAGCTGGAAGGCCAGGTCGCGACCCTGGTAGGGCTGAGCGCCCACCAGCGGATCGATGGTGGCCTTGAGAATCTTTTCCGGAGTGTCGTGAGCGACCTTCTCGATGTCCACGCCACCTTCGGTGGACGCCATGAACACGATGCGGCGGCTGGAACGATCGACCACGGCGCCCAGATAGAGCTCCTTGTCGATGTCGGTGCAGGATTCGACCAGGATCTTGCTGACCGGCTGACCGTTGGCGTCGGTCTGGTAGGTCACCAGACGCTGGCCCAGCCACTTGGCGGCGAATTCCTTGGCTTCTTCCTTGCTCTTGACCAGCTTCACGCCACCGGCCTTGCCACGGCCACCGGCATGTACCTGGGCCTTGACGACCCACTCGTCGCCGCCGATACGGCCGCAAGCCTCGTAGGCCTCCTGGGGGGTGTCGACAGCGTAGCCTTTGGAAACGGGCAGGCCGTATTCAGCGAACAGCTGCTTACCCTGATACTCGTGGAGATTCATGCTTGTCTACCGTCTTCGTTGGGTATTGCGCATTAGACGCTGTGCGTTATCCGTGCCGTCCTCCGGACGGTCTCGGGCACCGCGCCACCTGTGACCCCTGCCCTCGCAAGGGTCCGAGGCGCCTTCCTGCGGTGGAGCCTTCAGGGCTCCACGGCGGTCGGCGACCCCGTGGTTCCGTAAATCTCTTACCGCTTCTTGCGATTCACTGCGTGGATCGCATGACCGTTCACCGCCAGGGCCGCTTCGTGCAGCGCCTCGGACAGCGTCGGGTGCGAGAACACCATCATGCCCAGGTCTTCGGCGCTGGTGCCGAATTCCATGGCGATGGCGCCTTGCTGCACCAGCTCCGCCGCGCTCGGGCCGACCACATGGACGCCCAGGACGCGATCGGTCTTGGCATCGGCCACGACCTTGACGAAGCCGGCGGTGTCGTTGGCCGCCAGGGCACGACCGCTGACCGCGAAGGGGAAGGTGCCGACGTTGACTTCGACGCCTTCGGCCTTCAGGGCCTGCTCGGTCTTGCCGACCCACGCGATTTCCGGGTGGGTGTAGATCACCGAGGGGACCAGATCGTAGTTCATCTGGGCCTTGTGGCCGGCGATGCGCTCGGCGACCATCACGCCCTCTTCCGAGGCCTTGTGGGCCAGCATCAGACCGCGGACGCAGTCACCGATGGCGAACACGCCCGGCACGCTGGTGGCGCAATGGTCGTCGACGTAGATGTAGCCACGCTCGTCGCTTTCCACGCCGCTGTCGGAGGCCAGCAGGTCGGTGGTGACCGGACGACGGCCCACGGCGACGATCAGACGATCGAAGGTGATCTGCTTTTCTTCACCGGCTTCGGTGTAGTGCACGGTGACTTCTTCGCCGTTGACCTGGGAACCGGTCACGCGCGCACCCATGCGGATGTTCAGACCCTGCTTGGAGAGGATCTTGTAGGCTTCCTTGGACACCTGCTCATCGGCGGCGACCAGGAACTTGTCCAGGGCTTCCAGCACGGTGACTTCGGCGCCCAGACGGGCCCAGACCGAACCCAGTTCCAGACCGATGACGCCGGCACCGATCACGCCCAGACGCTTGGGCACGCTCTGGAATTCCAAGGCGCCGGTGGAATCGACGATGACCTTCTGGTCCACCGGAGCCGGCGGGATGTCGATGGGACGCGAGCCGGACGCCAGGATGACGTTCTCGGCCTCGACCACCTGGACGTTGCCGTCCAGACCGGTGACTTCGACCTTCTTGCCGGACAGCAGCTTGCCGTTGCCTTCCAGCAGGGTCACGCCGTTCGCCTTGAACAGGGTGGCCACGCCGCCGGTGAGGTTCTTCACGATCTGGTCCTTGCGGCCGATCATGGTGGGCACGTCGATGGTGACGTTCGGCGCGTCGATGCCGTGGACCTTAAAGCCCTCATGGGCCTCATGGTACTTGTAGGAGCTGTCCAGCAGCGCCTTGGAGGGAATGCAACCCACGTTCAGGCAGGTGCCGCCCAGGGCGACCTTGCCTTCCTTGCCCTTGTAGCGCTCGACACAGGCCGTCTTCAGACCGAGCTGCGCGGCGCGGATGGCGGCCACGTAGCCACCAGGGCCGGCGCCGATCACCACTACGTCGAATTTGTCGCTCATACACTAATCCCCTTGGAGCAGCTTCAGGCAGGAAAACTTGAAGCGGTGCGTGGCCCCTGCCCCGCACCGCGAGAGCCGGATCAGATGTCCAGCAGCAGACGAGCCGGGTCTTCCAGCAGGTCCTTCATGGTGACCAGGAAGGTCACGGCTTCCTTGCCATCGATCAGGCGATGGTCGTAGGACAGCGCAAGATACATCATCGGCAGGATCACTACCTGGCCGTTCACCGCCATGGGGCGTTCCTGGATCTTGTGCATGCCCAGGATCGCGGTCTGCGGCGGGTTGACGATGGGGGTGGACAGCAGCGAACCGAAGACACCACCGTTGGAGATGGTGAAGGTACCGCCCTGCATGTCTTCCATGGTCAGCTTGCCGGCCTTGGCCTTCTTGCCGAAGTCGGCGATGGTGCCTTCCACTTCCGCCAGGCTCATGAACTCGGCGTTGCGCAGCACCGGAACCACCAGGCCACGGTCGCTGGATACGGCCACGCCGATGTCCTGATAGCCGTGGTAGACGATGTCGTTGCCGTCGATGGAGGCGTTGACGCCCGGCTGACGCTTGAGCGCCTCGGTGGCAGCCTTGACGAAGAAGGACATGAAGCCCAGGCGCACGCCGTTGTGCTTCTTCTCGAACATGTCCTTGTACTTGGAGCGCAGGTCCATGATCGGCTTCATGTTGACCTCGTTGAAGGTCGTCAGCATGGCCATGCTGGACTGGGCTTCGACCAGGCGCTCGGCGACCTTGGCCCGCAGGCGGGTCATGGGCACGCGCTTCTCGGTACGGTCGCCAGCGGCGGTCACCCCCGGAGCGGCAGCGGCAGCGGGCTTGGCAGCCGGAGCGGCGGCGCCGGACTTCTTGGCCTCGACGGCGGCAACGGCGTCTTCCTTGGTGATGCGACCGCCCTTGCCGGTGCCGACCAGGGTAGCCGGGTCGATCCCGTTCTCTTCGGCGATCTTGCGCGCGGCGGGGGCCAGGATCGGATCCTCTTCACCACCGGCAGCCGGGGCGGCGGCCGGAGCGCTGGCAGCGGCCGGCTGGGCAGCCGGAGCGGCGGCGGCAGCGGCGCCCTCTTCCACGCGAGCGATGACTTCTTCGCTCAGGACGGTATCGCCTTCGTTCTTCAGGATTTCGGCCAGCACGCCATCGGCAGGTGCCACGACTTCCAGCACGACCTTGTCGGTCTCGATGTCGACCAGCAGTTCGTCACGCTTGACCGCTTCGCCGGGCTTCTTGTGCCAGGTGGCGACGGTGCCGTCAGCGACCGATTCCGGGAAGGTAGGGGCTTTGATCTCGATAGCCATTCTATGAATTTCCTTAGTGATCTCTAGTAGTCGCGTGGCGAATCAAACGGAGAAAGCATCTTGCAGCAGTTTTTCCTGCTGCTCGGCGTGCATGGAGGCATAGCCGCAGGCCGGCGCGGCGGACGCATCGCGACCGGCGTATTCCAGACCCAGGCCCTGCTTGTAACCGGACACGGCGCGGCGCATGTGATGCTGGCTGCAGTACCAGGCGCCCTGGTTCATCGGCTCTTCCTGGCACCAGACCACGCGCTCCAGGTTCGGATAGCCGGCCAGTACCTCGGCCAGGTCGTCCTCCGGGAACGGATAGAGCTGCTCCAGACGCACGATGGCGATGTCCTGACGATTCTCGCTGCGGCGCTTTTCCAGCAGGTCGTAGTAGACCTTGCCGCTACACAGCACCAGGCGCTTCACCTGCTGGGCATCGAGCTGATCCAGTTCGTTGATCACGGTCTGGAAGGAGCCATGGGCCAGGTCTTCCAGAGTCGAAATGGCCAGCTTGTGGCGCAGCAGCGACTTGGGCGTGAGCACCACCAGCGGCTTGCGCAGCGGGCGGATCACCTGGCGACGCAGCAGGTGGTAGATCTGTGCCGGCGTGGTGGGTACGCAGACCTGGATGTTCTGCTCGGCGCACAGCTGCAGGTAACGCTCCAGACGAGCCGAGGAGTGCTCCGGACCCTGGCCTTCGTAGCCATGGGGCAGCAGCATGGTCAGGCCGCAGAGACGACCCCACTTGATCTCACCGCTGGTGATGAACTGGTCGATGACGACCTGGGCACCGTTGGCGAAGTCACCGAACTGGGCTTCCCAGACCACCAGCGCATTGGGCGTGGTGGTGGCATAGCCGTATTCGAAGCCCAGCACCGCTTCCTCAGAAAGGAAGGAATCGTAGATCTCGAACGACGGCTGATCCTCGGCCAGGTGCTGCAGGGGCACGTAGGGAACGGCGTCCTTCTGGTTGTGCAGCACCGCGTGACGGTGCGAGAAGGTGCCACGACCGACGTCCTGACCGGTGATGCGGATCGGATGGCCTTCGTGCAGCAGGGTGGCGTAGGCCATGGTCTCGGCGAAGCCCCAGTTCAGCGGCAGGCCGCCGGCGGTCATCTTCTGCCGATCCTCGAGGATCTTGCCGACCTGACGCTGGACCACGACCCCTTCCGGAATCTGCAGCAGCTTGTTGGCCAGGTCCTGCAAGGTCTTGAGATCGAAGCCGGTGTCGTGACGCGCGGTCCAGGCATGGCCCAGGTAGGGCTTCCAGTCGACGAACAGGTCGCGATTGGGTTCCTTGACCAGGCTGGCCACCACGTGGCGACCCTCGTCGAGGGCGCCGCGATAGGCTTCGAACTGCGCCTGGACCTGCTCGGCGGTAACGACGCCGGCCTGGGTCAGGGCATCCGCATAGAGATCGCGGGTGGTGCGCTGCTTGGCGATCTGCTGGTACATCAGCGGCTGGGTGCCACTCGGCTCGTCGGCCTCGTTGTGGCCGCGACGGCGGTAGCACACCAGGTCGATGACGATGTCACGCTTGAACTGCATGCGGTAGTCGACCGCTAGCTGGGTGACGAAAAGCACCGCCTCGGGATCGTCGCCGTTCACGTGGAAGATCGGCGCCTGGATCATCTTGGCGACGTCGGTGGCGTACTCGGTGGAACGCGCATCTTCCTGACGGTTGGTAGTGAAGCCCACCTGGTTGTTGATGACGATGTGCAAGGTACCGCCGGTCTTGTAGGCCCGGGTCTGCGACATCTGGAAGGTTTCCATGACCACGCCCTGGCCGGCGAAGGCGGCGTCGCCGTGGATGGCCACGGGTACGACCTTGTCGCCGGTGCGATCGCCGCGGCGATCCTGGCGGGCACGCACCGAACCTTCCACCACCGGAGAGACGATCTCCAGGTGCGAGGGGTTGAACGCCAGCGCCAGGTGGACTTCGCCGCCCTGGGTCATGACGTTGGAGGAAAAGCCCTGGTGGTACTTGACGTCACCGGAGCCCAGCTCGACGAGCTTCTTGCCTTCGAACTCGTCGAACAGATCGCGCGGGTTCTTGCCCAGGGTGTTGACCAGCACGTTCAGGCGGCCACGGTGGGCCATGCCGATCACCAGCTCCTTGACGCCATACGAACCGGAACGCTGGATGATCTCGTCGATCAGCGGAATCAGGCTCTCGCCCCCTTCCAGACCAAAACGCTTGGTGCCCGGGTACTTGGTGCCCAGGTACTTTTCCAGGCCCTCGGCGGCGGTCAGGCGCTCCAGCAGATGGGTGCGAACTTCCGGCGAATATTGCGGGCGGCCACGGACGCTTTCCAGGCGCTGCAGGAACCAGCGGCGCTCCTCGGAATCGACGATGTGCATGAACTCTGCACCGACCGTGCGGCAATATGTCTCTTGCAGCGCATCCCTGATTTCGCGGAGAGTTGCCTCCTCTTTGCCGATGAACAATTCACCGGTACGGAAGGTGGTATCCAGATCGGCGTCGGTCAACCCATAGTGGTTGAGCAGCAGATCGGCAGGTGGCTGACGCTTCCACAGACCTAGGGGGTCGAGCTGGGCAGCCTGATGGCCCTGCAGACGGAACGCCTGGATCAGACGCAGGACTTCGACCTGCTTCTTCTCGTGTTCGGAACTGACGGTACCGGCCGAGACCGGTTGAGCTCGCCGCTGGTTCTTGCCCAACAGCACGAAATGGTCGCGGATCGCGGAATGCGCGACGTCCGGCGAATTGCCAGTGACCGCAGGCAGCTTCTGAAAGTAGGTGCGCCACTCTTCCGGCACAGCGTTGGCATCGTGCAGAAACAGCTCATAGAGCTCTTCCACATAGGCAGCGTTACTGCCGGACAGGTGAGCGCTGTCCCACAGTTGCTGCATCTGACTTTCGTGCATCTAGTTCACCCCTTCGGCAGAGATAGCATCAGCCGATGACCCGTCTCGACGCGAGACCTGGCCTCACTACGGCTGCGCCAATGCCCGGATCGTGTTCCGGGTATCCCTGAATGGACATTGGTTGAATCAAGCTATCAAGGTCGCTAACGAACCCGCCCGGCACAACAGGCCGGGCGGGACGTGGATCAGGTACCGCTCTGCAGCAGCATCGCCCGCACATGGCCGATGGCCTTGGTCGGGTTCAGCCCCTTGGGACAGACCGCCACGCAGTTCATGATCGACCGGCAGCGGAACACGCTGAAAGGATCGTCCATGGCGGCGAGGCGCTCCTGGGTCTTGGTGTCACGGCTGTCGGCCAGGAAGCGATAGGCCTGCAGCAGCGCAGCGGGGCCGAGGAACTTGTCGGGGTTCCACCAGAAGGACGGGCAGGACGTCGAGCAGCAGGCGCAGAGGATGCACTCGTACAGACCGTCGATCTTCTCGCGGTCTTCCGGGCTCTGCAGGCGCTCGATGGCCGGGGCCGGGGTCTCGTTCTGCAGAAACGGCTTCACCTTCTCGTACTGCTTGTAGAAGATGCTCATGTCGACGACCAGGTCACGGATGACCGGCAGGCCGGGCAGCGGACGCACGACCAGCTTGTCGTTCTTGACCACGGCCGACAGCGGCGTGATGCACGCCAGGCCGTTCTTGCCGTTGATGTTCATGCCGTCGGAACCGCACACGCCTTCGCGGCAGGAACGACGGTAGGAGAAGCCTTCATCCTGCTCTTTGATCAGAGCCAGGACGTCCAGCACCATGAGGTCCTTCCCACCGGTATCGACCTGGAACTCCTGCATGGACGGCAGGCCGTCCTGATCCGGGTTGTAACGATAAACGCTGACTTTCAACATGGTGGTCACCTTTAGTAAGTCCGAACCTTGGGTTCGAACATCGGTACGGTCTTGGGCGCGAAGTTGACTCCACGCTTACTGACCCGCTTTTCACCGGGGAAATAGAGGGTGTGGCACAGCCAGTTCTCGTCGTCACGCTCTTCGAAGTCTTCACGGGCGTGAGCACCACGAGACTCCTTGCGGTTTTCGGCGGCGATGGCGGTCGCTTCGGCCACTTCCAGCAGGTTCTGCAACTCGAGCGCTTCGATACGGGCGGTGTTGAAGCCCTGGCTCTTGTCGTTGATCTTGACCTTGGCGATGCGCTCGCGCAGGTCGGCGAGCTCGGCGATACCCTTCTGCATGTACTCGCCGGTGCGGAACACCCCGAAGTAGTTCTGCATGCAGGTCTGCAGTTGCTTGCGCAGGCTGGCGACGTCGTCACCGGTAGTGCGCTCGTTGACGCCGGACAGGCGCTGCAGCGAGGCTTCCAGGTCGCTTTCCGAAGCACCGCGGTGCTCGATGCCTTCCTTGAGCGCCTTCTCAAGGTGCAGACCGGCTGCACGACCGAAGACCACCAGGTCCAGCAGCGAGTTGCCACCCAGACGGTTGGCACCGTGCACGGACACGCAGGCCACTTCGCCCACGGCGAACAGGCCTTCGATGATCTTGTCGTTGCCGTTGGCGTCCTGAGTGATGGCCTGGCCATGAATGTTGGTGGCGATGCCGCCCATCATATAGTGGCAGGTAGGGATCACGGGCACCGGTGCGACGACCGGATCGACGTGGGCGAAGGTCTTGGACAGTTCGCAGATGCCGGGCAGACGGCTGTGCAGCACGTCTTCACCCAGGTGGTCCAGCTTCAGCAGCACGTGGTCGCCGTCCGGACCGCAACCGTTGCCGGCCAGCACTTCCTTGACCATGGAACGGGCGACCACGTCGCGGCCGGCCAGGTCCTTGGCGTTGGGCGCATAGCGCTCCATGAAGCGTTCGCCGTGCTTGTTGATCAGATAGCCACCCTCACCGCGGCAACCCTCGGTGACCAGTACCCCGGCGCCGGCGATGCCGGTGGGGTGGAACTGCCACATCTCGATGTCCTGCACCGGCACGCCGGCGCGCAGCGCCATGCCGACACCGTCACCGGTGTTGATCAGGGCGTTGGTGGTGGAGGCATAGATACGACCCGCACCGCCGGTGGCCAGCACGGTGGCCTTGGACTTGACGTAGACGGTCTCACCGGTCTCGATGCAGATGGCGATGACGCCGACCACGACGCCGTCCTGGTTCTTCACCAGATCCACGGCGTACCACTCGTTGAGGAATACCGTGTTGTTCTTCAGGTTGCCCTGATAAAGGGTGTGCAGCAGGGCGTGACCGGTCCGGTCGGCCGCGGCGCAGGTACGCGCGGCCTGACCGCCCTTGCCGTAGTCCTTGGACTGACCGCCGAAGGGACGCTGATAGATGCGGCCCTGCTCGGTGCGGGAGAACGGCAGACCCATGTGCTCGAGCTCGAAGACCGCTTCCGGGCCTACGGAGCACATGTATTCGATGGCGTCCTGGTCACCGATGTAGTCCGACCCCTTGACGGTGTCGTACATGTGCCAGCGCCAGTCGTCGTTCGGGTCGGCCGAGGCGATGGCGCAGGTGATGCCGCCCTGGGCGGACACGGTGTGGGAACGGGTCGGGAAGACCTTGGTGATCACCGCGGTCTTGTGACCGGACTGGGCCAGTTGCAGCGCAGCGCGCATACCGGCGCCGCCGCCACCTACGATGATGGCATCAAACGAAATATGACGAATTGTGGACATAGATCAAACACCCCAGAAGATCTGCACGCCCCAGACGAAGAACGCGAACATCGCGAACCCGCATACCGCCTGGAAGAGGAAACGCACGGCGGTAGCACCCTTGCCGATCGCCATGGTGGTCAGGTAGTCGGTGGAGATGGTCCACATACCAACCCAGGCATGAACGCAGATGGACACCAGCGCCAGCAGGCTGAAGATGCGCATCAGGGTGTGGGAGAACAGGCCGTGCCATTGCTCGAAGGTGAGCCCTGGGTGAAGGATCAGGTAGCCGATGATAAAGAGGAAGTAGACCGCGAGGACGACTGCCGAGACCCGTTGAGCCATCCAGTCATAGAGACCGGAACGCGAAAGATTGGTGACGTTGGTTACCATACCCAAACCCCTGCCAGAATGATCAGAACTGCGGAAATGACCAGCACGAGCTGCGCACCCAGCTTGCCGCCCTGCAGGGTTTCGCCGGCGCCACCATCCATGATCAGGTGCCGAATGCCGGCGACCAGGTGGTAGAGCAATGCAGACAGCAGACCCCAGATCACGAGCTTGACCAGCGGATAGGCCAGAAAAGCTTTCACTTGGCCGAAGCCTTCCGGGCTACCCAGCGACAGGTGCAGGCCATAGAGCATGACTGCGATGCCGAGGAACAGGATGACGCCGGAGATACGGTGAAGAATCGAGGTATAAGCTGTGATAGGTAGTTTGATGGTCCTGAGATCTAGGTTTACAGGTCGTTTGCTATTCACGGCTTCTTTCACACTGAGGGCCCAATTGCGGTCGGGCTAGTTATAGGAGATTCCACATCTGCTACACGCTTCCTGTCGGAGGCGTCTCGACCGCTCGGCATCAGCTCGCCGACCCGGTACGGTCGGGCGAGAATTATAGACAGTTAGCCTACTCATGACAAACGCGGATGCCCGATTCCGACGTCGCCAGCTGATATTCAGAAGCCTGCGTGTTAATGTCTTTTCGCCGCACAATCCGCCCAGAAAGAGCCTTTAGGGTGATATTTTCGTAAATTGACTTTCAAATTTATCCCTCTATAGTGGGCGAGGCCCTGAGTGGAGGGTTTATTGATGATTTCAAAGCAAAATAAGGAGGCCTAATGGCTGACAAGAAAGCGCAGTTGATCATCTCGGGAGCGGATCCGGTTGACCTGCCCGTTATGTCCGGCACCCTTGGCCCGGACGTGATCGATGTTCGCAACCTCACCTCCACTGGTGTGTTCACCTTCGACCCGGGCTTCATGTCCACCGCCTCGTGCGAGTCCAAGATCACCTATATCGATGGTGACAAGGGCATCCTGCTGCACCGCGGCTACCCGATCGAGCAATTGGCGGAGAAATCCGACTACCTCGAGACCTGTTACCTGCTGCTCAAGGGTGAATTGCCGAACGCGCAAGAGAAGGCGCAGTTCGTGGACACCATCAAGAACCACACCATGGTTCATGAGCAATTGAAGAACTTCTTCAACGGCTTCCGTCGCGATGCACACCCCATGGCCATCATGTGCGGCGTGGTCGGCGCCCTGTCGGCCTTCTACCACGACTCCTTGGACATCACCGATCCGCAGCACCGCGAGATTTCGGCGATGCGCCTGATCGCCAAGATGCCGACCCTGGCAGCCATGGTGCACAAGTACTCCATGGGTCAGCCGATGATGTATCCCCGCAACAACCTGGGATACTCGGAAAACTTCCTGCACATGATGTTCAACACCCCGTGCGAGGAGAAACCCATCAGCCCGGTGCTGGCCCGCGCCATGGATCGCATCTTCATCCTGCATGCCGACCATGAGCAGAACGCCTCCACCTCCACCGTCCGCCTGGCCGGCTCTTCCGGTGCCAACCCCTTCGCCTGTATCGCCGCCGGCATCGCCGCCCTCTGGGGTCCGGCGCACGGGGGTGCCAACGAAGCCGTACTGAAGATGCTGGACGAGATCGGCGATGTCGCCAACATCGACAAGTTCGTGGCCAAGGCCAAGGACAAGAACGATCCGTTCAAGCTGATGGGCTTCGGCCATCGCGTCTACAAGAACTTCGATCCGCGCGCCACGGTGATGAAGCAGACCTGCGACGAAGTCCTGGCCGAGCTGGGCATCAACGATCCGCAGCTGGAACTGGCCATGCGCCTGGAAGAACTGGCCCGCAAGGACCCCTACTTCGTCGAGCGCAACCTTTATCCGAACGTGGACTTCTATTCCGGCATCATCCTCAAGGCGATCGGCATTCCAACCAGCATGTTCACCGTGATCTTCGCCATGGCGCGGACCGTCGGCTGGATCTCGCACTGGCAGGAAATGCTGTCCGGTCCCTACAAGATCGGCCGGCCGCGTCAGCTGTACACCGGCGTCGCCCAGCGCGACATCCCGGACGATCGCGGCTGATCGATCCGCCAGGAAGAACCCCGCCTCGGCGGGGTTTTTTTATGCCTGCAGCACCCGGCTGGAGTCGGGCACAAGAAATGCCAAGCATGAAAAAGCCCGCACTAGGCGGGCTTTTTTGGAGTCTGGATCAGGCGGATTACTTGGCCTGAGCTTCGACTTCGGCTTCTACGCGACGGTTGACGGCGCGACCGGCTTCGGTGGCGTTGTCAGCAACCGGGCGGGACTCACCGTAACCGACAGCGTTCACGCGGCTGCCCTGCACGCCGTACTGGTTGACCAGGACGTTACGCACGGCATTGGCACGACGCTCGGACAGCTTCTGGTTGTAGGCGTCGGTGCCGACGGAGTCGGTGTGGCCTTCAACGGTGGTCGAGGTCTGCGGGTACTGCTGCATGAAGTCAGCCAGGTTCTTGATGTCGGCGTAGCTGTTGGGCTTGACTACAGCCTTGTCGAAATCGAACTTCACGTCCAGCTCGACGCGAACGGTTTCGGCGGCAGCCGGGCAGCCGGTAGCGTCAACGGTGACGTTGGCCGGGGTGTTCGGGCACTTGTCGACGTTGTCGCAAACGCCGTCGTTGTCGGAATCGGTGCAGACGTCAGCAACGGGGGCCGGAGCCGGAGCCGGAGCGACTTCTTTCTTGGTGGAACCACCGAAGTTCAGACCAACACCTACAGCAGCGCTCCACTCGGTGTCGCCGTAGTCGATGTTGTAGTTGGCTTGTACGCCGGTACGGGCATACAGGTTCTCAGTGAAGTAATACTTCAGGCCGGCACCCAGGTTGGCGTAGGTGGAGTGATCACGACCACCTTCGTTGATGTCGCGGTTGCTGATGGACTGGTGAGCGAAGCCACCGGATACGTACGGACGCAGGCCGACGCCGGGCTGACCGAAGTGGTAGTAGGCGTCCAGAGCGGCCAGGCTGCCCTTGATGTTCTTGTGGCCCAGGTCGTGGTCGCCACGGGCGTTGTGGTACTCGCCGTAGGACAACGCCAGCTCAACGTCGTCGGTCAGGAAGTAGCCAACGGAACCGCCGTACAGGTCAGCGTTGGTCATGTTGCGCTGGCTGTCGGTGAACAGACGGCTGCCGAACAGCTCGGTCTCGACGGCGCCTTGACCTTGTGCCAGGGCGCTCAGCGAGGCGCTTGCCAGCAGGGAGCCGATCACGACGCCCAAGGTGCTCTTCAGTTTCATCCTTTGTATCCCCATTTTAGTGGTACTAATTCCGGCAATCTCCGGAGGCTTCGACAACAAGTTTTCGTGAAGTTCAAAAACTTACGGCTGACACATCCGGTCAGCCCTCAACTTCAGCTGCGAACTTGTCACGCAGTTTGTCGAGTGCCCGCTTGTACCGCATCTTGGTGGCGCTGAGGCCCATGTGCATGATGTCGGCGATCTCCTGGAACTCCAGCTCTGCGACGAAGCGCAGCACCAGGATCTCCCGATCGACCTGACCCACATGGACCAGCCAGCGATCCATCCCTCCCTTTTCTTCCAGCTTCGGCGCCCTTTCCTCGGAGGCTTCCTCCATCGGATCCAGACTTAATGCCTCCACTAGCCGCCGCTTGCGGCGTTCCTTGCGGTACTGAGTGATGCACTCGTTGTAGGTGATGCTGTACAGCCAGGTCTTGAATTTCGATTTCCCCTCGAAATTCTTCAAACCGTAAAGCACCTTCAGCATGATCTCCTGGCAGACATCGTCTGCGTCCCGGTCGTTCCCCAGGTAGCGGGCACAGACGTTGAACAGGGTGCGCTGGTAACGGCGCATCAGTTCTTCGTAGGCTCGCGTCACGTGGAAGAGTTCACCATGCGCGCGCTGGACCAGCTCTTCGTCACTGAGCGTGGTCGGGTCGTAGGCATGAGGGGCGGGCTTGTTCAAGACGGAGTTGGCTACCAAAAAGTGGCGGGCATGATAGCCATCTCCGCGTCGCCTGTCAGCGGCTGCGCACCTGGGCCTCCAGCAATAGACGGTTCGGAACCGAAACGATATCGCCCTCTTCGGTCATGATGAGAGTCTTGGCGGTGCCGATCTCCTCGATCTCGCCTTCGACGTCCGCCAGGGTCACCCACTGGCCGACTTCATAGAGTTCGCGCACATAGATGCCGGCCAGGATCTGCGACACCAGCCCACGGCTGCCGAGCCCCAGGGCCAGGGCCGCCGCCAGGGCGAAGGCGGTGAGCACGATGGCGATGACCAGGTTCAGCAGTTCGGTCTTGATCTCCAGCTGACCGACCGCGACCGAGATCGAAATGATGATGACCAGTCCCTGGGCCAGGCGCCCCAGGCCGGCCGCGTAATCCAGGCCGACGCCTTCGGCGGCGCCATGCACCAGACCGCTGACCAGTTGCGCCAGCAGCACGCCAACGATGAGCACCAGGGCGGCGCCAAAGATCTTGGGCACATAGAGCGCCATGACGTCCAGGGTCGAGGACACGCGCTGCAGACCCAGGGACTCGGCGGCCGAGACCAGGAACACCAGCAGGACGAACCAATAGACGATCCGGCCGATCAGGGTGGTGACCGGCATGCGGATGCCGATCTTGGCCAGTTGCTTGGTCACCCCGGCTCCGGCGAGGACGCGATCCAGGCCGAGCTTGGCGAGTACCTTCGACAGCACGGTGTCGAGAATCTTGGCGACGGCGAAGCCGGCGAGGATCACCACCAGGGCGCCGAAGACGTTGGGAATGAAGCCGGCCACCTTGCTCCACAGGGTGGTCATGGCGGACAGCAGACTCTGGGTCCAGATATCGAATTCCATCTACTTCAGGATCTCCGGGAGAGATTCGCGACGCGCGGTACGGCGCGTGCGCGGCTTCAGGTGAGGGGCACCGTTGCCCAGTGCCAGCAGCAGCGCCGAGGCCCAGTGCCGCCCGATCAGATCGAACAGTGCACCTGCGCCAACCTGACGGTTGGCGGTCTTGAGCACGCGATGCAAGCGGGCCTGGTCGTCGCCCTCCTCGTCCTGAGCATTGGCCGGGGTATTGAGGAGCGCCTTGAGGGACGCTTCGAAGGGATCGTGCATAAGCACCTCGCTGGTCGTTTCCTCTTGACGCAGCGAGGTGGGGACGGGTCACAGCCAGCGCAGTCGACGGAACAGCCAGACCTGGAAGACCGCCACCGCGCCGATCACCAGGCAGGCGGCCACGAAGCCGAAGGCGGATGACGAACCCGGCATGCCGCCCATGTTCATCCCGAGCAGACCGGTGATGAAGCTGATGGGCAGGAAGAAGCCGGTGATGATGGCCAACAGATAGAGGGTGCGATTGGTCTTGTCGGTGGTCGCCCGCTGCTCGGCGTCCTGCAGCAGCGCGACCCGCTCGCGCATCACCTCGAGTTCTTCCAGGTTGCGCACCAGGCTGTTGTGCAATTCGCTCCAGTAGCCCTGGCTGGCCGCCTCGACGAACCAGGCGGGCTTGCCGCGGGCGAGATCGCCATAGATGTCGCGCTGCGGAGCCAGGTACCGGCGCAGCCCGGTCGCGCGGCGCCGGAGGGTCAGCACCTGGGCGTGATCGGGCAGGCTGCCCTCGTCCTGGTCGACCTGTTCCTCGAGGCCGTCGAGCTGATCGGAGAGACCACGTACCAGGTCGTCGACCCGACTGGTCATGTAGCTGGCGAGGTAGAGCACCAGGTCTTCGGCACTCTGGGCACCGATGCCCGCCTCCAGGTCTTCCTGGACCTCGGCAGCGGCCTTCATGGGTCTCATGCGCAGGGAGATCACCCGGCGTTTGTCGACGAAGACCCGCAGCGACACCATGTCCTCGGGCACGGCGCCGGGATTCAGATTCACCCCGCGCAGGAACAGCAGCAGGCTGTCGTCGGGCTGATTGACCAGGCGCGGGCGGGTCGCCTCTTCCAGCAGCAGGTCACAGGCGAATTCGCTCAGGCCGCTGGATTGGCGGAGCCAGGCCTGAGCTTCGGGGACGCTACGGTCCCAGTGCAGCCAGAGCACCTCGCTCGGGCTCGGCTCCACCTCCGCCAGCTCGCGACGACTCAGGCGTCGTCCGCCACCGCGACCATCGAGGAGATAGCCATAGATGAGGCCTTGTTCCACATCGCTGTCGTACTGCTGCATCTGGGGTCTCTTGCAGGGATCGCGACCACGGTGGCCAGGCGATCCGGCGAAGGTGGCCCGAGACAGGGCGCAGGCGCTACCTTCGTGGGGAATGAGAGGGATTAATCCTGGAAAGGATCACCCCGCCGCTGGCCGGCGGGGCGATCCCTGGCCTCAGGCGTTGCCTTCGGCCAGGAAGAACCAGGTGTCGAGCACGGAGTCGGGGTTGAGCGAGACGCTCTCGATGCCCTGTTCCATCAGCCACTTGGCCAGATCCGGATGATCCGAAGGACCCTGGCCGCAGATGCCGATGTACTTGCCGGCCCGGTTGCAGGCGGCGATGGCATTGGCCAGCAGCTTCTTGACCGCCGGATTACGCTCGTCGAACAGGTGGGCGATGATGCCGGAGTCGCGATCCAGGCCCAGGGTGAGCTGGGTCAGGTCGTTGGAGCCGATGGAGAAGCCGTCGAAGTGCTCGAGGAATTCGTCCGCCAGCAGGGCGTTGGAGGGCAGTTCGCACATCATGATCACGCGCAGGTCGTTCTCGCCGCGCTTGAGACCGTTCTCGCCAAGCAGCTCGACCACCCGCGCCGCCTCGTCCAGGGTGCGCACGAAGGGCACCATGAGCTCGACGTTGGTCAGGCCCATCTCCTCGCGCACCTTTTTCATGGCGCGGCATTCCAGCTCGAAGCAGTCGCGGAAGTTCTCGCTGATGTAGCGGGAAGCGCCGCGGAAGCCCAGCATGGGGTTCTCTTCCTCGGGTTCGTAAAGCTTGCCGCCGATGAGGTTGGCGTATTCGTTGGACTTGAAGTCCGACAGGCGCACGATGACCTTTTTCGGCCAGAAGGCGGCGGCCAGGGTGGAGACCCCCTCCACCAGCTTCTCGACATAGAAGCCGACCGGATCCGAGTAGCCGGCGATGCGCTTGTCGACGCTCTCCTTAACCTCGAAGGGCAGGCTGTCGTAGTTGAGCAGCGCCTTGGGGTGCACGCCGATCATGCGGTTGATGATGAATTCCAGGCGCGCCAGACCCACGCCGGCGTTGGGCAGCTGGGCGAAGTCGAAGGCACGGTCGGGGTTGCCGACGTTCATCATGATCTTGAACGGCAGCTCGGGCATGGCATCCACCGAGCTCTGGCGGATGTCGAAGTCCAGCTCGCCTTCGTAGATCAGGCCGGTGTCGCCCTCGGCGCAGGAGACGGTGACGGTCTGGCCATCCTTGAGCAGGCTGGTGGCGTTGCCGCAGCCGACCACCGCCGGAATGCCCAGCTCGCGGGCGATGATGGCGGCGTGGCAGGTACGACCGCCGCGGTTGGTGACGATGGCGCTGGCGCGCTTCATCACCGGCTCCCAGTCGGGATCGGTCATGTCGGAGACCAGGACGTCACCGGGCTGGACGCGATCCATCTCGCTGACGTCGCGGATGATCTTGACCTTGCCGGCGCCGATGCGCTGGCCGATGGCGCGGCCTTCCACCAGCACCTGGCCCTTGTCCTTGAGCAGGTAGCGCTCCATGACGGTGGCGCTGGCGCGGCTCTTCACGGTCTCGGGACGGGCCTGGACGATGTAGAGCTTGCCGTCGTCACCGTCCTTGGCCCACTCGATGTCCATCGGGCGACCATAGTGGCGCTCGATGATCAGCGCCTGCTTGGCCAGTTCGGTGACCTCGGCGTCGGTGATGGAGAAACGCGCGCGATCCGCCGGCTCGACATCGACGGTGCGCACGGAGCGACCGGCCTTGGCTTCTTCGCCATAGACCATCTTGATGGCCTTGCTGCCCAGATTGCGCCTGAGGATGGCCGGGCGACCGGCTTCCAGGGTGGGCTTGTGAACATAGAATTCGTCCGGGTTGACCGCGCCCTGCACCACGGTCTCGCCGAGACCGTAGGCGGCGGTGACGAAGACCGCGTCGCGGAAGCCGGATTCGGTGTCCAGGGTAAAGAGCACGCCGGCGGCGCCGGTTTCGGAACGCACCATGCGCTGCACGCCGGCGGACAGGGCGACCAGCTTGTGATCGAAGCCCTGGTGGACGCGGTAGGCGATGGCGCGGTCATTGAAGAGGGAGGCGAAGACTTCCTTGGCCGCGCGAATGACGTTGTCGACGCCGCGGATGTTGAGGAAGGTTTCCTGCTGGCCGGCAAAGGAGGCATCCGGCAGGTCTTCGGCGGTCGCCGAGGAGCGCACGGCCACGGCGAGATTGGGGTTGCCCGCCGAGATCTCGGCGAAGGCCCGGCGGATCTCGGCGTCCAGGCGCTCGGGGAAAGGCGCGTCCATGACCCACTGGCGGATCTGGGCGCCGGTCTTGGCCAGGGCGACGACGTCGTCGACATCCAGCGCGTCGAGGGCCGCGTGAATGCGATCGTTCAGGCCGCTCTGCTCGAGGAAGTCGCGATAGGCCTGGGCCGTGGTGGCGAACCCGCCGGGTACGGAGACGCCCGCGCCGGCCAGGTTGGCGATCATCTCGCCGAGGGATGCGTTCTTGCCGCCCACGCGCTCGACGTCGTGCACGCCAAGCTGTTCCAGTGAAATTACATACTCGTCCAAGGTCTTCTCTCCATATTGTGTCTTTGTGGGAAAGCAGTACGCCTCGGCGCTCGCCCCATGGACAGTGGACGGCGGTAGGTTACAGTGCAGCGATCCCTGCCCCGTACGCCACCAGGACGTCCCTCCATGCAACGAACCGCCTTTTTCATTTCCGACGGTACCGGCATCACGGCCGAAACCCTCGGTCAGAGCCTCCTGGCCCAGTTCGGGGACATCACCTTCAGAAAGGTCACGCGCCCCTACGTGGATACGCTGGACAAGGCCAGGGCGATGGTACAGCAGATCAATGCCGCCGCCGTCCAGGACGGTGCGCGACCCATCATCTTCGATACCATCGTCAACCGTGACATCCGGGCCATTCTGGACCAGTCGAACGGGTTCATGATCGACATCTTCTCCACGTTTTTATCCCCGCTCGAAAGGGAACTTTCCGCCGAATCTTCGTATTCGGTAGGGAAGTCACATTCGATCATGCACAATAGTCACTACATGGAGCGGATCGAAGCCGTCAATTTCGCACTCGAAAACGACGACGGCGCCCGCACGACCCACTATGCGCAGGCCGATCTAATCCTGGTCGGGGTCTCGCGCTGCGGCAAGACGCCCACCTGCCTCTATATGGCGCTGCAATACGGCATCCGCGCGGCGAACTATCCGCTGACCGAAGAGGACATGGAGCGCCTGCAGCTGCCCGCCTCGCTGAAGACCTACAAGGACAAGCTGTTCGGCCTGACCATCGATGCCGAGCGCCTGGCGGCGATCCGTCACGAGCGTCGGCCCAACAGTCGCTATGCGAGCTTTGCCCAGTGCGAATTCGAACTGCGCGAGGTGGAGAGTCTGTTCCGTCGCGAGAACATCTCCTTCATCAACACCACGCATTTTTCCGTGGAGGAAATCTCGGCGAAGATTCTGGTGGAGAAAGGCGTGGAAAGACGGTTTAAATAGTCGGCCTCCCCTCCTCTTCGGCGCCCGTGCGGCGCACCAGGCGACCGCCATGAACCTCGTCGATGCCCTGCTGTTCTTTCCGGTCGCCCTGCTCATCGCCCTGACCCCCGGCCCCAACAACTTCTGCTCGCTCGGCAACGGCATCCGCCATGGCGCGGTGACGGCGGGACTGGCAGCCCTGGGGCGCGACGTGGCCTTCGTGATCTTCCTGGTGATTTCGGCGGTGGGCCTGGGCGCCATGCTGCTGGCTTCGGAGACGGCCTTTACCGTCATCAAGTGGGTCGGCGCGCTCTACCTGCTCTACCTGGGCGTGAAGAGCTGGCGCAGCCGGGCCTTCGACGGCCTGGACCTGGCCGAGACCGGCGCGGCGCAACCGCGGGCGCTGCACCGGCTGATGCTGCAGGAATTCCTCATCGGCATCAGCAATCCCAAGGCGATCCTGCTGTTCGCCGCGGTCTTTCCGCAGTTCATCGATCCCACTCAGCCGACGACCCAGCAGTTCGTCTACCTGGGTGGCACCCATCTGTTCGCGGAGCTGGTCGCGGCCGTGATCTATGGCCTGTTCGGCCGCCAGATCCGCCGCTTCATCCGCGGACCCCGTGGGGTGCGCCGGCTCAATCAGGCCACCGGGGCCTTCTTTGCCGGCGCAGGCGGTCTGTTGCTGACCGCCCACCGCTGATTCAGGACGACACCAGACCGGACTGGGCGGCGCCCAGCTTGGCCAGGGCCGCTTCGATCGCCGACCAGGGCTGTTCCCTGGGCGCTAGCGACGTGTCCACCCCGGCCTGGCGTGCGGTTCGCACCAGGGTGTTGAATTCGGCCGTCAGTGCCGCGGCCTGGGCCGTGTCGACAGCTCCGGAAAAGGCCGCGGGCGACAGCCAGAGGCGTTCCTGCAAGCGCTCGCCGACCTGACGGGCGAATTGCAGCCGCCGCTGCTGGCCGATCTGCCCGGCTTCGGTGTCTTCCACCAGACCCAGCGACAGCGTCTTGTAGGCCGGCAGCCGATCGAGCAGCCCCTGCTGGGCCTGGACCGACCGCGGCCAGTCGACATGCAGCCCCTCCACCGGCAGACCGGCAGCCAGCCCCAGGTTGTCGAGCAACTCGCCCTGACGCACACCCAGCAGCTTCTTCAGCGGTTCGCGTTGCAGCAGGTTGTAGGCCCTCTCGAAGGCGGTGCGCCAGGCCAGCGGCAGTTCCAGCGTCAGCAGAGGCTCATCGAGCTGGACCCATTCCACGCCCTGGGCGGCCAACCGCGCGAATATCTCGCCATAGACCGGTAGCAGCGCTTCCAGCAATTCGAGGCGGTCGAAGGCCGGATCGAGCGAGCGACCGAGCCATAGATAGCTCAGGGGTCCGAGGATCACCGGCTTGGCCACCAGACCGAGCGCCTGGGCCTCGGCGACCTCGTCGAACAGCTGCTCCCAGCCGATGGCAAAGGACTGGTCCGAGGTGAATACCGGGACCTGACAGGGACCGGCGAATAGATGATCGTCTTCCGCCTCGGTGCGAGCGGCGGCGCCGACTAGATACGAATGCGCCAGAACCCGATCGCCCCAGCCGAAGTCGCCTACCGCGAGCCACTCACAACCCGCGGCCTGCTGGGCGCGCCAAGCCTGCTGACGCTGCTGGCGCCCCTGGGCGATCAGGGCGGTCCGGTCGCAATCGTCGAGAGACGCCAGCGTCGCCAGGGACGCGTCACCCTGTTGCGCGCGCCGCGCGGAACCCTGGGAATGAATCTTGACCATTGCACACCTCCACCTGACAGGGTGGAGATTGTCGTCGCGCATGAACCATGAAACAAACTCAGGTTTCTTGTAATGAACTCAAGTTTCTCTCATACACCTCGATCAGAGTTTGAAGCGCGCCATGCTGTAGGCGTCGACGAACACCCCATCGCGCAGGGCATAGCGACGCAGCAGCCCTTCCTCTTCGAACCCCAGCTTGCGATAGAGCGCCAGGGCTGGCTCGTTGTCGCTGAAGACGGTCAACTCGACCCGCTGCAGATTCATCCAGTTGTCGGCGAGGTCAAGCAGGGCCGTCAGCAGCCGGGTGCCTATGCCCTGCCCCTGGCAATCCCGGGCCACGCCCATGCCGAGGGCGCCACAGTGCTGGCGGCGAATGCGCTGCTGCTGTTCGAGACTGGCGCTGCCCACCACCCGCCCCTGCTGCAGGGCGACCAGTCCTATCCGCCCTTCGCGTTCGCCGCTCAGGCGCTGCCGCCATTGTTCGGCGCTCTGATAGGGTAGCTGCAGCACCTGCCGCGCCACGGCCGGATCGCCATAGAGGGCAGCGAGGCCCTCGGCATGGCGGTCGGCATAGCGTTCCAGGTGGACGGTGGAACTGGACATGGGCGGCACTCCTTGGCGGAAGTCCGCAGCTTCGCCCAGGTCCGGGGGCCCGGACAAGGGCGAAGCGCAGGCGTCACGCGCCGGTCACAGCGTCCACTTCAGGCTGAGCATGACATTGCGGGGATCGCCGTAGGTGCCACTCCCGGTACCTGTCGGGATGCCCTGCCAGTATTTCTCATCGAAGATGTTGTTGAAGTTGACCCGGCCATCCCAATGCTCGTTGAAGCGGTAGCCGGCCATCAGCCCCACCAGGGCATAGCTATCCTGCTTGGCTTCGCCGGTACCGACGCGCTGGAAGGTCTCGCTTTGGGCCTGCAGATCGCCACCGATACGCCAGTTGCTCAGGCTACCCGTGAGTTGATAACTGGTGGCGGCCTTGAACAGGTGCTTGGGCTGCTCGGGCGCGAAGCGGCGATCCTCGTAGGTGACATCCTTGGTGTATTGGCTAAGCACCAGGGTATAGGCCGCAGACGCCTGCCAGTTTGGCGTCAGTTGGCCGGAGATTTCCGCGTCGATACCGCGACTGCGGACCTCGCCCGCCGCGCTGTAGCAGCTCTGCGCGGGATAGCCAGGGCAGAAGGTGGCCTGGTTGGCTGGCAGGTAGGCACGATTCTCCTGAATGGTGTCGAACAGCGCCACGGACGCGTTAAGCGCGCCATCGAAATAGGCGCCCTTGAGACCGATCTCGTAGCTTTTGCCAGTCATGGGCTCCAGGACCGAACCTCCGGAGTTCTGCTCGCTTTGCGGCTTGAAGATCTCGGTATAGCTGGCATAGACCGAATAGGTGTCGTTCAGGTCGTAGATGATGCCGGCATAGGGCGTGACTTCGCGGGTGGCCTTGTAGTCGTTGTCGCTGTAAAGGTTGTCGAAGTCATACCAGCTGACTCGTCCCCCGACGATGACGTGCAGCGGATCTATGGGGTTGAAGCGCGCCGCCGCGTAGATCGCCTCTTCGGTCGTGGTGTTCTTGCTGGCATAGGGCGTCAGCGTGTCCTTGGCCGGTTTGGGGATGCTGCTGGGACGGAAGTTGTAGATGTCCACAGGAGTGGCACCGGAATAGCCGCCACGCTGATAGAACTTATCCTGCCGCCGACTGATCCCGGCCATCAGTTCGTGCTCGCGACCCATCAACTGGAAGGGACCACTGACCGAGGCATCGATGTTGAGCTGATCGGAATCGGTGCGATAGGCGCCGGAAGCGGTACCAAAGTCACTGACCGAACTGTAGCTGAAGTCCGCGGCCGTCGACGTCAGGTAGTTGGAGTAGGTATCGGAATTGGCCCAGACCTGCTGCGCCGCCAGCTTGGCCTTCCAGCCGTTGTCGAAGGTGTGGGTGATGTCGGAGAACAGGGTGTAGTTGTCCTGATCCCAGTAGGCCCAGTCGCCGCTCAGGAAGGTGGAACGCGACAGGTGCAGGTTTTCGCCGTTGGGACCGCTGGGCAGGCTGCCCCAATCGGAGGTCTTGTCTTCACGCTGCTTGGACGCGCCGATGGTCCAGGTGGTGGCGTCGCTGAGATCCGCTTCGAGGACGCCATAGAAGGTCTGGCGCTTGCGCTCGCGCACGTCCTGGAAGCTGTTGCCGTCTTCGTAGGCGGCCACGGCGCGACCGCGCAGGGTGCCGGCTTCGTTGAGCTTGTTGGAGGCGTCGACCTCGGTACGGTAGCGGTCCCAGCTGCCGGCGCTGGTGGTGACGCTGACCTGGGGGAAGGCGGTCGGGCGCTTGCGAACCAGATTGAGGGTGGCCGAAGGATCGCCGGCGCCGGTCATCAGGCCGGTGGCGCCACGCACCACTTCCACCCGGTCGTAGATGGACAGGTCGGCCGAGGACAGACTGTCGAGGGTGAAGGTCCCGGCCGTGGTGGGTAGGCCGTCGTACATGACGTTGTCGATGCGGAAGCCGCGGGAGAGGAATTCCTGACGATCACCCCCGAATTTGCGTAGCGTCACGCCCGGGGCGTAGCGGACCACATCGTTGAGATCTGTCATGCCCTGGTCTTCCATGCGCTGCCGGGTGATGACGCTCACCGACTGGGGCGTTTCGCGGATGGACAGCGGCAAGCCGGTGGAGGTGCTCATGGCGCCGGTGGTGTAGGAGCGGGTCCCTTCGGTGGTCGTCCGGCCCGTCAGGGAGCCATCGTCCGCGCTGATGGTGGTGGCATCCAGGGCCACGCTGCCGGCCGCCGCCTGGGTGGCCACCGGGGCAACGGTCGCGACCGAGCCGCTGACCGAGGCCGCCAGGCCGCTGCCCGCCAGCAGACGTTGCAGGGCGACATCCGGCTCCATCCGCCCCGCCAGTGCCGGCGCCCGCTTGCCCACCAGGGCGGCGGGATCGTAGTTCACCTGCAGGCCGCTGGCGCGCGCGAAGCTCTGCAAGGCATCGGCCAGCGGCTGCGCCGGTTGCGACAGCGCCACGGGAGCGGCCTGGGCGAGGGTCGCCACGCCCAGGGAAACGGAAAGCGCGATGAGGCGAAGGGAGAAGAGCTGCATGTCGTTGGTCGTCCTCTAGGGAAACACCGACCCGTCCGTACCCCACGTAAGGACTCGCTGGAGATTTTCCAGGGACCGGTATCCGATGCCGTCTTGCGCGGCGGAACGCAGGCTATGCAACCTGGATGCATCTGTAAATGCAAATTAATATCATAAGCGACCGCAAGTCGATGACTGTACTGCCCGAAGCGGTCAAGGACGGGGATTTCCAGACATCAGCCTTCCATCGCTCTGATTCGGCAATTTTCGAGGGAATGTTTCAAGAAATGAGCGGCTGCCCTCCCCGCCTTGTGCAGCAGTAGGCAAACCAGCCGGATGACGAGCTGGATGCCGGCGAGAGGGAGAAGGCACCAGGAATCGAGGAGCGAGGCGGCAGGAAGGGGGACGGATTCAAACCAGACGCCGGGTCCCTCCTACCCCTTCATCGTGAAAGCGCTGGGCGATGGCGCAGATCTGCGGTTCGATGGCCAGGAAGGCGTCGAGCACCAGGGGATCGAAGGTGCTGCCGCGCATCTCGCGCATCATCTGCAGCGAGTCTTCGTGGCTGAACGGCTCCTTGTAGCAGCGCCGGCTGATCAGGGCGTCGTAGATATCGGCGACCGCCATGATCCGCCCCGCCAGCGGGATGCCGGTACCGGACAGCCCGTTGGGATAGCCGCTGCCATCCCACTTCTCGTGGTGGGTGCTGGCGATCTCGGCGGCCAGGGCGAGGAAGTTGTCATCCTCCAGGTGGCTGGCGGTGCTGAGGATGATCTGCCGACCGAATTCGGCATGCCGCTGCATCACCTGCATCTCCTCCGGCGTCAGCCGCCCGGGCTTGAGCAGGATGGCATCCGGCACCCCGACCTTGCCGATGTCGTGCAGGGGCGCGGACAGGAACAGCAGCTTGATGTAGTCCGGCGTGAGCAATTCCGGCGCCTGGCCGGCACGGCGCAGCTCCTCGGCGATGGCGCGAACATAGTGCTGGGTGCGCTTGATATGGGCGCCGGTCTCGGGATCCCGGGTTTCGGCCACCGCCGCCATGGACTCGATGGTGACCTGGCGCGAGCGTTCCAGTTGCCGGCGCCAGCGCTCTTCGTGCTGGCGCGCCAGCACGATCCGCGTGACCAGCGCCAGGGCCGTGAGCAGCCCTACCAGCACCAGGGGTGCGGCCAGCGGCAGGAAGACGTCGTGGCGAACGAACAGCCAGGCGCCCAGCAGCTGCGGCAGGACGATCGACGCCGCCGCCAGGAGGACGAAGCGCCGCTGGCTGCGGTTGAAGAAGAAGCCGGCGGACAGCAGCAGACCGCCAAGCAGACACAACGCCAGTTGCAGCACGCCGGAGAATTGCGGGATTCGGACCAGGGCGTCGTCCAGCAGGTCCTGGGTCAGGGCCGCCTGCAGCCTGACGCCGGAAAAGGTCTGCCCCAGCGCCGTGGCGTGCAGGTCGTTGAAGCCTGCAGCCGAGACGCCGACGAAGACCACCTTGCCCTTGAGCGTGGCCGGTGCCACCGCGCCGCTGAGCACCGCCAGGGCCGAGACCTCCGGATAGTGTTCGGCGGCGCCGTGCAGCCGCAGCAGCGCCTGGCCTTCGCGGTCGAGCGGCAGGCGGCGGTCGCCAAGCCGCAGCACCGGACCCGCCAGGCCGGTCTCCACCACGCCCTCGTTCAGCCCCAGGGCGCGCAGGGTGGCGGCCAGCGCCAGACTCGGATGGATGATGCCCTGATAGCTGAGCAGCAGGGGCACGCGCCGCAGGATGCCGTCGCTGTCCCGCTGGCTGTTGATGAAGCCGCTGAAGCGCGTCTGGCTGGCGATGGGGGCCACACTGTCCAGCGCGCCGCTGGCCTTGGGCAGCCTGAGGGCGTCGAGGGCGCCGCTGAAGCCCACCCCTGGCCTTAGCCCGGCAGCGACGGGTTGCTGCAGATCGAGGAAAAAGAAATGGGCGCCGACGGCGCCCGTCTGCCCCATGACGTAACCGAGATAGCCGTCGTTGTCCTGCAACTCCGGCGGCACACCGGAAAAGCTCAGGTGCATGCCGAAGTCATCCTGGAAACTCTGTTGCAGGGCCTTGAGCGAGGTACGGTCCGGCTCGCTGAACAGGACGTCCACGGCGATCGCCGCCGGCTCGGCCTCGGCGATCCGTGAGAGCAGCTGGGCAACCCGATAGCGCGGCCAGGGCCACTGCCCCAGCGCCGCCAGGCTGGCCTCGTCGATGCTGACCACCTGGACGTCGCGGGCGTCCTCGTTGCTGGCCGCCAGGCGGCTGAGCTGGTCGTAGGCCAGGCGATCCAGGTACTGCAGTGGCGTCCATTGCAACAGCGCGGCGAGGCCGAAGGCCAGCGACAGGCCAAGGCTGACCAGGAACATCCAGGGCGCGCGCCGGCGCAGCAGGGTCGCAACGGAATTCATGCCCGCGACCCTAGAGAATCAGGATTTCGACACGCCGATTGCGCGGCTCGGATTTGCCGGGACGGGTCGGTACCAGGGGCACGGTATCGCCGAAGAATTCGACGTTGATGCGCAACTTGGGATCGAGTCGCTGCAGCAGACCGGCCACCTTGCGGGCACGCTGCCCCGAGAGGTCGAGGTTGTAGGAAGGCGCACCCGAGCCGTCCGCATGGCCGAATACCGAAATCTCGGTAGGGATGCGCTGCCGTGCCGTTTCCAGCACCTCGGGCAGCAGCGCTTTGGACTGCGGCGTGAGCTCCATGCTGTCGGAGAGGAAATTGAGGATGAAGGTCTTGGGCGGCGACGGCTGCGCCGCCAGCACCTGACGATGCTGCTGTTCGAAGAGGGGTTGGGCCAACGCCTGGGCCGCGGTCGGCGCCTGACCCGGGCCGGCCACCGTGACCTCGGCGAACCCCTGGTCGATGGCCTGGCGGCCCGCCGGGCTGGTCACCGAGACGGCGCCGACATGCCCATCGGCGTCGGGCATCAGGATCACCCGCGTCTGCGGTGGTGGAGGGCTGGCACAGCCGCCCAGCAGCAGCGTGGACAGCAGCACGCTCAGCAGCAGACGACCAGGGGACGCGACAGCGATCAGGGCAGTCATTGGGCCTGGACCAGGAAGCGGGTGCCGCGCACGCCTATGGTGGCGGTCGGCGTCTCGATCTTGACCGTGTCGGGCGCGACCTTGCCGATCTTGCCGGACGAGTAGATGGCGGAGCCCTTGGTCAGGTACAGCGAGAAGCCGTAACGACTGCTCTTGGGTTCGAAGAGATAGTCACGCAATTGCACGTCGGCGCCGTTGCCCAGGGTGAGCAGGGTACCGTCGAGAAAGACGATGGCCGCGGTGGCGTCCGGGCCGGCCTGCAGGCGATCGGCCACCTGCAGGGTGGTACCGGCCTGGGCGTCCAGGCTGGCGGTCTGGCGCAGCACCTTGACGCTGCCGGAGACGCTCTTGATCAGGGCCACGTGCTCCTCCTCCGCGGCCGTGACCTGCGGGGAACCCAGCAGCTGCAGCCCGAGCAGCGCCAATGCGAACAGTGTTGTCTTCATGCTTTCCTGGTCCCTGGATGGAAAGGCGTGGCCGTCGCTGGGGCGACGGATTGCCGGCAGGACCTCGGATGGCATCTTGAAGCGGCCTGCTGCGCAGCGGTCAGGGCTCCAGACTCGTGAACCCAATCACCTTCTACCAGATAAACAAGCCAAGCGGCACGCAAAGTAGTACGAATGGCACCTGGCCACTACCCATGCCATCACGACCCAGCGAGACGAACGGCACGGGCAGTGGTCTAGTGAGCATCTTTCCCAGGTAACCTTTTCATGCAGATCATTCTGGTGCGTCACGGCAAACCCGATCTTTCCAGCAAGGCTCGCTGCACCCCGCGGGAGATGAAGGACTGGGTCGCGCGCTACCAGAAAGCCCCGGTGCCCGCCGGCCTGGAGCCCGCGGAGACGCGGCGACTGGCCCAGGAAGCGGGCTATGTGGTGAGCAGCCCCCTGGGCCGCTGCGTGCGCTCGCTGGAGTACCTGATGGGGCGTTCCGGCAGCCCGGTCGATGACCGCTATGCCGAAGCCCATCTGCCCTATCTGGAACTGGATGCGCCGCGGCTGCCGGTCAAGGCCTGGCGCCTGCTCTTCAGATCCGCCTGGTTCCTGGGTTTCGCCGCCCACACCGAATCCATCGGCAGCTCCTCGGTGCGTGCCGGCGAGGCGGCCGATCGCCTCATCGAACTGGCCGAACGCCATGGTTCGGTGCTGCTGCTGGGGCACGGCATCATGAACGTGCTGATCGCCTGGCAGTTGCGCAAGCGTGGCTGGCGCGGGCCGCTGCATCTGCTGCTCAAGGACTACTGGAAGCCGAGTATCTATCGCAAGGAGAGGCGTTGAGTTCGATCAGCGGCTCGCCTTGGCGCGGGCCTCTTCCAGCTCACGGCGGGCCTCGGCCAGCTTTCTGCTCCGCACCCGGATCTTGTCGGCGTCGCCCTTGGCCTGGGCGTCGCGCAGATCCCGTTCCCGTTCGGCCACCTCGCGACTGCGGGCCTGGATGACTTCCAGCCGCTGCTGGCGCAGGCCGGTATCGGTGCAGTGCGCCTGCACCGCGTCGAGTGCTCGCCGCAATCCTGTCAGCCGTCCGGCATCGCCTTGCGCCTGAGCCTGGGCGATCTGCCGTTCCAGCGTGAGGCGTTTCGCCGCGCAGCCCCCGTCGGCTACAACTGCCACGCCAGGTAGCAGCAGGCTTGCCGCCACGAGCACTGCCTTGGCTCGGTTTGTCATATGTCTTCCTCCGGGCGTTGAAATCCGCCAGCGCCTGACTCTTCCCGTTCAACCGTCCAGCGACGGTCCGACCAGGGCGGCGAGCTGGTCGTAGACGCCGGGCGCCGCAACCAGCAGCGGATTGCCATTGACCAGGCCGTCGTTGCGCAGGAAGGCGTTGTGACGACCGCCCGCCTCCCGGATCAGGACCAGGCCCGCCAGGCAGTCCCAACCATGGATCAGGGTCTCGTAGTAGCCGATCAGCCGGCCGGCGGCGACGTAAGCGGTCATCAGCGCGCCCGAGCCATTGCGGAAGAACTGCCCCCCCTCGGCCAGCAGGCCGGTCACGAACGGCAGGAAGTGTTCCTTGCCGCGTCTGTGGGTGGTGCCCAGTCCGGTCAGGCCCTGGCGGATCTCGGTGGCCGCATGGACGCGCAGCGGCTGGTCGTTGACGAAGGCGCCGTGCCCGCGCAGGCCATGGAAGAGTTCGTCGTGATTCGGATCCATGATGGCGCCGAGCAAGGGATCGCCCTCGTGCATCAGGCCGATGGACACGCACCAGTTGTGCAGGCCGTTGAGAAAGGGCGCGGTGCCGTCGATGGGATCTATGACCCAGAGGTAGGGCGCGGAGAGGTCGGTGGCACCGCCCTCCTCGCCCAGCAGGCCATCTTCCGGAAAGCGTTCGCTCAGGCGTTGGCGGATGAGGTCCTCCAGCGTCTTGTCGGCGATGCTCACCACGTCCTGCAGGTCGCTGCCCTTGTGGTCCACCTGCAGCGCCGCGCGCCGACGATAGAAGTCGAGGCCGAGCTGCGCCGCCTCCCGGGCGATGTCCTGGACAGCGCGGTAGCGTTCAGCGATGGCGGGGGCGATGGCGGTCATGGACACTCCTGGAACGGGGAAAAGGCGCCAGGGTGCCAGTTCCGCCTGAGGAAAAGAATAGTCGCGAGCCTGGCGCACACCAGGGTTGCAGCGGACCGCTATCAGGCCGCGGCGGCACCCCGGCCACTTTTGGCCGATGTCGGCAAAGGTCCGACTAGAGGCCCCTGGTAATGGCCGTGTCATCTCGGGAGCGCAGGCTGTCGGGTATTGGCAGTCAGGACGGCGAAATGCAGCGGCGGACCGCACCAAATCCGCGCGCGGCCGTCAGAACTAGTGAGAGCTCGTTGTACCGGGAGGACGCCATGACCGCACAAACTTCGCTATTCCACGGCAATGGTCAGCTGCAGCAATTGCGGCGACTGATACCTAGACAGCATTTCGAATGTCTGGAACGCCACCTCGAGTTGCTGTCGCGCGAATTTCCGCTGTTCGATCATCCGCCGCTGAGCATCGACTGCGCCGTCGCCGAAACCCTGGAAAACCTCGGAATCCGCGCCTTCCAGTGGCAGGGCAGTTGCAACCTGCCGCAGCGAATGGCCCTGGGCAGTGCGCTGATGGGCGAGGGATTCATCGCCCAGTCCAGCACCCCCGAATACACCCTCTATCTCAATGCCCGGGGTGAAAAGGTGCTGTTGCGGCAAGAGCCCGCCGCCGGCCAGACCCTGGTCAGCCTGGTGTCGGATTGCCCGCCGCTGTTCGCCTATCTGGCGGCCAAGCACCGCGACGCGGTACCCGTCGCCTAAGTGACGCGCCATCGCCTTGTCAGTCGTGTGATCCGCTCGAAAACAGAATGACGAACAGGATCACAACTGCGCTTTAACGTCGGACTAACCGGGAACCAAATAGGCAGTGGAATGGTAGATTCGCGCTTCGGATCTACCAGGAGACCCAAGGAATGGGAATTCGTATTCTGGCCAGTGTCGTCGTGACCTTTGCCGCCCTCAATGGCGAAGCAGCCTCCCTCCCCGCGATACCCCCGCTCAAGCTGGCGGACCTCACCCTTCAGGTCCCCCTCTTGAGTACCGATGCCATCCCTACCAAAGTTGACGCCCAGCTGCGTGACAGTCGGCAGCCAGTCAATAGCGCCCGGTGGCTGAACGACCATCAGACCTTTGCTCAAGAGCAACGCTGGGTATTCTAGTCCGTTGGATTGATGTCGACGGATGGCTTCCCTTTCGTATGCTTTTTGATACCGCGCGGGGAATGAATCGCTTTTTTGCAGGTCCGTCTGGTTCTACGGGCAGCTCAACTCCTCTGCCCTTTCAACCTGCACGCGGAGCCGTCATGAAACGCCTGTCCTTTCTCCTGTTCGCCGCCCTATCGGCCTGCAGCTCGGCTCCCACCCCGCCCCCGGCCGATCCGTCGCAATTCGGCGGCCGTACCCAGGAACAGCTCCGGCAGAGTTTCGGCGCACCCCAGCGGGTCGCGCAGCTCGATCGCCTGATGGTCTACGAATACCGCAACCTGCGCGCGCCGGGCAGCGCGACGCCGGTCTATTCCTTTCTCATCGAAAACGAGCGGGTGATCGAATCCACCCCCGGAACCTTGCAGCTTTATCGCGAAGACGGCATCACCAAGGTCAAGGCGGAAAGCCTCTAGGCAGAGCCCCTGGCCATGGCGGCGGTCCCGCGCAGCCCTGCAGGGATGTGCAAAAAAATACCGATTTTGGTGTCTTTCAGCATTTGTTTCCCGGGCGGCAACGGGCTGTAATCGGTCCGTGGCTTCCGCTGCAAAGGCCGTCACAGCCGGCCGCGTGGTGGGTTACAACAACAAGAAAAGCGTCTGCTGCAGTTGCACAGGACGCGGAGTGCAAGATGAAAACAACACCAAAAGCGCTTTTATTGTCCGCTGTTACCCTCTCTGCAGGCCTGACCTTCTCGCTGGCCCTCCAGGCCGCCGAAACGGTCACCATCGCCACCGTCAACAACAGCGACATGATCCGCATGCAGCGGCTGTCCAAAACCTTCGAAGACCAGCATCCCGACATCAAGCTCAACTGGGTGGTGCTCGAAGAAAACGTGCTGCGTCAGCGGCTGACGACCGACATCGCCACCCAGGGTGGCCAGTTCGACGTCCTCACCATCGGCATGTACGAGACCGGCCTCTGGGGCGCCCAGAACTGGCTGGAGCCCATGAAGGACCTGCCCGCCAACTACGACCTGGACGACCTCTTCCCGTCGGTTCGCGAAGGCCTGTCGGTCAAGGGCACCCTCTATGCGCTGCCCTTCTATGCCGAAAGCTCCATCACCTACTACCGCAAGGATCTGTTCCAGCAGGCCGGCCTGACCATGCCCGCCCAGCCCACCTGGACCCAGATCGCCGAATTCGCCGGCAAGCTGCACCAGCCGGACAAGGACCAGTACGGTCTGTGCCTGAGAGGCAAGGCCGGCTGGGGCGAGAACATGGCCCTGGTCACCACCATGGCCAACGCCTTCGGCGCGCGCTGGTTCGACGAGAAGTGGCAACCGGAATTCACCGGTCCGGAATGGACCGCGGCGGCCAACTACTACGTCACCAACATGAAGAAGTACGGCCCGCCCGGCGCCTCCAGCAACGGCTTCAACGAAAATCTGGCGCTGTTCAACAGCGGCAAGTGCGCCATCTGGGTCGATGCCAGCGTCGCCGGCTCCTTCACCATGGACAAGAGCCAGAGCAAGGTCGCCGACAGCGTCGGCTTCGCCGGCTCGCCGCGCGAGGTCACCGACAAGGGCTCGTCCTGGCTGTATGCCTGGTCGCTGGGTATCCCCACCTCCTCCAAGCACAAGGACGCCGCCAAGACCTTCGTGACCTGGGCCACCTCCAAGGACTACGCCAAGCTGGTCGCGGACACCGACGGTATCGCCAACGTGCCGCCGGGCACCCGCAAGTCCACCTACAGCCAGGCCTACATGGATGCGGCGCCCTTCGCCAAGGTCTCGCTGGACATGCTGCAGCACGCCGACCCGGCCCATCCCTCGGCCAAGCCGGTGCCCTACGTGGGCATCCAGTACGTGACCATTCCCGAGTTCCAGGCCATCGGCACCTCGGTGGGCAAGCTGTTCGCCGCGGCCCTCACCGGGCAGATGTCGGTCGAGCAGGCCCTGCAGGCGGCGCAGCAGTCCACCGCCCGGGAAATGAAGCGCGCCGGCTATCCCAAGTAGCGCTGGAGCCCGGGGTCCGCACCACGCGGCCCCCGGCCTAGCGGCTTTCCCTGCCTGATCCGTCGCTGGCGTCGCGAGACGCCAGCGCCTCGTCACGGCCCACTGCCTTGCGGAGCATCGCCATGCAGACCTCCACCCTCAAGACGCCCGTCGTCGAATCCCCTGCCGCTCCCGCCCGTCGTCAACGCCGTCGCGCCGGTCCCGGCTGGTTCCTGATCAGTCCTTCGGTGGCCCTGCTGCTGGTGTGGATGCTGGTGCCCCTGGGCATGACCATCTGGTTCTCGCTGATCCGCTACAACCTGCTCTACCCCGGCGAGCACGCCTTCGTCGGCCTGGAAAACTTCGAATACTTCGTCACCGATGCCGGCTTCTGGCCCGGCATGACCAACACCCTGCTGCTGGTGGGCAGCGTGCTGCTGATCAGCGTGGTCTTCGGCGTGCTGATCTCGGCGCTGCTGGAGGCCAGCGAGTTCTTCGGTCGCGGCATCGTCCGCGTCCTGCTGATCTCGCCCTTCTTCATCATGCCCACGGTCAGCGCCCTGATCTGGAAGAACCTGATCTTCCATCCGGTCTCCGGCATCCTCGCCGCGATCTGGAAACTGTTCGGCGCCACCCCGGTGGACTGGCTGGCCACCCACCCGCTGCTGTCGATCATCCTGATCGTGTCCTGGCAGTGGCTGCCCTTCGCCATCCTCATCCTGATGACCGCCATGCAGTCGCTGGATCAGGAGCAGAAGGAAGCGGCCCGCCTGGACGGCGCCGGTCCGGTCGCCATCTTCTGGCACCTGACCCTGCCGCACCTGGCGCGGCCCATCGCCGTGGTGGTGATGATCGAGACGATCTTCCTGCTGTCGGTGTTCGCCGAGATCTACACCACCACCAGTGGCGGTCCGGGCTTCGCCTCCACCAACCTCGCCTACCTGATCTACAACCAGGCCCTGCTGCAGTTCGACGTCGGCCTGGCCTCCGCCGGCGGCCTGATCGCCGTGCTCATCGCCAACATCGCCGCCATCATCCTGGTGCGGATGCTTGGCAAGAACCTGACCCAACAGTGAGGACCCTGACATGCTGACGCTCAAGCAATCCCGGCGCCTGCAGAACCTGCTGCTGGGCCTGCTCGCCTGGCTGGTGGCCCTGGTGCTGTTCTTCCCGATCTTCTGGATGGTGCTGACCAGCTTCAAGACCGAGATCGACGCCTTCGCCACCCCGCCGCAATTCTTCTTCATGCCCACGCTGGAGAACTACCTGACCATCCAGGCGCGCAGCGACTACTTCCACTTCGCGCTGAATTCGGTGGTGATCTCCTTTGGCGCCACCCTGCTCAGTCTGTTGCTGGCGCTGCCGGCGGCCTACTCCATGGCCTTCCACGAGACCCGCAACACCCAGCGCCTACTGTTGTGGATGCTGTCCACCAAGATGCTGCCGGCGGTCGGGGTGCTGGTGCCCATCTACCTGCTGGCCAAGCAGTTCGAACTGCTCGATAGCCGACTGCTGCTGATCGCCGTCTACACCCTGATCAACCTGCCGATCGTGGTCTGGATGGTCTACACCTACTTCAAGGACATCCCCAAGGACATCCTCGAGGCGGCGCGCCTGGATGGCGCCACCACCTACCAGGAAATCGTCCGGGTGCTCTTGCCGATCAGCAAGGGCGGCATCGCCTCGACCATGCTGCTGTCGCTGATCCTCTGCTGGAACGAGGCCTTCTGGTCGCTGAACCTGACCTCGTCCAACGCCGCCCCGCTGACCGCGCTGATCGCCTCCTACTCCAGTCCCCAGGGACTGTTCTGGGCCAAGCTGTCGGCCGTCTCGACGCTGGCCTGCGCACCCATCCTGATCTTTGGCTGGATCAGCCAGAAACAACTCGTCCGCGGCCTGTCGTTCGGCGCGGTGAAATAAGAACAAGAGGACTCCTGTCATGGCCAATCTGAAAATCCGCAGCCTGCGCAAGGGCTTCGACTCGCTGGAAATCATCAAGGGCGTCGACCTCGACATCAACGACCGCGAATTCGTGGTCTTCGTCGGCCCGTCCGGGTGCGGCAAATCCACCCTGCTGCGGCTCATCGCCGGCCTGGAAGAGGTCACCAGCGGCACCCTGGAACTGGACGGTCGCGACATCACCGAGGTGTCGCCGGCCAAGCGCGACTTGGCCATGGTGTTCCAGACCTATGCCCTCTATCCGCACATGAGCGTGCGCAAGAATCTCTCCTTCGCCCTGGACCTGGCCAAGATCGACAAGCAGGAAGTGGAGCGCAAGGTCACCGATGCCGCCCGCATCCTCGAGCTGACGCCGCTGCTGGAGCGCAAGCCGCGCCAACTCTCCGGTGGTCAGCGCCAGCGGGTGGCCATCGGCCGCGCCATCGTCCGCCAGCCGAAGATATTCCTGTTCGACGAACCCCTGTCCAACCTGGACGCCGCCCTGCGCGTGCAGATGCGCCTGGAACTGGCGCGCCTGCACCAGGAATTGCAGGCCACCATGATCTACGTGACCCACGACCAAGTGGAAGCCATGACCCTGGCGACCAAGGTGGTGGTGCTCAACGGCGGCCGCGTCGAGCAGGTCGGCTCGCCCCTGGAGCTCTATCACCATCCGGCCAACCTCTTCGTCGCCGGCTTCCTGGGTACGCCGAAGATGGCCTTCCTCAAGGGCAAGGTGGCGGCCACCGACGCCCAGGGCGTCGAGGTGGAGCTGGCGGCCGGTCCGCGCCTGCACCTGCCGCGCCGCGGCGACGACCTGGCGGTCGGCAGCCCGGTGACCCTGGGCATTCGTCCGGAACACCTGCGCCTTGCCGCCGACGGCCAGTTGCCGGTGATCAGCGATGTGGCCGAGCGCCTGGGCAGTGACACCTATTGCCACATGGTCACCGAGGCCGAAGAGCCGCTGACCGTGCGCGTCCCCGGCGATTGCGCCGTGGCCTACGGCGAACGCCAGCGCCTGGCCCTGGACGTCGACTTCTGCCACCTGTTCGACGAGCAGGGCCGCGCCGTGGCGCCGCTGCTGCGCAAAGCCGCCTGACCCCTCTCCCCTTTCCTGCCCCGTCGGCGCCCTACGCGCGCCCGGGGCACCGCCTTGCAGGATCGCCATCGTGAAACTCAATCGCCAGCACCTCGAACAACTGCCCGACTACATCGCCAAGCCCGGCTACGCCGCCTGCCAGTTGCGCCACGGTATCGTCCACATCGGCGTCGGCGGCTTCCACCGCGCGCACCAGGCCATCTACACCGAGGCCCTGCTGAACCAGGGGCGCGACCTGGACTGGAGCATCTGCGGCGTCGGCCTGCGCGCCGAGGACCGCGCCATGCGTGATGCCCTGGCCGGCCAGGACTATCTCTATACCCAGGTGGTGCTGGCCGACGAACCGGACACCGAGGTGCGCGTCGTCGGTGCCATCAGCGGCATGCTGCTGGCCGAGGACGGCACCCAGACGCTGATCGACAAGCTGGCCCATCCCAGCACCCGCATCGTCTCCCTCACCATCACCGAGGGCGGCTACTGCATGGACGACAGCACCGGCGAATTCAACTTCAAGCTGCCGCTGATCCAGCACGACCTGCAGCATCCGGGCGATCCGCGCAGCGTCTTCGGCTTCCTGCTGGCGGCCCTGGCCAAGCGCCGCGCCGAGGGCACCGGGCCCTTCACCGTGATGTCCTGCGACAACCTCCCCCACAATGGCCAGGTCACCCGCAAGGCCCTGCTGGCCTACGCCGCCTTGGTGGACGAAGAGCTGCACGGCTGGATCGCCGAGCACGTCAGCTTTCCCAACGCCATGGTCGATCGCATCACCCCCATGACCAGCACCGCCCATCGCGCGGCGCTGCTGGCCGAACACGGCGTCGAGGACGCCTGGCCGGTGGTCTGCGAGCCCTTCCTGCAGTGGGTGCTGGAAGACAAGTTCGTCGCCGGCCGTCCGGCCTGGGAGGACGTCGGCGTCCAGTTCACCGATGACGTCACCCCCTACGAGGAAATGAAGATCAAGCTGCTCAACGGCAGCCACCTGGCGCTGACCTACCTGGGCTTCCTCAAGGGCTACCGCTTCGTCCACGAGACCATGGCCGATCCGTTGTTCGTGCGCTACATCCGTACCTACATGGACAAGGACGTGACGCCGCAGCTGGCCCCGGTGCCCGGCATCGATCTCGACCAGTACAAGGACACCCTGATCGAGCGCTTCTCCAATCGCGCCATCGCCGACCAGCTGGAGCGGGTCTGCTCGGACGGTTCGTCGAAGTTTCCCAAATTCACCGTGCCGACCATCAACCGGCTGATCGAGGACGGCAAGGACCTGGATCGCGCCGCCCTGGTGGTGGCCGCCTGGGCGGTCTATCTGCGGGGCGTGGACGAGACCGGGGCGACCTATCGCATTCCCGATCCGCGCGCCAACTACTGCGAAGAGCTGGTGCAGGATCAGAAGAATCTCACCGAGCGCCTGCTGGGCGCCGAGGAAATCTTCGGTAAGCACATCCCGAAATCCGCGGCCTTCGTTGCCGCCTTCGAGCGGCAGCTGTACAACTTGCGTACCCATGGGGTCAGCGCCACCTTGCAGACCCTGCTCGGCGACTAGCCTTGGCAAAAAGCTGCCTGGGCAGCGTCGATGATCAATACGAGCCCAAACAACAACAAGGAGCGGCCAGGCATGAAGTTTCTCGGGATAGACTGCGGCACCCAGGGCACCAAGGCGGTGATCCTGGATGTCGAGCGCGGGGTGGTACTGGGTGAAGGCAGTGCGCCTCACCCCCTGACCGAGGGCGCCAATGGCCGCCGCGAGCAGAATCCGGCAGACTGGATCCGGGCCCTGGTGGCGGCCACCCGCGCCGCCCTGGCGCAGGCCGGCAGCGATGGCCAGGACATCCTCGGCGTCGGCGTCTCCGGCCAGCAACATGGTCTGGTATTGCTCGACGACAGCGGCAAGGTCCTGCGGCCGGCCAAGCTCTGGTGCGACACCGAATCCACCCCGGAAAACCAGCGCCTGCTGGAACACCTGGGTGGCGTGGAAGGCTCCATCGAGCGCCTGGGCCTGGCCATCGCGCCGGGCTACACCGTCTCCAAGCTGCTCTGGACCAAGGAACAGCACCCGGAGGTGTTCGACCAGATCGCCCAGGTGCTGCTGCCCCACGATTACCTGAACTTCTGGCTGACCGGACGCGCCGTGGCCGAATACGGCGACGCCTCGGGCACCGGCTATTTCAATGTGCGGACGCGCCAGTACGATCTGGAGTTGCTGCGCCACATCGACCCCAGTGGGCGCCTGGAGCGCGCCCTGCCGGTGCTGATCGAAGCCGACCAGCCGGTCGGACGGCTGCGGCCGGAGGTCGCCAGCCAACTGGGCATCAATCCCCAGGCGCTGGTCTCCAGCGGCGGCGGCGACAACATGATGGGCGCCCTGGGCACCGGCAACAGCCGCGCCGGCCAGATCACCCTGAGCCTGGGCACCTCGGGCACCCTCTATGGGTATTCCGACGAACCTCGCATCAGCGACCATCCCGCCGTGGCGGGCTTCTGCTCGTCCAACGGCGGCTGGCTGCCGCTGATCTGTACCATGAACCTGACCAATGCCAGCGGCCAGATCCGCGAGTTGCTCGGCCTGGACCTGGCGGAATTCACCCGTCTGGTGGCGGAGTCGCCCATCGGCGCGGAAGGGGTACTGATGCTGCCCTTCCTCAATGGCGAACGGGTACCGGCGCTGCCGACCGCCACCGCCAGCCTGCATGGCCTTACCGCCACCAACCTGACCCGCGCCAATCTGTGCCGGGCGGTGGTCGAGGGGGTGAGCTTCGCCCTGAGATATGGCTTCGATCTGCTGCGCGACCTGGGCATGCCCGGCGACACCCTCAGACTCATCGGCGGCGGCGCCAGGAGCCCGGTGTGGCGGCAGCTGATCGCCGATCTGATGAACACCCCGGTGGTCTGCCCGGTCCACGGCGAAGCCGCGGCCCTGGGGGGCGCCTTGCAGGCCGCCTGGTGCTGGAGTCGCGAGCAGGGCCGCCCGGAGTCGCTCGACAGCCTCACCGAGCGCTGCGTGCACCTGGACCCGGCCAGCCGCGCCGAACCGGACCCGGCGCGGGTCGCCGAGTACGAGGCGGCCTACCAGCGCTATCGGCAGCAACTGCGCGAGAGCTACGGGATCGCCTAGCGGATAGAGGGGGTGGAAAACGCCAGGCGGTTTTCCAACCTGCTGAAATTTGGCAACCAACCCGTCGTAGGGTGGACGCCGGCGCAGCCTTGTCCACCACTAGCCTGATGGCGCGTGGAAAACGCTACGCGGCTTTCCACCCTACCCGATAGGCAGGCGCTCAGCCCTTGCCGATAGGCACGAAGGGCGCGTCCAGCAAGCGGGCGAGGTCCGCCGGGGCCAGGGCCACTTCCAGCCCCCGGCGCCCGGCACTGACATGGATGCTCGGCAACGCCGCCGCGGAGTCGTCGATGAAGGTGCGCAGCCGCTTCTTCTGCCCCAGGGGGCTGATGCCGCCCACCAGGTAGCCGGTGCTGCGCTGGGCCTGGTCGGGTTTGGCCATCTCCAGTTTCTTCACCCCGGCCGCCTGGGCCAGGGCCTTGAGATCCAGGGTGCCGGCGACGGGCACGATGGCCACCAGCAACTCCTGTTTCTCGCTTGCCGCCAGCAGGGTCTTGAACACCGTCTCCGCTGCCAGACCGAGTTTCTCGGCGGCTTCCAGGCCGTAGGAGGCGGCCTTGGGGTCATGGTGGTAGCTCAGCACCTCGTGGGGCACCTGGCTCTTCTTGAGCAGTTCTATCGCCGGGGTCATGCCAGCACTCCTTGGGGATCGGCCACCTCCGCCCGCCCGCGGCCCTGCGCCTTGGCCCGGTAAAGGGCGAAGTCGGCCGCCTGCAGCCAGTGGGCGACATCATCGTAGGCGCGGTCGAAACCGGCGATGCCGCAGCTCAGGCCGACGCGCACATTCTGGCGATCGCCGGGGCCGCCTGCCTGCATGTCGTGCAGACGCTCCTGCAGCCGCCGGATCAGGTCCAGGGCCCGCTCGGGCGAGGTATCGGGCAAGAGGATACCGAATTCATCGCCGCCAAAACGACCGGCGAGATCGCTGGTGCGGATGGTGCGCGCCAGCAGACCGGAAAACTGGCGCAGCATCTCGTCGCCGGCCTGATGGCCGAAGCGGTCGTTGATGAGCTTGAAGTTGTCCAGATCGATCATCACCAGGCTGGCCGCGGCGCCGCTGCGTTTGCAGCGGGCGAATTCTCGCTGCACCAACTGATCCCAGTGGGTTCTGTTGTGCAGCCCGGTCATGCCATCCTGCTTGCTGATCAGCTCCAGCTCCTGCTGGCGCCGCGACAACTGCTGCGCCAGGCGAAAGCTCACCAGGCCCAGCGCCCAGGGATAGGCGACGATCATCGGTAGGCAGGCATAGATCTGTGCGGTGGAGGTCTCGATGGCGACCGGATGGCGCAGCACCACGAGGCCGACCAGGATGCCCGCCAATTGCGCGACCAGCCCTCGGCGCCAGAACGCCAGGCCACCGGCGCCGAGCATGTTGAGACCGGTCATGGCGAGCAGCGTCGCGCTGGGCAGGAGGTTGAAGCCCATGCTCGCCGCCCAGAAGCCGGCCGAGCCGCAGTCCAGTAGCAGATTGCCCAGTTCGGTGCGATAGGGATCGCGCGCACGGACGGCGCGCCAATAGGCCAGCGGCGACCAGAGCAGCGCATTGGCCAGCAGCAGGATCCACAGTCCGATGGACACCGGCTGGGTGAGCTGCACCGAGACGATGCAACTCAGGCTGAGCAACAGACCAATCGCACGGGGTAGCCAGAGCCGCCGGGCAAAATTGCGGCCACGGGTGAGCACATCTGGCATTGACGATCCCCACTGCGACGGACGATGAAAGGTCGCGCATTATCAGTGGACAAGGGCAAAACGCCAGCGACCGCGACCTGAACGTCGTGTTCCGAACCTTACGACGCCCCTAGACACTGCCAGAAGGAAACATCGGGTGACACGCACACCGGACGAACAGCCTTGAACCTCGGCCTGACCGGCCTCATCCAATGGTCAGGCCCGTCAAAAAGAGGAAGCCGCATGCAAGTCCAAGTCAACAGTGACCACAACATCGAAGGCAGCGCCGGTTTGCAGAATTGGGTGGCGTCCGTGGTGGAAGACCGCCTGGATCGCTTCGACGAACTCCTGACTCGCGTCGAGGTGCACCTCAACGACGAGAACGCCGGCAAATCGGGCGCCCAGGACAAGCGGTGCCAGATGGAGGCCCGCATCAAGGGCCATCAGCCGCTTTCGGTGACGCACAAGGCCGAATCCCTGGAACAGGCGGTGGATGGCGCAGCCGACAAGCTGCACCGGGCCATCAGCAACCTCTCCGGCAAGCTGGAAAAGAAGCGGCTGTCGGGCGGTGAACTCAACGACCCCCTGGCCCTGGAAGATTCCGAAGAATTCCAGGACTCGCTGCGGCAGGACGAATTCCTCGAACGGGAGCAACTGGCTCACGATCACCAGTTGAAGTGATGCGCCGTTAGACGCTAGCGTTCAACCGAGGCCGCTCCCTGAGCGGCCTCGCTGTTTTCCACCCCGGCACAAGGAAGCCCCATGCCCTCCCCCTTTCGCGTCGCCCTGATCGGTTACGGCTTCGTCGGTCAGACCTTTCATGGCCCCCTGCTGAGCTCCATCCCCGGGCTCTCCCTGGATCTGGTGGCCTCACGGGATGCCGCACGTGTGCAGGCCGATCTGCCCGGGGTGCGCGTCACCGCGGATTACCTGGCGGCCGTGAGGGATCCGGCCATCCACCTGGTGGTGATCGCCTCACCCAACCAGACCCATGCGCCTCTCGCCAGCGCCGCCCTGGCCGCCGGCAAGCACGTGGTGGTCGACAAGCCCTTTACCGTGACCCTGGCCGAAGCCCGGCAACTGGCCGCGGAAGCCGAACAGGCCGGCCGGTTGCTGTCGGTGTTCCAGAATCGTCGCTGGGACAGCGATTTCCTCGGCTTGCAGGCAGTCCTGGCCAGCGGCGCCCTGGGTGAATTGACCAGCCTGGAATCCCGTATCGAGCGCTTTCGTCCCGAGGTGCGGACGCGCTGGCGCGAAGCCGCGCTGCCCGGCAGTGGCCTCTGGTTCGATCTCGGTCCCCATCTGCTGGATCAGGCGCTCTGCCTGTTCGGCCTGCCCGAGCGCCTGCAGGCGCAGCTGGTGCGGCAACGACCCGGCGCCCTCACTGACGACTGGTTCCAGGTGCAGCTGGACTACGGCGCTCGCCAGGTGACCCTGAGAGCCGGGATGCTGGCTGCCGGCGGTGTGCCACGCTTTCTTGCCCAGGGCACCGCGGCCAGCTGGATCAAGCAAGGCGCGGATCGTCAGGAGGACGCGCTCAAGGCCGGCGTGCGCCCCGGTGGTTCCGACTGGGGCCAGGATCCGGATCCGGGCTGGCTGATCGACGCCAGCGGCGAGCGCCAGGCCCTGCCGACGCCGGCGGGCGATCACCGTCGCTACTACCTCGCCCTGGTCGAAGCCCTCGCCGGTCGCGCCGGCAATCCCGTCAGCCCGGCCCAGGCTTGCGCCCTCATGGCCCTGCTGGAGGCGGCGCAGCGTTCCTCGGCGGAAGGTCGGGCGCTGATGCCCGAACTCAGCGCGGCGGAACGCGCGGCCTACTGACCGGCCACCCACTGCGGGCGCCGTCCGGCCAGGCGCTCGCCCAGCTGGCGCAGGGTGCGCGACAGGCGGCGCTCGATCCACTCGTAGCTGGCCCAGGCCAGCAGCAGGATCACCGGCAGGCAGACCATCAGGGTCTGGTAGGGACTGAATCCCCACTGCTGGTGCAGCCAGTAGTCGCCCAGCCAGAGCACGATCACGTGCACCAGATAGACCGAATAGGACCAGTCCCCCAGCGCCTTGCACAGCCGCGAGCCGGCGAACCAGGGTTCGAGGATCACGCAGGCGCCGACCAGTACCGCACTGGGCACGCCCCAGGTCAGCAGGCGCCAGGGATGATCGGCGGGAAAAGCCACCAGGCAGGTCAGTGCCGCCAGGGCCGTCACCAGGGCCAGGGGTTTGGGGCCGCGCAGGGCGCCACGGCGATAGAGCGCCGCCAGGCTCACGCCCAGCAGGAATTCGAAGATGATCGGATTGCGATAGAAGCTGCTGACAAAGGACTCGCGGGCCAGCACCAGGCTGACCAGGATCACCAGCAGGCTGACCATCCCGATGCGCCAGCGCTCGGCCACGCCGAAGGACAGGGCGAACAGCAGGTAGAACAGCATCTCGAAGTTGAGCGTCCAGCCCACCGGCAGGATCGGATAGTGGCCGAAGCCCGCCGGATTCTCGCTGGGAATGAAGAACAGCGAAAGCAGCAGTTCGCGCGCGGCGACGCCATAGATGGGCATCACGTCGCTGGCGAGATAGAGGATCAGCGCCGTCACCGCGGTGTACAGCCAGTAGGCCGGGACGATGCGGGCGATGCGATGCCAGAGGAAGGTACTGCGCCTGAGCGGTCGGCCCGCGGTGGACAGGTGGATCACGAAGCCGCTGAGCACGAAGAAGATATCGACCCCGACCTGTCCCCGGGTGGAGAGCAGATGGCCACCGAGGCTGTCGGCGTGGAAATCGAAGAACACCTGCATGAAGTGATGAAAGACCACCAGCCAGGCGGCCAGGGCCCTGAGAGCCTGCAGTGAAACCAGCATCGTAGAACCTTTCCCTCCTCGTCCCGCCAGGCAAGACCCAGCGCTGCGCCGTCATTGTGGACGGCACGGGCTGCTGGGGCGTTCGTGGGAAAAGGCTGGATTGCGCCGGTTCACAGGCTGAACGGCTCGATGCCCGACCCGTTCAGCGGCAGTTCAGGCGGCTGACCTCATTGCAGGCTGAACCGCCAGGCGCGATGGATCTTGGGATTGCGCGCGAAATCCGGATCCAGGGTGCTGGCGCTGATCTCTTCGACGCGATAGCGCTCGGCGAGACTCGCATCCAGTTCGAACTTGCGGAAGTTGTTGGAGAAATACAGCACGCCGTTGCGACTCAGGTGGGCCATGGCCGAGTCGAGCAGGGCGACGTGATCGCGCTGGACGTCGAACACCCCTTCCAGGCGCTTGGAGTTGGAGAAGGTCGGCGGGTCGACGAAGATCAGATCGTATTCGCCGCGATCGTTTTCCAGCCAGTGCAGGACATCGCCCTGTTCCAGGCGGTGCCGCTCGGAAAAGCCGTTGAGCGCCAGGTTGCGCCGGGCCCAGTCCAGGTAGGTGCGCGAGAGGTCGACGCTGGTGGTGCTGCGTGCCCCGCCCACTGCCGCCTGCACCGTGGCGGCGCCGGTGTAGCAGAACAGATTGAGGAAACGCTTGCCTTGGGCTTCCTGGCGCAGCCGCAGACGCAGCGGACGGTGATCCAGGAACAGCCCGGTATCCAGGTAGTCGGTGAGGTTGACCAGCAGCTTGGCGCCCGCTTCCTCCACCTGCAGGAATTCACCCTGGGCGGCCTGGCGTTCGTACTGCTTGGTGCCGCTCTGCCGCTCACGGCGCTTGACCACCACCAGTGACGGATCGATGTTCAACGCCTGGGGAATGGCGGCCAGGGCGTCGAGCAGGCGCGCCTGGGCCTTGTCCGGGTCGATGGAGCGCGGCGGTGCGTATTCCTGCACGTGCACGCGATCGCCATAGAGATCCACCGCCACCGCGTACTCGGGCATGTCGGCGTCATACAGGCGATAGCACTGCACGCCCTGGCTGCGGGCCCACTTGCCGAGCTGCTTGAGATTCTTCTGCAGCCGATTGGCGAACATCTGCCCGCCTTCGCTGAGCTTGGCCGGCTCCGCCGCCTGGGCATTGGCCGGGCGTTCGCCACTGCGACTGCCGGTGACGAACTGGCGGGTCTCCACCTCGAACATCAGCAGCTTGCAGGGCAAGGCGCCATTCCAGAAGGCGTATTGCTTGTGACTGCGGATGCCCATGCGCTTGCCCAGCTCGGGCGCGCCGGTAAAGACCCCTGCGCGCCAGCCCAGGCAGGCCTGGCGCAGGCGCTCGCCAAGATTCTGGTAGAGGTACAGCAGGCTGGCTTCGTCGCCCAGGCGCTCGCCATAGGGCGGGTTGCAGATCACCAGGCCGGTCTGGCCCTTGTCCGGACGCGGCTCGAAGCTGGCGACCTCGCCCTGGTAGACCTTGATCCACTCGGACAGCCCTGCCCGCTCGATGTTGTTGCGCGCCGGCTGGATCAGCCGCGGATCGGCTTCGTAGCCGCGAATCCAGGCCGGCGTCCTGGCCAGGCCCGCAGTGGCTCGCGCTTCAGCCTCCTGGTGCAGTTGCTGCCAGAGGGCGGGCACATGGCCCAGCCAGCCGGAAAAGCCCCAGCGCTCGCGACGCAGGTTGGGGGCGATGTCCGCCGCCATCAAGCCGGCTTCGACCAGGAAGGTGCCCACCCCGCACATGGGGTCGGCCAGGGCGCCACCGGCCGCGGCCAGGGCCGGCCAGCCCGCACGGATCAGCACCGCGGCCGCCAGGTTTTCCTTGAGCGGCGCCGCGCCCTGCTGCAGGCGATAACCGCGCTGGTGCAGGCTCTGACCGGAGAGATCCAGCGAGAGGATGGCCTGGCCGCGCTCCAGGTGCAGGTGGACGCGCAGATCCGGAGCAACCTTGTCCACCGTGGGCCGCTGCCCGGTGCGCTCGCGCAGGCGGTCGACGATGGCGTCCTTGACCTTGAGGGCACCGAAATGGGTGTTGTCGATGCCCGCGCCCTGGCCGCTGAAGCCCACCGCCAGGGTGCCGGTGGGCGCCAGGTGTTCTTCCCATTCCACCCCGTGCACGCCCAGGTACAGCCCCTGGGGGTCTTCCACCGGGAAGCGCGCCAGCACCAGCAGCACCCGGTTGGCCAGGCGCGACCAGAGGCACAGGCGGTAGGCATCCGCGAGACTGGCCTCGCCGCGCACCGCCGCGGTCTGGCTGCGGGCCTCCTGCAAGCCGAGGCCCTGGGCCTCTTCCAGCAGCAGGGTCTCGAGTCCCTTGGGACAGGTGAGGATGAGTTGTTGCATCGCGGACATCGTTGAATCCATAGGTTAGCGCAAGGAACTTTCTGCCTTTGGTCGGATTGACCGATGAGGACAGCCCCTTGCGTGAAAGTTTGACTGCGTCTCAACAAGCCGCAGTGACGGCATTCCAGCGGCGGTTTATCGCCATTTCATTTCGATTTGATTACGGCTTATAGCTAAAAGGTCGTTCCCAGCCAAAGCGCCATTGGTTAGTAATTGACCACCCGCAGCGCGAAGGTGCGGGGCGGATGTCAGGACGCCGGCTCTGGCATCCAGGCCTGCAACGGGCCATGGACAATCTGCAAGTCAACCTACGAGGGCACTACCCTATGAGAAGACTCAAGCGTGATCCAATGGAACGAGCTTTCCAGCGTGGTTATCAGCACGGCATCGTGGGCAAATCGCGGGACCTCTGCCCCTTCACCCAGGACGCCGTCCGGCAGGCCTGGCTCAATGGCTGGCGTGAGGGCCGTAGCGACCAATGGGACGGCTACGTAGGCACCGCCGGTCTTCAACGCATGAATCAACTTCAAGCCGTAGGCTAATTCGATTTCACTAGCGGAAGCCCAGGGCTTCCCATAGCGTTCTGGTTGTTTTCCAGTCAGATCCTCTCCCAGGATCAGGGACCCGGTCCCACGGGGGCTCCCAGCGAGCCCCCTCCCCCTCAGGGGCGCGCTGCTGCAATGGCATCCACGGCTTCGCGGATCAAGGCCGGTCCGCGATAGATGAAGCCGCTGTAGAGCTGCACCAGACTGGCACCCGCCGCGATCTTCTCCGCCGCATCCTCGCCCGACAGGATCCCGCCCGCCGCGATGATCGGCAGCCGACCACCCAGCTCACCAGCCAGCACCCGCACCACATGGGTGCTCTTCTCGCGTACCGGGGCGCCCGACAGGCCGCCGGCCTCGGCGGCATAGGGCAGATTCTCCACCCCTTCCCGGCCCAGGGTGGTGTTGGTGGCGATGATGGCGTCCATCCCGGCATCGCGAATCGCCTGGGCGGTCAGCACGATCTCTTCATCGGTCAGGTCCGGGGCGATCTTGATGGCGATGGGCACGCGGCGGCCGTGCTGGACCGCCAGGTCTTCCTGGCGCTGGCGCAGGGCTTCCAGCAGGCTCTTGAGCGCGTCGCCGAATTGCAGGCTGCGCAGGCCGGGCGTATTGGGCGAGCTGACGTTCACCGTGATGTAGCTGGCATGGGCATAGACCCGGTCCAGGCCAATCAGGTAGTCCTCCACCGCCCGCTCCACCGGAGTAGTGGCATTCTTGCCGATGTTGATCCCCAGTACGCCCCGGAAGCGTGCGGCCTTGACCCGCTCGATCAGCGCATCCACGCCCGCATTGTTGAAACCCATGCGATTGATGATGGCGTCGGCCTGCTCCAGGCGGAACAGCCGCGGCTTGGGATTGCCCGGCTGCGGCCGCGGCGTCACGGTACCGATCTCGATGAAGCCGAAACCCAGGCCGGCGAAGCCGTCGATGGCGGCGCCGTTCTTGTCGAGTCCGGCGGCCAGGCCCACCGGATTGGGAAACTCCAGGCCCATGACCTGGACCGGTAGCCGACCCGGCCGCCGGCCGAGCCCGGTCAGGCCCAGACGACCCGCGGCACCGATCAGGTCCAGCGCCAGATCGTGCGATCCTTCGGGAGACATTTTGAAGAGCAGAGGACGGAGCGCGTCGTACATGGCGGACTCACAGGCGATTCGGAAAGCGCGCATTATACAGGCTTGCCACCGGCCATACGTCGCTCGCTCCGGAGGCGAACGGTCACTCGCACAAAAGATCCTACCTTTCGGGAATCATTTGACGATAGCGCGGTCTTTGCCACGCTAGACTCGGTCGTGCAGTTCCTATCCGCCCTGGAGACCTCATGAGCAACAGTGCCAACCTCCTGGGCAGCCCCTGGTCTTCGCTGGCCTTGCATCTGCATCCCTCCCTGGCCAGCCGCCGGATCCAGCGTTGCCTGGAACGCCTGGCCGACGCCTTCGTCCCCTTGCCCGCGCCTACCGACAGCCTTTGGTGGGATGAAGGCCATCCGCTGCACCTGTTGCTCGGCTTGCCCCGCGCCGCCCTGTCCGGACCGACCCAGGAGATCAAGGGCCACGCCCATGCCCTGCTCAGTCAGTTGGTGGTCGCCGATACGCTGCAAGCCGCCGCCCTCGACCTGCGCGCCATCGATGGCCTCTGCCAGCGCCTCGGCGACAGCACGCTCGATACGGCGATACAGCTGGAGGAACTGGCCGCCCTGCCCGCGGCGCGCGAGCAGGTGCGGATCATCGGCTATCGGGATTTCCAGGCGGCGCTCTATCGCACCTTGCCGAATCTGTCTGCGGAACAGCCCCTGCGTCTGCGCCAGGCCAGCTGGCGAGGTACCCGACTGTTCCTGGAAAACGATACGGCCACCACCCTCGCCTTCGCCAGCATCATCGCCTACGCCCGCATCCGCGGGATCGCCGTGGAGGTGCCGGCGCAGATCCAGTGCCTGCGCCTGGATCCGGCGGCCATCGACCGCCTGCAGGAGGCTTTCGCAGTCTATGCCCTGCCCAATGCGGTCTGGAACCACCCCGACTTCATTCAGGTGCTGCTGGGCCTGAAGCTCGACTATGCGCGCCTGCCACTGCCCGCCCCGGGCCAGGATCTGGAGTGGCTGCTGCTGCCCAGCGAGGTGGCGAGCACCCGGGTCCTCAGCGAGATTCTCGAACGCCTGGGCGCTGCCGAGGTGATCGGCTACCTGCAGGCGCTCTAGAGACCGCTCAGGGGGCGGCTACCGCCGGCGCATGTCGCTGCCCCGCCGCCAGAAAGACCTCGAAGGCCAGCCGCTGGCCGGCCAGCATCGCCGGATGCAGGCGCGCATCGCTGCCCGCCTCGTCCAGACGCTGCAGAAAGCCTGGCCAGGCGCCCTTGGGCGGCACGTGGCCCAGATAGGCCCGGGCGTCGCGCACCGCCTCGTCGGGACTCTCGCCGGCATGGCGATCCAGCATTCGCGACCCCAGCCGAGACCCTTCGAGGACATAGGCCACCCCCCAGCACTCGCCTTCGTCGAGCAGGCGCTCGAGGACGACGGGTTCGGGCTGCTCGGCGGCCAGGCGCTGCAGATCCTCTGCCAGCACCCCGGTGCGGCGGCGCTCCGCCCAGTCGGGCAGCAGGCGCTGGATGCCGGATCGCTCCAGCAGGTCTTCCAGACCGATCAGGGCCTGGGCATGGGCCTGTAGAAAGGCGGTGTAATGCAGCCGGGTCTGCAGCGCATAGCGGCCAAAGGTCGCATCGACCTGCTCGTGCAGGGCACCGCCCTCGGCGCGCAACATTTCACGGATGGAGGACACGCAAATACCTCAAGTTGGCGCCGGCCTTCAGAGCGGCGAAGGCTGGGGCTTCTCGCCGCGCAGGGCGGCCTGCAGCCGGGCTGCCAGGTCGGCCTCGCGAAAGGGCTTGGGAACGATGAAGGATTGTTCGGGATCGAGTTCGCCCAGTTCGGCATAGCCGGTGATGAAGACCACCGGCAACTGCGGCAGCCGCTTGCGCACCTGGCGGGCCAGCTCGGCACCGTTCATGCCGGGCATGGCGAAATCCGCCAGCAGCAGATCGATCTGCGGATCGCGCTCCAGCGCACTCAGGGCGGCGAAGCCATTGCTGGCCTCCACCACCTGATAGCCGAGATCGGCCAGCAGGGCAGCGGTCACGTTGCGTACCGCGTGGTCGTCGTCGACCAGCAGGATGCGGCGCTCGGCGGCCTGCTCGTCGCGACCCAGGGCCGGTAGCCCGATCGGATCCTGGGCATCCTCCGCCTCGGTACGCGGCAGATAGACCAGCACCGTGGTGCCACTGCCCATCTGCGTCTCGATGCGGACCCCGCCACCGGACTGCTTGGCGAAGCCGAACACCTGGGCCAGGCCCAGACCAGAGCCCTTGCCCACCTCCTTGGTGGTGAAGAAGGGTTCGAAGGCCTTGGCCAGCACCTCTTCGCTCATCCCGGTGCCGGAATCCTGCACCGCCAGCAGCACGTATTCGCCCGGCTCGGGCTCTTCCGGACGCTGGGGCGGCTCGCTGATGGTCTGGTTGGAGGTACTCAGGCGCAGGGTGCCGCCGACCGCCATGGCATCCCGAGCATTGATCGCCAGGTTGAGGATGATGAGTTCGATCTGGGTCGGGTCGACCAGGGCGTGCCAGCAATCGGCGCGCAGGTGGGTCTCGATCCAGACGCTGCCGCCCATGGTACTGCGCAGCAGCTCCAGCATGCCCTCGACGGTTTCGTTGAGCTTGACCGGCTTGGGCGCCAGTCGCTGGCGACGGGAAAAGGCCAGCAGCTGGGCGGTGAGCTTGGCGCCCCGCTCGCCCGCTTCGCGGATGTTCTGCACCCGCCCCTGGGTCTTGTCGCTGGCCGCCAGGCGCGTCAGGTCGCGCTCGAGGAAGCTGGCGCTGCTGAGCACCACGGTGAGCAGGTTGTTGAAGTCATGGGCCACGCCCGCCGTGAGCTGGCCCACGGCTTCCAGCCGCTGCATCTGCTGCAGGGTCGCCTCGACCCGCTCGCGCTCGTCGATCTGCTCGCGCAGCTGGCGGTTCGCTGCCGCCAGCTCTTCCATCGCCAGGACTTCCGAGGAGATGTCGCGCCCGGAGCAATAGGTCATGCCGGCATCCGGTACCGCCGTCCAGGAAATCCAGCGATAGCTGCCGTCACGATGGCGGATGCGGTTGACGAAGCGCTGGCTGGTCGCGCCGGTGGCCAGCTGCTTGAGTTCGTTGTCGGTGATGAAGCGCTCGTCGGGATGCACCAGCGCCAGCAGCGAGGAATCCAGCAGCTCCACTCGGGACCAGCCCAGATTTTCTTCCCAGGCCGGGTTGAGCGCCACCAGGGTGCCATCGGGCTTGCACACCAGCAGCAGATCGCGGGTGAGGTCCCAGGTCCGATCGCGCTCCCGGGTACGTTCTTCGACGCGCTCGCCGAGACTGACGTTGAGCCGCTCGAGCTTTTCCGCGGCATCGCGCTGCTGGGTGATGTCGAGCATCACGCCCAGAAAGCGGGTGCAGACGCCGGCGTCGAAGAAGGGCTGGCCGCGGGTCTCGACCCAGCGCTGGGCGCCGTTGTCCAGGCGAATGCGGTATTCGCTGCGATAGTCGTCGTCGCGCTCATCGGCGCTCGCCTGGCGGACCGTATGCAGAAAGCGCTCGAGGCCATCGCTGCCGCACAGCCGTTCGAAGACCTCGAGATCGACCACCGCATCGGCCGGCAGCCCGAACATGGCCTTGCAGCGCTCATCCCAGACCAGGGTACGACTGGCCGGCAAATACTCCCACATGCCCAGGCGGGAGGCGTCCATCGCCAGGCGGGACCTGACCTCCAGGCTGTGCAGGGCTTCTTCGGCGCGGCGCCGCTCGCGGCGCTCGTGCACCACCAGCAGCGCCCGCTCGACGGCCTTGGCCAGGAGCTCCATGCTCTGCTTGAGCACATAGTCGTTGGCACCCAGGCGCATCATCTCCACGGCGTGCACCTCACCGAAGATGCCCGAGACGAAGATGAAGGGCGTTTCCGGTGCCAGCGCCCGCGCCACGCGCAGCGCCTCGGCGCCGGAGAAGCCCGGCAGGATGATGTCGGAAAGGATGATGTCGTAGGTCTGCTGGCTCAGGGCCAGGGTGAGACCGGTACGCTCGTAGACGATCTTGGATTGCAGCTCGAAGCCGTGCCTTTCCAGCTCGATCAGGATCAGCTCGGCGTCGAGCTTGCTGTCCTCTACCAGGAGGATCTTGATCTGTTTCGAGAGGGGCATAAACGGACGTCGGCCTTGGATCTGTTCGCTCAGGGGAGCCGGGTCGCGCATATCTGCCGGTCGCGGATGACTGGATACGGATGCACTTATTTTCACTCGCTAACGGCCAATGCGCCTGGCGACACGGCGAGATCCTGGCGGCGGCTCGTTGAGTACGGCCCAGAACACGCCGAGGTCACTGATCGCGGCAACGAAATCACGGAATTCGACCGGCTTGACCACGTAGGCGTTCACGCCCAGTTCGTAGGCCTTTTCCAGATCGGGCTCCTCCCGCGACGACGTCAGCATGACCACGGGGATGCTGCACAGCTCCGGGGTACCACGCACCAGGTCCAGCACCTCGAGGCCATCGACCTTGGGCAGCTTGAGATCCAGCAGCATCACGGCGGGATTGCCCGGCTCGCGATCGGCATAGGGCTCGCGGCGCAACAGGTAATCAACCGCTTCGGCGCCGTCACGCAGGACCACGACATCGTTGGCCAACTGGCTGCGCTCCAGAGCCACCAGGGTAAGCTCCAGATCGTGCGGATTGTCTTCGACCAGCACAATGGGTTTGAGCATGAATAGAACTACCTTTTGTGTACCGGCGACGGTCGTTGTTTGGGAAGGGCGAAATAGAAGGTCGCGCCCTCGCCGATGGCACCCTCGGCCCAGACGCGACCGTCATGGCGCTCGATGATACGTCTGACACTGGCCAGACCGATGCCGACCCCTTCGAACTCATCGGCATGGTGCAGGCGCTGGAAGACGCCAAACAGCTTGCCCACATAATCCATGTTGAAACCGACGCCGTTGTCCCGGACAAAGATGATGTCCTCGGAATCGCTCGGCAAGGTGCCGATCTCGATCACCGCCGGCTCTTCGTAGCGACTGTATTTGATGGCATTGGCCAGCAGATTACGCAAGGCGAGATGGACGAAGGCGGCATCGGCGATGACGACAGGCAGGGGGCCGATGTGCCACTCCACCTGCCGCTCGGCATAGTCCGGCGCCATCTCTTCGCGGATGGCTTCCACCAGGGCGGTGAGATTGACGTCGGAATAGCGGATCGCGGCCCGCCCCATCTGCGAGAAGCTCAGCAGGTTGTCCACCAGGCTGCCGGCGAAGCGCGCCGACGAACCGATGTTCTCCAGGAAACGCCGCCCCCGGTCCGACAGCTTGCCACCCTCGATGTCGCCCAGCAGCTCGGCATAGCCGGCGATGTGGCGCAGCGGCGCCCGCAGGTCGTGGGACACGCTGTAGGAAAAGGCCGCCAGTTCCTTGTTGCTGCGCTGCAGCTCCTCGGCCAGCTCGGCCATCTCCTCGGCCTTGCGCAGGACGATCCCGCGCACCGCGTTGCGCAATTCGATGGCGCTTTCCAGCTCCAGCGGCGACCAGGGTAGCGACAGTCCCCGTACCGTCTCCTGCCAGAGCACGAAGCTCTGTCGGGGCGACAGACGCCCGTCGCTGCCTTCCTGCTTGGTCGGCCGGCCGGCCCAGTTGACCACCTGCACCAGTTCGCTGCGGAACCAGATCAGGTAGTGGGAATGCAATTCGGAAATGGGGACGGCGAGCACCCCGGCCGCATGCTGGGCCAGTTGGGGGAGCTCGGCGATGTCCTTGGCCAGGTTGTCGGTGACGAAGTGGTCCTTGACGTTGACCGACAGCCACTCGACCAGGCTGTCCACCACCTCGCGCGGTGGTACCTGGCCGATCAGCTCGGTCCCGTCGGAGGAGATGATGGCGGCGCCCTGCGCCCGGGCGAAATCCAGGAAGACCTGCGGCAGCTCCAATAGTCCCTGGCAGACGCTGTCGCGGTCGGCCATGGTCGAGAGCATCTGCACCATGGATTGGCGCAGCGCCAGCCGGCGATCGGATTCCGCATGGGTCTCGGCGGCATCGATCTGCAGCGACAGCACCCGGCCGAACAGCTCGCAGGCGGTACGCGTCTGGAAGGACACCCGCTGGGGTTGACGGTCGTGGCAGAGCACCAGGCCCCAGAGGCGATCACCGACCACGATGGAGATGGACATGGACGCCAGGGTGCCCATGTTCCTCATGTACTGCAGGTGCACCGGCGACACGCTGCGCAGCTGCGCGAAGCTGAGATCCAGCGGCTGCCCGGTCAGCGGATTGGTCTGCGGCTGCAACGGCGAGGGCTGGTAGTAGGCGTTGCCGATCACCCGGATGCGGTTGGCCAGGTACAGGCGACGCGCCTGGGCGGGAATGTCCGAAGCGGGAAATCTCAGGCCCAGATAGCTGGGTACCCCGGGATCGCACTCCTCGGCCAGCACCTGCCCATGACCGTCCTCGTCGAAGCGATAGATCATGGTGTGGTCGAAACCGGAAATACGCTTGGCTTCGCGCACCGCGAGCTTGGCGATGGCGTCGACGGTTTCGGCCTGGTGCAGCTGTTCGATGAACACCCGCACCATGGGGTAGAGGGTATTGAGGCCAAGGCGGCTGTCCACCGGCGCCTCGAATTCGACGATCAGCACCCCGCCGAAACGGTGCATGAACAGCGCGAAGGTCTGCTGCCGCGGCCCCAGGGTCACATCACCCTGATAGATGGGGTTCTGCTCTTCCTGGGTCAGGGCACCAAGCATGGCCGGCAGATCCCGTTCCGGCAGCAATTCGCCGAGGGTGCGACCCAGCACCTCCTCCACGGCGACCCCGAGGTACTCGCGGACGTTGGCACTGGCCTGGACGATGCGCAGAGCCGGCTCTTCCACGGCGAACAGGAAGCCATGTTCCTGGATACTGCCGGGAATATGGATCGGCTCGTTGGCGCAATCGGCCAGAGCGTCGGGCTGCGTCTTGGAGGGTGACTCGAGCGCCAAACCGGGAACCTCATGTGATCGGAAAGAAGCGCAGGGAAAGCGGTGCGCCGAAACGGAAACAAAGGTCATTCAGACTATCAGACCCTGGGCAGGAGGCGAAGCGAAACGGCGCGCAGCCTGGAGAGCGACATGCGCGGCGACACTGTCTCGCCGCGGGTTGGAATCTTCTCCGCCGGCCTTCGGTCGGAGCTGGTTTAGCCTCAGGATCCTGCCCATGTCCTTGCGCCGCGCCCTCCCCCTGGCCGCCCTGCTGCTGAGTCCGCTCAGTCAGGCCGAGCCCCTCTACGGCGAACGTCTCGAAGGCTTCGACTACGACTATCCGGTCAAGACCTTCAGCTTCGACTCCCAGCGCCAACCGCTGGAAATGGCCTATCTCGACGTCGCGCCGAGCGGAAAACCGAACGGCCGGACCCTGGTGCTGTTGCACGGCAAGAACTTCTGCGCCGGCACCTGGGCGCAGAGCATCCAGGTGCTGAGCGCTGCCGGCTATCGGATCGTGGCCCCGGACCAGATCGGTTTCTGCAAATCCAGCAAGCCAGCCCACTATCAGTACAGCTTCCAGCAACTGGCCGCCAATACCCGGGCGCTGCTCGACCACCTGGGCATCGCCCGGGCGACCCTGATCGGCCATTCGACCGGCGGCATGCTCGCGACCCGCTACGCCCTGCTCTATCCCGAGGCCACCGAACAGCTGGTGCTGGTCAACCCCATTGGCCTCGAGGACTGGAAGGCCCTGGGCGTACCCTATCGCAGCGTCGACCAGTGGTACGCCCGGGAGCTTAAGACCTCCGCCGACGGCATCCGCGACTACGAGCGCAGCACCTACTACGCCGGCCAGTGGTCCCCGGCCTACGAACGCTGGGTGACGATGCTCGCCGGTCTCAACAACGGCCCCGGCAAGGAAAGGGTCGCCTGGAACTCGGCCCTGATCTACGACATGATCTACAGCCAACCGGTGGTCTACGAATTCGCCCGACTGCGCATGCCCACCCTGCTCATGATCGGCCAGCGAGATACCACCGCCATCGGCAAGGACGCCGCGCCGGCCGCCATCAAGGCGCAGCTGGGTCATTATCCCGAACTGGGCAAGGCGGCGGCGCGACGCATCCCCCGGGCGACCCTGGTGGAATTCGAGGACCTGGGCCACGCGCCCCAGATGCAGGCGCCGGAGCGCTTTCACCAGGCCCTGCTGCAGGGGCTGAGCGCCCTCAAGGCACCCTCGACGCAGCCCCAGCCCTGATCGAATCCGGACGATGAAAAAAAGGCGGCGCACCCTCGAGTACGCCGCCTTTTTTCATGCCCTGTCAGACGACGCTGCCCACGAACGCCATTCGTGGGCAGCGCCTGCTTCAGGCGCTGCTGCTGGCCAGATCCGCCAGTTCACGACTGGCGACGCTGTACATCGCATAGTCCTGACCGCTGGCATTGCGCAGATCCACCAGCAGACCCCGCCAGCGCTCCACGGCTGACCGATGGCGCTCCAGCCATAGCGAGAGCCGCGCTTCCGGATCGCTCGGCGCCTCGCTCAGGTTGAGCATGGCGATGGTGATGGTGCGCTGCTGCACATCCACCTCGTCGCGGAAGGCTTCGCGCGCCAGGGCCTGCCAGGCATTGGCCACCGGCAGCTGGTTGAGCTGCTGCTGGTACCAGGCCAGGTCCAGCACATCGCCCGCGGCGAACCAGGTAGCCGCCACTTCCAGCGGATCCTGGGCGGTGACCTCCGCCGCCTGGATCACCGGCAGCAGGGTATAGATGTGGTTGGTCCCGGCGACGACCCGCGCCAGCAGCTCGGGCACGCCCGCCTCGGTATAGGCGCGGAAGCGCTCTTCCCAGTCCTGGCGCGGCTCGCCCTGCAGCAGTTCGTCCAGACGCACCCCCAGGGCGGCGATGCGCGGCCCGAAGAAGGCCGCCACGGCGCCGGCATCCAGGCCGCTGCGATGGCTGCGCAGGAACCAGCGGGTCGCCCGCCGGCCCAGTCGCATCAACTCGCTCATCAGGCGCAGCTGCAACTCCGCCGGCACCTGATGATCCAGGGCTTCCACCTGACGCCACCAGTGCGGCAGATGCAGGACGTCGCGCATCACCACATAGGCGCGGGCGACATCGGCCGCGCTCATGCCGGTGGATTCGCACAGGCGCTGCACAAAGGTGATGCCCATGTGGTTGATCAGGTCGTTGGCGATCTGGTTGGCGACGATCTCGCGTTTCAGGCGATGGCGCGCCATGGCCTCGGGGAACTGCTCGGTCAGGCGCTGCGGGAAGGCACCCTGCATGTCCCGGGCGAGGTATTCGTCGTCCGGCACCGAAGAGGCCAGCAATTGCTCCTTGAGGTCGATCTTGCTGTAGGAGATCAGCACCGACAGCTCGGCCCGGGTCAGTCCCTGTTCCTTGGCCGCGCGCTCGGCGAGCACCTCGTCGCTGGGCAGGAATTCGAGGGTGCGATCCAGCTTGCCACGCCCTTCGAGGTCGACGATCAGCCGCTGGTATTCGGCCAGGTGCGTCCGCGCCCGGTATTCCGCCAGCGACAGGGCACCGGTCTGCATGTAGTTGTTGGCGACCACCAGTTCGCCGACCTCGTCGGTCATCTCGCCCATCAGCGTGTTGCGCTGCTTGACGGTCATGTCGCCGGCGGAGACCACGTCGCCCAGGAGGATCTTGATGTTGACCTCGTGGTCGGAGCAGTCCACGCCGCCGGCGTTGTCGATGAAGTCGGTGTTGCAGGCGCCGCCGTGCAGGCCGAACTCCACCCGCGCCAGCTGACTCATGCCCAGGTTGCCACCCTCGCCAATGACCTTGGCGCGCAGGTCGCAGCCGTCCACGCGCAGCGCGTCGTTGGCCTTGTCGCCGATGTCGGCATGGCTTTCGAAGCTGGCCTTGACGTAGGTGCCGATGCCGCCGTTCCAGATCAGATCCACCGGCGCCTTGAGCAGGGCGTTGATCAGCTCGTTGGGCGTCAGGTAATCGGCCTGCAGATCGAAGCGCGCCTTCATCTCGGGACTGATGGCGATGCGCTTGGCACTGCGCGGGAAGATGCCACCACCCTGGGAGATCAGGCTGGCGTCATAGTCGGTCCAGCTCGACCGCGGCAGGTTGAACAGCCGTTCGCGCTCGACATAGCTGCGCTCGGCGTCCGGATTGGGATCGATGAAGATGTGCAGGTGGTTGAAGGCTGCCACCAGCTCCAGGCTGCGCGAACGCAGCAGGCCGTTGCCGAAGACGTCGCCGGCCATGTCGCCGATGCCCACCACGGTGACCGGATCGGTCTGGACGTCGATGCCGCGCTCCCGGAAGTGGCGCTGCACGCTGACCCAGGCGCCCCGCGAGGTGATGCCCATCTTCTTGTGGTCGTAACCCGCCGAACCACCGGAGGCGAAGGCGTCGTCGAGCCAGAAGCCATAGTCCTGGGCGATGCCGTTGGCGATGTCGGAGAAGGTCGCGGTGCCCTTGTCGGCGGCCACCACCAGATAGGGGTCGTCGCCGTCGTAGCGCACCACGGCAGCCGGCGGGACCACTTCACCGTCTTTCAGGTTGTCGGTGATGTCCAGCAGACCGCTGATGAAGATGCGGTAGCAGGCGATGGCCTCGGCCTGGATGTCGTCGCGGGAGCCGCCGGTGGGCAGACGCCGTGGCACGAAGCCGCCCTTGGCGCCCACGGGGACGATCACCGAGTTCTTGACCTGCTGCGCCTTGACCAGGCCCAGCACCTCGGTGCGGTAGTCTTCCTCGCGATCCGACCAGCGCAGGCCGCCGCGGGCGACATTGCCGAATCTCAGGTGCACACCCTCCACGCGCGGGCTGTAGACGAAGATCTCATAGCGCGGCACCGGGCGCGGCAGCTCGGGAATGGCCTTGGGATCGAGCTTGAAGCTGAAATAGGCCTTGGGCTTGCCAGCGGCGTCGGTCTGGAAGACGTTGGTTCTCAGGGTCGCCTTGATCAGGTCCAGGTAGCGCCGCAGGATGCGGTCCTCGTTGAGCACCGCGACATCGTCGAGGGCACTGAGGATGGCCTGCTCCAGGCGCTGCTGCTTGTCGTCCAGGTCTTCGCTGGTCATGCGCCGCGCCAGGTAGAACTTCATGCGGAACAGCCGCACCAGTTCCCGGGCGATGTCGACGTGGGCGTTGAGGGTGGCGGCGATGTAGCCGATGTCGAAGCCGATGCGGATCTGCTTGAGGTAGCGCGCATAGGCGCGCAGCACCGCGACGTCCCGCCAGGGCAGCCCGGCGGTCAGCACCAGGCGGTTGAAGCTGTCGTTTTCCGCCTGCCCATCCACCACCTGGACGAAGGCGTCCTGGAAGGTGTCATTGAGTTGCTGCAGATCCAGCTCCAGGCCGGCCACGGTGGTGAAGGCGAAGTCATGGATCCAGTAGCGGCGGCCATTGCGATGGCGCAGCTCGTAGGGAAATTCGCCGAGCACGCGCAGCCCGAGGTTTTCCAGGATCGGCAGGACGTCCGACAGCGCCAGGGGCGTATCGGCGTGATAGAGCTTGCAGTGCAGGATGTTGTCGCCGGTCTGGGTCAGCGGCTGGTAGAAGCCCATGGCCAGGCGGCGCTCGTCGCTGAGCGCCAGCAGGTGGCGCATGTCTACCACGGCCAGGTGCGGCGCGAAGCGCTCGCGATAGCCGGCCGGGAAGCCCAGCGGATAGTCGGCGAGGATGGAGGTGCCCTGGGCTTCGCCGAAGCTGTCCACCATCAGGCTGGCGAAGTCGTCCTTCCAGCTGCGGCAGGCCTGCACCATTTCCTGTTCCAGGCGCGCCGGATCGACATCCTGCGGCTGTAGGGGATCGACGCGCAGGATGAACTGCACCCGCGCCAGCACGGACTCGGAGAAGAAGGTCCAGAATTCGCAGTCGGTGCCATGCAGGCGATCCATGAGGATCTGCTGCATGCGCTGGCGCACTTCGGTGGAATAGATGTCGCGCGGCACATAGGCCAGGCAATAGAAGAACTGGCCATAGGGATCGCGGCGCAGGAAGACGCGCACCTTGCTGCGCTCCTGGATCTGCACGATGGCCATGGCGGTGCTGAACAGATCGTCCACCGGGGTCTGGAACAGATCGTCCCGCGGCAACCCTTCGAGGACCTGGGCCAGTTCCTTGCCCAGGTGGGCGCTGCTGTCGAAATCGGCGCGGCGACGCACCTCGTCGACCTTGCGGCGGATATAGGGAATCTCGCGCACGCTGTCGTTGTAGACGCTGGAGGTGTAGAGACCCATGAAGCGGTGCTCGCGCACCACCCGGCCACTGGCGTCCACTTCGCGCAGGGAAACGAAATCGGGATAGGCCGGGCGATGCACCCGGCTCGGGTCGGCCGCCTTGGCGAAGGACAGCAGCACCGGTTCGCGCAGATAGCGCAGCGGCTCACCGGACAGGGTGATCTCGGCGGTCTCGGGGCGACCGCGCAGGCGCCGCGACAGGCCGAGCAGGGAGTCGGGCACATAGCGTTGCACCGCGGTCTCGCCGTCGCCCTCGACGGTGAATTCCTCGTAGCCGAGGAAGGTGAATCTGTCGTCGCGCAGCCAGTCGAGGAAGGCCTTGACCTCGGCCAGTTCGCCCTCCTCCACGCCGGCCGGACGCCGATCCAGCCAGCTCAGCAGGTCGGCGACCTTGGTCTTCATGGCGGCATAGTCGCCGACGGTCAGGCGCACCTCGCCGAGGATCTCCTGCAGCGCCGCCTCCAGGGTGCGCAACTCGCTGGTTGTGGCACAGCGGTCGATCTCGAGGAACATCAGGGCTTCGCGGGTCACCCCTTCGCCCTGCTGGCCCTTGGGCAGCAACTCGAGCAGACGACCCTGGGCATCCCGGCGCACGCTGAGGACGCTGTTCTGCAGAGTATGGACACTGTAGCCCTGGCGATTGAGCTCCATGCGCACCGAGTCGACCAGGAACGGCGAATCGGCGTGCAGCACCTCCACCACGGTGTGGCTCGATTGCCAGCCGTGTCGTTCGTAGTCCGGATTGAAGACCTGGACCCGCGGCTCCGACGGATCGAAGACATCCAGCAGACGCCAGGCCGACAGTACGCAGCCGACCAGATCGGAGAGCCGACGCTGAGTGAGTTCTTCCAGCGGGACGATGCCGAAGAACTGGGCGGTGAAGCGCTCCAGCTGTTCGAGGGTATCCCCTTCGACATGGGCCGCGAGGGCATTCTTGAGTTGTTGTTGGAAATCCGCTTGGCTGGCAGCGGTGAAAAACGCCATAACCGTACTCCGTCCTGAAGGTGCTGTGGGCTTCGCTCCGCAGAGGACAGGCCTCTCCCGGAGCGAGTTCCACAGGGGACGAGGCCGGACTGCACCAAAAAAGTGCAAAGATGCAGTGCGGCTAGAGTAGCCAACAAAGACAGCTATGCACGTACGTCAGGGCGACAACAAGATTCAGCTGCGGAACGGATCTCAATAGTGCGGTGGCGGCGCCTCGTCCGGCAGACCACCGCCACCCGAACTCTGCAGCTCGGCCTGGCGCTCGGCCAGGACGCGAATCTGGGCCGCGCAGCGATCCAGCGCCCGCTGCTGCTCGACGATGATGTCGTTGAGGGTCTGAATGGTGTCGTCCTGGAAGGCCTGGCGCATTTCCAGGTCGGCGATACGGTCTTCAAGGGTCATGCCTGTGTCTCCTCTTCGAGCAGCACCCGCCAGCGTTCCGCTGCGGCATGGCCGGCTTCCGCGGTATGGGGCTCGCGTGGCGAGTGCCCCCATACCGGGCCGGGCCAGGCCGGATCGCCCTCCTGCCGCAACAGGACGTGCAGGTGCAATTGCCTGACGACGTTGCCCAGAGCACCGATGTTCAATTTTAGATCCGGCTGCGCGTGGCGCAACACCTGGGCAACAAGTGTCACCTCTCGCCACAGTTGTGCCTGATCCTGGGGTGACAGGTCGAGGATCTCGGTAACACTTTCGCGCCGGGGTACCAGCACCAGCCAGTCATAGCGCCTGTCGTTCAGCAGCAATACCTGGCACAGCGTCAAGGACGCCACTTCCAGGGTATCTCCGGCCAGCCGTGGGTCTATTTGGAACATCTCATCTCCTGCCAACACCTGTCGGCACTAAAAGTGTGCACAGCTTTGTGCAAGTGAAACCTTTGGTGTCACAAAGGTGCAACCAACCCTTCCGAAACTGCCCATTGCTCGGGAAGCGGAGCAGCGATAGACAGGCGGGCTCAGGGATTGAGCGTTTGTGCACGCTTTTTGCTATCACGATCCGGGTACGACGATCGGACGGGAACTCTTAAAGAGCTTTCTTAAGAGTCACGGTTAATCCGCTCATCACACGCAAAATTTTGATGAAGCCTATCGCCCCTCCGAGAGAGGTGCTATATGTGCCGCCATTAGAACAAACAGCCACGGCTGACACGATGGCTGACTTTCAACCCAAAGGAGCATTTCTGATGCAAGCGATGAAGTGGAGCATTCTCGCCCTGGCCGTAGCCGCAGGGACCACTCAACTGGCTTTCGCCGACCAGCAGTCCGAGTCCAAGGGCTTTGTCGAAGACAGCAAGCTGACCCTGCTGAACCGTAACTACTACTTCAACCGGGATCTCAAGAACGGCGCCAACGATCGTAAAGATTGGAGCCATGGCTTCCTGATGAACTACGCATCGGGCTTCACTCAGGGCACCGTGGGTGTCGGTGTGGACGCCTTCGGCTACCTGGGCCTGAAACTGGACGGCGGCCGCGGCCACGTCGGTTCCGGCAACCTGCAGATCGACAGCGACGGTCGCAACAAGGACGAGTACTCCACTGCTGGCGCCGCCGTCAAACTGCGCGTCTCCAACACCGTCCTGAAGTACGGCAACGTGCAGCCCACCTCCCCGGTCTTCGCCGTGGGTGGCAGCCGTCTGTTCCCGCAGACCGCTACCGGCTTCATGCTGACCAGCGAAGAAATCGCGAACCTGTTCCTGGAAGCCGGCCACATCACCGCTGCACGTGACCGCACCAACACCTACCACGACGGCAACATGGGTTCTGCCTACACCGGCATCACCTCCAGCTCCGCCGATTACCTGGGTGGCAAGTACAAGATCAACGATCAGCTGAATGCGTCGCTGTACTACGGCCGCATGGAAGATCTGTGGAACCAGTACTACGCCAACGTCAACTTCGTGCAGCCGTTGGCAGCCAACCAGGCGCTGACCTTCGACTTCAACTACTACTACACCAAGGACGCTGGCAGCGCCAAGCTGGGTGACTTCACCAACAACGCCTACTCGCTGGCCGCCGCTTACAGCATCGATGCCCACACCTTCACCCTGGCCTACCAGGGCGTGAGCAGCGACTCGCCGTTCGACTACGTCGGCGTCGGTGGCAAAGGTGCTACCACCGGCAACGGTGGCGACAGTATCTTCCTGGCCAACTCCATCCAGTACTCCGACTTCAACGCCTCCGGCGAGAAGTCCTGGCAGGCGCGCTACGACCTGAACATGGCGACCCTGGGCGTACCCGGCCTGAGCTTCATGGCCCGCTACATCTACGGTCACGACATCGACGCGCCCAAGGGCAGCACCGCCTACGCCGGCCTGTATCAGGATGGCGACAAAGAGCGCGAGACCAACGTCGAAGCCAAGTACGTCCTGCAGAGCGGCCCGGCCAAGGACCTGTCCTTCCGCGTCCGTCAAGCCTGGCACCGTGGCGACGCCAGCACCGGCGGCACCGTCAACGAGTTCCGTCTGATCACCGAGTACCCGCTGAACATCCTCTAATAGAGGCCAGCGTCACTCGCACGATCCAGCAGCCCGGCATACGCCGGGCTGTTCTTTTCCGGCCTCCGGTCGGCGCCACCCGCGTCCCTGTACGCCCTGCCCCACCCCGCCGTACAATGCCGGTCCCGTCTCGATGCCGACAGACCGCCTAGCCATGCGTACCAGCCAGTTCCTGCTGTCCACCCTCAAAGAAACCCCTTCCGATGCCGTGGTGATCAGCCACCAGCTGCTGCTGCGTGCCGGCATGATCCGCAAGCTGGCCTCGGGTCTCTATACCTGGCTGCCGCTGGGCCTGCGCGTGCTGCGCAAGGTGGAAGCCGTGGTGCGTGAGGAAATGAACGCCACCGGCGCCCTGGAGGTGCTGATGCCGGCGATCCAGCCCGCCGAGCTGTGGCAGGAATCCGGTCGCTGGGAGCAGTACGGCCCCGAGCTGCTGCGCCTGAAGGACCGTCATCAGCGCGATTTCTGCGTGGGCCCGACCCATGAGGAAGTCATCACCGACCTGATGCGCAACGAGTTGAACAGCTACAAGCAGCTGCCGATCAACCTGTACCAGATCCAGACCAAGTTCCGCGACGAGATCCGCCCGCGTTTCGGTCTGATGCGCGGTCGCGAGTTCGTGATGAAGGATGCCTATTCCTTCCACCTGAACCAGGCGTCGCTGCAGGAAACCTACGACGCCATGTACCAGGCGTACTGCAACGTCTTCAGTCGCCTGGGTCTGAATTTCCGTCCGGTGCAGGCCGACAACGGCTCCATCGGCGGCAGCGGTTCCCACGAATTCCATGTGCTGGCCGGCTCCGGTGAAGACGACATCGCCTTCAGCGACAGCTCCGACTACGCGGCCAACATCGAGAAGGCCGAGGCCCTGCCGCGGGAAACCGCGCGCGGCGCCGCCACCGAGGAATTGCGTCTGGTCGATACCCCCGACACCAAGACCATCGCCGATCTGGTGGAGAAATTCGGTCTGGCCATCGAAAAGACCGTGAAGACCCTGGTCGTGCGTGGCGCCGAGGAAGGCACCCTGGTCGCGCTGGTGGTGCGTGGCGATCACGAACTCAACGAGATCAAGGCGGCCAACCTGCCGGAAGTCGCCAGCCCCCTGGTGTTCGCCACCGAGCCGGAGATCCGCGCGGCCATCGGCGCCAGCCCCGGTTCCCTGGGCCCGATGAATCTGTCGATCCCCTGCATCGTCGATCGCTCGGTCGCCCTGATGAGCGATTTCGGCATCGGCGCCAACCAGGAAGACAAGCACTACTTCGGCGTGAACTGGGAGCGTGATCTGCCGCTGCCCCAGGTCGCCGATCTGCGCAACGTGGTGGCCGGCGATCCGAGCCCCGATGGCCAGGGCACCCTGGTGATCAAGCGCGGCATCGAAGTGGGCCATATCTTCCAGCTGGGCACCAAGTACAGCGAGGCGATGAAGCTGTCGGTACTGGGCGAGGAAGGCAAACCCACCACCCTGACCATGGGCTGCTACGGCATCGGGGTGTCCCGTGTGGTCGCCGCCGCCATCGAGCAGAACCATGACGAGCGCGGCATTCGCTGGCCGGCTGCCCTGGCGCCCTTCCAGATCGCTCTGGTGCCGATGAAGTACGAGAACGCCGCGGTGAAGGAAGCGACCGATCGCCTCTACGGCGAGCTGAAGGCCGCCGGCTTCGATGTGCTGCTGGACGACCGTGACAAGAAGACCAGCCCTGGCGTGAAGTTCGCCGACATGGAGCTGATCGGCATCCCCCATCGCCTGGTGGTGGGTGAGCGCGGTCTCAACGAAGGCCTGGTCGAATACAAGGGCCGTACCGACAGCGACAGCCAGAACGTCGCCCTGGCCGAGATCGTAGGCTTTCTCAAGGCCCGCTGAGGGCTACCGCTCCAGGTCAGGCGTCCGTGCGCCTGACCTGGAAGTCGGTCAGGCCTGCGCAGGCCACTTCCTCCAGCTCCATCCCGGTCACCTCGGCCGCTGCCGGTCCCTGCCAGAGCCAGAGCTCCATTTGGGCGAGCGCCTCGACCGAACCTTCCAGGTGGCATTCCACCCGGCCATCCGCCAGATTCCGCACCCAGCCGGTGACGCCCAGTCGCTGCGCCTCCTGCCGCGTGCTCTCGCGATAGTAGACGCCCTGGACGCGGCCACTGATCAGGCCATGACGTGCCGATTTTGCCATCATCGTTGGGCTCCTCGTTCTTCCAGCGCCGGCGTAACCTTGAGCCACTGGGCCACGCTCCCGGCTAGCAGTTCATGACGCTGTGCCTGCAGCCGCGCGAAGGCCTCCTGTAACTGCGGATACCAGTCACCGGGAAAGCGCTCGGCAGGCGGCCAGCAATCCGGCGCCGGCGGTGCCCAGGGCGCCCGATCCAGCAGATCCAGCAGCGCATAGCCATGCAGGTCGCGGCAGAGCACCCAGTGGCCGCTGTCGTTCTGGCACACCAGGCGTTCCTGCTGCAGGAACGCCAGTACCGCATGCCATTCATGCTCCGGCAGCTTCCAGCCCGCCTGGTGCAGCCGCCCCAGGTGCAGACTGGAGCCGCTCTGCTGCCGTTCCAGGAAAGCTCGCAACACGGCGAGCAGGATGAAGAAGGCCGGCAGCGGCGCGCGGCGCCAGTGATGGGTGGTGGACAGGCTGCAGACCACTTCCGCGCCGAGCAGCACGATCAGCCAGCAGACGTAGATCCACACCAGGAACAGCGGCACCGTGGCAAAGGCGCCATAGATCAGCTGGTAGCCGGGGAAATAGAAGACATAGAGGCCGAACAGACTCTTGGCCGCCTCGAACAGCACCCCGGTCAGGGCTCCGCCGATCAGCGCGTGGCGCAGCGGGACCCGGGTGTTGGGCACGGCGGCGTACATCAGGGTGAAGGCGGCGATGCTGAACAGCAGCGGCGTGACCTTGAGCAGCGCCTGGGCGCCCGACATGCCGTAGGAACCGAACACCAGGGCCACCGAGGCCAGGTAGGTGCTCATGGCGAAGCCGGCGCCCAGCAGCAGTGGCCCCAGGCTGAGCACCGCCCAGTAGAGCAGGAAGCTGGAGACCCCGCGCCGCGGAATGCGTACCCGCCAGATGTCGTTGAAGGTCTTTTCCACCGTCACCAGCATGAAGAAGGAGGTCACCGCCAGGAGCGCCACGCCCAGCCAGGTCAGGTGCCGCGCCTGCTCGATGAAGTTGCGCAGGTACTCTTCCAGGGTCGCCCCGGTGGAGGGCACGAAATTGCGGAAGATGAAGGCCTGGATCTGCACTTCCGTGCCCTGGAAGGCGGGTATCGCCGAGAGCATGGCGAAGGTCACGGTCATCACCGGGACCACCGCGAACAGGGTGGTATAGGTGAGGGCCGCGGCATTGTTGGGGGCGCGGTCTTCGATGAAGCGGTCGGCGAGGTAGCGAACGAAGGACAGCAGTTCACGCAAGCGGGCCGGCATTGGCGGTTCCTCGAAAGGCACGGTCAAGGGCTGGCGCGGCAGTCCTCGCCAACCCGCTACAATGGGCATCTTACCTTCTATGGATCAGCCCATGAGTGAAATCGTCCTCTATCACAATCCGCGCTGCTCGAAATCGCGGGCGGCCCTTGCGCTGCTGCAAAGCCGCGAGCTAGCCGTGTCCGTCGTGCCCTACCTGGAAACGCCGCCGGATGCCGCCACCCTGCGCGCGCTGCTCGCCAAGCTGGGCCTGGAGGCGCGCCAGTTGCTGCGCACCGGCGAGGACGCCTATCGCGAATTGAACCTCGCCGATCCGGCGCTGGACGACGCAGCCCTGATCGCGGCCATGGCCGCCCATCCCAAGCTGATCGAAAGACCCATCGCCGTGCACGGCGAACGCGCCGTCGTCGGTCGTCCCCCCGAGCGTGTCCTGGAGATCCTGCAGTGACCCCCGAAGCCTATGTCCTGGTGCTCTACTACAGCCGCCATGGCGCCACCGCCGAGATGGCCCGCCAGGTTGCCCGCGGGGTGGAGATGGGCGGCATGGCCGCGCGCCTGCGCACCGTGCCGGCGGTCTCCGCCGAGTGCGCCGCCGTCGCCCCGGCGGTACCCGAGCAGGGCGCGGTCTACGCCACCCTCGACGACCTGCGCGATTGCGCGGCCCTGGCCCTGGGCAGTCCGACGCGCTACGGCAACATGGCCGCCGCCATGAAGTACTTTCTCGACGGCACCAACAGCCTCTGGCTGACCGGCGCCCTGGTGGACAAGCCCGCTGGCGTCTTCACCTCCACCGCCAGTCTGCATGGCGGCCAGGAGAGCACCCTGCTGTCCATGGCCCTGCCGCTGCTGCACCACGGCATGCTCATCACCGGCCTGCCCTACAGCGAGAGCGCCCTGCTGGAAACCAAGGGGGGCGGTACGCCCTATGGGCCGAGTCATTTCGCCGGGGCGGATGGCAAGCGCGCGCTGGACGAGCAGGAGACGGCGCTGTGCCGGGCCCTGGGCAAGCGCCTGGCGACCCTGGCGGGTCGCCTGCAGCAATAGCGGGAGCCGGCGCGGCTACCAGCCCATGATTTCCTTGACGAAGGGAATGGTGAGCTTGCGTCGCGCCTGCAGCGACGCCTGATCCAGGCGTTCGAGCATGTCGAACAGGGCGTCCATGCTGCGGGTGTTGCGCGAGAGGATGAAGCGACCGACCTCGTCGGTCAGGTGCAGGCCGCGGCGGGAGGCACGCAGTTGCAGGGCGCGCAGCTTGTCTTCGTCGGACAGCGGGCGCAACTGGAAGACCAGCGCCAGGGTCAGGCGCGACTTGAGATCGGCCAGCTGCACCGGCAATTGCCGCGGCGAGGCGGTACTGGAGATCAGCAGTCGCTTGCCGGCATCGCGCAGGCGATTGAACAGATGGAAGAGCGCCTCTTCCCAGCGCCGCTGCCCGGCCAGGGCGTCGAGATCGTCGAGGCAGACCAGCTCGCACTGTTCGAGGTTGTCGAACAGCTCGACGCCGTAGTCGGCCAGTTCGCCCATGGGCAGGTAGATGGCGCGCTCGCCCAGTTCTTCCAGGCGGTGACAGGCGGCCTGCATCAGGTGGCTGCGACCGGCACCCGCGCCGCCCCAGAGATAGATCAGGCTTTCCGTCCAGCCGGCATCGGCATCGCAGAGACGCTCGACATAGCCGAGCGCCGCGGCATTGGCGCCAGGGTAGTAGTTGACGAAGGTGGCGTCGTCACGCAGACGAATGCCCAGGGGCAGCTGTAAAGGCATCATGCCGGCTCGAACGGCTCTTGGCAGTTTCGCGAGGGCGCCAAGTCTAACCAAATCCCGGGCCCCTCGCAGCAGCCGCTTCAGTCTTGGGTGCCAGCCCTCACGGCCAGCGGAAATACAGGGTGGTCCGCGCCGGTTGCGCGGCCGGCGCCGGCTGGGCCGCGGGCGGGGTCGGAGCAGCCGTTGCATCCACGGGTGCAGCCGGGGTCGCCGGTGCCGGAGCGGCCGGCGCCGTAGCGGGCTGCAGACCGGCAAGACCGAGTTGCGCCTGCAACTGGTCCGGATTGGCGGTGAGGTCGTAGGTCAGCTGGGTGCCGTCGACCTTGACCAGCCGGCTCGACAGGGGCTCCAGCACCTTCTGCAGCTGGGCATAGCGTTCGAAGTTGGAATTGTCGGCCACCAAGGTCAGCGGCTGGGTCGTGCCCGGGCGGGAGACGAATTTCTTCGACAGGCGCGCGGCGACATCCTGCAGCACCGCAGCGGCCAGGGCATCCTGATCGGCGGCCTGGCTGCTGCCCTGTTCGGCGGCACCGCTGTTCCACAGGCGCCACTGGGCCTGCCAGCCATTGCCCTGGGGTTTGGCGTGGACGGCCAGCAGGGCATTGGCGCCGTAGCGCTCGGAGGCCTGGCGCAGGGCGGTCGGATCGCTGGCGTCGATATTGGCGGCGGTGCCGGCGAGTTGTTCGTTGAGGTCGGCCAGCGGCAGACGGATCGGCAGACCGGCGCGCTGGGCGCCGCGCTGGACCCCGGTGCTGGCGGGCTGGCCGTCACCGACCAGGGTCGCCCCGCTGTCGGCGTCGTTGAGCCACCAGATCATCACCACCGGACGATTGGCGCCCCATACCGAGAGACCCGCCTGACCCAGGGCCCGCTCGGTGGCGGCCGGATCGAAGTTGACAACCAGCACCTCCGGCGGACCGGCGTCGTAGCCGTACTGGCTGATCAGGGATTCGGGCGCCGCCAGGGCGCTGGCCAGCGCCGGGGTCTGACCGGCCTGGGGGTTGCCGGTCAGGCGCCCGGCCAGGACCTGCAGGGCGCGCTTGAGGGCGGCATTGCGCTCGTCCGGCTGTTGCGAGGTCACCGGCTCGCGGACCTGGTAGAGGTTGTCCACCACCTCGGCGCGGGCGAGCGGACTCAGGACCAGCAGCGAAGCGAGCAACGGAAGGACGAGACGGCGCATGGCGATTCCATAGAAGGGGCAAGGGGCATACCTTAAAAGCCGCCTGACCCGCGAGCAAGGGCACTGGGTCGCGGGCCGCGCAGAAGGTAGCGGTGGAGACTGCCAGCCCGGCGAACGGGCAGGCGATCTGGCTCAGACCACGGCAGGCTGGCCGGGTGCCATCGCCGCCCGGACCGGAGGCCGCGGCGGGCCGCGTGCTTTGGCACGGCTTCTGGTAAAATCGCCCGCCTCATTGCCGGCTGGCGCCAGCCGGCTCGTTTCGCCATTAGCCAAAGGCCAGGATTCATGAGCAAACAACCCCAGCTGAGCTACAAGGACGCCGGTGTAGACATCGACGCCGGTGAGGCTCTGGTAGAACGCATCAAGGGCGTCGCCAAGCGCACCGCCCGCCCGGAGGTCATGGGCGGCCTGGGGGGCTTCGGTGCCCTGTGCGAGATCCCGGCAGGCTATCGCCAGCCGGTACTGGTCTCCGGCACCGACGGTGTCGGCACCAAGCTGCGCCTGGCCATGAACCTGGCCAAGCACGACAGCATCGGCATCGACCTGGTCGCCATGTGCGTCAACGACCTGGTGGTCTGCGGCGCCGAGCCGCTGTTCTTCCTCGACTACTACGCCACCGGCAAGCTCAACGTCGACGTCGCCGCCCAGGTGGTGACCGGCATCGGCACCGGCTGCGAACAGGCCGGCTGCTCCCTGGTGGGCGGCGAGACCGCCGAGATGCCCGGCATGTACGAAGGCGAAGACTACGACCTGGCCGGCTTCTGCGTCGGCGTGGTGGAGAAGTCCGAGATCATCGACGGCTCCAAGGTGGCCACCGGCGACGCCCTGATCGCCCTGCCCTCCTCCGGTCCGCACTCCAACGGCTATTCGCTGATCCGCAAGATCATCGAGGTGGCCGGTGCCGACATCGAGAACATCCAGCTCGACGGCCAGCCGCTGACCGAGCTGCTGATGGCGCCCACCCGCATCTACGTCAAGCCGCTGCTCAAGCTGATCAAGGACACCGGCGCGGTCAAGGCCATGGCCCACATCACCGGCGGCGGTCTGCTGGACAACATCCCGCGCGTGCTGCCCGAAGGCGCCCAGGCGGTGCTCGACGTGGCCAGCTGGCAGCGTCCGGCGGTGTTCGACTGGCTGCAGCAGCAGGGCAACGTCGACGAGACCGAGATGCACCGCGTGCTGAACTGCGGCGTGGGCATGGTCATCTGCGTGGCCCAGGAGCAGGTCGAAGCCGCCCTGCAGGTGCTGCGTGCCGAGGGTGAGCAACCCTGGGTCATCGGCCGCATCGAACAGGCCGCCGCCGGCGCCGACCAGGTCGTGCTGAACAATCTGAAACAGCACGGATGAGTCAAGCCGACTGCGCCGTGGTGGTGCTCATCTCCGGCCACGGCAGCAACCTGCAAGCCCTGATCGACGCCGCGACGCCGCCCGTGCGGATCGCGGCGGTGATCGCCAACCGCGCCGAGGCCTATGGCCTGGAGCGGGCCCGGCAGGCCGGGATCGCCACCCAGGTGATCGATCACCGCGAGCATGCCGATCGCGAAGGCTTCGATGCGGCCCTGGCGGCCGCCATCGACGCCCGGGGCGCCGATCTGGTGGTGCTGGCCGGCTTCATGCGCATCCTCACGCCCGCCTTCGTGCGGCGCTACCAGGGTCGCCTGCTCAATATCCATCCTTCGCTGCTGCCCCTCTACAAGGGCTTGCACACCCACCAGCGCGCCCTCGATGCCGGCGATGCCTGGCACGGGTGCAGCGTGCACTTCGTCACCGAAGAGCTGGATGGCGGTCCGGTCGTGCTGCAGTCGCGGGTGCCGGTACGTTCCGAAGATACGGCGGAGAGCCTCGCGACACGGGTACACGCCGCCGAGCACCTCCTTTATCCTGTGGCCGTGCGGTTGTTCGCCGAAGGCCGTCTGCGGCTGGGTACCCTGGGTGCCGAGCTCGACGGCGAGGCGCTGCCGCCTACCGGGGCCGAGTTGCCGTCGCTGACGGCCACGGCCTCCCCTTCCTGATCCAAGGAGAAACTGATGCGACGTCTGTTGTTCCTATTGGCCACCCTCTGCAGCGCCTCGGCCTTCGCCTTCGACCTGCAGCCGTTCACGGCCAGCTACACCGCCGACTGGAAGCAGATGCCGGTCAGCGGCTCGGCCGAGCGCTCGTTGCAGAAGGAAGCCGATGGCCGCTGGGAGCTGAAGTTCGAAGCCTCCATGCTGGTCGCCGGCCTCAACGAATCCAGCACCTTCCGCCGCGAAGGCGAGGCCTTTCTGCCGGATACCTACCAGTACAAGCGCAGCGGCCTGGGCAAGAGCCGCGAGAGCGAGCTGACCTTCGACTGGGCCGGCAAGAAGGTCACCGGCAAGGACAAGGATGATCCGGTCAGCCTGACCCTGGATCGCGGTCTGCTGGACAAGTCCACCTACCAGCTCAAGCTGCAGCAGGACGTGGCCGACGGCAAGAAGAGCATGAACTACCAGATCGTCGACGGCGACAGCATCGACACCTATGACTTCCGCGTCATCGGCCCGGAGCGCATCCGCACCCCGCTGGGCCTGCTCGACACCATCAAGGTCGAGCGCGTGCGCGACCCCACCAAGAGCAGCCGCAAGACCGAGCTGTGGTTCGCCAAGGACTGGGACTATCTGCTGGTGCGTCTCTACCAGCAGGAGAGCGACGGCAAGGAATACCAGACCAGCCTCAAGGAAGGCACGGTCAATGGGCGCACGGTGAAGGGCGCCAACTGATCTGGTCTGCGGGCAAAAAACGCCCTCCTCGGAGGGCGTTTTCTTTTATGCGCCCACGCAGGTGTGATGGCTGCCCCTGGTGACAGGCGAGTGGGTATCCAGCAGCCTTCTTCAGGCAGTGTGCCTCTTCTCCTATCGCGGCCATGGGCCGCTCCTACAAATTCCGTAAAGGTGTAGGAGCGGCCCATGGCCGCGATACCAACGCCGCGAGACGACAACCGCAAGCGCGACAGATTGTCGCAGAAGTTGTAACGACTTGTTGCCGAGATACGCCTTGGTCCGGAAGCGAAACGCTCTAGTATGGGTTCTCAAGCCCTGCCGTAGCGCGGGCTCGACCAAGGAGATTCAGCATGACCATTACCGTAACCGAACGTGACGAAGACCATATGTCCCGCGAAGCCCGTGGCCTGGGCATGCATCTGTGGGACGTGAAGCAGGAAGGGGAACTGGTCGGCGTCTACCAGAGCGAAGCCGCTGCCCTGGAATACAAGGAGCAGATCGAACACGAAGGCGCGTCGCACGCCGAGTGAGTCGAAGGATCTTTTTACCGACTGCCTGAAAAAGGCCCGCCTCTTGGAGGCGGGCCTTTTTCGTTTCAGGGAGGAGCGAGGGGGTGCGGTAGGTTGGGTTGAGCGGAGTGAAGTCCAGCGTCACCGGGCTCAACGGTGTGCTTGCTATCCCTCACCCCAGCCCTCTCCCAGAGGGAGAGGGGGTGGTCTGGCGTGGATGTTGGGCTGAGGCGGCTCCATCGTCGAAGCCCTACAATCTCCGGTCAGTGCACCAACTCGTCGGCGAATACCTTGTCCAGGGTGATGGGCAGATCGCGTACGCGCTTGCCGGTGGCGTGGAAGATGGCGTTGGCAACGGCTGCCGCCACCCCGACGATGCCGATTTCGCCGATGCCCTTGGCGCCGAGCGGATTGACGATCTCGTCGTGTTCCTCGACGAAGATCACCTCCAGCTGCTGGATGTCGGCCTGCACCGGGAAATGGTATTCCGCCAGGCTGTGGTTCATCCAGCGACCTTCGGAAGTGTCCATCATCCCCTCTTCCTGCAGGCCCATGCCGATACCCCAGACGATGCCGCCGGCCACCTGGTTCTCGCCGGTCTTGAGGTTGAGGATGCGACCCGCGGCCACCGCGGTGACCACGCGACTGACTTGGACGCTGCCGAAGTCTTCGTCGACCTTGACCTCGACGAACACCGCCGAGTGGGTACCGGTGGCGTAGTCGTCGCGCCCCTCCGCCGGTTCGGCGCTGGCCAGGGTTTCCATGGACGGCGAACCCGAGGCCTTGAGGATGGCGGTGAAGTCGACGCGCTGGGCCGGGTCGGTCTTGAGGCTGATGCCGCCATCGGCGAACACCACCTGGTCCAGTTCGGCCTTGGCCAGCGGCGAGTCGTCCATCTCCTTGGCCGCATCCAGCAGTTGCTGGCGCAGCTGGTCGCAGGCCAGTTTCACCGCGGTGCCCACCGAGGAGACGGTGAAGGAACCACCTTCCAGCGGCGCTTTGGGCAGGGTGGAATCGCCCAGCTTGAAGGTGACCTTGTCCAGCGGCAGGCCGAGGTTTTCGGCGGCGATCTGGGTCATCACCGTGTAGGTGCCGGTGCCGATGTCGGAGGTGGCACTGGCCACCACCAGGCTGCCGTCGATGTTCATCACCGCCTTGGCGGTGGCGGGTTGCTGCATGGCTTCCCAGACCCCGGTGGCCATGCCCCAGCCCACCAGCTGGTTGCCGTCGCGCATGGAGCGTGGCGCCATGCTGCGCCGCTCCCAGCCGAACCGCTCGGCGGCCTGGTGATAGCACGCCAGCAGTTCCTTGCTGGAATAGGGCTTGCCCTTGGCCGGATCGGTGTCGGTGAAATTGCGGATGCGCAATTCCAGCGGATCGATGTCGGCAGCATAGGCCAGTTCGTCCATGGCGCTTTCCAGCGCATAGACACCCAGCACCGCGCCCGGGGCGCGCATGTCCAACGGTGTGTAGACGTCCAGCGCGGCCAGTTGATAGGCCAGCTTGACGTTGGGGCAGGCATAGAGCGACGCCGACCAGACCAGCACCATCTCGGTGAAGTCCTCGAAGCGCGAGGTGATGCCCAGGGCGCTGTGATCGATGGCCTGCAGCTTGCCGTCGCTGTCGCAGGCCAGCTTGAGCTGCTGGTAGGTCTCGGGGCGATAGCCGAAGGTGAACATCTGCTGGCGCGTCAGGGTCACTCGCACCGAGCGCTTGAGCTGCAGCGCGGCCATGGTCGCCAGCACCAGCTGGTACTGGGGACGCAGACCGGAGCCGAAGGCCCCACCAACGAAGGGCGAGATGACCTTCACGTCGCCCTCGCCCAGGCCGAAGATGTTGCTGACGAACTGGGCGCTGTTCTGCACGCCCTGGGTCTTGTCGTGCACCGTCAGCTTGCCGTCCTTGTGGTAGATGACGGTGGAGGCATGCATCTCCATGGGATTGTGGAATTCCGCCGCGGAGTGGTACTCGGCCTCGATACGGACGGGCGCCGCGGCCCAGGCCGCCGGGGCGTCGCCGCGGTTGTCCGGCAATTCCATGGGCGCTTCGTGGGCCTGGTCGCGGGCCTGGGCCAGGTCGGTGGCGTGGTCTTCCTCGCTGTACTGGGCACGGATCAGCGAGGCGGCGTGGCGCGCGGCCTCGAAGGTCTCGGCCACCACCAGGGCGATGGGCTGGCCGCTGTAGAGGATGCGATCGTTGTACAGCGGCCGGAAGGGCTTGCCGTCGGCCGCGTCCATGTCGGTGTAGCTCTCGTCGTAGCTGGCCATCTTGGGTCGGTTGAGATGGCTGAGCACCTCGAGCACACCCGGCTGGGCCAGGGCCTCGCTGACGTCCAGGTCGAGCAGGCGACCCTTGGTGATGGTGGCGTTGACCACGAAGCCGAAGGCCAGATCAGGGACGCTGAATTCGCCGGCATAGAGCGCCTGACCGGTGACCTTGAGCGGACCGTCGACGCGGGGAACGGCTTTTTGCAGATGGACGACGGTCATTGCAGGGTACCTCCGGCGGCTTCGGTGAGGGCACGCACGATGGCGCGCCGGGCCAGTTCGATCTTGAAGGCGTTGTGGGCGAAGCCCTGGGCGCCTTGCAGCAGGCGATCGGCCAACTGGCCAAAGGCCGCCTTGTCCGCCACCTGCCCGATCAGCGCCTGCTCGGCTTCTGGCAGGCGCCAGGGTTTGTGGGCCACGCCGCCCAGGGCGACGCGGACCTGCTTGATGCGCTCGCCGTCCAGTTCCAGCGCGGCTGCCACCGAGACCAGGGCGAAGGCATAGGAGGCGCGGTCGCGGATCTTCAGGTAGGCGCTGTTGGCCGCCAGGCTGTCGGCCGGCAGGGTCACGGCGGTGATGAGTTCATCGGCGGCGAGGTTGGTATCGCGCTCGGGGGTGTCGCCGGGCAGGCGATGGAAGTCGGCGAAGTCGATGACGCGCTCGCCGTTCGGACCGCTCACCTCGACCCGGGCTTCCAGCGCGGCCAGGGCCACGCACATGTCCGAGGGATGGGTGGCGATGCACTGCTCGCTGTGGCCGAGGATGGCGTGGATGCGATTCTGCCCTTCGCGCGCGCCGCAGCCGGAGCCGGGCTCACGCTTGTTGCAGGGCGTGCCCACGTCGTAGAAGTAGTAGCAGCGGGTACGCTGCAGCAGGTTGCCGCCGGTGGAGGCCATGTTGCGCAGTTGCGGCGAGGCGCCGGCGAGGATGGCCTTGGCCAGCAGCGGATAGCGCCGCTGTACCTCGGGGTGATAGGCGACCTCGGCGTTCTTGACCAGGGCACCGATGCGCAGACCGCCTTCGGCGGTGGTCTCGACCTCGCGCAGGGGTAGGCCGTTGACGTCGATCAGCTGCTCGGGGCGCTCGACGTTTTCCTTCATCAGATCCAGCAGGTTGGTGCCACCGGCGATGAAATGGGTCTGGGGGCCATGCTGGCGGATGGCGTCGGGCACGGCGTTGGGCTTGGCATAGCCGAAGCGGTTCATTCGCGGCCCTCCCCTTGCTGGCAATCCGGACGCGCCCGCTCGATGGCGGCGCGGATGTTGCGATAGGCGCCGCAGCGGCAGAGGTTGCCGCTCATCTGCTCGGCCACCTCGGCCTCGCTGTGGGCATGGCCCTCCTTGAGCATGCCGATCGCCGAGCAGATCTGCCCCGGGGTGCAATAGCCGCACTGGAAGGCGTCTTCGGCGACGAAGGCGGCCTGCATGGGGTGCAACTGGTCGCCCTGGGCCAGGCCCTCGACGGTGGTGACCTCGGCGCCGTCCTGCATGACCGCCAGGGCCAGGCAGCTGTTGATGCGGGTACCGTTGACCAGCACGGTGCAGGCGCCGCACTGCCCGTGATCGCAGCCCTTCTTGGTACCGGTCAGATCGAGGTGGTCGCGCAAGAGATCGAGCAGCGTGGTCCAGGGCTCCACGGCCAGCTGCAGCTGCTTGCCGTTGAGGGTCAGGGCGATGGTGTGGGACTCGGGTTCGGCCAGGGGCTGGAACTGGCGCGCGGGGGTGGCGTTCATGGCGGACCTCACGGTTAAAGCCGCGGGGTGCAGATTGCCCCCGTGGTCGGAATCAGGCGGTGACAGCGAAAGGCCACCTCAGGTAAGGGACTGCGCCCGACCGGAAGCGGTTCAGCACCCCTGCCCAGCGGTATTCAACGTCACGTTGAAGGCTGTTCAGCGAAGCGTTGGAAAGCCCGTTCCAGAGGGCTTCGCCCCGGTCAGGACACATCTGGTATGGCGCTTCGCTACGCCAGCGGCCCAGTGGCCTGAACCCCATAGGTTCTGGGGCAGTCATCAGAACTCCCGTGATGTGCCCCCAACGAAGAGAATCCGACCATGGCTTCCGACTCCGATGCACGCTGGCGCCTGTCCCGGCGTCAGTTCCTCGGCACCTCCGCGGTGCTGGTAGCGACCAGCGCCATACCCGGCTATGGCTTCGCCCAGGCCAGCGGTGGCGCGCCCCTGACGCCCCAGGCCATCGCCGCCCGCCTGCCGCAACTGCTGCCGCTGACCCTGCAGATCAATGGCGAGGCGCGCCGGCTCCGGGTCGACAGCCGCACCACCCTGCTCGATGCGCTGCGCGAGAACCTGCACCTCACCGGCACCAAGAAAGGCTGCGACCATGGCCAGTGCGGCGCCTGCACGGTGCTGGTGAACGGCCAGCGCATCAACAGCTGCCTGAGCCTGGCGGCCATGCACGAAGGCGACACCATCACCACCATCGAGGGCCTGGGCAACGCCGAGCGCCTGCATCCCATGCAGGCGGCCTTCCTGGCCAAGGACGGTTTCCAGTGCGGCTATTGCACCCCGGGGCAGATCTGCTCGGCGGTGGCCCTGCTGGACGAGGTCAAGGCCGGCATGCCCAGTCACGTCTCGAAGCGCCTCGACGGACCGATGCGACTGAGCGAGGAAGAGATCCGCGAGCGCATGAGCGGCAATCTCTGTCGCTGCAGTGCCTATCCCAACATCGTCGCGGCCATCCAGATGGCGGGGGGCCAGGCATGAGAGTCTTCGACTATCAGCGCGTGCAGACCGAAGCCGATGCCAGTCGCCAGGGTGCGCGGGCCGGCAGTCGCTTCATCGCCGGCGGCACCAATCTGCTGGACCTGATGAAGCTGGAGATCGAGACCCCCAGCCAGGTGCTGGACATCAATCGCCTGCAGCTGGACCAGATCAGCGCCACCGCGGACGGCGGCCTGCGCATCGGTACCCTGGTGCGCAACTCCACCCTGGCAGCCGACGCCCGGGTGCGCGAGCGCTATCCGGTGCTCTCCCGCGCGCTGCTGGCCGGTGCCTCGGCGCAGTTGCGCAACAAGGCCACCACCGGCGGCAATCTCCTGCAGCGCACCCGCTGCTCCTACTTCTACAACACCGCCATGCCCTGCAACAAACGCCAGCCCGGCAGTGGTTGCGCGGCCCTGGGCGGCTTCAATCGGATGAACGCCGTCATCGGCGCCAGCGACCAGTGCATCGCCGTGCATCCCTCCGACATGGCGGTGGCCATGCGGGTGCTGGACGCCACGGTGGAGACCCGCGAAGCCAATGGCCGCACCCGGCGCATCCCCCTTGCCGATTTCCATCGCCTGCCCGGGGACACCCCACAGATCGAGACGGTGCTGCAACCCGGCGAACTCATCACCGCCGTGACCCTGCCGCCACCACCGCCCGGCATCCAGGTCTATCGCAAGGTGCGTGACCGTGCCTCCTATGCCTTCGCCCTGGTGTCCATGGCCGCCATCGTCGAGCTGGACGGCCCGCGCATCCGCAGCGGTCGGGCGGCCTTCGGCGGCCTGGCGCACAAGCCCTGGCGGGTGGCGGCGGCCGACCAGGCCTTTGCCGGCCAGGCCGTGGACAGCGATCTGGCGGCCGTGGGCGATGCCCTGCTCGCCGGTGCCCGTGGCTATGGCCACAACGACTTCAAGCTCGAGCTGACCCGCCGCATCCTGCGCGCCGGAGTGGCCGACGCTCGCCAACAGGCCTGAGGACAGCAGCATGGAAATGAATGAACCCGCCGGCCGCAACCTGATCGACGAGAATCGCGGCGGCCTGATCGGCAAGCCCATCGACCGCGTCGACGGCCTGCTCAAGGTCACCGGCCAGGCGCCCTACAGCTTCGAATTCCGCAACGATCGCGTGGCCTACGGCTTCATCGTCGGGGCCACCATCGCCAAGGGCCGCATCAGCCGGCTGGACACCTCGGCCGCGGAGGGCGCGCCGGGCGTGCTTAGCGTGCTGACCTATCGCAACGCGCCGCGCCAGGCCGCCCGCGAGCCGGACAACAGCGGTCGCTTCACCCGGCCCAAGCCCTACCTCGACAGCGACCAGGTGCGCTATTTCGGCGAGCCGGTGGCCTTCGTGGTGGCCGAGACCTTCGAGGAGGCGCGCCTGGCGGCGGCTCTGGTGGAGATCGACTACGCGGCCGAACCGGGCGTCTTCGATCTCGCCGCCAACCTCGGCCAGGCGGTCAAGCCGCCGGATGCCGATCAGCCCACCGATACCGCCTCGGGCGATGTCGACGCCGCCTTCGCCCGGGCGCCGATCAAGCTCGACGAGCGCTATATCACGCCCTACCACATCCATGCGCAGATGGAGCCCCACGCCAGCCTCGCCCAGTGGGACGGCGACCGGGTGACCATCTATTGCTCCACCCAGTTCGTCGAGCAGGCGCAGAGTTGCGTGGCCAATACCCTGCAGCTGCCCAAGGAAAACGTGCGCATCGTGGCGCGCTATATCGGTGGTGGCTTCGGTGGCAAGTTGCCGATCTATGCCGACGCCCTGATCGGCGCCATGGCCGCTCGCGCCATCGGCCGGCCGGTCAAGGTCACCCTTACCCGCCAGCAGATGTTCCAGATCACCGACCATCGCTCGGCCACCATCCAGCGCATCCGCCTGGGCGCCGACCGCGAGGGCCGTATCCAGGCGATGGCCCATGAAGGCTGGTCCCATTCCGCCCGCGGCCTCACCTACTACGAACCCACCGGCCTGTCTTCGCGCACCCTCTATGCTGGCGACGACCGCCTGGTGGCGCACCGCATGGTCGAGCTGGATCTGCCCGAGTCCGGCTCCTGCCGGGCGCCCGGCGAAGCCGTGGGCATGCTCGCCAGCGAAAGCGCCATGGACGAGCTGGCGGTCATGCTCGGTCTCGATCCCATCGAGCTGCGCATCCGCAACGAGCCCAGCCAGGATCCGGAAAAGCACATCCCCTTCTCTTCCCGCAAACTGGTGGAGTGCATGCAGGACGGCGCCCGCCGCTTTGGCTGGAGCCAGCGCAAGGCCACGCCCGGCCAGGTGCGCGAGGGCGACTGGCTGATCGGCATGGGTATGGCGGCAGCCAGTCGCGCCAACATGCTCAGGCCGTCCCAGGCCGGGGTGCGTCTGGAAGCCGATGGCTCGGCCACGGTCAAGACCTCCATGACCGACATCGGCACCGGGACCTACACCATCCTGGCGCAGATCGCCGGCGAGTCGCTCGGCTTGCCGGTGGAGCGGGTCAAGGTGCTGCTGGGCGACAGCGACGACCCGGCCGGGGCCGGCTCCGGCGGTTCCTTTGGCGCCGCCAGTTCCGGTTCCTCGGTCTATGTCGCCTGCGAGAATCTGCGGCTGAAGGCAGCAGAGGCGGCAGGTCTGGATCCGGCCAGTGCCCGTTTCGTCGGCGGCCGGCTGATCGCCGACAACGGCAGTCGCGACCTCGCCGAACTGGCGCGCCAGCACGATCTCCAGGCCATCGGCGAGATCAAGCCGGGCCAGACGCTCAAGGACTATTCCCAGCAGGGCTATGGCGCCTTCTTCGCCGAGGTGGGGGTGCACGCCCTCACCGGCGAGATCCGCCTTAGACGCATGCTCGGGGTGTTCGCCGCCGGGCGTATCCTCAACGAGAAGACCGCCCATTCGCAGATGCTTGGCGGGATGATCTGGGGCGTGGGCAGCGCCCTGCACGAAGACGGGGTGATCGACGTTCGCCACGGGCACTTCGTCAACCATGACCTGGCCGACTACCACTACCCCTGCCACCTGGACATTCCCGCCATCGAAGCCCATTTCCTGCCGGAAGTGGACGACAAGGCCAATCCGCTGAAGATCAAGGGCGTCGGCGAACTGGGGATCTGCGGCGCCGGGGCCGCGCTCACCAACGCCGTCTATAACGCCTGCGGGGTGCGCATTCGCGACTATCCGCTGACGGTGGACAAGGTGCTGGCGGGCCTGAAGACGGCCTGACGGCGGGCGGCGCGGTTCAGCGCGCCGCCTTGTCCCCTGCCCGGGTCGCCAGCAGCACCCCACCGATGGCGATCACCATGGCCACCCAGGCCAGTGGCGGCAGGGTCTCGCCCAGCAGCAGCCAGGCGCTCAGGGCGGCGCCCGGCGGCACGCAGAAGAACAGCGCACTGACCCGCGCCGCCTCGCCGGCGCGGATCATCCACACCAGCAGGCTGATGGCCAAGAGCGAGTTGGCCAGCACCAGATAGGCCAGGGCACCGATGAAGGCCGGTGCCCAGTGCACCGGGCTGTGCTCGAACAGCAGCGCCAGGGGGGCGCAACACACCAGGCCAACGCTGTACTGCACCAGGTTGTTGGTGACCGGATGCTGGGCCACGCCCAGGCGCTTTTCGTAGAGCACGGCGCTGGTCATGCCCAGCAGCGCGCCGACCGCCAGGCAGATGCCCGGGACGGACTCCACGGCCACGCTGGCCCGCGCCAGGATCACCCCGATGGCGCCGAGCAGCCCCAGGGCCAGTCCCAGCCACTGCAGCGGCGCTACCCGCTCGCCCACCAGCAGGGGTGCGCCCAGGGCCACCAGGATCGGCTGCAGCGAGGCGACCATGGCCACCACGTTGGCCGAGGCGCCCAGCACCAGGGCGCCATAGCTCATGCCGAAATAGACGCCCTGGATCAGAAAGCCCACCACGGCCAGATTCGCCCATTCCCGCCGGGTGCGTGGCAGCGGCGGACGCAGGATCAGGAAAGCCACCAGCAGCACGCTGAAGGCCAGCGCATAGCGCATCGCCAGCAGGGTGAAGGGCGGCGCATAGGCCAGACCCACCTTGGACACGGCGAAGCCGGCGGACCACAGGGACAGGAACACCAGGGGGATGAGGCGCAGCAACCAGGGATTCAGCGAGGTGGACGACATCGGATGCTCAAGGCCAAGCGAGTCAGCGGGACGCGACTCGCGAGCGGGAAGGATAGCTGACGATCAGCAGACCGCTGAGCACCAGGGCCGCGCCGGCGAGAAATCCCGGTCCCGGGGTCTCGCCCAGCAGCCAGACGCCCATCAGCACACCGAACAGCGGCGTCAGCAGGGTCAGCACGCCCAGGGGCGCCGCGCGATAGCGACTGAGCAGCACGAACCAGCCCAGCAGGCTGATGCCGGCGACGATGAACACCTGGAAGGCCAGGCTCGACCAGGCCAGGGAATCCAGCCCGGCTAGATCCAGGCGCTTGCCGAGCGGCAGGGCCAGCGCCAGCAGCACCACGCCGGTCACCCCGAGTTGATAGAACAGGGTGCGCAGCGGCGGCGCCTCGGCCAGGGCGCTGCGGCGGATCAGCACCGTGGTGGCGCCCCAGGCGGCGCCGCCGGCCAGGCCGATCAGATCGCCCAGCCAGCTGGTGCCGCCGCTCGGCTTGCCGATCAGGAAGGCGCAGACCACCCCGCTGGCCGCCAGCAGCATGCCCAGCCACTGCCGCCCCGACAGCCGCTCCCCGGGCACCAGCCAGTGCAGACCGCAGGCGGCGAACAGCGGCGCCGTGTAGATGAACACCACCATGTGCGCGGCGCTGGTGTATTTCAGGCCGACCGCCATGCAGAGGAATTCCAGGGCGAACAGCGACCCGGCGAGCAGCCCGGGAAGCAGCGTCTGGTCGCGGCCCAGGCAGCGGATGCCGCGCCAGCGCGCCAGGCCATAGAGCAGCCCGGCCGCCAGCAGCGAGCGCCAGCCGATCTGCAGCAGCGGATCCACCTGCTCGGCGATGGCCTTGATCGCCGTCTGCTGCAGGCCCCAGACCAGGCAGAGCACCAGCATGACCAGCACGGCGGGGAGATCCAGCTCCTTGCGCATGAGCGTCGCTCCAGGAAAAAGTGAGCCTGCATGGTGAAGGTGGCTGAACAGGTCAGACAAACGATGTTTAATGGGCGTCAGGCTCAGGAAAAGTAAGGCTCAGTGTGACCACCGCCCTCCCCCTCAATGCCCTGCGTGCCTTTGCCGCCGCCGCGCGACACCAGCACTTCGCCAAGGCCGCGGACGAGCTGCACGTCACCGCGGGCGCCATCAGCCGGCAGATCCGCCTGCTCGAGGAAGAGCTGGGGCAGCCGCTGTTCGAGCGCCTGGCCCAAGGGGTGCGCCTCACCGTCCAGGGGCGCGCCCTGGCGGCGGAGATCGCGCCACACCTCGACGGCCTGACCCGCGCCGTCGCCCGGGCGCGGGTCAAGAGCAGCGTCCTGACCGTCAGTGCGCCGCCCACCTTTGGCCAGGAATGGCTGCTGCCGCGCCTGGAAGACTTCCAGCGCCAGCATCCGGATATCGAGGTCTTTCTCGATGCCTCCTCCGCCATCGTGCCGCTGGGTACCGAGGGCGGTGCCCAGGCGGCGATCCGCTATGGCCGGGGCGACTGGCAGGACGGCGAGACGCGCCTGCTGCTGCGCGAATGGATCTTTCCGGTGTGCAGCCCGACGCTGATCCCGGCGCCACTGGCAGAACCCGCCGCCTTGCTGGCCTATCCGCTGCTGCATGCCGAATGGCCCGGCGGCTGGCGTTCGGGCCGGCCCAGCAGCCGTTTCAACGCCTGGCAGGACTGGTTCGCCAGCCAGCAGGTACCCCTGGGCGAGAGTCTGCGCGGTCCGCGCTATTCGCTGAGTGGCATGGCCCTGCAACAGGCCGCGGCCGGCAAGGGCGTGGCCCTCGGCGGCTGCGTGCTGGCCCAGCGCCTGCTGGCCAGCGGCGCCCTGGTCCGCCCGCTGCCGGATCGGTTCAACCAGCTGTCGACCCAGGCCTACTTCCTGGTGTTGCCCAAGGGCCCGGTGGACGCGCCGGTACAGCGCTGGATCGACTGGCTGCTGGTGCAGATCCGCCAATTCCGCGAGACCCAGGGCGAGCCGCAGGAGACCGGCGGCGCCTGGTGAGAGCCGCGCTTTTACGGCAGTCTAGGCGGTCCGCCCCTGCAATAGTCAGCCTGCATGAACACCTGTCGCCTGTCCGCCCTGCTCGCCCTGCTGCTCTCGACCGCCGCCCTGGCCGCCGAGCAGCCCCCGGCCGACTGCGATCGCCAGGGCAGCGAGGCGCAGCTGGCGGCCTGCGCCGCCGGGGATCTGGCCCTGGCCGAAGCCCGGCTGGCCGACATCTACGGCCGCCGCCTGGCCGCGCTCTCCGCTGCGCAACGACCCGCCTTCGAACGTCTGCAGCAGCTCTGGCAAAGCGACCGCGCCCCCCGCTGCGCTGACGCGACGCGCGGATTCCAGGGCGCCATGCAGCAGCTGCAGTATCTGAGTTGTCTGAAGTCGGTGACCCTGCTGCGGCTGGACGATCTGCAACGGCAACTCCCGCGGCGCGACTGACGCTTCGTCGCCACCGCTGCTGTCCGGCGCCGGAACTCACTATCATGGCGCCCCGCTGTTGGAGTTCGAGATGTACGAGCGTTACCTGCCCCTGCTGGTCCCGGCCGGACTGCTGCTTCTGGGGGCCTTGTGGTGGTGGCAGCGCCGGCGCCAGGCCGCCTTTCCCTATCGCCAGGTCGAAGCCCTCTTCACCCCCGCCGAACAGGCCTTTCTCGCGGTGCTCGACGAAGCCGTGGGCGACGACTACCGGGTGTTCGGCAAGGTGCGCATCGCCGATGTGGTCCAGACCCTGCCGCTGCGCGATCGCCGCCGCTATCTGATCGCGCAGAATCGCATCAACTGCAAGCACTTCGACTTCGCCATCTGCCGCCGCGATGACCTCGCCGTGCACGCCGTGGTCGAACTCAACGACAGGTCGCACCTGCAGCGCCATCGCCAGCAGCGCGACCGCTTCGTCCGCGCGGTGTGCGAGGCCGCCCAGTTGCGCCTGGTAGAGATCCCGGCGGCGGCGCGCTATTCCGCCAATGCCGTACGCGACGCCGTGTTCGGCGGGCGCCGTCCGCGCCAGCGAACCGCAGCGCCCAGCCAGCCCCTGGCGCCGGAATGCCCGGAATGCCAGGCGCCCATGGTCCGCCGCCGCGCGCGCAGCGGTCGCCACCAGGGCCGGGAATTCTGGGCCTGCTCGAACTATCCGGATTGCCGCGGCCTGCTCGACATCGACGACTGACCAAGGGGCCCCTGCCATGCGCTATCCCACCACCCCGGACGGACGCTACTTCGTGGTCAGGGGCCGACTCTGGCGCTGCACCGACCCCAGCCTGCCCGCCGACCGCCGCGACCTGCTGACCCGTGAATTGATGGATGCCCGCCGCCAGGTGGGCGTGGCCAAGCGTCAGGGTGACGAAGCCGCCCTGCGCAGCGCACGCGCCGCGGTGGACGCCGCCAAGCACGCCCTGGGCGAGCGCGGACCGGTCTGGTGGACCGATGGCGCGCCCGACTACAACCGGCGGATGGCCAGGAACACCCCCTATGCCGACTGGTACCGGCAGCTGGATGCCGAGGCTTCCTGACCCGCTCCGTGCGGCGTAAGGTGAACGGCCGACTCCTCTTGCGAGCACCGCTCTTGCGCATCCGTCCCGCCTTCGTCACCGATCTCGCCGCCGTCTGCCGGCTGGCCGAGCAACTCGCCGAGCAGCATCACCGGCAGGCCCCGGCGACCTTCGCCGAACCCTCCGGCGGCTGGCGCGACCAGGACTACTGGGCCGCCCAGCTGGAGCCGGAAGACGGGGTGCTGTTCGTCGCCGAAGCCGGTGACGAACTGGTCGGCTTCGTTACCGCGCGCCTGTCCGACACCCGCTCGATTTCCTTTCTGCAGCCGCTGATCCTCTGCCGGATCGGCACCCTGGTAGTGTCGGCCTGCCACCGACGGCTGGGCGTGGGTGCCCGGCTGTTGGACGCCGTGGAAGCCTGGGCGCGGGACAACGACGTCGACGAATTGCGCCTGGAGGTCATGGAATTCAACGAGGACGCCCAGGCCTTCTATGCCCGCCAGGATTTCCGGGGGCAGTCGCGGATATTGGCCAAGGCGTTGCGGTAAGACCTGCTGCACCGCGATCGCGGTTATGACGGTCCGCGGAGCTGATGGATGCCAGAAGATGGATTATTCGTTGTCGGAGCAAAACCTTATCGCGGCCATGGGCCGCTCCTACAGAAGCGTCAATCCTCGTAGGAGCGGCCCATGGCCGCGATAAGCAAAGTCATACCGTTCTGGCTGCATCGACGGACCGCCGTGGTCACGATCGACCCAAGCCAAAGCCCTACACACTCTCCCTGCTCACCAACTCGAATCCCAGATCCACGCAGGTCGGTTGGCTGCGGCCGTCCAGCAGCCCCAGCAGGAGGGTCGCGGCCTGGCGCCCTACCGCGGCGCGGGGGGTCTGGATGGAGGTCAGTCGGGGGACCGTGTGCGCCGAGCCGGGCAGGTCGTTGAAGCCCAGCACCGAGATCCGTTCGGGGATGGCGATGCCCAGCCGCTGGGCTTCGAACAGCGCGCCCTGGGCCAGGTCGTCGTTGCAAAAGAACAGGCCGTCGACATCCGGGCGGCGGGCCAGCAGTTCGCGAAACTGTCGGGCGCCCAGGCCCACGGACGACGGCTGCGGATCCAGCACATCCAGACTCGGGTCATAGCAGCCCGCCTCGCGCAGCACCTCGCGAAAGCCCTCCCCTCGGGCCAGCGCCCGCGGGTCGAGCTGGGCGGCCACATAGCCCAGGCAGGTGCGTCCGGCCGCCAGCAGATGCCGCGCCGCGGCGGCCCCGGCGGCGCGCTGGGAAAAGCCGACGCTGGGCACCGTCCCCGCCGGATCCAGCTCCATCATGTGCACCCGCGGCACCCCGCTGGCCGCCAGCAGCTGGCGCGCGGCGTCGGTGCGGTCGAAGCCGGTCAGCAGCAGTCCCCGGGGCTGATAGGCCAGGTAGTTGCGGATCAGCTTTTCCTCTTCCTCGGGATCGTAGTGGTAGTTGCCGATCAGCACCTCCAGGCCACGGGGACGCAGGACCTCGTGGATGGCCTCGAGGGGCTCGATGAACAGGTGGTTGGACAGCGAGGGCACCAGCACCACCACCGAATGCCCCTGGGCCGAGGCCAGGGCACGGGCGGCCGGATTGGTGACATAGCCAAGGCGCGCGGCGGCCTCCTGCACGCGGGTGACCAGTTCGGGCGCCACGGTAGCGACACCGCGCAGGGCACGCGAGGCCGTGATGGGGGAAACACCGGCCTGCAGCGCCACCTCGGTGAGGGTGGGCCGACCGGAACTACGAGAACCCGTTCGATTCATTGTTATGGTTTCAGGCTTGTCAGAGACGGAGAACGCGCCTAAGGTAGCGCTGTCTCAGCAGACACTACAAGCCTGACGTGGCCTTCCGCACCGCGTCGGCATTCGGCCTAACAAGATCGACAAGAACTGGAAGCCGCTGCCTTTTCCGCTTTTCGGGGTAGCGCTGTCTCCAGACCGGAGGTGACGATGAACACTCCCATTCCCGCGCTGGTGGTCATGGGCGTCGCAGGCTGCGGCAAGAGCAGCGTCGGCGCGGCCATCGCCGAGCAGGACGGTGGCCGCCTGATCGAAGGCGACGCCTTCCACCCCGCCGCCAACATCGCCAAGATGAGTGCCGGCATCCCCCTCGACGACGGGGATCGCGCCGGCTGGCTGACCCGCCTCGGTGAAGAACTGGCCGCTGCCGTGGCCGCGGGCGAACGCCCGGTACTCACCTGTTCCGCACTCAAGCGCCGCTATCGCGACCAGCTGCGCCAGGCCGTGCCCGGTCTCGGCTTCGTCTTTCTCGAACTGACCCGCGAGACCGCCGCCCAGCGCGTGGCCAATCGCCCGGGGCACTTCATGCCCGCCAGCCTGATCGACAGCCAGTTCGCCGCCCTCGAAGCACCCCACGGTGAACCGGCTACGCTGGTAGTGGACGCACGCGACAGCCTGCCCGCCATCGGCACCCAGGTGTCGGCCTGGTGGAACACCTCGATTCGCCTGGCCCAGCCGGCCTGACGAGACAGCGCTACCCAATCCAACCACCCGCAACGCCCACAACAACAATAGGAGAGGCGCCATGTTCGGCATGGACCACAACAGCTTCCTTCTGCTCGACGCCGCGGTCACCATCGTCGGCCTGGTGCTCCTGATCACCAAGTTCAAGGTCCATCCCTTCATCGCCCTGACCATCGCCTCGGGCTTTCTCGGCCTGACCTCCGGCATGCCGGTGGAAAAGGTCATGAAATCTTTCCAGGACGGCTTCGGCGGCGTGCTCGGCTTCGTCGGCATCCTGCTGGGCCTCGGCACCATGCTCGGCAAGCTGATGGCCGATTCCGGCGGCGCCGACCAGATCGCCCAGACGCTGATCCGCGCCTTCGGCATCAAGCGCGTGCACTGGGCGATGATGTTCGCCGCCTTCCTGGTGGGCATCCCGCTGTTCTTCGAGATCGGCTTCGTGCTGCTGGCGCCCCTGGTGTTCATCGTCGCCCGCCGTACCGGCTTGTCGCTGGTCAAGCTGGGCATCCCGCTGCTGGCCGGCCTGTCCGCCGTGCACGGCCTGGTGCCGCCGCACCCGGGTCCGCTGCTGGCGGTCGGGGTGTTCGGTGCCGACATCGGCAAGACCATCTTCTACGGCCTGATCGTCGGCCTGCCCACCGCCATGATCGCCGGTCCCATCTTCGGCGCCTGGATCTCCAAGCGCATCCCCGGCTCGGCCAATCCCGAGCTGGTCGCCCAGATCGCCCAGGAAACCGACAACCGCAACCTGCCGGGCTTCGGCATCACCGTCTTCACCGTGCTGCTGCCGGTGATCCTGATGTTGCTCAAGGCCTTCGCCGATATCTTCTTTGCCGCCGACAACCATTTCCGCATCTGGATGGACTTCATCGGCCACCCCATCACCGCCCTGCTCGCCGCCCTGCTGCTGAGCTTCTACAGCTTCGGCACCGCCTGCGGCTTCTCCCGCGAGAAGATCGTCAAGCTGCTCGACCAGAGCCTGGCGCCGGTGGCGGCCATCGTGCTGATCGTTGGCGCTGGCGGTGGCTTCAAGCAGATGCTGGTGGCCAGCGGCGTGGGTGAGGTGATCGGCAACCTGGCGGTGCAGACGCAGATCTCGCCGATCCTGCTGACCTGGCTGGTGGCAGCGGTGATCCGCGTGGCCACCGGTTCCGCCACCGTGGCGACCATCACCGGCGCCGGCATCGTCGCCCCCGTGGTGGCGCTGATCCCCGGGGTGAACAAGGAGTTGCTGGTGCTGGCCGCCGGCGCCGGTTCGGTGATCCTCTCCCACGTCAACGACGCCGGCTTCTGGCTGGTGAAGCAGTACTTCAACATGACCGTGGCCGAGACCTTCAAGACCTGGTCGATGATGGAAACCATCCTCTCGGTGGTGGCCCTGGCCTTCATCATGCTGCTGTCGCTGTTCGTCTGATCCGCTAGACCGGGACGGCCCCTGGCCGTCCCGCCTCCACCACGAAGCTCGCCCGGGTGCCGCGCCTGGCATCCGGGCGCGTTCGGTCACTAATGGTGCGCAGATCCACCTGCAGCCGCTCCCGCGTCAGCTCCAGGACCAGATAGCCACGCTCCCGGCTGTCGAAGAAACGCACCTGGGGATTCTCCGGCAACAGCGCCTGGAAGCGTCGGTAATCCGGTCCGTCCGAGGTGATGGAAGTGCCGACGAACTCGCTCGCCACCACCGGGCTCCGCTCGTCCTCCGGATCGCGGTGCAGATCCGTCACCCAGAAGGAATGGATGTCCCCGCCCAGGGTCACCGGATTGGCCAGGCGACTCGCGGCCATGGCCGCCAGCAGGCGCTCGCGGGTGGCCGGATAGCCGTCCCAGCCATCGGTCCAGCGCGCCGGATCGCCATCCGGCAGGCGCTGCCGCAGGGGTGCCAGCAGCAGGTCCTGGGCAATGAGGTTCCACTGCGTACCGTTATGACGAAAGCCGTCCAGCAGCCAATCCTCCTGCGCCCGCCCCAACATGCTGCGCGTGGTATCACGCAGGCCCGGGCAATCCGGCGCGACCAGATGGCCACCGCGGGTCCTGGTCGTCGCGCAGGCCGGTTCGCTGCGGTATTGCCGGCCATCGAGCAGGTGGATCTCCGCCAGGTCGCCAAAGCGCCACCGGTCATAGAGGCGCAGCGTGTTGCCCTGGGTCCGCCAGGCGCGCAGCGGGGCGTGTTCGCGAAAGGCCTGGTAGGCCGCCCGCCGTCGCGCGGCGAAGGCCGCCAGACTGACCCGGGGATCCGCCGACCAGGGACCGGAATAGTCGTTCTGCACCTCGTGGTCATCCCAGGTCAGCAGGCTGGTGACATTGGCATGCAGGTACTGCAGATCGGGATCGGTGCGGTACAGGGCATGGCGCCGCCGATAGCTGGCCAGGTCGCGGGCTTCCGGCAGGCCGTGGCGGCGGATCGCTGGCAGCAGCAGCGGCACATTGGACTCATAGATGTAGTCGCCGAGGAACAGCGCCAGGTCCGGCTGCTCCTCGGCCATGTGCCGATAGGCACTGAAGAAGCCCTTCTCATAGTGGGAGCAGGAGGCAGCCACCAGCTTGAGTCGCTGCGGCGCGCTGGCCGGCGGCGGCAGCGTGAGGGCGCGACCGATGCGACTCTGATGCCCCAGGGCGGTGAAGCGGTACCAATAGGGTCGCCCCGGTAGCAGACCCACCAGGGTGATGGACACGCTGAAGGCCGCCCGGGGCTGCGCCTGGACCGTACCGCTCTGCACCACCTGGCGCAGCCCCGGATCCGAGGCGACCTCCCATTGCACCTCGACAGGGGTACGCAGACCGCCCAGGCCATCCTCGGCCAGGGGATCCGGCGCCAGACGGGTCCAGATGACGAAGCCATCGGCAGCGGGATCGCCACTGGCGACGCCCAGGGTGAAGGGATCCAGTTGCGGTTCACGCGCGCTGCACCCGGCGAACCAGGGCGCGCTCAGACCCAGACCGAGCAGACCCAGCGCTTGACGTCGAGAGGGGTTCATCCAGGCCTCCACGAAAAGAGGCCAGGGTGACTCAGGCAAATGACAGCGCTATGTCGCCCGGCTCAGGCCAGCGGCAATTCTTCCAGGATCATCACCTGGGGCGCCTCGGTGAGCAGGCCGTCGAGATCGCTCAGCAGCTGCTTGAAGTGCGCGGTCTCCTCGTGCTCGGCCAGGGCCTCGCGGCTGGCCCAGCGCTCGATGAAGACATAGCGACCCTCGTGGCTCGGATCGCGGTGCGGGGTATAGAAATGGCAGGCGGCCTCGGCGCGGGAAGGGGCGACGATGGCGCGTAGGGCGTTCTCGACGGCTGCGGCCTGGCCGGGCTTGGCCTGCAGGATGGCGACGACGCGAATTTCACTGGTCATGCAAAAAACTCCGAAAAGGGTGCCTCAGCATGCCGCCTGGACACCCCGAATACCACCGGGGTCGAGAATCGGCCCCGGCCATGGTGGATTACTGCTTGGCTTTGACGATCTTGTCGATCACCGCATTGCTGCGCTTGATCAGCACATAGTCGGAGCCGATCTTGACCCATTGGCTGTCTTCGCCCGGCTGCTCCAGGCCGTGCTTCTTGAAGTCCTTGATCACGTACTCGTCGCGGATGTACTTGCGCGGCGCCCGGCCACCCTCTTCGAGTTCAAAGGTAGGATGATCAGGGTCATGAGTGACGGCATCATCGCTCTGATTGGCATCCTTTTTGTTGACCTTGTTCTGGTACTGCGAGCTGGTGGGCTCCGAAGCCGCCTTGTCGGCAGCGGGCTTGACCGGGGTCATGGCCTCGGGCGCGGCCTGGGCCTGCAGGGCGCCGGTCAGGACGACGGTACCCAGGGCCAGAGAGAGCAGCGATTGCTTGATCATGGGGGTGTTTCTCCTCTGCATTCGAGGTTTTGACCCCGGGGTCAGCGGAAAAGCTCCACGAATACCTACGGCTACGCCTTTGGCCTTACTGGCATTCGTCCCGGTCTGCCTTTACCAGGGTCAGCACCGGGGGCAACTGGCGTGAGCGCTGGGTGGAAAAGGCGTCCAGCGAGCAACTCAGACGATAGGACTGCTGGCTGAGGAGTGAGGCCTCCTGACGCAGGGTCAGGAAGTTGAGGAAATAGCGCTGATGCTGGCGCTTGGCCTGGCTACCCCGTTCGAGCAGCCGCCGGGCTTCCGCCATGGCCATGATGTGGCTATCGATCACGTCCTTCATGCAACGGCTTCCTCATGGCGATGACGATTAGCGAACCTGTCTCCTCTGGACTTTAGCAGCCTGTTCGAGAGACGGTGGCAAATCCTTTGACTTTTTATCGGCAAGCCAGGGCTGGCGCGCCTTGCAGCACCTCAGGCAGAGTAGCCCACCCCTTGGCCTGAGGCGCTGACCCATGGAACGCTGGAAGATTCTCGCCGGCCTGGTGAGCTTTACCTTTTTCATGGAAAACCTCGACGCCACCGTGATCGCCACGGCCCTGCCGCAGATGGCGGCGTCTTTCGGCCGTGATCCGGTGGACCTCAACCTGGGCATCAGCGCCTATCTGCTGGCCATTGCCGTAGGCATCCCGGTCAGCGGCTGGATCGCCGAGCGCTTCGGTCCACGACCGGTCTTTACCCTGGCTATTGGCGTCTTCACCCTGGCCTCGCTGCTGTGTGGGATGGCCCTCTCCCTCGAGCAATTCATCGCCGCGCGCATCCTCCAGGGGCTCGGCGGCGCGCTGATGGTTCCGGTCGGGCGGCTGGTGGTGCTGCAGGTCACCGAAAAGCACGAACTGGTGCGCGCCATCGCCCTCATCACCTGGCCGGGCCTGGTGGCCCCCGTGCTGGGCCCGCCCCTGGGCGGCCTGATCACCACCTATGCCGACTGGCGCTGGATCTTCTATCTCAATCTGCCGCTGGGATCGATCGCCCTGCTGCTGGCCTGGCGTCTGGTGCCCGCCGACCTGCCGACCCAGCGCCATCCGCTGGACTGGCGCGGCTTCCTGCTGCTGGGCGGGGCCTGCGTCGCCTTCATGTGGGGCGTCGAACGGCTCGGCCAGAACCACGGCAGCCTGGGCAGCAACCTGGCCTGGATGGGGATAGGGCTGATCCTCGGCACCAAGGCGGTGCGTCACATGACGAAGATCGAACGTCCGCTGATCGATTTTGGCACACTGCGGATTCCCACCTACCGCGCCGCCATCCTCGGTGGCGGCCTGTTCCGCGTCACCATCGCCACCGCACCCTTCCTGCTCCCCCTGATGTTCCAGCTGGCCTTTGGCCTGGACGCCTTCCAGGCCGGCCTGCTGCTCCTGGCGCTGTTCGCCGGCAACCTGGCGGCCAAGCCCTTCACCACCGCCGCCATGCGCCGCTTCGGCCTGCGCGCCATCCTGACCATGAACGGCGTGCTCAGCGCGCTCAGCCTGCTGGCATGTGGCCTGCTCACCCCGGACTGGCCGCTGCCGCTGATCGTGCTGCTGCTGTTCGCCAGCGGCGTGTCCCGCTCGCTGCAATTCACCGCCAGCAATGCCCTGGCCTTCGCCGACATTCCGAAACCCCAGCTGAGCCATGCGTCCACTCTGTTCAGCACCAATTTCCAGCTGGCCATGGGCTTGGGCGTGGCCATCGCCGCCCTGCTGCTGCGCGCCTCGATGGAGTGGCACGGCCACCTCGATCCGCAGTTGTCGGACTTCCGGCTAGCCTTTTGCATAGTGGCCGTGCTCGGCATCCTGAGCACCCTGGATGCCTTCCGCCTGGCCCGCAACGCAGGCGATTCGGTCAGCGGCCACACCGCGAAAAGCTGACCGACCGGACAGTGCTCGACCCGATGCCGATTTGGGGGTAAGTCTTAGTGCCTTACCCGTGTTAACCGACCTGTTATGATGCGCGCCGTTTTTTCCGATCAGACCGGCGCGCACGAGGCATCCCATGCTGGAAAGACTCTTCCAACTCAAGGCCCACAACACCTCTGTCCGCACCGAACTGCTGGCTGGGGTGACCACCTTCCTGGCCATGGCCTACATCCTGTTCGTCAACCCGAGCATCCTCGGCGCGACCGGCATGGACAAGGGCGCGATCTTCGTCGCCACCTGCCTGGCCGCCGCCATCGGCTCGGCGCTCATGGGACTCATCGCCAACTACCCCATCGCCCTCGCCCCCGGCATGGGCCTCAACGCCTTCTTCACCTACACCGTGGTCCTGCACCTGGGCCATACCTGGCAGGTGGCCCTGGGCGCGGTGTTCCTCTCGGCGCTGATGTTCTTCCTGCTGTCGATCTTTCGCATCCGCGAATGGATCATCAACAGCATCCCGCTCCCGCTGCGCTCGGGCATCGCCGCCGGCATCGGCCTGTTCCTGGCGCTGATCGCCCTGCAGACCGCCGGCATCGTGGTGGGTAATCCGGCGACCCTGGTGGGCCTGGGCGACCTGTCCAAACCCGGTCCGCTGCTGGCCATCCTCGGCTTCTTCCTGATCGTCGTGCTCGAGGCGCGCAAGGTCACCGGCGCGGTGCTGATCGGCATCCTGGTGGTCACCGTGATCGCCATCGCCCTGGGCGTCAGCGCCTTCGGCGGCCTGGTCTCCATGCCGCCGTCGCTGGCACCGACCTTCCTGCAGCTGGACATCCGGGGGGCCCTGGACGTCGGCCTGATCAGCGTCATCTTCGCCTTCCTGTTCGTCGACCTGTTCGACAACTCCGGCACCCTGATCGGCGTGGCCAAGCGCGCCGGCCTGATGGGCAAGGACGGTCATCTGCCGAAGATGGGCCGCGCCCTGATCGCCGACAGCTCCGCCGCCATGTTCGGCTCGCTGCTGGGCACCTCCACCACCACCAGCTACATCGAATCGGCCGCGGGCGTTTCCGCGGGGGGTCGTACCGGCCTCACCGCCGTGGTGGTCGCGGTGCTGTTCCTGCTGGCGCTGTTCTTCGCTCCCCTGGCCGGTAGCGTGCCGGCCTTCGCCACCGCCCCGGCACTGTTCTTCATCGCCGTGCTGATGACCTCGGGCCTGGCCGAGATCGAGTGGGACGACCTGACCACCGCCGCCCCGGTGCTGGTCACCGCCCTGGCCATGCCGCTGACCTATTCCATCGCCAACGGCATCGCCTTCGGCTTCATCACCTGGACGGTCATCAAGCTGCTGTCCGGCCGTACCCGCGAGCTGAATTCGGCGCTGATCGTGCTGTCGATCCTGTTCGTCATCAAGCTGGGCTGGTTCAACGCCTGACCCTCCACCCTCGGGGCCCTGGTCCCGAGGGTTTTCCCCGCCTTATCGTCTCTCCGGATCTACCATGTCCCAGCCTTCCTTCGCCCCCGCCGACTACCAGACCCAACTCGATGCCAAGGCCGGTCGCCTGCGCGACCTGCTGGCGCCCTTCCAGGCGCCCGAGCCGGAGGTCTTCGCCTCGCCGCTGCAGCACTACCGGCTGCGCGCCGAATTCCGCCTGTGGCGGGAGAACGAAGAGCGCCACTACGCGATGTTCGCCCCGGGCGACAAGCACACGCCGATCCTCATCGAGGACTTCCCCATCGCCAGCCAGCGCATCAACGACCTGATGCCCCGGCTCAAGGCCGGCTGGCAGGCGGACGTGGCGCTGTCGTTCAAGCTGTTCCAGGTAGAATTCCTCACCACCCTGAGCGGCGATGCGCTGATCACCCTGGCCTACCACCGCCCGCTGGACGCCGCCTGGCAGGGCGCCGCCGAGCGCCTGGCCGCCGACCTCGGTGTCAGTCTGATCGGTCGCTCCCGCGGTCAGCGCCTGGTGATCGGACGTGACCATGTGCTCGAAGAACTGGAGGTGGCCGGGAAGACCTATAGCTATCTGCAACCCGAGGGCGGCTTCACCCAGCCCAATGGCACCGTCAACCAGAAGATGCTGACCTGGGCCCATACCGCCCTGGGCGAGCGCGAGGACGATCTGCTGGAGCTCTATTGCGGCAACGGCAACTTCACCCTGCCGCTGGCCAGCCGGGTCCGCAAGGTGCTGGCCACCGAGGTGAGCAAGACCTCGGTCAACGCCGCCCTGCACAACCTGGCCAGCAATGGCGTGGACAACGTCAGCCTGGTGCGCCTCTCCGCCGAGGAACTGACCCAGGCGCTCAACGAGGTCCGCCCCTTCCGCCGCCTGGCGGGCGTGGATCTCAAGAGCTACGACTTCGGCACCGTGTTCGTCGATCCGCCGCGCGCCGGCATGGATCCGGACACCTGCGAACTGACCCGCCGCTTCGAGCGCATCCTCTACATCTCCTGCAACCCGGAGACCCTGGCCGAGAACATCGCCCAGCTGCAGGACACCCACCGCATCACCCGCTGCGCCCTGTTCGACCAGTTCCCCTGGACGCACCACATGGAGAGTGGGGTGTTGCTGGAGCGGCGTTGAGCATCGAGCCAGCCCGCGTGGAAAAGGCTGCGCCGTTTTCCACCCTACGCCGCAGCTGAGCGCCTTTCTCCCTTGGGAAGAGGGTTGGGGTGAGGGAAGCCAACAAGCCAAGCCACCCTTGTTGGGCTTCGCTGCGCTCAACCCAACCTACACGAGCCCGAGGTGGCGCCCCCTTGCCCTGCGGGAGAGGACTGGGGTGAGGGAAGCCACCGAGCCGTAGATTGGGTTGAGACAGCTCCATCATCGAAACCCAACAAGCCAAGCCACCCTTGTTGGGCTTCGCTGCGCTCAACCCAGCCTACAAGAGCCCGAGGTGGCGCCCCCTCTCCCTCCGGGAGACGGCTGGGGTGAGGGAAGCCGTACCGTAGGTGGGTTGAGACAGCTCCACCGTCGAAGCCCAACAAGCCAAGCCATCCCTGTTGGGCTTCGCTGCGCTCAACCCAACCTACACGAGCCCGAGGTGGCGCCCCCTCTCCCTCCGGGAGAGGGCTGGGGTGAGGGAGGCCCTACTCGTGAAACTCCGCCACCGTCTCGCGTCGGCCATAGAGGAAGGCGTCGGCCACATGCCGTAGCGGCGCCACGTCCACGTCGGAGCGGTTCTGCGCCACCAGCTCGGCGAAGCGCGCATAGAGACCGGCGTATTCCTGGTCCGGGCCCTGGTGGCTCAGTTGGCCGTCCAGGTACAGCTCGCTGCCGCCCTTGCTCAGGGTCAGGCGACCCGCATCGGTGTCGACGTGGATGTCCCAGGTCTGGGGCCCGGTCTGCAGGAAGTCGAAGTCGGCGGCGATGGGCACCCCGGCGCTGTCGACGAAGGCCAGCTGCGCCGCCACCGGGGTCTGGCAGTTGCCGGGCACCTGCAGCGTCGCCTCCTTGAGAAAGAACGGCCGCGGCAGGATGGCGGTGACAATGGACAGGGCATTGATGCCCGGATCGAAGACGCCCATGCCGCCCGGTTCCCAGATCCAGGCCTGACCCGGATGCCAGACGCGCACGTCTTCCTTCCACTCGATCCGCACCGCCTGAATGCGCTTGCCTTCCAGCCACTCGCGCGCCGGCTGCACGCCCTGGGCATGGCGGGAGTGCCAGGTGGCGAACAGCGAAAGGCGGGCCGCCTCGGCCTGGCGCGCCAGGGCGTCCACCTCGCTGAGGGTCGCCCCCGGCGGTTTCTCCAGCATCACGTGCTTGCCCGCCGCCAGGGCCTCGCGGGCCTGTTCGTAGCGCACCGCCGCGGGGGCGCAGAGCGACACGGCGTCGATCGCCGGACCGTCTTCGAGCAGCGCGCTCAGGCTGGGATAGTGGGCGACGCCGTCGAGCTGGGCATTGCGGCTGGCCACGGCGACCAGCTCGTAGTCGGGATTGGCGGCGAGCGCCGGCAGGTGCTGGTCACGGGCGATCTTGCCCAAACCGACGATGGCTATTCTTATCATGATCGTCCTCGGTAAACGGTAGGAAACCGCCACCTAGGATCGGGCAATCATCACACCAAAGCAACAGCTTCGCGGTCGGTCTGCAGGCTCTCGCGCAACTCCAGCCAACTGCGCAGATTGGCCCCCTCGCGGCCCTTGCGCCACATCAGCCAGGTGGTGGCCCGGGCGAAGCGTGCCTGGATTTCGTGACGCTGCACCCGCTCGCGACCGGGCAGGCTGTCGAGCATGGATTCCGGCATCAGCGCCACTCCGCCGGTGATCACGCAGGCCAGCATGCTGTGGTAGGACTCGATCTCCATCACCGGTCCGCTGGGCACCCCGGCGGCGGCGTACCAGGTGTCCAGGTAGCGACGATAGGAGCAGCCGGCGCGAAAACCGAACACCGGGCGCCCCGCCACGTCGGCGGGCGAACGCACCGGACCGAGTTCCAGCCCGGTGATCAGCACCAGGCGCTCCTCGAACCAGGGCTGGCCTTCCAGCGCCGCGTCGGGCGCCGGGCCGTCCACCAGGGCGGCGTCCAGGCGACCGGCCAGCAGGCCCTCGACCAGTTCGCCGCTGGGGCCGCTGTGCACCTGCAGATTCACCTTGGGATAGCGCTGGTGATAACGCGCCAGCAGCCCCGGCAGGTGGATGGCCGCGGTACTGAACATGGAGCCCAGCACGAAGGTACCGGCCGGCTCACCGCCCTGCACCGCGCTGCGCGCCTCGTCGGCCAGGGCGAACAGGCGATGGGCGTAGTCCAGCAGCCGATGGCCGGCGGCGGTCAGGTGCAGCCGCTGGCGTTCGCGCAGGAACAGCTCCACCCCCAGTTTGTCTTCCAGCTGGCGCAGGCGCGTGGAGAGATTGGATGGCACCCGGTTGAGCCGCTCGGCGGCCTTCACTAGGGATCCCTCCTCGGCAACCGCCTGGAAAATACGTAGCTCTGCGAATTCCATGGATCACCACCTTTCTCTTTAGCTGAACATCTATTTCTCTATTATTCGTTTTTATTGATTAACTTCAAGGCCTAGGCTGTACCCATCCGCTCGCTACTGGAGTCCTGCGATGACCGCCACCACCCGCCTGCTGGCCTGCCTGCTCGCCCTGGCCACCGCCATGGGCATCGGCCGCTTCGCCCTTACCCCCGCCCTGCCGCACCTGATCGCCGAAGGCCAGATCGACCTCACCGGCGCCAGCCTGCTGGCCGCGGCCAACTACCTGGGCTATCTGCTGGGCGCGCTGGATGCGCTCTTCGCCCGCCGCACCCATGCGCGACTGGTCGGCGGCCTCTGGCTCTGCGCCGGCCTGACCCTGGCTTCGCTGCTGGCCGATGGCCTGGCTGCCCAGGCGCTGCTGCGCTTCGGCACCGGCCTGGCCAGCGCCTGGGTGCTGGTGATGGTGACCGGTCTCAGCCAGCCCCTGGCCGCCGAAGCCGGCCGGCCGCGCCTGGGCGCCCTGGTCTTTACCGGTCCCGGGGTGGGCATCCTCATCAGCGGGTTGATGGCCCTCGTCAGCAATCGCCTGGGCGGTGGCTCCAATCAGCTGTGGCTGAGCTACGGCCTGCTCGCCAGCGTGGCGACCCTGGCGCTGCTGCCCCTGCTGCCACGGCGCGGTCCGGCCACACTGTTACCCACCGCCGCAGCGCCGGCCAAGCGTTCCCCGGCCTTCAACCGCCTGATCCTGGCCTATGGCCTGGTGGGCGTCGGCTACATCCTGCCGGCGACCTTTCTTTCGCAGATGGCCGCCAGCCGCTTCCACGGCCAGTGGCAGGCCGACCTCTTCTGGCCCGGCTACGGCCTGGCCGCGGCCCTGGGCGTGGTGCTGGTCAGCCTGAGACGCCCGGGCACCGACACCCGGCGCTGGCTGATCGCGACCCTTTGGCTACAGGCCGCGGGCGTACTGCTCTGCCTCCTGCCGGGCAGCCTGGCGCTGTTCCTCGGCGTGCTGCTCTGCGGCGGTCCCTTCCTCGCCTGCATGCAGTTGGTGATGCAATACGGTCGCGAGCTGGCACCGGCCACGCCGCAACGCAACGCCGGGGTGCTCACCGCCAGCTTCGCCAGCGGCCAGTTGCTCGGTCCGCTGCTCGGCGCGGCGAGCAGCCATTTCGCCGGCGACCTGCAACCGGCCCTGGTGATCGCCGCGCTGGGCCTGCTGTTCGCCGGTCTGCAACTGCGCCGCGCCCGGGCGTCGCTACAGCGCTGCATCGCCTGAATCGTTTCCGCTGCGGCCATTCGTCACAGAAGTAAAACTGGGTGGTTCCTTGTTTTGAAATGTTTCGCCGTTCCTGAGTACAGTGATCGCCGCGCCTCATAGAGGAGGCGCCTCAGGCGCTCGCCATCCACCCTACAAGGAATACAACACTCATGATGAAGGCCTCCGATCTGGTCGTTCGCTGCTTGGAGAACGAGGGTGTGGAATACATCTTCGGCATTCCCGGCGAAGAGAACCTGGACCTGCTGGAATCCCTGCGTCGCTCCTCGCAGATCAAGCTGATCCTGACTCGCCACGAGCAGTCCGCCGGCTTCATGGCCGCCACCTACGGCCGCTTCACCGGCAAGACCGGTGTCTGCCTTTCCACCCTCGGTCCAGGTGCCACCAACCTGGTCACCGCCGGCGCCTACGCCTACCTGGGCGGCATGCCGATGCTGATGCTGACCGGCCAGAAGCCGATCAAGAAATCCAAGCAGGGGCGTTTCCAGATTCTCGACGTGTGCCGCATGATGGCGCCGCTCACCAAGTACACCCACCAGTTCGCCTCCGCCGACAACATCCCGTCGCGCATCCGCGAGGCCTTCCGCCTCGCCGAGGAAGAAAAGCCCGGCTCCGTGCACCTGGAATTGCCGGAAGACATCGCCGACGAGCACACCGAGAGCCTGCCGGTCCCGCCGAGCCTGAGCCGTCGTCCGGTCGCCGAAGCCAAGGCCATCGCCGCCGCCGTCTCCAAGCTGGAAAACGCCCGCAGCCCGGTGCTGGTGCTGGGCGCCGGCACCAACCGCAAGATGACCGCGCGCGTCCTGCGCCAGCTGATCGAGAAGACCGGCATCCCCTTCGTCACCACCCAGCTCGGCAAGGGCGTGGTCGACGAGCGCCATCCGCGCTTCCTGGGCAACGCCGCCCTCTCCGCCGGTGACTTCGTGCACCGTGCGCTGGAGTCCGCCGACCTCATCGTCAACATCGGCCACGATGTGATCGAGAAGCCGCCGTTCTTCATGACCCGCGGCGGTACCGAGGTCATCCACATCAACTTCCGCTCCGCCGAAGTCGATCCGGTGTACTTCCCCCAGGTCGAGGTGGTCGGCGACATCGCCAACGCCATCTGGGAGATCAAGGAGCGCATCGAGGTCCAGCCCACCTGGGACTTCGACCGCCTCCTGACCATCCGCGAAGCCAACGAGGCCCATGTCGCCGAAGGCGCCACCGACGACCGCTTCCCGGTCTATCCCCAGCGCCTGGTGGCCGATCTGCGCCACGTGCTGCCGTCCGACGGCATCGTCGCCCTGGACAACGGCATCTACAAGATCTGGTTCGCCCGCAACTACAAGGCCTACATGCCCAACACGGTGCTGCTGGACAACGCCCTGGCCACCATGGGCGCCGGTCTGCCGTCGGCCATGGCCGCGCGCCTGGTACACCCCAACACCCCCATCGTGGCGGTGTGCGGTGACGGCGGCTTCATGATGAACAGCCAGGAGCTGGAAACCGCGGTGCGTCTGAAGATGAACCTGGTTGTCATCATCCTGCGCGACGACGGCTACGGCATGATCCGCTGGAAGCAGGCGCAGATGGGCTTCGAGGACTTCGGCCTGGACTACGGCAACCCGGACTTCGTCCGCTACGCCGAAAGCTACGGCGCCCACGGCCATCGCGTGGAAAGCGCGGCGGCCTTCGCGCCGCTGGTGCAGCACTGCCTGGACACCCCCGGCGTCCACGTCATCGACTGCCCGGTGGACTACTCCGAGAACGATCGCATCCTGCACCAGGACATCAAGGAGCGCAGCGCGGCGGTCTGATCGCTTAGCCCCGGCGATCCCTACGACGCCCCGGCCTCCAGGTCGGGGCGTTTTTCATGGCGCCTGAAGCAGCCAGTTAGTCCTCTCCGCCATCCAAGCTGGCGCCATATCGTCAAACTAATAGGCAGGAAAAGCCTGAAAAAACAAACAGATACGATGTGGGACCACACAAGACCCTGCCGACTATCCGGGTAATCACACAGCCTATCGTCCGGACTCGAATATCGCGGCGATTCGCGTTCTATTAAGCAACCCTTAAGCACCGCGGTGGATGAGTTCTCGCCGTCCTTGAGCCGTCCTGACGAGCGCCCTGCCCTCGCCGAGGTCGCGGATCGGGACCCGACGGCAGATGGCTCGGTACCCGCAAAGAGTCCTTGGGGTCAATCCGTGGTTACCCGCACAAGCTGCCAAGCGCCCCCTTCGCGCCGCCGGCTTCTGCCGGCCGGCTGACGAATCGACAGAGGCTGCCGTAACCGCGAAGCACGAGGCGCGAGGTCCCCGGACCCGCACCTTCCAACGCTCCGCTATCCAGGTAGTCCACATGCAGCAAGTTGGCTGGAATCCACTAAGCAATATAAGCGTCAGGGCCAAGCTGGGCCTTGGCTTCGCCCTGCTCATCGGCATGATCCTGCTGGTGGCCTACACCGGCTGGTCGGCCACCGATACCCTGCGCGATCGCAGCGAGCGCATGAACGATATCGCCGGCTACAGCACCCTGGCCCGCGACATGCGCATCGAGCGACTGGTGTATTTCACCAAGGCCGATGACGCCCAGGCGGCCAAGTGGCTCGCCGCCCTGGACAAGACAGAAGGCCAGTTGCAGGCCATCGTCCCGCACTTCAACTCCCCGGCGAACAAGGCCCTGCTCGACGAGGCCGGAGCCGCGCTCAAACGCTATCGCGACTTCTACAACCAGACGATCACCGCCACCCGCGAGCGGGAATCCATCCGCAAGATCGCCAGCAATGCGGCAGAGGCGGCCAATGCCCAGCTGCTGGCACTGGCCGAAGAGGCGAATGGCGAGACCGGCCGCCAGGCCGATCGCCAGCAGCTGGCGGCGCTGTTCATCGGTGTACAGCGGATGAGGGTCGATTTCCGCGGCTACGCCAGCTTACCCGGGAAGGACACTGAGCAGACGGCACGCACCTCCGTCAATGCCACCCTCACCCAGGCCAAGGCGCTCGGCACCACGGCGTTGCCGACCGAGACCGTGCAAAAGCTGGTCGGTGAAATCACCGCCTACGGGCAGCGTCTCGACCAGCTGGTGGCCGCGCAGGCGCAGGTGGATCAGGCGCAGGGCGGTATCACCACCACCATCACCACCCTGCTCGGCATCGCCGACAAGCTCACCGCCATCCAGCAGGAATTCCGCGCGGCCGACGTGGCCGGTGCCCGTCAGCTGCTGTTGATCTGGCTGGCCGTCGCCATCGCCCTGGGCCTGACCTGTGCCTGGCTGATCACCCGCTCTATCGTCAAGCCCTTGCAGGACACCGTGACCCTGGCCAAGCAGGTTGCCAACGGTGACTTCACCCATCAGCTGGAGGTGACCCGCAAGGATGAACTGGGCGCGCTGCAGACCAGCATGCAAGGCATGACCGGCAACCTGCGGCGCCTGATCGGCGAGGTGCGCGACGGGGTGGTTCAGGTGGCCAGTGCTGCCGAGCAGCTGTCGGCGGTCACCGAGCAGACCAGTGCTGGCGTGCAATCGCAAAAGGTCGAGACCGACCAGATCGCCACCGCCATGCAGGAAATGACCGCCACCACCCACGAGGTGGCGCGCAACGCCGGGAATGCCGCCAAGTCCGCACTGGAAGCGAGTAGGCAGGCCCAGCAAGGGGAGCAGTCGGTGAGCAAGGCGGTCGACCAGATCGAGGTGCTGGCCCGGGAAATGGAATCGACCAAGGCCGCCATGGCCACCCTGCGCGGCCATGCCGACAGCATCGGCGGCGTGCTCGACGTGATCAAGGCCGTCTCCGAGCAGACCAATCTGCTGGCGCTCAATGCCGCCATCGAAGCCGCTCGGGCCGGCGAGGCGGGCCGCGGCTTCGCGGTGGTCGCCGACGAGGTCCGCGGCCTGGCTCAGCGCACCCGCTCCTCGACGGACGAGATCGCCCAGCTCATCACCGGCCTGCACCAGAGCACCGACCGCATGGCGACGGTGCTCGACCACAATGTGCAGCTGACCGACAGCAGCGTCGGCCTGTCGCGCGAGGCGGGCGAGATGCTCAAGCGCATCACCCAGTCGGTCAAGGACATCGAATCGATGAATGAACAGATCGCCTGCGCCGCCGAGCAGCAGAGTTCGGCGGGCGAGGAGATCAGCCGCAATGTCACCAACGTCCGCGACATCTCCGACCAGACCGCGGCCGCCAGCGAAGAGACGGCGTCCTCGAGCATGGAGCTGGCCCGCATCGGCGTACGCCTGCAGGAGATGACGGCGCGCTTCAAGGTGTAGGTCTGGCGCCGGGGGCTTCCCTCACCCCGACCCTCTCCCCCAGGGAGAGGGGGCGCACCCGGTGTGGCCCGCGCAGGGTGGAAAACGGCGTAGCCTTTTCCACGCGGACGAACCCGCTGCGATAGCGGCTTCGCTGCAAACCACCCTGCAGATCGCTCACCCCTCCCCTCTCCCATGGGGAGAGGAGGCGCACCCGATATGGCCCGACGTAGGGTGGAAAACGGCGCAGCCTTTTCCACGCGGACGAACCCGCTGCGATAGCGGCTTCGCTGTAAACCAACCTGCAGATCCCTCACCGCGACCCTCTCCCATGAGGAGAGGAGGCGCACCCGGTGCGGCCCAGCGTTAGGGTGGAAAACGGCGCAGTCTTTTCCACGCGAAAGAGCCCGCTGCGATAGCGGCTTCGCTGCAAACCAGCCTGCAGATCCCTTACCGCGCCCCCAGGGAGAGGGAGCGCACCCGCTATGCCCCAGCGCAGGGTGGAAAACGGCGCAGCCTTATCCACCCTCGGGTAGCAACTCCCCTACTCCAGGCTGGCCTCTTCCAGCAACCACCGCTCGAAAAGCGCCAGCGTCGGATCGACGGCCTCCGCGGGACGGGTCACCAGCACATAGCGCTCGCGCAGTTCGGGCATGACCGGCCAGGGCGCCTGGAGGCGGCCGGTGGCCAGGTCTTCCTCGATGTAGCGCTGGGGCACCAGAGCCATGCCGAAACCGGCCTTGGCGGCCTCGATCAGCAGCGAATAGCGATCATAGGTAGGGCCGGTCACCTGGGCACCTAAGGGCAGTCCGGTGAGCGCGGCATAACGACGCCAGCTGTGCGGACTCTCCCGCTTGTGCAACAACGGCAGACTGGCCGGCGGATGATCGGCCAGCCGCGGATGACAGACCGCGACCAGTTGCGCCTCGAACAGCCGTTGCACCCTCAGGCTCTGCCAGGCCGGATGCTCGTAGTTGATCGCGGCATGCAGGCCGCTGTCCTCCAGGGCGAAGGGCTGCGTCCGCTCGCGCAGGTTGACCTGGATCTCCGGATGGCGCTCGTGGAAACGCGCCAGGAGGGGGATCAGCCAGCGACCGGCCAGGGTCGGGATGACGCCGATCTCCAGCGTCGTGGCGCCGCGGGCCTGGGCGATCAGTTGCTGGGTATGGCGCTCGATGTCGGCGAGCGCCGTGCGCATCTGCGCAGCATAGCCGGCACCGGCGGCGGAGAGCTCGACGCGATTGCCGATCCGATTGAACAGCCGGACACCCACCGCAGCCTCCAGCTTGGCGATCTGCCGGCTGATGGCGCCCTCACTCAGCGCCAGCTCCTGCGCGGCCCTGGCAAAGCTGAGATGGCGGGCAGCCGCTTCCAGGGCCACCAGCGCCGTGGTGCTGGGCAGGCGTCTAGTCATCGGCGGTCATCCTTGGCGGCGGGGCGGCACAGGATGACGCCTGGGCAAGCTGCCTTGCAAAAAAATCCGTAACGCTCGCCGGCCCGCGCCTCCTAGCATGAGCGGACCTGAAGACCAAGGAAGCGCGAGCCATGATGACGAGGACGTCCACCTTGAACAGGGTCGACCGGGTTCTGCTGGGCATGGGTCTGGTGATTCCTGTCTGGCTGACGATCGGTGTAGGACTGACCGCCCTGGCCTATCCCGGCTATAGCCATGTCGACCACGCCCTGAGTCGGTTGGGCGCCATTGGTGCGCCCACCCAGGGCTTTTCCGCCTGGATCAACAACCTGCCGCTCGGCATGCTCTTCGTGCTGGTGGCCCTGGGCCTGGCCCGGCGCTTTCGCGGATCGCGCCTGGCCCGCCTGAGTGCGGCCCTGATCCTGCTGCATGGTCTGGCGAGCTTCGCCACCGGCGTCTTTCCCTGCGATCAGGGCTGCTCCCCGGTGCAGCCCTCGCGCTCGCAAACGCTGCACAACCTGGCGGGCCTGGTGATGTTCCTGTCGCTGACCCTGGCCAGCGCACTCTGGGGCTGGCTTGGCAGGCGCCTGCTGGCCTCGCCGGGCTTTGCCTGCTTGTCGATCCTCTGTACCGCGCTGGCGCTAATCACCGCGGCCCTGATGGCGGGAGCGGTCACCGACGGCCAAGGCTTCGGACTCTACCAGCGCCTCAACTACGCCACGGGCGTCTGCTGGCTCGCGGTCCTGGTCTGGCTGGCCCGGCACGAACGCGGGTAACCGGCGGCAAGCGGCACGGCGGACGCCTCAGGCCTGTACGGTCAGGGCGACCAGCCGCGCCACCAGCGGTCTGACCAGCAGCACGCAGACGAACGCCGCAGGCATCGCCACCTGGTAGGCGTTCATCACATTCCTGAAGTAATGGGCATCGAACCCGAACTCGGCCAGGGTGATCACCAGGCACATCAGCAAGGCCATGATGGTCGACATATAGAGGGCGAACACATAGGGCGTCACGCCCTTGGGCAGGCGTCGTCTGGCGGGAAGCGCTGGAGTCTGGGAATTCATCGGCTAGTCTCTGGTGGATGGGCGAGGCCAAGCTAACAAGCAGCGGAACCGGCCGGTAGCCGCCTCGTCGTTGGTTCACCTTCAACAGAAATCAACGAATACAGCGACAGGGATCTCGTGGACATCCTGGGTTTGATCAGTACCTACATCAAGGTCGTGGAAGCCGGCAGCATCGCCGGGGCTGCCCGTGGCCTGGGCCTGAGTGCGGCCGCGGTAAGCCAGAGCCTGGCCCGACTGGAGGCGCATCTGGGTGTGCGTCTACTGTCGCGGACCACGCGCCGCCTGGCCATGACGGAAAGCGGGGCCCGCTATTTCGACCAGGTCCGACATATCCCGCAGGAGGTCGAGAGTGCCGCCCAGTCGGCGACCCTGGCCAGCGAACCCCAGGGAGCGCTGCGAGTGGCGACCACCGCCGCCTTCGGCCGGCATCTGCTGGCGCCGCTGCTGCCGGCGTTCAAGCGCCGCTATCCGGGCATCGACATCGAACTGATCGGCTCCGACCGGCGCCTGGATCATCGCCTGGAACAGATAGACGTCAGCCTGAGGATCAAGGCGCAGCTCAGCGACAGCCTGGTCGCCCGACGCATCGCGTCCCGGGCCTTTCTGTTCTGCGCGGCGCCCGCCTATCTGGCACACGCGGGCACACCGCGCACTCCGGAAGACCTGCAGCAGCACGCCTGCCTGCTGTTTCGCTATCCCACCGACGGGCGCTATCTGCCCTGGCGATTCGAACGCGAAGGCCAGGTCTTCGAGGCAGCTACGCGTCCCGGTTTCGTCTGCGACGACATCGACATGCTGGCGCAGATCGCGGTGAACGGCGGCGGCATCGCGCGCCTGGCGGACTTCGTCGCCCTGCCGCTGATCGAGCGCGGACAGCTGATACCGCTGTTCGGCGCGGATAGTCAGGGCGCCACGTCGGCCCAGTCGGAAGCCATGGATATCTATGCCTGCGTCGCCGAACGTTCGGCGCTGACCGGCAAGGTGCGCGCCTTCATCGACTTTCTCGAAGAGGCGTTGCAGACCCGCGACGGGACGGTGCCCGCTCACTGAACAGGCCTGCGTCGGCAGCGCTGCGGTCAGTGCCCCCCGCCGTCGGTGATGAAGTAGGTAGCCCGGTCCAGGCCGCGTGGCAACTGCTCAGGGGTTCGGTTGATCAGGCCGATGTCCTTGGCGGCATCGTAGCCCAGGCGCCGTCTGTTGCTCTCGGAGGACAGCAGGGTGGTGAGCTCCTCCGGGGCCAGCTTGAGGCAGCCCTTGTAGATCTCGCGGAATTTGAGGTTCTCACGCTCGACATCTTCGAACGCCTGCTTGGCCTGGTCAGGCTTCATGTACCCATTCACGGCGATGGACGTCGCGGCCGGATGCAGGAGAAAGGTGGACAACGGCGCGGCATAGCGATCCTCGGTCGCGCAGTAGATCAGCGTGGCGGAAGAGTCCGTCGCGGCGGCATTGATGGTGTTTAGATGCAGCGGATAGTGACGGATGAATTCGTAGGCCACATAGCCCGCCTCCATGTCGCCACCATGGCTGTTGAGATAGAGATTGACGTTCTTGACGGCGGGGTATTTGAAAGCGATGTCGCTGAGGGCGGCGAGCAGGGAGCTGACCGCTCGATCGCTGATGCCGCTGTTGAAGTACACCGAGGCGGTGTCGGCAGTGGCCGCACCGCCCTCCCCGCGGATGACGGTCATGTCGGCCGCAGCCTCCGTCAGCCAGCTCGCGACCAGCAGCGCCAGGACGACCCTGGACAGCCGTGGCGCACGCGTCGAACGTCTCATCCCTGCTCGCTCCCTTCTCGGCATCAGGCCTGAAAAGGTAGATAGCGCGGCTTAAGGTCGGCTTAACCCATCGGGGTGCGCAGGTTCGCGCTGGCCTCAGTCCTTTTTCAGCAGCCCGGCCAGTCCGGCGAAGGGATTGTGGGTGGCCTGGGCCACCTTGGGCGAGCTCAGGGAACTGTCGCTGAAGTACTGCTGATCGGTGTAGCGACTGTGCTCGTTGTCGTGGCAGTACAGGCACAGCAATTCCCAGTTGGAGCCATCCTGGGGATTGTTGTCGTGGTTGTGGTCACGGTGGTGCACGGTCAGCTCGCTCAGGCGCTTGCCGGAGAATTCGCGGGCACAGCGACCGCAGACGTGGGGATACATCTTCAGCGCCTTGTCGCGGTAACCGCGTTCGCGCTCGCGCTGGGTCTCGGCGAGGATTCGATCCAGCTTCGAGGTATCGGTAGCCATGCTGCGTCCTGAGGGGTCGTGTCGGGAGGCTCAGTATAGCCCGCGCCTGGCCCCGCGGGTGATCAGGCACGAGTCCACTCAGGGCTTCGGCTGGGCGCACCCCTCCTCCCCCTCGAATTCGGCGAAATACTGCTCCGCCATGGCCCGCAACGAGCGGCCGATGTTGGCGTACTCGTATTCGTTGAGGTTGGCGAGAGAGACCCGGGCAGCCGGTTGCTGGGTGCCGAAGCCCTTGCCGGGGAGGAGCACGATGCCGGTCTCCCTGGCGATGCGGAACAGCAGGTCGCCACTGCTGAATTTGGCCTTCACCCAGGTGGCGAAGGCGTCGCCATGGAGCTTGCGCGCCAGGTCTTCCAGATCCAGCAGGGTGTAATAGTCGACGGCGTTGGGATCGTTCTCCGGGGCGACGCCCAGTTCGCGATAGAGGGCGGCTTCACGGCGCCGCACCAGCTTTTTCAGCTCGGTCTTGTAGCCGTCGCTTTCGTCCATCAGGGCGAACAGCGCGAACAGCACCATCTGCACCTGCTGCGGCGTGGAGAGCCCGGCCGTGTGGTTGAGCGCCACGGTGCGGCTGTCGGCGACGAGCCGATCGAGGAATTTGAGGCCGCGCACGTCCGGCAGCAGGCTGCCGTAGCGGCGGTCCAGGGAGGCCTTGGTCGCCTCGGGCAGTTCGGCCAGGGCCTGGTCGAAGATGCTGTCCTTGTGCGCGCCTATCACCCCCAGGCGCCAGCCGGTGGCACCGAAGTACTTGGAGAAGGAATACACCAGCAGGGTGTTGCGCGGGCAGGTGGCGAACAGCGAACGGAAGTCGTCGGCGAAGGTGCCGTAGACATCGTCGGTGAGGATGAAGAGGTCCGGACGCGCCTCGGCGACGAGGCGGGCGACGGTGGCCAGGCTGCGGTCGTCCATCTTCACCGAGGCCGGATTGCTGGGGTTGATGCAGAAGAAGATCTTGATTGTCGGATCGCGCAGCTTGTCGAGTTCGCTATCCGGATACTGCCAGTTCGCCTGGGGATCGGCGTGGATGTGCACCTGCTCCAGACCGAATTCTTCCAGCTCCGGGATCTCGATGTAGGGGGTGAAGGCCGGCATGCCGATGGCCACCTTGTCACCCCGCTTGACCAGGCCGTTCTGCTGCAGCGAATGGAAGATGTAGGTCATGGCGGCCGTGCCGCCCTCCACGGCGAAGAGGTCGACCGAGCCGGCGGGCACGTAGCCGCCGATCATCTCCTTGACGATGTAGTGGCTGACCACCTGCTCGGAGATCTTGAGCATGCGCGGCGGCACCGGGTAGTTGGCGCCGAGGATGCCTTCCACCATCTCGTGGAGAAAGGCCGAGGCCGACAGACCCAGCTGGTCGCGCACATAGCTCAGGCTCTTGGCCAGGAACAGCACGCCGGGCTGGTCGCGGTGTTCGGCGGTATAGCGCTCGAAGCGCGCCTCAATGCCATCGATCTGCGGCAGGCCGCCGACCCCGTGAGGCATGTAGGAATAGGACAGTTCCGCCTCGCTGGTGGCGAACAGGCCGAGGCGGAAGAAGGCCCGCCGCGGCAGGGTGGCCAGGAAGTTGGGATTGCCGCGACCGGCGTTGAGCATCAGGCGGTTCTCGCTGCCCGAGGCGAGATTGATCAGTTCGTCCTTGAGTTCGAACGGACTCAGTTTGGCGTACTGGGCGTAATCGTCTTGAACTTCGCTCATGACTTGTTTCCTTCGGTTAGGCGAAGGCCACGACCAGTGGCCCGAGCAGGGTGAGAAACACGTTGGCCAGGGCGTAGGTGACCGCGAAGGGCACCGTGGGGATCGAGTTGCCGGCCTTGTCCAGCACCTCGCCGAAGGCGGGGTTGGCACTGCGCGCTCCGGCTACGGCCCCGGCGAACAGCGCCAGGTTGCGGTAGCGCAGCACATAGCGACCGACCAGGATGGTGATGACGATGGGCACCACGCAGACCACCACCCCGATGAGGAAGATGGAGAGGCCCTGGGTGGCGATGGTCTCCACCGCCTGGCGTCCGGACTGCAGCCCCACCACCGCCACGAAGCCGGCCAGGCCAAGGTCGCGCAACAGGGTCGAGGCCGGCAACGGCAGGTTGCCGCGGGTCAGGTGGCGACTGCGATACCAGCCAAAGACCAGGCCGGCGATCAGCGCCCCGCCGCCGCTGCCCAGGGTCAGGGGGATGGCGCCCAGGCGGATCACGACCAGGCCGATGAGCAGCCCGACGGCCAGACCGAAGCCATGGAAGACGAAGTCGGTCTTGTCGCTGGGGACGATGATGGAGCCGACCTGCTGGGCGACTCTCTGGATGTCGTCCGGGGTGCCATAGAGGGTGACCAGGTCGCCTGCCTCGATGACGGTATCGGGCTCCAGCGCCAGGGGCCGCCCGGCGCGTTTCACGCCAACCACGTAGACGCCGTGGCGCAGGGCCTGGCTGGCGGCCTGGCGGATCTCGGCCACGCGGCGACCGACGAAGGTCGGGTTGTCGAGGCTGACGTCGCGCTGCACCACCACCACGTCCATGTCGGGCGAGGACTGCAACTCGGCGCCCAGGCGCCCGGCGATGGCCACCACCCCGGCGCGCCGCCCCACCACCAGCACCACGTCGCCGGCTTCCAGCACCGTCGTCGGGGTCACCCCGACCAGGGCGCCGCCGCGCTTGATGCGCTCGATGGTGAGGGCCGCCTGGGGATCGCCCTGGTCGCTGACCTCCAGTTGTGCCACAGTCTGGCCGGCCGCCTGGTCGATGCGATAGAGCCGTCCCACCAGCGGCGGGATGGCGGGCAATTCCCCCGGGCCATAGACCTTGGCCCCGGCCAGCAACTCGGCCTCGGCCTGGGTCGCATCGTCGCGGATGCTGCGCCGCATGAACCAGGGCAGCACATTGACGCAGAGGATGATGGCGCCAAAGGAGCCGAAGATGTAGGTCACCGCATAGCCCACGGCGACGTTGCCCTGCAGTGTCTGGATCTGCTCCAGCGGCAAGTCGAGCTTGGCGATGGCGGCGCTGGCGGTGCCGATGATGGCGGACTGGGTCATGGAGCCGGCGGCGATCCCCGCGGCGATGCCCTTGTCGAGGCCGAACAGGCGGGCGCAGGCGATGACGGTCAGCAGGCCGCTGAGCGCCATCACCGCGGCCAGGACGATCTCGCGCAACGATTGCCGACCCAGGGAGCGAAAGAACTGCGGTCCGCTCTCGAAGCCTACGGCGTAGATGAACAGCGCGAAGAGCACCGACTTGATGCCGTTGTCGATGCTGATGCCGATCTGGCTGATGACCACCGCCACCAGCAGCGAGCCGGCAACCCCACCCAGCTGGAACTTGCCGAACTGGATGCTGCCGACCCAGTAACCGATGGCCAGGGACAGGAACAGGGCCAGTTCCGGTGCCTGATTCAAGATCTGCCGCAGGTATTCCATGGGAGCCGCCTTCGACCAGGGATTCGAGAGCGGAACGAAGTGAAGGGGGTCCGGGCTGGCCTTCGAACGGCCCGGCGAGCCACGGCTCCACCTGCTACGCCACCTTGCCCTGCAGGAAACTCCTGACAGCGAGGGCGCCCCGCCGACGTTAGTCTGGTCATATGAAGACCTATGTCGGCATGGCCCAAAGAACCTAAGCACAGCATTCTAGAGCTGTCAAAAGCGCAGCCACCGCGAATCGGCGCCGCGAAGACAGACTTCGCGGGCGTGAAATCCGCTCCCCATGGCGGGGCTCGGCAGGCCACCGGCAGCCCGCCGACACTGGCCTGGCAGGAAGGTCGAGCGCGCCAGCGCCTGGCGTTCTCGGGTGGAACTCACCTGGCACCCCTACCTGCCATTCATCGGGTACTTCGGCGCGGTTCATCCGGGTTTCGGGTGATCCTTTCGCCCTCGGCCGCGCCCCTTGGCCGCGTCACCGGCTAGAGCTTCATGCCCACCGCCAGCCGGTTGAAGGCGTTCATCAGCGCCACGACAAAGGTGAGGTCGGAGATTTCGGCATCGCTGAAATGCGTCCTCAGCGATTCATAGACGGCATCGGGCGCGCCCTTCTCGGCGACGGCGGTCAGGGTCTCGGCCCACTCCAGGGCGGCGCGCTCGCGGGCATCGAACAGCTCGCTGATGCGCCAGCCGGCCAGGCGATCCAGCTTGGCCTGGCTGACGCCCTGCTCGCGCAGGGTTTCGGCGTGCTTGCCCAGGCAGAAGGCGCAGCCGTTGATCTGGGAGATGCGCAGGTAGATCAGCTCCACCAGTTCCAGGCCGAGGGCGCTCTGCGCCAGGGCCTGGCCCGTGGCGATCAGCCCCTGATAGGCGGCGGGCGAGAGGGTGGAAAACGGCAGTCGTAGTTGGCTCATGGCTTACTCCAGGGTCGTGGTCACAGGGTGGGCGAGATGGCGGAAGGGCACCTCGCGGGAGAGTTGTTCACGGGCGCTCGCCAGGGTGTCGGCCACCTCAGCCGGGTCGCCGACCAGGCCCTCCAGATAGCTGAAGTGCAGGTCGAACAGCCCGAGCGTGCCCAGGGCATGGCGCACGTAGGAGGTCAGGAAATCCGGCTGCCGTGCGCGTGGCCCGCGGTGATGACCGCCCGAACTGACCAGCAGATAGACCGGCCGATCGGCCAGCAGGCCGCGCTTGCCCTCGGCGGTGGACTCGAAGGTGCGGCCGATGCGCAGCACGAAGTCCAGCCACAGCTTGAGCGCCGCCGGCAGGGTGAAGTTGTGCAACGGCGTATTGATCAGCAGCAGGTCACTGGCCTCCAGCTCGCCGATGAGGGTTTCGGACAGGGCGAATACCGGCGCCTCCGGGGGCGTCCGCCGGGTCAGGGCTTCGGCATAGTCGGCGCTCAGCGGTGGCAGCGGCGCGGTAGCCAGATCCCGCTCCAGTACCTGCAGGCGGGGATAGCCCTGGCGCAGGGCAGCCAGGAGTTCGCCGGCCAGCCGATGCCCGTGGGAGGCGGCCGGGCGCGGGCTGGCGTTGAGGTAGAGGGCGGTCTTCATGCCGGCACCTCTCCGCTCAGGCGCTCGGCGAAATGCAGGCCACGGGCGAGCAGGCCCTGACGGAAATAGAAGCGCTGGGCCAGGGGCATATGCAGCCCGGTATCCAGGATCAGATGGGAGCAGCCGCACTCCAGGGCCTCGCTACGGACCGCTGCCAGCAGGCGGGCCCCCAGGCCATCGCGCTGGCGAGCCGGCGCCACCACCAGATCGTCCACATAGAGGAAACGACCGTAGAGCAGATTTTCCAGTTCGCGGTAACCGGCCAGGCCGACCACCTCGCCCTCCGCCAGGGCGGCCAGCAGCCGATAACCCTGGGCCGCCTGGCGCTGAAGTTGCGCCTGGTAGCGCTCGGCGTCGGCGAGATGGGGGCGCAGAACCTGCATCAGCGGCAGACTGGCCTGGCACAGGGGATGATCGGGCGGCAGTGGCTGGAAGATCAGGGCCATGGTGAGGGTCTCTAGGAAAGATGCCTCCACTCTAGGCAGCCAATGGCCTAGGCTATAGAGCCAAGAAAGCTAAAAACGACCAGGCCATGACCCTGAACGGCGCCCTCGACAGCCGCCTTACCCTGCCGCTCTATCGCCAGCTCTACCAGCGCTTTCGCCAGGCACTGGACGAAGGCCGGCTGCGGCCCGGTGACCGGGTTCCGGCGGTGCGCGCCCTGGCGGCGGAGTTGAACGTGGCCCGGGGCACGGTGGAGATGGCCTACCAGCAGCTGATCGCCGAAGGCTTTCTGCTGCCGCGCGGTCCGGCCGGGACCATCGTCTCGCCGCAGTGGAATCGACCGACCGCTCCACCAGCGGCCGTACCCTCCGTGCCGACCGCCTCGGCAATCCACGCCGGCGGCACGCCGTTGCCGCTGCAGCTGGGTCTGCCGGCGCTGGACGCCTTCCCGCGCAAGCTCTGGACGCGCCTGGCCGCGCGGCAACTGCGCAGCCAGGGACTGGAGGGTCTGGTCTATCCCGATGCCCGGGGTCACGCCGGCTTGCGCGCCGCCCTCGCCACCTACCTCGGCCTGTCCCGCGGGATCGCCTGTCGTCCGGAGCAGGTGTTCGTCTGCGCGGGCTATCGCGCCTGCCTGGATCTGATCGTGCAGACGCTGCTGGCGCCGGGTGCTGCCTGCTGGTTCGAGGAGCCCGGCTATTTCATCGCCCGCCGGGCATTGCAGGACGCCGGCCTGGAACTGGTGCCGGTTCCCGTGGACGCAGCGGGACTGGATGTCGCCGCCGGCCTCGCCCGGGCACCGACCGCCCGTTGCGCCCTGGTCACCCCCAGTCACCAGAGCCCGCTGGGCGTGTCTCTCGCCCTGCCCCGGCGGCTGGCACTGCTGGACTGGGCGGGGCGGCAGAACGCCTGGATCATCGAGGACGACTACGACGGCGAATACCGCTATCAGGGCAAGCCGCTGCCCGCGCTCAAGAGTCTGGATGACGGAGGACGGGTGCTCTACACCGGTACCTTCAGCAAGGTGCTGTTTCCCGGCCTGCGCCTCGCCTACCTGGTGGTGCCGCCCGGTCAGGTCGCCGCCTTCGGTCGCAGCGCCGACCGCTTGCACAACCACGCGCCCCTGCTGCTGCAGGGCACGGTGGCGAGCTTTCTCGAAGAAGGGCATTTCGCCCGCCATCTCAATCGCATGCGCACCCTCTACCGACAGCGCCGCCTGTGGCTGGCCGAGGCGCTGACGAGCGCGCTGGGCGACGCGATGCGGATCGACCTGCAGGCCGGCGGCCTGCACCTGCTGGCACGCCTGACCCAGGGCGACGATCGCCGCTGGGCGGAGGCCGCCCAGGCCGACGGCCTGGCGGTCCAGGCCCTGTCTCGCTGGTATCTGGAGACGCCCAGTGCCCAGGGCCTGCTGCTGGGCTTCACCAATGTCGTCAGCGCGGCGGAAGCCGTCGCCCTGGCCCGGCGGCTGGCTCAGCTGGCGCCCTGACCGCTCGCTGTTCGTCTCGGCCCTTCGCCCGTCCCGTCATCAGGGGCTGCACCGAAGCGCAAAAATGTTTATTTCGTCACATAAAACTTTTTCAGGCGCGACCGCTCAAAGACCAGGCTCGGAGGCTCTAGCCTGCCACTCTTGATTGGAAACAAAGCCTTTTTCGGCACCCACTCCGCAAGTAGCGGCACGAACGGAGTCACCCGCGATACCTGCACTACCAGGAGCCACGCTTCCCTGCCGTCCACGCAAGACACGGATCAGTCGCGTATCCCTCCGCTCGTTCGCTGTACTCCCAAAACGTTGCCCTCTGGGCGTGAGTCGACAACCTGGCGCGTGAGGCCTTCCCATGCTGCAACAGCTGACCATCGCGAACAAACTCAGACTCGGCTTCGGTGCCATTCTGGTCATCATCCTGGCGCTGATCCTGGCGGCCCGGCAGGGCTTCAACCAGGTCAATCTGGCGGTTCAGCAGAACATTCATTCCTACCATGTCCTGCAGGACTCGGACGCGGCCCTGCTGGCGCTGGTCAACATGGAGACCGGCATGCGCGGTTTCGCCCTGACCGGCAAGGAAGAGTTTCTCGAACCCCTGAACAGGGGTGAGCAGCGCTTCGCCGAGCAGTTGCAGGAGCTGACTCAGCTCACTCGCGACAACCCCGCCCAGCAGGCCGACCTGACCCAGCTGGGCCAGGCCAAGCAGCAGTGGAATAGCGAGTCCGTCCAGCAGATCCTGGCGTTGCGCCGGCAGGTCAATGCCGGTACCCAGCCGCTGGATGCCCTGACCGCCCGCATCGCCACCGCCCAGGACAAGGGCAGGATGGATGGCATGCGCGAGTTGCTGGCGCAGATCAAGACCCGTGAGAACGCCTTGCTGGACGGCCGGACCCAGTCGATGGCCGACGCCAAGCAGCAGGCCATGGCGATCCTCATCAGTGGTGGCATCCTCGCCGCCCTGCTGGCGCTGGGCATCGCCTGGTCGCTGACCCGTACCATCGTCGGCCGGCTCACCCAGACCGTCGCCATCGCCCGCACCATCGCCGCCGGCCAGCTGGATTCGCCGATTCCCACTGGCGGACGCGACGAACTGGGCCAGCTGCTGACCGCCTTCGGCCAGATGCAGGACAAGCTGCGCGGCATGATCCAGGGGATCAAGCAGGGCACCGACCAGTTGGTGGCCGCCTCCCACAGCATCTCGGCCAATTCCCAGCAGCTGTCCGCCGCTGCCCAGGAACAGTCCAGCGCCGCCTCCAGCATGGCGGCTACCGTGGAAGAGCTGACCGTGAGCATCAACCACGTTTCCGACAACGCCGGGGAAGCCCACGACCTCTCCAGCCAGTCGGGCCGACTGGCCCAGGACGGTGGCCAGACCATCCAGGCCTCGGTGGACAGCATGAGATCCATCGCCGGCACGGTGCAGTCCTCGGCCGCCCGCATCGGCGAACTGGGCGAGCATTCCGAGCGGGTCTCCTCCATCGTCAGCGTGATCAAGGGCATCGCCGACCAGACCAACCTGCTGGCGTTGAATGCCGCCATCGAGGCGGCGCGGGCCGGCGAACAGGGACGCGGCTTCGCCGTGGTGGCCGACGAGGTGCGCCAGCTGGCGCAACGCACCACCAATTCCACCCAGGAGATCGCCGCCATGATCGAGAAGATCCAGGCAGCGACCCAGGCCGCCATGAGCGACATGGAAGTGGGCGTGCGCCAGGTCAACGGTGGGGTCGACCTGGCCAATCAGGCCGGTGAAGCGGTGGTCAGTATCAACACCTCTTCGGACAAGGTGGTGCGGGTGGTAAACCAGATCTCCCTGGCCCTGCGCGAGCAGACCGCCGCCAGCCACGACGTGGCCCGTACCGTGGAGCGCCTGGCGCAGATGGCCCAGCAAAACAGCGAAGCCATCGGCGAGACGGTGCAGACCGCGGTGTCCCTCGACGCCCTGGCCAACGACCTGAATCGCCAGATCGGGCAGTTCCGCTGCTAGCGCCAGGCTCCCCCGCACCGCCTTTCCATCGATCCCGGTACCTGGCCGGGATCGCCTCGCCGAAACACCTCGCAACATTCTCTTAACGCAACGGTCACAAAGGCGTCTCCCTCAAGGCCTGCGCCCTGCATGAAAACCCCGCGTCCCGTCGATCGTCTGCCCCGCCTCAACCAGCTGCGCAATCTGAAAATGGCCCGCTCCGCCCACGCCTACGTCCGCGGCAGCACGGTGCAGTTCTACGAGTGGCTGCACAGCCAGCCCGGCCGCAACCTGCCCAATGGGCCGGCGGTGTGGATCTGTGGCGACTGCCATGCCGGCAACCTGGGCCCCACCGGCGATCTGCACGGCTCCACCGACGTCAACATCCGCGACCTGGATCAGACCGTGGTCGGCAATCCGGCCCATGACCTGGTGCGTCTGGCGCTGTCGCTGGCCACGGCGGCGCGCGGCTCCGACCTGCCGGGGGTGACCACCGCGCGGATGCTCGAAGAGATGATGCGCGGCTACGAGGTGGCCTTCGAAGACGATCTCGAGCGCGAGGTCCCGCGCCCCGCCCAGGTAAAGGCCGGGATGCGCAGCGCGGTACAGCGCACCTGGAAGCACTTGGCCAGGGAGCGCATGGAAAACACCCGCCCCAAGCTGCCGCTGGGCAAGCACTTCTGGCAGCTGAGCAAGGACGAGCGCAAGGCCATCGCCGAGCTGTGCGAGACGCCGGGCATCCATGCCCTGGTGACCTCGCTCAAGGGCCGCAGCCACGACAGCCGCGTCGAACTGCTGGACAGCGCCTACTGGGTCAAGGGCTGCAGCTCCCTGGGGCTGCGGCGCTACGCCGTGCTGCTGGGCGTGGACGACGGCGACGACCAGGACTACTGCCTGATCGACGTCAAGCAGGCGGTGGCCGCCGCCGCTCCGCGCGTGGCCCATGCCACCATGCCCCGCGACAACGGCAAGCGCGTGGTGGAAGGCGCCCGCCAGCTCTCCCCGGCCCTGGGCAATCGCATGCTGGCGGTGCGCATGCTCGACCACTCCTTCTTCATCCGCGAATTGCTGCCCCAGGATCTCAAGCTTGAACTGGACGAACTCAGCGCCCGCGAAGCCATGAGCGCCGCCGCCTACCTGGCCCGCGTGGTCGGCCGCGCCCACGCCCGGCAGATGGACCTGGCCACCCGCGTCGAGTGGATGAGCGACCTGCAACGCAATCGCACCCGCACCCTGGATGCCCCCTCCTGGCTGTGGAGCAGCGTGGTGCAACTGGTAGGCGCCCACGAAATGGGTTACCTCGCCCACTGCCGCGCCTATGCGCTGGAGCATGCGCAGGACTGATCAGGTAGGGGCCAAATCTCCAGACTGGCACGTCACGTGGCCACTTGCGGAGCACGACTTGCGGTCCTTGTACCGTAAGCGATCCAGGAGAGTGGTAGTGAGACCTCTGGCAATCGCTACCACTCTTCCCCTCCTTTTGCCCGTCCTGCCAGTTTCTACGGCAGACAATGTCATGCCGCACTTAAACTTCCATTTTTTACAAGGAGGTTTCAGTGAAAAGGACGGTCATTCTCTTCGCTGCTTTGCTTAGCGGCTGCAGCATAAAACAGCAGGTGGCTCCGGCCGAGCTGTCCGGGGCGAGCTCTTCTGAGATCTGTACCATCCCTGCGGCAGGGCTAAGATCGGGCTTCAATACGACCTATGTCGATGCCCTGGAACGGAAAGGATTCAAGGTCAGGCCACTACCTGCTGGTTCGAACCCCGCCGAGTGCGACCTTTCCACCACCTATACCGGAACGTGGGGTTGGGATCTGGCGCTGTACATGAAGTTCGCGGATATCCGCGTGTTTCAGAATGGACGTCAAATTGGCCAGGCTATATACGACTCACGCTGGGGCTCGGGTCGACCGGACAAGTTCATCAACGCCGAAAACAAAATCAACCAGCTTGCAAACGAGTTGTTTCCCCGCGGTGCCGGCGAGCTCGTCCGCAAGTACCAGGCACCCGCTTCCATATCGGCGCCTAGCCTCTCGTCCAAGGAGGCCCGGATCCAGGCTCTTCAAGGTCAAGGGTTGTCTTATGAGGAATACTCGAGACGTTATCGGGAAATCATGGCCCAGTGATACTTCGTACTTTGTCATTGCTCATTCAGAAGGGCACCTTGAGTAGATGTCGGGCGGGCCGAAGGTAGTAACCATGAAACGCTGCTTTCGCTCGCCCATTCCCGCGCTCTTCGATGTCGCACGTTATCTGGACGCTGCGGTATCCGCACACCACGCGGGCTATGCAATGGACGCAGCAAGATTGTTCACGCTCGCTGACTGTCAGCTTGCGCGGCAATGGCTGGAGTCCATCTGGGGCCGAGCCAGCCCCTACGTGACGGTGACCAAGTTGCCGCCCTTACCTATCACGATGCCTGTCAAAGCCAGGATGCCCACCAACGCCCAGATCCGCAGCCTTCATGCGCGCGACGGCTTTCATTGCCGTTTCTGTGGACTACCCGTGATTCGCGCGGAAATTAGGAAGAAGGCGGTCGCGCTGTATCCCGAGGCCGTCAGCTGGGGCAGGACCAATGCCTCCCAGCATGCGGGCTTCCAGGCGTTATGGGCTCAGTACGATCATGTCGTGCCCCATTCCGCAGGCGGTACCAACGAGCTGGATAACCTAATCGTGACCTGTGCCGCCTGCAACTTCGGCAAGATGTCCTATCGTCTGGAGGAAATTGGCCTGCTGGACCCCAGAGAGTTTCCCATCGTGGTCAGCCATTGGGACGGACTGGAGCGATTCGAGGCCTTCCCGGACCATAAATTCGAGCTGAACGGAGACTCTTACTAACTCGCAAGGTCCGATTCTGCACGTTCCTGAACAAGGCTGTACTTCGCCCATGCCCTCCTCCCCCCGTCCCGGTTTCGTCTCCGTCCGCGGTGCCCGCGAGCACAATCTGAAGAACGTCGACGTGGACATCCCTCGCGATGCCTTGGTGGTCTTTACCGGGGTGTCCGGCTCGGGCAAGTCGTCGCTGGCCTTCGGCACCCTCTATGCCGAGGCCCAGCGGCGCTACTTCGAATCCGTGGCGCCCTATGCGCGGCGACTGATCGACCAGGTCGGGGTACCGCAGGTGGAAGCCATCGAGGGTCTGCCGCCGGCGGTGGCCCTGCAGCAGCAGCGCGGCCAGCCCAGCAGTCGGTCGTCCATGGGCAGCGTGACCGGACTGTCCAGTCTGGTGCGAATGCTCTACTCCCGCGCCGGGCGCTATCCCGCCGACCAGCCGATGCTCTATGCCGAGGACTTCTCGCCCAACACGCCCCAGGGCGCCTGCCCCAAGTGTCACGGCCTGGGCCGGGTCTACGAGGTGACCGAGGCCTCCATGGTGCCGGACCCCGCGCTGACCATCCGCCAGCGCGCCATCGCCGCCTGGCCCACCGCCTGGGGCGGGCAGAATCTGCGAGACATCCTGGTCACCCTGGGCTATGACGTCGACATCCCCTGGCGCGACCTGCCGCAAGAGCAGCGCGACTGGATTCTCTTCACCGAGGAACAACCCACGGTGCCGGTCTATGCCGGCCTCACCCCCGAGCAGACCCGCGCCGCGCTCAAGCGCAAGGCCGAGCCCAGCTACCAGGGCACCTACACCGGGGCGCGGCGCCATGTGCTGCACACCTTCGCCAATTCCCAGAGCGCCAAGATGAAGCAGCGCGCGGCGCGCTTCATGATCGGCCAGACCTGCCCGCTGTGCCACGGCAAGCGGCTGACCCGGGCGGCGCTCTCGGTGACCTTTGCCGGCCTGGACATCGGCGAGCTGTCGCGGCTGCCGCTGGACGACCTCACCGTGCTGCTGCGCCGGGTCGCGGCCGGCGATTTCGACGAGGCGAAGGATGCCCGCGTGCTGGACGCCAAGACCGGCCAGCAGGATCGCGCCCGGCGCAAGGCCGCTGGTGGCAGCGACCACGCCGGCGCACCGGACGTGCGCCGCACCCCCGATCTGTCCCCGGAAAAACGTCTGGCCGCCCAGCGCATGGCCAGCGAATTGCTGGAACGGCTGCAGACCCTGACCCGCCTGGGCCTCGGCTACCTGGCGCTGGAGCGCAGCACCACCACCCTCTCTTCCGGCGAGTTGCAGCGGCTGCGCCTGGCGACCCAGCTGGTGTCCCAGCTGTTCGGCGTGGTCTATGTGCTGGACGAACCCTCCGCCGGTCTGCATCCGGCCGATGGCGAATCCCTGCTGGAAGCCCTCGACGGCCTCAAGGCCCAGGGCAATTCGCTGTTCGTGGTGGAGCACGACCTGGCCACCATGAAGCGTGCCGACTGGCTGGTGGATGTCGGTCCCGCCGCTGGCGAAGGCGGTGGCCGGGTGCTCTACAGCGGTCCGCCCGCCGGCCTGGCCGACATCGAGGAGTCGGTGACGGCGCGCTATCTATTCGCCGCGCCGCAGCGCGAGAACCGGCCACCGCGCGAGCCCCAGGGCTGGCTGCGCCTGGCCGGGGTCACCCGCAACAATCTCCAGAGTTTGGACGCCGCCTTTCCGCTGGGCTGCCTGACGGCCGTGACCGGTGTCTCCGGTTCGGGCAAGTCCAGCCTGGTCAGCCAGGCGCTGCTGGAACTGGTGGGCGCCGAGCTGGGCCAGCGCGCCGCCGAGGACAGTGACGAGGCAACGGAGCTGGAGGCCGATGCCCTGCCCGCCACCACCGGCCAGGTGGTCGAGGGTCTCGGCGGCATCCGCCGGCTGGTGCCGGTGGATCAGAAGCCCATCGGCCGCACCCCGCGCTCCAACCTGGCCACCTACACCGGCCTGTTCGACGGGGTGCGCAAGCTGTTCGCCGCCACCCCTGAGGCCCGGGAAAGAGGCTTCGACGCCGGACGCTTCTCCTTCAACGTCGCCAAGGGCCGCTGCCCAACCTGCGAGGGCGAAGGCTTCGTCAGCGTCGAGCTGCTGTTCATGCCCAGTGTCTATGCCGCCTGCCCCACCTGCCAGGGCGCGCGCTACAACCCCGAAACCCTGGAGGTGCGCTGGCAGGGCAAGACCATCGCCGAGGTGCTCGGCCTGACGGTGGACGAGGCCCTGGCCTTCTTCGCCGAGGAAGCCACGGTGGCGCGGGCGCTGCGGGTGCTGGCCGATATCGGCCTGGGCTATCTGCGCCTGGGCCAGCCGGCCACCGAACTCTCCGGCGGCGAGGCCCAGCGCATCAAGCTGGCCACCGAGTTGCAGCGCACCAGCCGTGGCACTACCCTCTATGTGCTGGACGAACCCACCACCGGTCTGCACCCGGCCGACGTGGAGCGTCTGATGCGCCAGCTGCACGGCCTGGTCGACGAGGGCAATACCGTGGTGCTGGTGGAGCACAATCTGCAGGTGGTGGCCGGCAGTGACTGGCTGATCGACATCGGCCCCGGCGCCGGCACGGCCGGTGGTCGCATCGTCGCCAGCGGCACGCCCCGCGCGGTGGCGGACGATCCCGCCAGCCCCACGGCGCCCTATCTGCGCCCCCTGTTCGACTAGCTGGCCAGCGGTGCCAGGCTGCGGCGACAGGCCGCCAGCACCAGCAGGGAAGCCACCGCCGCCAGGGCACCGAACTGGAAGGTGGCGGCGGAGCCGAGGAAGTGCCAGAGCGCGCCGGCGATGCTGCTGGCCAGCAACAGGGCGATGCCACTGACCAGGTTGAACAGGCCGAAGGCGGTGCCGCGCAACTCGGCCGGGGCGGTGCGGGCGACCATGGCGGCGAGCAGCCCCTGGGTCATGCCCATGTGCAGGCCCCAGAGCACGACGCCCAGCGCCAGACCGCTCCAGCCGCTGCTGAAGGCCAGCGCCAGGTCCGCCAGGATCAGCAGCACCAAGCCCCAGGCCAGCAGCGCGCGGTGACTGACCCGGTCGGATAGCGCCCCAAGCGGATAGGCCGACAGCGAGAACACCAGCTGCATGCCCACCATCACCAGCGGCACCAGCGCCAGGGGTACGCCCACCTGCTCAGCCTTGAGCACCAGGAAGGCTTCGCTGAAACGCGCCAGGGTGAAGACGCCGCCGAGCAGCGCCACCTGCCAGAAGGCCGCCGACAGCTTGCGCAGCTGGCTGCGCGTCAGCGGATTGGTGCGCGCCTGGACGATGGCCGCCCTGGGTTCGTCCAGGCCGAAAACCAGCAGGGCCACGGCGATGAAGGCCGGGATCACCGCCACCCAGAACACCGCGCGGAAATCGTTGGCCCAGAGCAGCATCAGCCCCACCGCCAGCAGCGGGCCAAGAAAGGCGCCAAAGGTGTCCAGCGACTGGCGCAGGCCATAGGCGGCGCCACGGATCTCCGGCGGCGTCACATCGGCCACCAGGGCGTCGCGCGGCGCGCCGCGGATGCCCTTGCCGATGCGATCCATGAAGCGCGCGCCGAATACCAGGCCGGCACCGCTGGCCAGGGCGAACAGTGGCTTGCTCAGGGCGCCCAGGCCATAGCCCAGCACCGCCAGGCCCTTGCGCTTGCCCAGGTAGTCGCTGAGTACGCCGGAAAAGATCTTGGTGATGAGCGCGGTCGCCTCGGCCACCCCTTCGAGGATGCCGATGTAGAGCACGCTCAGGCCCAGGCCGGTGGCCAGGAACAGCGGCAGCAGGCTGTGGATCATCTCCGAAGAGATGTCCATGAACATGCTCACTCCACCCAGAATCCAGACCCCTCGGGGTATCCGTCGCCAGCTCGCCGTCATCGTCACGCCCCTGTCCCTCTCGATCCCGTCCATCCCTGCCTGGCGGCAGGCAAACCGGTCGAAATTAGCATGACGATTGCCTGAGGCTCTACGGACGTGACATCCCCCGTTACACTGGGCGCCGCTCCTTTTCTCGAGGCCATCCCATGAAAACCCTGCTGGTCATCGGCATCGGCGCCGGCGATCCCGACTACCTCACCCTCCAGGCCATCGCCGCCCTCAATCGCGCCAGTACCTTCTTCCTGTTCGACAAGGGCACGGAAAAGGACAGCCTGATCCACCTGCGCGAAACCATCTGCGCCCGCCACATCCGCCAGGCGGACTATCGCTTCGTCACCGCGCCCATTCCCGAGCGTCGCCGCGAAGGCGACTACCGCCAGGCGGTGGACGACCTCAACGCCGCCAAGCAGGCGCTGATGGTGGAGATGATCGAGCAGGAACTGGCGGACGACGAATGCGGCGCCTTCCTGGTCTGGGGCGATCCGGCGCTGTACGACAGCACCCTGCGCATCCTGGCGGCGATCAAGCGCGAAGGCCGGCTGGACTTCGACTACGAGGTGATCCCCGGCATCTCCAGCGTCCAGGCCCTGGCCGCGCGCCACCGGGTGCCGCTCAATCGCATCGGCCAGGCCCTGGAGATCACCCCGGGCCGGCGCCTGGAGCGCTTCCCCGCGCACCTGGACAGCCTGGTGGTGATGCTCGATTCCCATGAAGCCTATCGCCGCCTGGACGAACCCGGCCTGCACATCTACTGGGGTGCCTACGTGGGCACGGCGGACGAGCTCCTCATCGCCGGTCCGCTGCAGGAGGTGGCCGAGGAGATCCACCGGGTGCGCAGCGCCGCGCGTGAAGAGCACGGCTGGATCATGGACACCTATCTGCTCTGTCGGGGGCCGGCGGACGCCTGAGGGCTGTCCAGGCGTCGATCCAGGTGAAGGGTCTGCCAGGGCAAGGCCATCTCCCGCACGACGACCTGAAAGCCCTGGTCGAGCCAGAAGGCCTCGGCCCCGGGCAGGAAGGGATGGGTGTGCAGGTAGAGGCGCTCGACCGCGTCGCGCCGTGCCTGGGCCAGCAGCGCCGCGAACAGCCGCCGCGCCAGGCCCTGGCGCCGCTGCCGGGGCACCACGAACAGTCGTACCACTTCGACCACCCTTTCACCGGGATAGGCCAGCTGGGGAAAGCGTCGGTCGTAGGGTCGATAGGCGATGCTGCCGATCGGCTCTCCGGCGGCGCCCCGGGCGAGCAGCAGGCAGCCACGATCCGCACCATAGTGGTCGGCGAAGCGCTGTAGATCCTGGGGTACGGCATTCGCCTCGACCCGGCTACCGAACAGCTCGCGATAGCTCGCCAGCAGAAAACCCAGCGTCTCGTCATCCGCCACGGTGAGCCGTTCGAGGGTGATGGGTGGCGCTTCGCTCATGGTCCTGTTCGTCTCTCCAGCAGCGGCAGGGGCGCGACATTTCGGCGCAGGTTCGCGCCGGCCGGGCTGTGCGTGGCCCGCGACGATGATACAGTTCCCCGCCATGATAACCGTCCGTTCCCCGCGCGCTTCGCTCGCCTGGATGCTGCTCGCCTGCATCCTGCTGAACGGACTCGTCTGCGCCCTCGGCCATGGCCAGATGCTGGCGCGACTTACCTTGCCGGTCTCGCCTCCGCTGGCCCAGGGGCACGAGCATCACCACGGCCTGCACGCCCAGACCGCCCAGGACGACATGGCCGGCATGCATGCGGGCCTGCCGGGCGGCAGCGTGACCACCCTTTCCCCCACGGGTGACTGCGTGTTCGCCGCCACCCTCTTCCTCGCCACGCTGGCCGCCGTCGTACTGCAGTGGCTGCTGCGTCCCGGCGATCCTCATCGTCCTCGCTACCAGAGTGCGCTGCCGCCGCCACCCCGCGCACGGCGCTCCACGCTCCATCCCCAGGCGCCCTGACACCCCGGCGACGAAAGACGGCTGTCCTCCTTTCTCGTAATCCTGCGCGTGGCCCCTCGCTGGCCGCGCGTCGCTCCGTGGTGAACGCTATGACTTCGCACCCCTCCGCTCCGACCGCCAAGACGCCGGGGCCGCTGCTGCAGCTGTTGGCGCGGCTGCATTTCCTCATCGGCCTGTTCGTCGGTCCCTTCCTGCTGGTGGCCGCCGCCAGTGGCCTGATCTATGCCCTCACGCCGCAACTCGAGGCCCACCTCTATGCCGAGGCGCTGCACACCCCCAGCCGCGGCAAGCCCCTGCCGCTGGCCGAGCAGATCCATATCGCCCAGGCCGCGGTAGACCCCACCCTGACCCTGGGCGCGGTGCGCCCCGCGCCGGCCGAGGGCGACACCACCCGGGTGATGTTCAACGATCCGGCGCTGGGCGAGTCCACCCACCGGGCGCTGTTCATCGATCCGGTCACCGGCGCCATCCGCGGCGATCTGGCGGTCTATGGCACCAGCGGCATCCTGCCGCTGCGCACCACCATCGACCAGTTCCACCGCAGCCTGCTGCTCGGGGAGCCCGGTCGCCTCTACAGCGAACTGGCCGCCTCCTGGCTGTGGGTCGCGGCCCTCGGCGGTCTGACCCTGTGGCTGGTGCGCCGCCGCCAGCGCCGCCCGGCCCGCGGCCTGCGCGGCCTGCATGCCAGCACCGGGGTCTGGCTGCTGGGTGGCCTGCTGTTCCTCTCCGCCACCGGTCTGACCTGGTCGCGCTTCGCCGGCGACAACATCGGCGTGCTGCGCGCCCACTACGGCTGGTCCACGCCGGGCGTGAAGACCGCCCTAGGCACCGCACCCGCGCCGGCCATGGCCCATGACGAGCACGCCGATCACCATGGCGCCATGCACATGGCCAAGGCACCGGCTCTGGATCCGGCCACCTTCGACGGGGTGCTGGCCAGCGCCCGCGCCGCCGGCATCGACGCCGGCAAGCTGGAGATCCGTCCGGGGCGCAGCGCCGACAAGGCCTGGACGGTGAGCGAGATCGACCGCCGCTGGCCGACCCAGGTGGACGCCGTCGCCGTCGACCCGACCAGCTTCAAGGTGGTCGATCAGGTGCGTTTCGCCCAGTACTCGCTGCCGGCCAAGCTGACCCGCTGGGGCATCGATGCCCACATGGGCGTGCTGTTCGGCCTGGCCAACCAGCTGGTGCTGGCGGTCGTCGCCCTGGGCCTGCTGGTGATGACCGTCTGGGGCTATCTGCTCTGGTGGCGCCGTCGGCCCAGCCGCGATCCGGCACAACCCGGCCTGATCACCCTCTGGCGCCAGCTGCCGCCCCTGCCGCGTCTGCTGGTCCCGGCGACGGCCCTGCTGCTCGGCCTGTGCCTGCCGGTGCTGGGCGGCAGCCTGCTGCTGTTCCTGGTGGTGGACGCCCTGCTGGGCCTGCGCGGCCCGGCGCTGCGCACGGAGGCCGGTTCGGCCTGAGGTGGGGATGGGTGGTTGTTGGGCTTCGCCCTGACCCAGCCGTAGCGTGGAAAACCGCGCAGCGTTTTCCACCTGTGCCACCCAGGACGCGTGGACAAGGCTGCGCCGTTGTCCACCCTACCCGCACGCAGCCGACCGCCCACACCAAACCACCCCCTCTCCCGCTGGGAGAGGGCTGGGGTGAGGGCCCGCCCAACACCAGTCGTCACGCCAGGAACCGCCTCCCAGACCATCCATCGGCACACCCTAGCCGACGCTGGCGCACCCCAGCGAGACGCTTATAGTTATCGCAATCCCCATCCTTCGAGGATCTGCCATGCCCCGTCTGTTGCACGTGATAGGTTCGCCCCGCCAGGATCGCTCCGCCTCGCTGGAAGTCGCCACTGCCTTCATCCAGGCCTGGCAGGGCAAACACCCCGATGCCGAGGTCGATACCCTCGACGTCTGGCAGTGCGACCTGCCGGAATTCGACGGTCCCATCCTCGACGCCAAGTACGCCGGCATCCAGGGCGAGTCCCTCAGCAGCGAGCAGGAGCATGCCTGGAAGGTGGCCAAGGCACTGGCACAGCGCTTCAAGGCCGCCGATGTACTGGTATTCGGCGTGCCCTGCTGGAATTTCGGCATCCCCTACAAGCTCAAGCAGCTGTTCGACGTGGTCAGCCAGAAGGACCTGCTGTTCACCTTCGACGACCGCGGCCTCAACGGCCTGCTCGGCGGTCGCCAGGCGCTGGTGATCGCGGCCCGCGGTGCGGCCCTGGATCGCCAGGAGCACCAGGAGTCCTATCTGCGCACCTGGTGCGAGATGGTCGGCATCGATCGGATGCACACCGTGGTGGTGGAAAAGACCTTGTTCGGACCGGAAGTCGACCAGGCGTCGCGCGACCAGGCCAAACAGGACGCCGTGGCCCTGGTGAGCAGGCTCTGATCCCTGACTGCAGGGGCCACCCTCACCCCAACCCTCTCCCAAAGGGAGAGGGGGCAGATCGGCGCGGGCGAACAGTCGCGTAGGTTGGGTTGAGCGCCGCGAAGCCCAACAGCGATGCCGCTCCTCTCACCCCCCAGCCCTCTTCCAAAGGGAGAGGGGGTAGATCGGCGCGGGCGAACAGTCGCGTAGGTTGGGTTGAGCACCGCGAAGCCCAGCCCCCCTCCCCGCGCCAGGTCCCTCAGCGATGCCGGGTCGTCGAGCTCAGCTTGTACCTGTCGCCCGGATGCAGCAACCGCACATAGCTGACCAGGTGCTCGTCCGACCAGGTGCGGCGGATCATCGACAGGCAGGCCGCGCCCTCGGCGATGTCCAGCCAGCGTGCGGTCTGGGCGGTGGCCAGCACCGCCTCGACGATATGTTCCACATCGCTGATCGGACAGCTGGCCACCAGCACCTCGTTGGGCGTCTGGCGGCTGAAGTCGCTTTCCAGGTAGTGCGGTACCCAGCGCGGATTGACGTAGCGATCCTCCAGCTGGATGGGCAGGCCGTTCTCGCGGTGCACCAGGATGCTGTGAAACACCTGGCTGCCGATCCGCAGGCCCAGCCGCAGGGCCACTTCATCGTCGGCGGCGATGGCCTCGCTGCGCAGCACCTCGTTGGAATAGACATGCCCTCGGGCGCGCACCTCGGCGGCGATGTTCATCACCTCGTGCAGCGAGGACTCGGCCTTGCGCTCGATGACAAAGGTCCCGAGTCCCGCCTGGCGCGTCAGGTAGCCCTGCTGCACCAGGCGGGTGATGGCCTTGTTGGCGGTCATGCGGCTGACCGCGAAATCCCGCGCCAGCTGCTCCTCGGTGGGGATCTGGTGATGCACCGGGTAGGCACCACCCTGGATGCGTTCGAGCAGAAAGTCCTCGATCACCTTGTAGCGCGGGGGTGTCGTGCTGCTCACGCGAACTCCAGGTCGGAAAATGGACAGCCGATGATAACGCGCGGTCCGGCGTTCTGGCTGCCGGACCGCGTCCGCCTCAGAGACTGGGCAGCAGCCGCGGCGTGACCAGCCCGTTCAGGCAACCGCTGGCCAGCAGTGCGCTGGCCGCCTCGATGTCCGGGGCGAAGAAGCGGTCTTCCTGGTAGTAGGGCACCCTCTCGCGCAAGAGGCTGCGCGCCCTTTCCAGGCGTTCCGAACTCTTCAGGCCATGCCGGAAGTCCAGGCCCTGGCAGGCACCCAGCCACTCGATGGCCAGGATGCCGCGCACGTTCTCGGCCATCGCCCACAGCCGCTTGCCGGCATTGGGCGCCATGGACACATGGTCTTCCTGGTTGGCCGAGGTGGGCAGGCTGTCGACGCTGGCCGGATGGGCCAGGGCCTTGTTGTCGCTGGCCAGGGCCGCGGCGGTGACCTGGGCGATCATGAAGCCGGAATTGACCCCGCCGTTCTCCACCAGGAAGGGCGGCAGCTGGGACATGTGCCGATCCATCATCAGCGAGATGCGCCGCTCCGACAGGGCGCCGATCTCGGCCAGCGCCAGGGCCAGGTTGTCGGCGGCCATGGCCACCGGCTCCGCGTGGAAGTTGCCGCCGGAGATGACGTCGCCCTCTTCCGCGAACACCAGCGGGTTATCGGACACGGCGTTGGCCTCCACCTCCAGCACCTCGGCGGCCTGGCGCAACTGGGTCAGGCAGGCGCCCATCACCTGGGGCTGGCAGCGCAGCGAATAGGGATCCTGGACCTTGTCGCAATTGGCGTGGGAGCGGGACACCTCGCTGCTGTCAGTGAGCAGCTCGCGATAGGCCGCGGCCACGTCGATCTGGCCACGCTGGCCCCGCGCGGCATGGATACGCGCATCGAAGGGCGCCCGAGAACCAAGCATGGCCTCGACGCTCAGGCCGCCGCAGACCGTGGCCGCGGCGAACAGGTCTTCACCCTCGAACAGCCCGCGCAAGGCGTAGGCGGTGGACACCTGGGTGCCATTGAGCAGCGCCAGGCCCTCCTTGGCCGCCAGGGTCATGGGTTCGAGGCCCGCGACCGCCAGCGCCTCGCGGGCCGGCAGCCACTGGCCCTGGTAGCGCGCCTTACTCTCGCCGATCAGCACCAGCGACATGTGCGCCAGCGGCGCCAGGTCACCCGAGGCCCCCACCGAGCCCTTGAGCGGGATGTGCGGATAGACCTCGGCATTGATCAGGGCGATCAGCGCCTCGATGACCTGGCGGCGAATGGCGGAGAAACCGCGGGCCAGGCTGTTGACCTTGAGCAGCATGATCAGCCGCACCAGGTCATCGTCCAGCGCCTCGCCCACGCCGGCGGCATGGGACAGCACCAGGGAGCGCTGCAGCTTTTCCAGATCCGCCGGCGCAATCCGCGTCGAGGCCAGCAGGCCGAAGCCGGTGTTGATGCCATAGGCGGTCCGGCCTTCCGCGAGAATGCTTTCCACGCAGGCCACGCTGGCATCGATGGCCGCGTGGGCGGCCGGATCCAGTTCCATGCGCAGCGGCTGCAGATAGGCCTGGCGCAGCTGGGCCAGGTCGAGGGTGCCGGGTTTCAGGACAAGGGTGTGCATCGATCAGACTCCTTTGCCGATCATGGGCAGATTCAGGCCCTGCTCGCGGGCGCAGTCGATGGCGATGTCATAGCCGGCGTCGGCGTGGCGCATCACCCCGGTGGCCGGGTCGTTGTGCAGCACCCGGGCGATACGGGCGGCGGCGGCGTCGGTGCCGTCGCAGACGATGACCATCCCGGAATGCTGGGAGAAGCCCATCCCTACCCCGCCGCCGTGGTGCAGCGAGACCCAGGTGGCGCCGCTGGCGGTGTTGAGCAGGGCGTTGAGCAGTGGCCAGTCGGAGACGGCATCGGAGCCGTCCTGCATGGCCTCGGTCTCGCGGTTGGGGCTGGATACCGAGCCGCTGTCCAGGTGGTCACGCCCGATGACGATGGGCGCCTTGAGTTCGCCGCTGCGCACCATCTCGTTGAAGGCCAGCCCCAGCTTGGCACGCAAGCCCAGGCCGACCCAGCAGATGCGCGCCGGCAAGCCCTGGAAGGCGATGCGCTCGCGGGCCATGTCAAGCCAGCGGTGGAGGTGGGCGTCATCGGGAATCAGTTCCTTGACCTTGGCGTCGGTGCGATGGATGTCCTCGGCATCGCCCGACAATGCGGCCCAGCGGAACGGACCGATGCCGCGGCAGAACAGCGGACGGATATAGGCCGGCACGAAGCCCGGGAAGGCGAAGGCATCGGCGACGCCGGCTTCCTGGGCCATCTGGCGGATGTTGTTACCGTAGTCGAAGGTGGGGACGCCCATCTTCTGGAAGTCCAGCATGGCCTGGACGTGCACGGCCATCGACTGCTTGGCCGCGGCGACCACGGCAGCCGGATCGGTTTGGGCGCGATCACGATACTGCTCCCAGCTCCAACCGGCCGGCAGGTAGCCATTGAGCGGATCGTGGGCGCTGGTCTGGTCGGTGACCATATCCGGGCGCACGCCGCGGCGGACCAGTTCCGGCAGGATCTCGGCGGCGTTGCCCAGCAGGGCGACGGACACCGCGGCACCGGCGGCGGTGTGCCGGGCGATGCGTGCCAGGGCGTCGTCCAGGTCGCTGGCCTGTTCGTCCACATAGCGGGTCTTGAGGCGGAAATCGATACGGCTCTGCTGGCACTCGATGTTCAGCGAACAGGCGCCGGCCAGGGTCGCGGCCAAGGGCTGGGCGCCGCCCATGCCGCCGAGACCGGCGGTCAGCACCCAGCGGCCGCGCAGGTCACCCTGGTAGTGCTGGCGCCCGGCCTCGACAAAGGTCTCGTAGGTGCCCTGCACGATGCCCTGGCTGCCGATGTAGATCCAGCTGCCGGCGGTCATCTGGCCGTACATGGCCAGGCCCTTGGCATCCAGTTCGTTGAAGTGCTCCCAGCTGGCCCAGTGCGGTACCAGGTTGGAGTTGGCGATCAGCACCCGCGGGGCATCGGCGTGGGTCTTGAACACCCCGACCGGCTTGCCCGATTGCACCAGCAGGGTTTCGTCGTCACCCAGCGCCTTGAGGCTCTCGACGATCCTGTCGTAGCACTCCCAGTTGCGCGCCGCCCGGCCGATGCCGCCGTAGACCACCAGCTCCTGGGGATTTTCCGCGACCTCGGGATCGAGATTGTTCATCAGCATGCGCAGCGGCGCCTCGGTCAGCCAGCTCCTGGCATTGAGCTGGGTGCCGCGGGGGGCACGGATCTCACCTTCACGAAAGCGGGTCATGGGGTCTTCCTCTCTTGTTGTTCGCGGCAGGCCCTAGAGGTCCAGTGCCAGGGTATGGATCAGCCGCGCCGCGACCCGGGCCGTGCGGCCGTCCTGGTCGAGCGCGGGATTGAGTTCGGCCACGTCGGCCAGGCGCAACTTGCCGCTGGCCTTGAGCCGACGGATCAGGGGTTCCAACAGGGCGAGGCTGACGCCATGGGCGGCAGGCGCGCTGACCCCGGGGGCGTCGGCCGCGGGTAGCACATCCAGGTCGAAGGTGAGATAGAGGGCATCGCAGCCGGCGGCGAAGGCGTCCAGTTCGGCGCCGATGTGCTCAAGACTGCCCTCGCGAATCTCATGGTCTTCGCGGATCAACACATCCAGCTCGGCGGCACGCCTGAGCAGGGTGCGGGTATTGGCCGCCAGACTCAGGCCCAGGCAGGCATAGTGGAAGGGCCAGCCGTGGGTGGCGCAGTGCGCGGCGATCTGGGCGAAGGGCGTACCTGAGGTGGGTCCCCGCGTCGGATCGCGCAGGTCCAGGTGGGCATCGAAATTGACGATGCCGATGCGTGGCTTGGGTAGCGTCTTGGCCAGGTGCAGCGCCAGGCCCGACCAGCTGGCCCAGGCCACCTCGTGACCGCCGCCCAGCACCAGCGGCAGATGACCGCCGTCCAGCAGACCGCGCACGGCCCCGACCAGGCGCGTCTGAGCGCCTTCCAGATCACAATCGGCGCAGCGAATATCACCGGCATCATAGGCTGGGCCCTGACGCTGCCAGGCCACGTTGGCCAGGGCCCGCCGCAGGGCGACGGGACCCTCGGCAGCGCCGGTGCGACCCTGGTTGCGCCGCACTCCCTCGTCGCAGGCGAAACCCAGCAGCGCCATACCCGGCGCGCTGTCCACGGCCAGCGGCTGGATACACTGGTGCCAGCGCAAGGCGTCGGCTTCCGGATCGGTACGACCGGTCCAGCATTCCAGGGTCTGGCGATCAGCGAACATGCTGCACCTCCCCGGCGAAGACGCGCTGACGCAGGCGCCCCGGACGCACCTCATAGGCCAGCTCCGCCGGCTGACCGACGTCCCACAGGCAGAGATCCGCCGAGGCACCCACCTGGATGCGGCCCAGTTCCGGACGCCCCAGGGCCTGGGCCGCATGGGCGGTCATGCCGGCCAGGGCCTCGCGGGGGGTCAGCCGAAACAGGGTGCAGCCCAGGTGCGCGATCAGGGTCGGCAGATAGAGCGGCGAGGTGCCGGGGTTGGCGTCACTGGCCAGGGCCATGGGCACCCCGTACCGACGGAGCAATTCCACGGGCGGATGCTGGTTTTCGCCCAGCATCAGGAAGGCACCGGGCAAGAGCACGGCGACCGTACCGGCGGCGGCCAGGGCACGCACTCCGGCTTCGTCGAGATACTCCACGTGATCCGCCGACAGCGCGCCCAGCCGCGCGGCCAGGGCACTGCCACCCAGGTTGGACAGCTGCTCGGCATGGGCCTTGATCGGCAGACCGTGCTCGCGCGCCGCCAGGAATACCCGCTCGCACTGGGCCGGCGAAAAGGCGATGCCCTCGCAGAAGACGTCCACCGCATCGGCCAGGCCCTCGGCCACCGCGGCCGGGATCATCTCCCGACAGACCAGATCGACGTAGCCCTCGGCATCGCCCTGGAATTCCGGCGGTACGGCATGGGCGCCCAGCAGCGTGGTGATCACCCGTACCGGCAGCGCCTCGCCCAGACGCCGAGCGACCCGCAATAGCTTGAGTTCGTCGGCCACCGTCAGGCCATAGCCGGACTTGATCTCCACGGTGGTGACGCCCTCGTCGATCAGCGCCTGCAAGCGCGGTCGGGCAACGGCGAAGAGTTCTGCCTCGCTGGCCGCCCGCGTCGCGCGCACCGTGCCGAGGATGCCACCACCGGCCCGGGCGATCTCGGCATAGCTCGTCCCTTCCAGCCGCTGCTCGAATTCCCCGGCACGCTGGCCGGCATGGACCAGGTGGGTATGGCAATCCACCAGCCCGGGCGTCAGCACCCCGCCTTTCCCGGCCAGTTCGGCCCCCTCGCCCTGCGCGGCCAGGAAGTCGGCTTCCGGCCAGAGTCCGACAATGCGGCCAGCCTCCACCCGAACGGCCATGGGCGTGGGCCAGGACTGGAGGCCATCGAACAGGGTGACATGGCGCCAGAGCAGCGCTTGGGTAGCGACGGACATGGTGACCTCTCCGGTTAATGTATATACATTTAATCCAGAGTCGATCCCTCGTCAAGCATTCCCGATATAGCTATCGTCTCAAAATAGCAGACAAGCGCCTCCGTTCATGGGCGGCCAATGTTAGGTAAAAAGGTAGCCTATTTTGTATAGACAATAGCTTCAGTGGATATCTGGAAACCAGATGCCCACCTGTTGCCATAGCCAGCTCGTAACTGGCCGCGACAACGGCTCAATCTTGAAAATCGCCACGATCAGTGCCGCTCTTGCCAGCAAGACCAGTAGAGGCGCGAAGCCGTAACGGCAGCGTCGGCTCCAGTCGTCCAGCCAATGAAGGCGCGTAAACACTGCCCAGGTCAGGGGAAGGCCGATCAGTAACAGATACATCCAGGCTTCCGGCGTCGCAGGTCGACCGATCCGGATGCCTAGGAGCAAGGCCAGGAGGACCGTTATGCAGAACAGGAAGGTATTGGGTCGTGCAGGGCCGAGCGGGATGTTCAGCCACTTGGGATCTTTCATCAATGGAGTCCTTTCCAAACCAGCACGCTACAGCGGCGTCACCGTCACCTCGACCACCGGATCGTGGTCGCCGCCGCCGAGAATCACCCCGCGTAGCGGCGAGACGTCGGTGAAGTCGCGCCCCCAGGCCAGGGTGATGTGCTCCAGGTCCGGCAGGACATCGTTGGTGGGATCGAAGTCGACCCAGCCCAGCAGCGGGCAATGCACGCTGACCCAGGCGTGGGAGGCGTCGGCACCGATCAGCCGCGGCTTGCCCGGCGGCGGCCGGGTCAGCAGATAGCCACTGACATAGCGCGCCACCAGCCCCAGGGCGCGCAGGCAGGCCAGCATCAGGTGGGCGAAGTCCTGGCAGACGCCATGGCGATGCTCCAGCACCTCGCGCAGCGGCGTCGCCACCTGGGTGGCGGTGGCGTCGAAGCGGAATTCGCGGTGGACTTTTTCCATCAGCGCCCGGCAGCCCAGCAGCAGGGGGCGGCCCGGTGGGAAGCAGTCCTCGGCAAAACGGGCGAAGATGCCATCCACGGGCACCGCCGGGGATTCGAAACGGAAGTGATGGACGTCCAGCGGCACCCGGTCCGCGGGATAGCGCAGGCCATCGCGCACCTGTTCCCAGGGGGGCGAATCCGCCAGCCCGAGACCGGCGCGGGAGTCCACTTCCACCTCCAGCTCGGTGCCGACATAGAGTTCGTCGTGGGGCCGCTCGAAGGACAGCCGGGTCAGCGGATTGCCGAAGGCGTCCCAGGCGTCCTGGCGCTGGGTCGGCTGCGGCAGGATCACCAGTTGCCGGGACAGGCAGCGCTGCCAGGCGCAGTCGCGTGGCAACAGGTGCAGCAGCTGCTGCGACAGCGACACCGGCGCCTCGTAGCGATAGTGGGTGTCGTGCTGGATGCGATAGCGAACCTGATTCATCACATGGATACCGTACGCTGACTGACGGCATCGACATGGGCGAAGCAGCGATAGATGACCCGTTCGGACAGCTGGCTGCTGGCCTCGGCGATCTGCCGCAGCAGGCGCGCCAGGCCCTGCTGCACCTCGACCCGGCCGGCGTCGCCGAACAGGGTGTTCTCCAGGGTGCCGAGGTCGAAGCGGCGCAGGCGGTCGTAGGTATCGTGCAATGCCGGATCGCGGGGCAGGCCGTAATAGCGTTCCAGGTGCTCCACGGCGTTGATCAGCGCATGCAGCTGGAAGCGGATCGAATAGGGATTGTGCTCGTGCAGCATCAGCAGGTCCAGCACCGGGATCAGCTGGGGCGCCGCCTGGTAGCGCGAGCGATAGGTGATGATGCTGTTGCCCAGCTCCAGCAGCCATTCCAGGCCCGCCGCATCCCAGGTGGCGCCGCCTTCGAGGAAGTGCGCCAGGCTGCCGGCGAGGAATTGCACCCGTTCGATGCGCCGGCCGATCATCAGAAAGCGCCAGCTCTCGTCGTGGGTCATGTCGTCGAAGGTGAAGCCGGCCACCGCAGCCAGCGCCATCACCAGGCGGTTGAGACTCTGCAGCGCCTCGCCCGGCTCGCTGCCGACCTGGCCCAGGCCATGGGCCTCGCGCTCCACCTCGCGGATGGCGCGCCAGTTCTCCGGCGACAGCCGGCCGCGGACCTGGGCCGCGGCCCAGTGCAGCCGTTGCAGATTGGCGCCCAGGCCGCTGGGAAAGTCGCCCGGCCCCAGGGCGGCATGCAGCTGCTCCGCCAGCCGGCCGCCCGCGGGCAGCAATTCCAGGGCCGTGGCCAGATCGATGGCCGACTGCACCGCCGGCCCGCCGTCGTCGGCGTCCAGGTAGCGACTCAGGACGATCCGCAGCAGGCGCGCGGCATCCTCGCAGCGCTCGCTGTAGCGACCGTACCAGAACAGATTCTCGGCGGTGCGCGAGGGCAGGAAGGGGTCCTTGCGCACCAGGTCGCGCACCCCCAGCACCCGCGCCCCGGGCACCTCGGCGGCGCCGCGACTGCCGCCCAGCACCCAGGTGTCCTTGCTCGACCCGCCGCGCTGCATGGACACCACCGCGGCGCCTTCATGAGCGACCCGGGTCAGCCCACCGGGCATCACCCAGTAGCCGTCTTCGCTGGCCACCGCATAGACGCGCATGCCGATGGCCCGCGACTGCAGACTGCTGCCCTGCCAGACCGGCGCCTGGGACAGCTGGATGCGTTCCTGGGCCACATAGGCGTGGGGCGTGGCCAGGATGCGCGCGCGCAGTTCGGCCAGCCCCGCGGTATCCAGGGCCTTGCCGAACACCGGCTCGAAGCCCTGGGCCGGATAGGCCGGCTTGATCACCAGCTCCGCCAGCCGCGCCAGGGCCGCTTCGCGCACCGGCTTCTCGCCGCACCACCAGGTGGCGACGGAAGGCAATGCCAGGGTTTCGCCCAGCAGGGCCTGGCAGACACCGGGCAGAAAGCCCAGCAGACCGGGCGACTCCAGCAAGCCGCTGCCCAGGGCATTGGCCATGATGACGTTGCCCTGGCGCACCGCTTCCAGCAGGCCGGGTACGCCCAGCGCCGAATCGGTACGCAATTCCAGCGGATCGCAGAAGTCGTCGTCCAGCCGGCGGAACACCGCATGGACGCGCCTCAGCCCGCTCAGGGTCTTGAGATAGAGGCAGGCGTCGCGCACCGTGAGGTCCTGGCCTTCCACCAGCGGAAAGCCCAGTTGCCGCGCCTGGTAGAGGTGCTCGAAGTAGGTCTCGTTGTAGCGCCCCGGCGTCAGCAGCACCGCCAGCGGCGCCTCCTCGCCGGTGTCCAGGCCCGTGCTCAGGGTGCGTTGCAGCGCCTGGAAGTAGCCGTTGAGCGGCTGGACCTGCAGATCGCGGTGCAACTCGGGAAAGGCCCGCGCCACGATGTGGCGATTCTCCAGGGCATAGCCGGCGCCGGACGGCGCCTGGGTGCGATCGGCCAGCACCCACCAGCGACCATCAGGCGCCCGCGCCAGATCCACCGCGTAGACGTGCAGCCAGGTATCGCCCGGCGGACGCAGCCCCTGGCAAGCCCAGAGAAAGTTGTTGTGCCCGAACACCAGCTCCGGCGGCAGCAGCCGCTCGTGCAGCAGGCGCTGCTCGCCATAGAGATCGCCCAGCACCCGATTCAGCAGGCGCGCCCGCTGCGCCACGCCGGCGGCCAGGGGCGCCCACTCCTCCGCCGAGATCAGCTGGGGCAGCAGGTCCAGCGCCCAGGGCCGATCGCTGCCCTTGGGATCGGCGTAGACATTGTAGGTCACGCCGTTTTCCTGGATCTGCCGCGCGATCAGGGCCTGGCGCTGGTCGAGCTGGGCGGGTCGCAGCCCGGCCAGATGGCCGTAGAAACGGCGCCAGGGCGGCCGCACGCCGCCCCGCGGACTCCAGAGTTCGTGGTAGCTGCCGGTCATGTCGCTGGCATTGCGGGAAGCGTTCGGGGGCATGGTCAAGGGACGGCTGACAGGGTACGGAAGCGGATTCGGACGGCGCGCAGCGGCGGGGGCGCCGGAACGCCCGCGCCCGTCTCGATGGTCACTAGGGTAGTGGTGTGGCTCGGGATGCGCCACCGCAAACGCGGGCCACCACGGCCAGCGGAGCGTCAGCGGTTGCCGGGACCGATCCCAGAGCCCTCGCCGGTCGTCCCAGGCGACGAACAACCCGGAACTCCAGGGTCTGGCCGCTCTACTAATTCGCTAGCAAGACGCCGGCGCTCCGCCGGCGTCCGACGCGGCCGCTCTCGCCAGGTATCAGCCCCCATGCGCAATTTTCTCGGAAGCTACAGTTCCAATCGTCAGCAACGCAACGCCCTGCGCGCCCTGCCCGTCCAGCGCAAGGTCGCCAACTGCACCTGCGGCCAGGCCATCTTCTTTCCCAACAGCGAATGCCTGGCCTGTGGCAACGCCCTGGGCTACGCCCCGGACCAGGGCACGCCGACGGCGCTGCTGCCGGGCGAAGGCGGTCTCTGGCAGTTGCCCGAGGCCGGCAGCGGCCTCTATCGCCGCTGCGCCAACCTGGACACGCCCGCTGCCTGCAACTGGCTGGTGCCGGCCGATTCCGGCAATGAATTCTGCGTGGCCTGCCAGCTCAACCACACCATTCCGGATCTGTCCTTCGAGGGCAACGGCGAGCGCTGGCGCAAGCTGGAGCTGGCCAAGCGGCAACTGGTCGCCCAGTTGCTGGGGCTGGGGCTGCAGGTGATCCCCCAGACCGTGGATGCCGAGCACGGACTCGCCTTCGACTTCCTCGCCCCCGACGCCACCGGCACCCCCACCACCGGGCATGCCAATGGCCTCATCACCCTGAACATCCTCGAGGCAGACGACGCCCACCGGGAAAAGGTCCGTGCCGACATGCACGAGCCCTATCGTACCCTGCTCGGGCATTTCCGCCACGAGGTCGGGCATTACTACTTCGATCGTCTGGTCGCCGGGACCGACTGGGAAGAGCCCTTCCGCGCCCTCTTCGGCGACGAGCGCGCCGACTATGGCGAAGCCCTGCAGCGCCACTATGAACAGGGCGCACCGGCCGGCTGGGAAAGCCAGTACGTCAGCGCCTACGCCACCATGCACCCCTGGGAGGACTGGGCGGAGACCTGGGCGCACTACCTGCACATGATGGATACCCTGGCCACCGCCGCCAGCCTGGGCATGAACGCCGGCAGCCTGCAGCTGGACTTCCAGCCCTTTACCCGCGAGGCGCTATACGAGGCGGAAGACCACAGCGACGACGAATTCCTCGGCTTCGCCAATGCCTGGATCGAACTGGCGGCCATGCTCAACGAATTATCCCGCAGCATGGGCCAGCCGGACTTCTATCCCTTCGCCCTGCCCGCCCCGGTGATCGCCAAGCTGCACTTCATCCACAAGGTCATCCATTCGGCCCAGCCCAGCCTGGTGGAAAGGGGCCTCGCCGCGGACGACACGGCAGCCGGCGCCACCCTGGGCGCGACCCTGTGATCCTCGTCCTGCTCAGCCGAGCAGGACGATGCCCCAGACCACGGCGATGATGATCATGGCCACGAACTGCGCAGCACTGCCAAGATCCTTGGCATTCTTCGACAGTTCGTGCCAGTCCAGGGAAATGCGATCCACCACCGCTTCGATGGCGGCGTTGAACAATTCGACCACCAGCGACAGCAGGCAGACCGCCACCAGCAGCGCCCGCTCGCCGCGACTCACGTCCAGCCAGAAGGCCAGGGGCACCAATATCACGTTGAGCAGCACCAGCGAACGAAAGGCCGCTTCCTGGCGAAAGGCCGTGCGCAGGCCGGCCAGGGAATAGCCGGTGGCGTTGATGACCCGGCGCAGACCGGTCTTGCCTTTGTAGGGAGAGATCAAGAAAAAGCTCCATCCAGCAGGGGCGAACCGCCGACGCGCGTGGACGGCAGGTGCGGAAAAGGGGAAGGTGGGCAGTCACGCCCACGCCGGGCGCCGCTGCCAGCGGACATCAGCCGGACGTGCTCTCCAACTGCTGCAGCAGCAGGGCCGCCTGGGTGCGGGTGCGGACGCCAAGTTTACGAAAGATGGCCGTGGCATGGGCCTTGACCGTGGCTTCGGAGACATTCAACTCGAAGGCGATCTGCTTGTTGAGCAGCCCCTCGCAGAGCATGGTGAGCACCCGGAATTGCTGCGGCGTGAGACTGGCGAGGCCGGCACTGGCGGCCTTGGCCTCCTCGCTCAGGGCGGCGGCGCCTTCCACCTGCGGTGGCCACCAGGTATCGCCATCCAGCACCTGACTGACCGCCTGTTGCAGGGTGCTCAGATCGCTGGACTTGGGAATGAAGCCACTGGCGCCGAATTCCCGGGCGCGCTGCACCACGGCGGGTTCTTCCTGGGCCGAGATCATCACCACCGGCACCTGGGGATACTGGCCGCGCAAGAGGACCAGTCCGGAAAAGCCATAGGCGCCGGGCATGTTGAGATCGAGCAGGACCAGATCCCAGTCGGTGCGCTCGGCCAGGCAGGCCTGGAGTTCGGCGATGTCGGCCACTTCGGTGAGCCGCGCCTGGGCACCCAGCCCCAGGGTCAGGGCCTGCTGCAGCGCGCTGCGAAACAGCGGATGATCGTCGGCGATCAGGATCTGGTAGGCAGCCGCCATGGTGTAGCTTTCCTTGTTGTCGTGAGCGCCCCCATCGACCAGGAAGCTGGCGCACGGGCTGCACGCAAGCATGCCGAACGGCGCGGACGGGAGCAAGGCCGGGTGGCTCGCCGACGGTAGGCAAGGCCCTGCGGTTTGCGGCACAGTTGCCGTTTTGCCCAAGAGATGCCCCATGCCCAGCGCCGCCCTGCGTGCCGATCTGCTCATGCTGCTCACCGCCCTCATCTGGGGCAGCGCCTTCGTCGCCCAGACCGGCGGTATGGAGCACATCGGTCCCTTTCTCTACACCGGCCTGAGATTCGCCCTGGGCGCCCTGACCCTGGTCCCGCTGCTACTGTTCCTGCGCCGCCGCGGCCGTCAGCAGCGCCTGACCCGCGACACCCTCAAGGGCGGCCTGCTGATGGGCCTGGTGCTGACCCTGGGCATCAATCTGCAGCAGGTGGGGCTGCTGTTCACCAGCGTGACCAACTCCGGCTTCATCACCGGTCTCTATGTCATCGTGGTGCCGCTGCTGGGGCTGCTGCTCGGCCAGCGCAGCCACCTGGGCACCTGGATCGGCGCCAGCCTGGCGGTGGTGGGCATGGGGCTGCTGAGCATCGGCGACAACTTCCAGGTGGCCTCGGGCGATCTGCTGCAACTGGCCGGCGCGCTGGCCTGGGGTGTCCATGTCCTGCTGGTGGGCCACTATTCCAGTCGCCACGACGCCACGGTGCTGTCGATTCTGCAATTCGGCGTCTGCGCCGTGCTCAGCCTCGCGCTGGCGCTGGCGTTCGAGCCGATCCAGTCGACGCGGATCGTCCTGGCCCTGCCCGAGCTGCTCTATGGCGGGGTGATCGCCGCCGGCATCGGCTACACCTTGCAGGTCTTCGCCCAACGCGGCGCCATCGCCTCCCATGCGGCGGTGATCTTTTCCCTGGAGGCGGTGTTCGCCGCCTTCTTTGGTGCCTGGCTGCTAGGCGAGGCCCTCAGTGGCCGTGGCTACCTGGGTTGCGTCCTGATGTTCGCCGGCATGCTCGCCGCCCAGCTCTGGCCGCGCCAGGCGCCGGTCGAGGTCAAGCCGGTCAACTAGCGCGCAGGGTCTTCAGTTGCCGGCTGGCCGGGCTGTCCGCCGCCAGCGGCAGGTGATGCTTGGCATCCAGGTAGCGCTCGCTGAAGACATCCAGATAGGCCTCCAGCAGGCGTCCGGCCGGTGCCTCACCGGCCAGTTCCAGGCACAGGGCGGCGACCTCGGCGGTGCATAGGTGCTCGCCGCGGGTGGAGCGCCGCAACCGGTAGCGCGACAGCGCATTGGGCTGAAAGCTCAGCACCGGCAGGTGGTCCAGATAGGGACTCTTGCGAAACATCTTGCGCGCCTCGGTCCAGGTGGCATCCAGCAGCACGAACAGCGGGCGCTGACCGGGGGCCAGCGGCAGGCTCTCGACCACCCGCTCGGGCGCGGCGTATTCGCCGGGAAATACCAGCAGTGGTTGCCATTCCGGCTGCGCGAGCAATTCCGGCAGCGCCGGATCCACCGCCGTGCGACTCCAGCCGAAGGCGTGGGTGTCGGCCACCACGTCGGCGATCAGCCAGCCGGTGTTGCTCGGCTTGAGCGGCTCGACGTCGTGCATCAGCAGGCACATGCCGGCCTGGGTCTGGCGCAGGGGACGCAAGTCGCAGAGGCAGTGGCTGGGCGCCAGGCGGCAATTCGGGCAGCGCGCCATGCGCGAGCCACGGGCGATGAAGGGCTTGATGCTGCGCGCCAGGCGCTCCTGGCGCAAACGGGCCACGGCATGCAGAGGGGTGTCGCTGATCGGGGTCATGCCGGGCTCGCGGGCAAAAGCGCAGTTTACCAGAGCGATCGGGATGCCCGCGGCGGCCAGGCAGGTTACCCTGCGCAGACGCCTTGCGAACCCCCGCCCGCGACCACGGTCGAAACGGGCTCCTCTACGCTGGAGAACACGATGCCTCGTTTTGCTTTGCTCGCCCTGACCCTCGCCCTGCCCTTCACCGTCCAGGCGGCCGAGTCGCTCAAGGACCACGAGCTCAACCAGATGCTGCGCAAGGTGGCCACCGAAAGCAGCCAGGGCACGCCCCGCGCCATCAACGAGGACATCCTCGACCGCGGCTACACCGTGCAGGGCAAGCAGCTGATCAACAACCTCAGCGTCCGCCCGGCCCATGCCGCCCGCATGCGCGAGAATCCGGCCACGGTGCGGGTGCAGCTCGCCGAAAGCGTCTGCCAGAACAACGGCTATCGCCAGCTGCTGGCCCGCGGCGCCACCCTGGTCTATGACTTCACCGAATACCAGACCAACAAGCCGGTCATGGTCGAGCGCTTCCAGGCCGCCGACTGCGGCCTGGGCAAGTAAGCGGAGACCGCGGCCATGACCGAGGACAGCGACGACAGCTACCTGGCCCGCCATGTGGAGCCCAGCGCCGCCGATCTCGGTCAGCGCATCGACGAATTGCTGGCGCATGCGCTGCCAGGCGGCAGCCCCAATCTCGGCCTCTACCGCGAGATGCTGGTGACGGTGGTGCGCATGGCGCAGACCAATCCGGCGCGCTGGGACGCCAAGATCATGCTGCAGACGCTCAAGGAGCTGGAGCAGGCCTTCCGCACCCTGGAGCGCTTTCGCCGGCGGCGCAAGGTCACGGTGTTCGGCTCGGCGCGGACCCGCATCGATCACGGCCTCTATACCCTCGCCCGCGAACTGGGCAGCGCCCTGGCCCGCCGCGACATGATGGTCATCACCGGCGGCGGCGCCGGCATCATGGGCGCCGCCCACGAGGGCGCGGGGCCGGAAGCCAGTCTCGGCTTCAACATCACCCTGCCCTTCGAACAGCGCGCCAATCCGACCATCGAGGGCACGGATCACCTGCTGTCCTTTCACTTCTTCTATGTGCGCAAGCTGTTCTTTCTGAAGGAGGCGGATGCTCTGGTGCTCTGCCCCGGCGGCTTCGGCACCCTGGACGAGACCTTCGAGGTGCTCACCCTGATCCAGACCGGCAAGAGCCCCCTGGTGCCGCTGGTCCTGCTGGACACCCCCGACGGCCATTTCTGGGACGACACCCTGGCCTATCTGCAGCGCAACCTGCTGGAAGAAGGCTACATCCTTCCCGCCGATCTCAAGTTGGTGCGCCTGGTGCGTTCGCCGGAAGCCGCCGCGGCCGAGATCGAGCACTTCTACGGCAACTACCACTCCACCCGCCGGCGTGACGGCCTGCTGCACATCCGTCTCAAGCACGCCGTGACCCCCGCCTGCCTGGAACAGCTGGCCGCGGATTTCGCCGACCTCTGTCGCACCCCGGGCTTCACCCTGCTGGCCCCGGGCGAAGGCGAGGCCGACGAAGCCGAGTTCGCCCACCTGACACGCCTCACCTTTGACTTCCACGGTCGTCACTATGGCCGTCTGCGCGAACTGGTGGACGAACTCAATCGACCGGAGCATTGGGCAGCCACCTAGGTTGGGTTGAGCGCAGCGAAGCCCAACGCTCTCCAACACCAGAATCGATGTTGGTCTGCACTCTGCTCAGGGCAAACCTGCGCGACCGAGGTTGATTGCTGACATCGCGGCCATGGGCCGCTCCTACGGACGCTGAGTTGACGGTAGGAGCGGCCCATGGCCGCGATAGCGCTGAGCCTGATTCGTTTCCAGGCAAAAGCACGGGAAATGGCAACTCCCTTTCCCTTCGGCATCACCGCGACGCGCGCCCTCACCCCAACCCTCTCCCTCAGGGAGAGGGGGTTAGCCGTTTTCCGCAATCAGTCGCTCACCGCGGGCGGAGTGGACCTGCAGGCTGGCGCTGAGCGCAGCAAAGCCCAACACCGCAAGCCACGCCCCATTACCGCCGGCTCAGCACCCGGTTGATCCCGTCCATGGCATAACCTCGGTAGGCCAGGAAGCGGCCCTGCTTGGCGCGCTCCTTGGCGTCGGCCGGCGGTGTACCGAATTTCCGGCGCCACACCTCTTCCAGCTGCGCCTGCCAGTCCACATCCGCTTCGCGCAGGGCCGTTTCCACCTGCTCTCTTTTCAGGCCACGCTGGCCCAGTTCTTCGCGGATCCGCATGGGGCCGTAACCGGAACGGGCACGGCTGGCGATATAGCTCTCCAGATAGCGGCTTTCGTCGAGCAGGCCATCCTCGGCCAGGCGATCCAGCACCGGACCGAGCAGGCTTTCCTCGGCCCCGCGCCGCCGCAGCTTGCGCGACAGCTCTTCACGGCCATGCTCGCGACGCGCCAGGAGGTCCATGGCGGCGAAACGGATGGCAGCGGTGGTATCCAGTGGATTGCCCAAGGGTGATCCTCCTTATGCGAAAACCCCCGCACGGGGCGGGGGTCGTCTAGAGCACTGGCCGGCGATCAGAAATCGACGTCAGCGTCTTCTTCAGCGGCCACTTCGGCCTTCTGATTAGTCGGCTGGCTCAGCAGCTTCTCGCGGATCGCCTTGTCCACGGCGCCCTTGATCTCGGGGTTGTCTTCCAGGAACTTGGCAGCATTGCCCTTGCCCTGGCCGATCTTGCTGCCCTGGTAGCTGTACCAGGCGCCCGACTTCTCGATCAGACCCAGTTGCACGCCCAGATCAATGATCTCGCCGTTCAGGTAGATACCCTTGCCGTAGAGGATCTGGAACTCGGCCTGACGGAACGGCGGTGCCACCTTGTTCTTGACCACCTTGACACGGGTTTCGCTACCGATCACCTCGTCGCCTTCCTTCACCGCGCCGATGCGGCGGATGTCGAGACGGACCGAGGAGTAGAACTTCAGGGCGTTACCGCCGGTGGTGGTCTCGGGGTTGCCGAACATCACACCGATCTTCATGCGGATCTGGTTGATGAAGATGACCAGGCAGTTGGCGTTCTTGATGTTGCCGGTGATCTTGCGCAGCGCCTGGGACATCAGACGCGCCTGCAGACCCACGTGCATGTCACCCATCTCGCCTTCGATCTCGGCCTTGGGCACCAGGGCGGCCACGGAGTCGACGATGATGACGTCGACCGCGTTGGAGCGCACCAGCATGTCGGTGATTTCCAGGGCCTGTTCGCCGGTATCCGGCTGGGACACCAGCAGGTCGTCGACGTTGACGCCCAGCTTGCCGGCATAGTCCGGGTCCAGCGCGTGCTCGGCGTCGACGAAGGCGCAGGTGGCGCCCTGCTTCTGGGCCTGGGCGATGACCGACAGGGTCAGGGTGGTCTTGCCCGAGGACTCGGGACCGTAGATTTCGACGATACGGCCCTTGGGCAGACCGCCGATGCCGAGGGCGATGTCGAGACCCAGGGAGCCGGTGGAAATCGCCGGAATGGCCTGGCGATCGTGATCGCCCATGCGCATCACGGTGCCCTTGCCGAATTGCTTTTCAATCTGTCCCAAGGCCGCGGCCAGGGCACGCTTTTTGTTGTCGTCCATTAGATTCCTCTCGGAGAAAGAAGGGCCAGACGGCCGTGGATACCTGTATAAGTGAACAGTATTAAACCATAGTCGCCCCCTGGTTGCTACACCTGAGGGCCTTTTTCCTCGGTCAGAAACGCCAATAAAACCTCCAGCGCGCGGACCTGGGTCTGCTGGCGGACGGCGGCGCGATCGCCGGCAAAGACCTGCCGTTCAGTGCGCAATTTCTCGCCGTCGCGCCAGGCCAGCCAGACGGTGCCGACCGGCTTGCCCGGCACCGCGCCACCCGGCCCGGCGATCCCGCTCACCGCCACGGCGAAGCGCGCCCCGGCGCGCTGTTGCGCACCCAGCGCCATGGCCGTCACCACCTCTTCGCTGACCGCTCCGACCTGCTCGAACAGGGCCTCGGGCACGTCCAGCTGCAGGGTCTTCTGGCGGTTGGAATAGGTGACGAAGCCGGCCTCGAACCAGGCGGAGCTGCCGGCGATGCGGGTAATGGCTTCGGCGATACCGCCACCGGTGCAGGATTCGGCGGTGGTGACCTGGGCGCCGGCCGCCTGCAGGGCTTCACCGAGGCGTTGGGCCAGGCTGTCGAGGAGGTCCATCGAGAGCTTCCTGTGCAAAGAGACTTAGAAGGTGACCGCGGCAAGCGAGTGGCTGCGGCGACCACTGGTCGGCCTGCACCTTAGACCGGCTTGCCGCCGCGCGTGAGAAAAGATTTACTGAAACCGGTTTCAGGCACCTACAAAAATCTAACAGCGGTACGCCATGAACGATGTCTACCTCCCCGGTCCGCGCGCCACCCGTGCGACCATCGCCGAAGTGGCCGCCGCCGCCGGCGTGTCCAAGGCCAGCGTGTCCCGCTACATCAGCGGTGATCGCCGCCTGCTGTCCGACTCCCTCGCCGCGCGCATCGAGCAGGCCGTGGTCGCCCTCGATTTCCAGCCCAACCAGATGGCCCGCGGCCTCAAGCGCGGTCGCAGTCGCCTGATCGGCATGCTGGTGGCCGACCTGCTCAACCCCTACTCCACCGCGGTCATGCATGGCGTCGAAACCGCCTGCCGCCAGCAGGGCTATTCGCTGCTGATCTGCAACACCGACCAGGACGCCCGCCAGGAGCGCCAACAACTGGCCGCGCTGCAGTCCTACAGCATCGAAGGCCTGATCGTGAACACCTTCGGCCAGCACGCCGCCGACCTGCGCCAGCTGGGCAGCCGCCTGCCGCTGGTGCTGCTGGACCGCGAACTGCCCGGCGTCGAGGCCGATCTGGTCGGCCTCGATAACCACCAGGCCATCGCCACCGGGGTCGCCCACCTGCAACGCCAGGGCTATCGCGACCTGCTGCTGGTCAGCGAACCCCTGGACGGCACCAGCTCCCGTCGCCAGCGCCTGACGGCCTTCGACACGGCACTGGCCGAACACCCCGGCTGCCGTGGTACCCATTGCGCCCAGGCTGACGATGCCCTGGCGCTGCAGACCGCCCTCGCCACCTTCCTCGCCGCTCCCGGTCCCGGTCCCAAGGCGCTGCTCACCGCCAACGGCGTGGCGACCCTGGCCACCACCCTGGCGCTGCAGGCCCTGGGCGAGCCCCTGTTCGAGCGCTTCGGTCTGTTGGCCCTGGATGATCTGGATTGGTTTCCCCTGGTGGGCGGCGGTATCAGCGCCCTGGCCCAACCGACCCATGCCCTGGGCGTGGCCGCCTTCGAGCGCCTGCAGCGGCGTATCGACGGCGATCGCAGCGCTCCGGTGCAGCAGACCTTCGGCGCGGAGTTGCGTATCCGCCAGTCGACTCGCGCCAGGACCTAGGGGCACCTTTCGTCTTTTTGCCCGTCTTTCTTTGAAACCGGTTTCAGGAGAATAACAATGCCACCGGAGATCGCCATCACCACCTCGGCCTTTGGCGCCGACGGGGTCCGTGCCCAGGGTCAGGCCGCCTGGCTCGATCTGATCGCCGCCGCGGGAGCCTCCCATGTGGAGATCCGCGCCGAACTCTTTACCGAGGCCCCCGACTTCGCGGCCCTGGGCGCCGCCATCCGGGCCGCCGGCCTGGGCTGCATCTATTCCGTCCCCCTGGAGCTCTGGCCCGAGACCGACGCCGCGCTCTCGCCGCGCCTCCCCGCCGCCCTCGCCGAGGCCCGCCTGCTGGGCGCCGACACGCTCAAGGTGTCCCTCGGGCACTATCGCGCCGCAGCCGATCTGGCGGCGCTCGCCCCCCTGCTGACCGACGCGGGCCCTCAACTGCTGGTGGAAAACGACCAGACCGCCCAGGGTGGTCGGATCGAACCGCTGCGCGCCTTCATCCAGGCGGCGCGGGCAGCGCAGCTGCCGGTGGGACTGACCTTCGATGTCGGCAACTGGCGCTGGCAGGACGAAGACCCGCTGCAGGCCGCCCGCCTGCTCGGCCCGGACGTCCGTTACCTGCATTGCAAGGCGGTGCGCCGGCGTGCCGGCGGCCTGCATGCGGTGCCGCCGGAGGCCGCGGACCTGCTGGCCTGGCAGGGGCTGATGACGCACTTCCCCAGCGGCCTGCGGCGGGCCATCGAATTTCCCCTGATGGGTGCGGATCTGCTGGCCGAGACCCGTCGCCAGGTGGCGGCGTTGCGCACCCTGGATGCCCAGGTTCAGGAGACTCGCCGGCATGGCTGACATCGACATCCTCGCCTTTGGCGAAACCATGACCATGTTCGTCGCCGAGACGCCGGGCGAGCTGGCCACGGTCGGCCAGTTCGGCAAGCGCATCGCCGGCGCCGACAACAACGTGGCCATCGGCCTGAGCCGCCTGGGCTTCAAGGTCACCTGGCTGTCGCGGGTCGGCGATGACTCCTTTGGCCGCTTCGTGCGCGCCAGTCTCGAAGCCGAGGGGCTGGACTGCCGCCGCCTCAGGATCGATCCCCGGCACCCCACCGGCTTTCAGCTCAAGTCTCGCGCCACCGATGGCAGCGACCCGGTGGTCGAGTACTTCCGCCGCGGCTCGGCGGCCAGCCACCTCAACATCGAGGAAGACTTCGACCCCAGCCTGCTGCGGGCGCGTCACCTGCATGCCACCGGTATTCCGCCAGCGCTGTCGCCCAGCGCCCGCGCCTTCAGCCGGCACCTGCTGCAGGCCATGCGCGACGCCGGCCGCAGCATCTCCTTCGATCCCAACCTGCGGCCGTCGCTGTGGGACAGCGAAGACCAGATGCGCCGTGAACTCAACGACCTCGCCGCCCTGGCCGACTGGGTGCTGCCCGGCCTGGCCGAGGGCCGCCTGCTGACCGGCTACGACACCCCGGCGGACATCGCCGCCTTCTACCTCGACCGTGGCGCCAAGGCCGTGGCCATCAAGCTCGGCCCCGAGGGCGGCTACTGGCGCACGCCCGACGCCGAGGGCGAGGTCCCCGGTGTGCCCGTGGCCGAGGTGGTCGACACCGTCGGCGCCGGCGATGGCTTCGCCACCGGCTTCGTCAGCGCCCTGCTCGACGGTCTCGACGTCGCTGCCGCCGTCGCCCGTGGCAACTGGATCGGCGCCCGCGCCGTGCAGGTGGTCGGCGACATGGAAGGACTGCCCTACCGTCACGAACTCCCCTGATCGATCCCAACCCCCTGACAAGAACAATCAAGCAGGTGACCCCATGAACGCCTCTTCTCTCGCTCCACGCCGCTGGTGGTATCTGATGCCGGTGGTCTTCATCACCTACAGCCTGGCCTATCTCGATCGAGCCAACTATGGCTTCGCGGCCGCCTCGGGCATGGCCGACGACCTGGGCATCACTCCGGCGATGTCGTCGCTGCTCGGCGCACTGTTCTTTCTCGGCTACTTCTTCTTCCAGGTGCCTGGCGCCATCTACGCCGAGAAGCGCAGCGTCAAGCGGCTGATCTTCTGGAGCCTGATCGGCTGGGGCGGCCTGGCGACCCTGACCGGCATGGTGCCCAACGTCACCCTGCTGATCGCCATCCGCTTCCTGCTCGGTGTGGTGGAAGCCGCGGTGATGCCGGCGATGCTGGTCTATCTCTGCCACTGGTTCACCAAGCGCGAGCGCTCCCGGGCCAACACCTTTCTGATCCTCGGCAATCCGGTGACCATCCTCTGGATGTCGGTGGTCTCGGGTTATCTGATCCATGCCCTGGACTGGCGCTGGATGTTCATCATCGAAGGCCTGCCGGCGGTGATCTGGGCCTTTATCTGGTGGCGGATCGCCGACGAGCGGCCCAAGGACGCCAAGTGGCTCGATCAGGCCGAGAAGGCCCGCCTGGAAGAGGCCCTGAAGGCCGAGCAGCAGGGCATGAAGCCGGTCAAGAACTACGCCGAAGCCTTCCGCTCCCCCAAGGTCATCCTGCTGTCGCTGCAGTACTTCTGCTGGAGCATCGGCGTCTATGGCTTCGTCATCTGGCTGCCCTCGATCCTGCGCAAGGGTGCCCAACTGGACATCGTCCAGGCCGGCTGGCTGTCTTCGCTGCCCTACCTCGCCGCCGTGCTGGCCATGGTCGGCGTGTCCTGGGCGTCGGATCGCCTGCAGAATCGCAAGCTGTTCGTCTGGCCGCCGCTACTGATCGCCGCCCTGGCCTTCCTCGGCTCCTTCGCCCTCGGCACCCAGCACTTCTGGTGGTCCTATGCCCTGCTGGTGGTGGCCGGTGCCTGCATGTACGCCCCCTACGGCCCCTTCTTCGCCATCGTCCCGGAAATCCTCCCCGGCAACGTGGCCGGTGGCGCCATGGCGCTGATCAACAGCATGGGTGCCCTGGGCTCCTTTGCCGGCTCCTACCTGGTGGGCTATCTCAATGGCGTGACCGGCGGTCCCGGGGCGTCCTTCGGCTTCATGGGCGGCGCCCTGCTGGTGGCCGTGGTCCTGACCCTGCTGCTGCGCCAGGAGCCGGTCGCCCGCGCCGCGGCGCTCAAGCCCGCTGCCAGTCACTAGAGGAAACGCTGTCCATGAAAAAGAAGGTGATCCACTACAAGGCCCTGTCCCCGGCGCTCACCGCGCGCCTGGAAGAGGCCTTCGACCTGGAATACGTCGACGTCAAGGCGCCGGGCGGCGAAGCCCGGCTGCGCGAGCGTCTGCCCGAGGCTCAGGGCCTGCTCGGCTCCAGCTTCAAGCTGACGCCCGAGTTGCTGGATCTGGCGCCCCGGCTGGAAGCCATCGCCAGCGTCTCGGTCGGATTCGACAGCTATGACCTGCCCTATCTGCAGCGGCGCGGCATCCTGCTCTGCAACACCCCGGATGTCCTGACCGAAAGCGTGGCCGACGCCGCCTTCGCCCTGCTGCTCGCCACCGCGCGGCGCATCGTCGAGCTGGCCGACTGGGTGCGCGCCGGCCAGTGGCAAGCCAGCCTGGGCGAGGCGCACTTCGGTTGCGACGTCCATGGCAAGACCCTGGGGCTGGTGGGCATGGGCCGCATCGGCCAGGCCATCGCCCGCCGCGCCCACCTGGGTTTCGGCATGCAGGTCAACTACACCGCCCACGCCGCCAAGCCCGAGGTGGACGAGCGCTTCGGCGCGCGCTTCCTGCCGCTGCCCGAGTTGCTGGCGAGCTGCGACTTTCTCTGCGTCACCGTGCCCCTGAGCGAGGAGACCCATCACCTGCTGGGCGCCGCCGAGCTCGCGCGGCTACCGGCCCACGCCATCCTGATCAACGTCTCGCGCGGACCGGTGATCGACGAGGCCGCGTTGATCACGGCCTTGCAGGAAGGCCGCCTGCGCGGCGCCGGCCTGGATGTCTTCGATCAGGAACCCGTGGCAGCGGACTCGCCCCTGCTGCAACTGCCCAACGTGGTGCCTACGCCGCACCTGGGCTCGGCGACCCGGGAGACGCGTGAAGCCATGGCCCGCTGCGCGGTGGACAATCTGCTGGCCGCCCTGGGCGGTCAACGACCGGCGAATCTGGTGAATCCCGAGGTCTGGCAGCGGCGCGAGTGAGCCTTGGCCGTCATTTGTGGTCAGACAAGTATCATCCCCACGGAGAACGCCCCATGACCGCCTTCGACGATCCCCAAGCCTTCGTCAACCGCGTGCGCGAGCAGGCCGCCGATGCCGAGCGCAGCGGCGACATCCCGCGCCTGCTGCAGCTGGTCAACGAACTGGCCACCGCCTTCGAGCGCCAGGCCCGCAGCACGGCGGCGGACAATGCCGAGGTAGCGCGTGCCGTCGAGGAATTCGAGCGACACGAGGGCACCTGATCGGCCTTCCGCTCGTGCAGCCTTTCGCTACCGTGACGGACCCGCGTCCCGAGGTCTAGCGCCAGTGCCCATCGCCCCTTACATCCTGCTCGGCCGGTTGCTCAAGCTGGCCCCGCGGGACGCCCCCGCCCCCTTGCGCTATCTGGGCGCGGCCCTGCTCATCGCCGTCGCGGCCGGCATTCGCCTGAGCCTGGGGATCGACAGCCTGCCCTATCTGCTGTTCATTCCCTTCATCATGGCCGGGGCCTTCTGGTTCGGCCTCGGTCCCGGGATCTTCGCCACCCTGCTGTCGGTGCTGCTGGCCGAGACCCTCTTCGTCAAGGCCCCGGCCTATTTCGCGTTGTTCTCCGAACGCTGGGTGTCCCATGCGCTGTTCGTGCTGGTCAACGTCATCATGGCCATGGTCTGCGCGGCCCAGCGCCGCAGCCTGGAGTCCCTCCATCGCTTCGCCGGCAATCTCGGCGAAGAAGTGGCCCTGCGCACCCGGCAGCGGGACCTCATCTGGCAGGCCAGCCCCGACCTGCTCTGCACGGCTACCCTCGAAGGCCAACTGCTGGACCTCAATCCGGCCTGGACCAGCACCCTGGGCTGGAGCGCAGAGCAACTGCGCCACGAACCCTTCATGGCCTTCGTCCACGTCGAGGATCGCGCCCGCACCGAGGCGGCGCTGGAACGCCTGACGCTTGGCGAACCCGTGTTCGGCTTCGAGAATCGCTATCGGCATCGCGAAGGCGGCTATCGCTGGCTGTCGTGGAATTCGGTCTTGCAGGATGGCCTCATCTATTCCGCGGTACGCGAGGTGACGGCCATCCGCGAGCAGCAGGAAGCCCTGCGCCAGACCGAGGAACAGTTGCGCCAGAGTCAGAAGATGGAGGCCGTGGGCCAGCTGACCGGCGGCATCGCCCATGACTTCAACAACCTGCTGACCGGCGTGATCGGCAGTCTCGACATGCTCAGCCTGAGACTCGCCCAGGGCCGCTACACCGATCTCGAACGCTATGCCACGGGCGCCAAGGGCGCCGCCGAACGCGCCGCGGCCCTGACTCACCGCCTGCTCGCCTTTTCCCGCCGCCAGGCGCTGGACCCCACCGCCACCCAGACCAACGCCCTGGTGCTGGGCATGGAAGAACTGATCCGCCGCTCGGTCGGTCCCCAGGTCGAGATCCACATCGAACTGGCCGAGGCGTTGAATCCCACCCTGTGCGATCCCCACCAGCTGGAGAACGCCCTGCTCAACCTGTGCATCAACGCTCGGGATGCCATGCCCGAGGGTGGGACGCTGCGCATCGTCACCGCCAATCGCCGGCTCAACGACGCCCAGGCTGCCGCCCTGGAATTGCCGCCTGGCGACTATGTGACCCTGGCGGTGCTCGACACCGGTACCGGCATGCCACCCGAGGTCCTGGCACGCGCCTTCGATCCCTTCTTCACCACCAAGCCGGTGGGCATGGGCACCGGCCTCGGTCTGTCGATGATCTATGGCTTCGCCAAACAGTCCGGCGGCGTCGCCCATATCGTCTCGGCACCCGAGCGGGGCACTACCGTTACCCTCTATCTGCCGCGCCTGGTGGACGCCCCGCCGCCGTCGGTCGAGACGCTGCGCACCTCGCCGTTGCGCTATCCCGCTGGCATGACGGTGCTGGTGGTGGACGACGAACCGCTGGTGCGGGCGCTGGTGGACGAGGCCCTGCGCGAACACCGTATCCGCACCCTGGAGGCGACCGATGCCGCCACCGCCCTGCAGGTGCTGGAATCGGATACGCCGCTGGACCTGCTGATCGCCGATGTCGGCCTGCCAGGCGGGCTGAGCGGCTGCCAGCTCGCCGCCCTGGCCCGTGAACGCCGCCCCGGCCTGATGACCCTGCTGATCACCGGCTACGCCGAGGCGGACCTGCCCGGTCAGCCCCTGCCGGTGCCCGGCGTCGAGGTGCTGGCCAAGCCCTTTACCCTGGAAAGGCTCATGACCCAGATCGATCTGCTGCTGGCCGCCCGCGAACAACGACCGCAGGCCTGATGCCGCTGCCCTGAGCCGAGCGGGGCCGACAAACGCCGCCAGTTGATGGACAATACGCGGCTATCCACAGGCAACCGGATCGAAACACCCGCATGAGCGACCTCTCCGCGCACACGCCCATGATGCAGCAGTACCTCAAGATCAAGCATCAGCATCCCGAACAGCTGCTGTTCTATCGCATGGGCGATTTCTACGAGCTGTTCTATGACGACGCCCGGCGTGCCGCCAAGTTGCTCGACATCACCCTGACCGCCCGTGGCGCCTCGGCCGGCAAGTCCATCCCCATGGCCGGCATCCCCTTCCATTCCGCCGAAGGCTACCTGGCCAAGCTGGTCAAGCTCGGCGAGTCCGTGGTGATCTGCGAGCAGATCGGCGACCCGGCCACCAGCAAGGGCCCGGTGGAACGCCAGGTGGTGCGCATCATCACCCCCGGCACCGTCAGCGACGAGGCGCTGCTCGACGAGCGCCGCGACAACCTGCTGACCGCCGTGCTGGGCGACGAACGCCTGTTCGGCCTGGCCGTGCTGGACATCGCCAGCGGTCGCTTCACCGTGCAGGAACTGGCCGGCTGGGAAACCCTGCTGGCGGAGCTGGATCGCCTCAATCCCGCCGAGCTGCTGATCCCCGACGACTGGCCCGCCGGCCTGCCCGCCGAGAAGCGCCGCGGCGTACGTCGCCGGGCGCCCTGGGATTTCGACTGCGATTCGGCGCTCAAGAGCCTCTGCCAGCAATTCGGCACCGGTGACCTCAAGGGCTTCGGTTGCGACAAGCTGGGCCTGGCCCTCGGCGCCGCCGGCTGCCTGCTGGCCTATGCCAAGGAAACCCAGCGCACCGCCCTGCCACACCTGCGCAGCCTCCGCCACGAGCGCCTGGACGACACCGTCATCCTCGACGGCGCCAGCCGCCGCAACCTGGAACTGGACATCAACCTGGCCGGCGGTCGCGACAACACCCTGCAATCGGTGGTGGACCGCTGCCAGACCGCCATGGGCAGTCGCCTGCTGACCCGCTGGCTGAATCGCCCGTTGCGCAATCGCGCCATCATCGAAGCCCGCCAGGACGCCATCACCTGCCTGCTGGAAGGCTATCGCTTCGAGTCGCTGCAACCGCAGCTCAAGGACATCGGCGACCTGGAACGCATCCTCGCCCGCATCGGCCTGCGCAACGCCCGCCCGCGCGATCTCGCCCGCCTGCGCGATGCCCTGGCCGCGCTGCCGGCGCTGCAGGACGGGCTGACGCAGATGATCGCCCCGCACCTGCTCGACCTGGCCCGGAGCATCCAGACCTATCCGGAGCTGGCCGCCACCCTGGCCCGCGCCATCATCGACAACCCGCCCGCGGTGATCCGCGATGGCGGCGTCATCAAGCGCGGCTACGACAGCGAGCTGGACGAGTTGCAGACCCTGAGCGAGAACGCCGGCCAGTTCCTCATGGACCTAGAGGCCCGGGAAAAGGCCCGCACCGGCCTGCAGGGCCTCAAGGTCGGCTACAACCGCGTCCACGGCTACTTCATCGAGATCCCCAGCCGCCAGGCCGAATCGGCCCCGGCCGACTACATCCGCCGCCAGACCCTCAAGGGCGCCGAGCGCTTCATCACCCCGGAGCTGAAGGCCTTCGAAGACAAGGCGCTGTCGGCGCAAAGCCGCGCCCTGGCCCGCGAGAAGGCGCTCTACGAAGCCCTGCTCGACGAGCTCATCGGCCACCTGGCGCCGTTGCAGGACAGCGCCGCCGCCCTGGCCGAACTGGACGTCCTGGCCAACTTCGCCGAGCGCGCCCTCAACCTGGACCTGAACAAGCCGCGCTTCGTCGAGGAGCCCTGCCTGAAGATCGGCCAGGGGCGCCACCCGGTGGTGGAACAGGTGCTGGAAACGCCCTTCGTCGCCAACGACGTCACCCTGGACAACGACACCCGCATGCTGGTGATCACCGGTCCGAACATGGGCGGCAAGTCCACCTACATGCGCCAGACCGCGCTGATCGTGCTCCTGGCCCATGTCGGCAGCTTCGTCCCGGCGGCCAGTTGCGAGCTGTCGCTGGTGGATCGCATCTTTACCCGCATCGGTTCCAGCGACGACCTGGCCGGCGGCCGTTCCACCTTCATGGTGGAGATGAGCGAGACCGCCAACATCCTGCACAACGCCAGCGAACACAGCCTGGTGCTGATGGACGAGGTCGGTCGCGGCACCAGCACCTTCGACGGCCTGTCGCTGGCCTGGGCCGCCGCCGAGCAACTGGCGCGACTGCGCGCCTGGACGCTGTTCGCCACCCACTACTTCGAGCTGACCGTGCTGCCGGACGGCCAGCCGAGCGTGGCCAACGTCCACCTCAACGCCACCGAGCACAACGACCGCATCGTCTTCTTGCACCATGTGCTGCCCGGCCCGGCCAGCCAGAGCTACGGCCTGGCCGTGGCGCAGCTGGCCGGAGTGCCGGAAGACGTCATCCTGCGCGCGCGCGAGCATCTCGCCCGCCTGGAAGCGGCCAGTTTCAACGGTGAGGTGGGTACGCCGCTGCCGGTGAGCGCGCCAGCCAAGGATCGTCCGCTACAGGCCGATCTGTTCGCCAGCGCCGTCCATCCTCTCATCGAGGAACTGGAACGCCTGCAGCCGGACGACATCACACCCAGACGGGCCCTGGAGCTTATCTACGAATGGAAAAAGCGTATCTGAGTTAACGGATACGAGGGTTCCGGCAATGCTGCTAGAATCCGCCGCCTTAGCCTGAGGAGAACGAGCAGATGACCTTCGTCGTCACTGACAACTGCATCAAATGCAAATATACCGACTGCGTGGAAGTCTGCCCGGTGGACTGCTTCTACGAAGGCCCCAACTTCCTGGTGATCCACCCGGACGAGTGCATCGACTGCGCCCTGTGCGAACCCGAATGCCCAGCCCAGGCGATCTTCTCGGAAGACGAGGTGCCGGCCGGCCAGGAAGCCTTCATCGAACTCAACAGTGAACTGGCCAACATCTGGCCGAACATCACCGAGAAGAAGGACGCCCTGCCTGACGCCGCCGAGTGGGATGGCAAGCCCAACAAGCTCCCCCAGCTCGAACGCTAGGCCTTGCCTGGAATCTCCAGGCAATAAAAAAGGGGGCGGATCGCTCCGCCCCCTTCGTCCCTGTCCCTGTAATCCTGCCACCGTCCTGGTGAACCTCGTCCTGAGGTGTTCCTGATCCGCGTCCTGCCGATCCGTGTCGTCCCAGACACAGCGCCGATAGTACGCTTCTCCTGAAGGCTGGCAATCTGCCATAGCGCGCCTTTCGATCTCGCCTCGCGCTTCGACCGGAAACAGAAAAACGTTATGTAGCAGGTACTTGGCGTCTTCTCGCGCTGATCAAGCGATGCTTTCTGGCAGCTCCAAGCGATACAGGCTTACGCAGGCTGTAAGCCCTGGCTTACAAGAACACGCAGAAAAAAGCCCGGAAAAATCCGGGCTCCGTTTGGCTGACATTCAGCTAGGCGCGATCAGAACAGCGAATCACTGGACAGGCCGTTGCGTTCGAAGATTTCCCGCAACCGCTTGAGCGCCTCGACCTGGATCTGCCGGACCCGCTCGCGGGTAAGGCCTATCTCCTGCCCTACCTCTTCCAGGGTGCAGGCTTCGTGACCGCGCAGCCCGAAGCGCCGGATCACCACTTCGCGCTGCTTTTCCGGCAACTCCAGCAGCCACTGGTCGATGCTCTGGTTGAGATCCGAATCCTGCAGCAGTTCGCAGGGATCGGTGGGACGATCATCGGTCAGGGTATCGAGCAGGGTCTTGTCGGAATCGGGGCCGAGGACCATGTCCACCGAGCTGATCCGCTCGTTGAGGCCCATCACCCGCTTCACGTCCGCCACCGGTTTTTCCAGCAGGGCGGCGATTTCCTCAGGGGAAGGTTCGTGATCGAGCTTCTGGGTCAGCTCCCGCGCGGCGCGCAGGTGCAGATTGAGCTCCTTGACCACATGGATCGGCAGGCGAATGGTGCGGGTCTGATTCATGATCGCCCGCTCGATGGTCTGCCGGATCCACCAGGTGGCATAGGTGGAGAATCTGAAGCCCCGCTCGGGATCGAATTTCTCCACCGCGCGGATCAGGCCCAGGTTGCCCTCTTCGATCAGATCGAGCAGCGACAGGCCACGGTTGATGTAGCGCCGGGCGATCTTGACCACCAGACGCAGGTTGCTTTCGATCATGCGCTTGCGACCGGCGGGATCGCCGCGCTGCGCGAGACGGGCGAAATGCACCTCTTCTGCCGGTGACAGCAGTGGCGAGAAGCCGATTTCATTGAGATAGAGCTGAGTGGCGTCGAGTGCACGGCCATAGTCGGCCAGCTTGGCACCGCGCAGGACCTGGTTGCCGCGCCCGGACAGGGCCTTGGTCATGGCGGTATCGGCGGATTCCTCACCGAAGGGATTGGAATCGAGAAGCAGGACATCGTCGCCGAGATCGTACTCGGTTTCTTGTTTGTTCTGGATCATCTTGAGTAACCCTTGCTCGTCTGTGCTTCGAGCCAGGGCGTATCGATACGTTGCCGATGCGCCATGACTCGCCCCCAAAGAGCTGCGGGATCGAGTCGGCGCCTAGCGAATCAGCGATTGGGCAAAAACTGCAAGGGATCCACCGGCTTGCCCTGACGGCGAATCTCGAAATGGAGCTTGACGCGGTCGGTCCCGGTCAAACCCATCTCGGCAATCGTCTGCCCTATCTTGACACGCTCACCTTCCCGAACCAGCAACCTACGATTGTGACCGTAGGCACTGACGTAGGTTTCGCTGTGTTTGACGATAACCAGTTCACCATAACCCCGTAGACCATTTCCCGCATAGACCACGGTGCCATCGGCGGCGGCCATCACGGGCTGACCTTCCTGGCCGGCGATGTCTATTCCCTTGTTTAGGCTGCTGCTGGCCGAGAAGCGACTGATCAACGTACCTTTCGTCGGCCAGGCCCAACCGGCGGCGGATTGGGGGACGTCACGGGTCGGCGTCTGGGCCGGTGTCACCGGCGTCGGCGGCGGTGCCGCGGGCAGATTCGGAGTCACCACCGGGGTGGCGGCGGTGGGATTGGAGGTCACGGGCGGCGGAATGGGTACCGGGGTCGCCACCGGATTGCCGGGTGCCGGCGCGGAAGCGACAGGGGTGGCCGAGCCCGTGGCCGGCCGGCGGATGATACGACTGGAACCCGTGGCGCTGCCGCCATTGCCGAAGCGGATCACCTGGCCGACATGGATGACATAGGGCGCAGCGAGGCCGTTCTGGGCCGCCAGGGCGCGCCATTCCCAGCCGTTGCGCGAGGCGATGGAAAACAGGGTGTCTCCTCGCTTGACGCGATACTGGCCGGAGGTGACCTGGGGCACGCTGCTGCGGCCATCGCCGCGGTCGACCACCGGCGCTCGCGAGCCGTTGCTCGAACAACCCGTCAGCAGCAGGGCCACGAGCAACGTCGCCAGCCAGCTTGAACGCCCTCGTCCTGGAAATCCTTGCGCTCGGGCCTTCACCCGTTCCTCCCGCAGAGTCTGATCATCTACCGTCCGGCCATCCTGCCGGCCTCAAGCGGCCGCTGCCGTCAGGCAGCCTTGGAGCGCGGTACCGGGGTAACGTTCCCTGTCTCTCACTGGGCCAGAGGTCCGTTGAGCAGGGGCACGAAACGGACGGCGTTGAGTTCGTGGCGGACGAAGCCTTCGGCCTCGCGCACGATCAGCAGGAGCTTCTGCTCCTCGTCGACGCCTACCGGGATCACCAGGCGACCGCCAGGGGCCAGTTGGTCGAGCAGCGCCTGGGGCACTTCCCGCGCGGCGGCGGTGACGATGATGCCGTTGTAGGGTGCCAGTGCCGGCCAGCCTTCCCAGCCATCGCCCCAGCGGAACACCACGTTGCGCAGGTTGAGTTCGAGCAGACGCTCCTTGGCCCGATCCTGCAGCGACTGGATACGCTCCACGGAAAACACCCGCTCCACGGTCTGCGCCAGGATGGCGGTCTGGTAGCCGGAGCCGGTGCCGATCTCCATGACCTTGTCCAGCGGCCCGCCGGCGAGCAGCAGCTCGGTCATGCGCGCCACCATGAACGGCTGGGAGATGGTCTGGTTGTGGCCGATGGGCAACGCCGTGTCTTCGTAGGCGCGATGGGCCAGGGCCTCGTCGACGAACAGGTGGCGCGGCGTACGGCGGATCACCTCCAGCACCTGGGCGTTGGACAGCCCCTCTTCGTAGAGGCGCTGGATGAGCCGCTCCCGGGTACGCTGGGAGGTCATGCCGATGCCGTGTCTTTGCATATGCTCTTGCCCCTGAGTCATGCCAGCAGCTCCGTCAGCGCCGACAGGCCGGCGAAGCCCTCGCGGAAGGTGCGATCGAACTGCAGCGGCGTCACCGAGACATAGCCTTCCAGCACGGCGTGGAAGTCGGTACCCGGTCCGCCATCCACCGCATCGCCGGAAACCGAGATCCAGTAACCGGCCTTGCCGCGCGGATTGATCTCGCGCACCGGCGGCTTGGCCTGGGCCCGGTGCCCCAGACGGGTCAGCTGCAGGCCCTTGATCTGCTCGAGCGGCAGATCCGGGATGTTGACGTTGAGCACGGTGCGCGGCGGCAGATCGAAGCGTTCGTGCAGGGCCACGATGCGGGCGGCGATCTCGGCCGCCACCGCCATGTTGTCGGCACTGCGCGACACCAGCGAGAAGGCCAGCGCCGGCCGATCGAGGAACCGTCCTTCCATGGCCGCGGCCACGGTGCCGGAATAGAGGACGTCGTCGCCCAGGTTGGCACCCAGGTTGATGCCGGCCACCACCATGTCCGGTGTCTCTTCCAGCAGGCCATTGAGGCCGAGGTGAACGCAATCGGTAGGCGTGCCGTTGACGCCCAGGAAGCCATTGGGCAGGCGCTGCGGATGCAGGGGGCGGTCCAGCGTCAGGGCACTGCTCACACCGCTCATGTCATAGAGCGGCGCGACTACCTGGCACTCGTATTCCGCACGGGCGGAGAGCGCGGCATGCAGCGCGGCGATACCGGGGGCCAGCACCCCATCGTCGTTGGCGATCAGAAGTCGCATGGATGTTCCGTCTGCCCTGCCTCGCCAAGCGTTACCAGCTCGCGAACCACTGCGGTGGCGAAACAGCCGGCCGGCAGGACGAATTCGAGTTGCAGAATGTCAGGAGCGGGATAATGCCACGTCAGGCCGCCGATGGGGAGGCGCAGGATGCGCCGTTCATGCGAGAGGCCGGCACCGGCCAGCCAGGCGGGCAGCTCTCCGGCGGCCTCTGCGACCTGCCGCTCCAGGTCTGCGGCCGGCCCCTGCACCGGCGACTCGCCGGCGCCCCACAGGGGGCCGGTGGGGTGCAGATCGAGCGCCGCCAGGCGCGGATCGGTCAGATCGGCGGCGGTGGCCGGAAAGTGGCTGCGGCTGTCCGTGAAGGCCAGCAGATCGCCCTCCTGCGCCCGCTTCCAGGAGCCATCGGCGATGCGCCCGGCCAGCACCTGATTGAACAGCCAGCTGCGCGCGGCGGACAGGGTGCGCGAGCGCCGATTGCGCTGCTCGGGCAGGCGCTGCTCGCGGGCGCACTGCTGAGCGTCCGCCAGGTTGCCGCCCTGATAGCCGAAGCGCTGCGGACCGAAATAGTTGGGCACGCCGCCGGCGACGATGGCCTGCAGCCGCGCCTCCAGCGCCACCGGATCGGCCTGGAGCCCGGTCAGCCGCAGGCGGAAGCCGTTGGCGGCATGGGCGCCGCGCTGCAGCTTGCGGCGGTGGCGACCCTGCTGGAGGATCACCAGCGTCTCGTCACAGGCGGCCGACAGATCCAGATCGGCCTTGCCGGGCAGGTGCAGGCTGAACCACTGGCGGGTCAGGGCCTGGCGATCCTTGAGACCGGCATAGCTGATCGCCCGCTGCGGCACCCCGGCGGCGCGCGCCAGGCGGCGCACCGCTTCCTCGGTGTTGAGGCCGCGCTTCTCGACCCACAGCCAGAGGTGCTCGCCATCACCGCTGAGCGGGATGTCCAGCACCTCGTCCACCTGGAAGTCCTCGGCGCTGGCCTTGAGGATCGCCTGGCCGCAGGGCTCGCCATGGGCGCGCGGCCCGAGCAGCTGGTCTTCGGTCATAGCGGCAGCAGCAGGGCCACGGCGTGCACGGCGATGCCCTCTTCGCGCCCGACGAAACCCAGGCGTTCGGTGGTGGTGGCCTTGACGTTGACCTGCCCCAGCTCGACCTGCAGATCCTCGGCGATGGCCTGGCGCATGGCTTCGATGTGCGGCGCCATCTTGGGCGCCTGGGCGGCGATGGTGCCGTCGACGTTACCGACCTGCCAGCCCTGCTCGCGGACCAGGCCGACCACATGACGCAGCAGCACCCGACTGTCGGCGCCCTTGAAGCGCGGATCGGTATCGGGGAAATGCTTGCCGATGTCGCCCAGGGCGGCCGCGCCCAGCAGGGCATCGGCCAGGGCATGCAGCAGCACGTCGCCGTCGGAGTGGGCGACCAGGCCACGGTGGTGGGGAATACGAATGCCACCGAGGGTGATGAAGTCGCCCTCGCCAAAGGCGTGAACGTCGAAACCGTGACCTATGCGCATGAAGAGAGACGCCCTTGAGACTGACAGGGCGTCGATTCTACCGGCTGGGGACAGCTCCCGTCGCCCTCAGGGGGTCGTGAGCGCCGCTGCGTGATGCCGCAGATGGTCGTCGATGAAGCTGGCGACGAAGAAATAGCTGTGGTCATACCCCGGTTGCAGACGCAGTTCCAGCGGATGGCCCACGGCTTCCGCCGCGCGCTGCAGCGCCTGGGGCTTGAGCTGTTCGGCGAGGAAGCTATCCTGCTCGCCCTGGTCGACCAGCAGCGGCAGGCGCTCCTCGGCCTTGGCCAGCAGTGCACAGGCGTCCCACTCGGCCCAGGTGCTGCGGTCCTCGCCCAAGTAGTTGGAGAACGCCTTGTGCCCCCAGGGACAATCCAGCGGATTGACGATGGGTGAGAAGGCCGACACCGAGCGATAACGACCGGGATGCCGCAAGGCGCAGATCAGGGCACCGTGGCCGCCCATGGAGTGACCGCTGACGCCGCGACGATCCGAGACCGGAAAATTGGCCTCGATCAGCGCCGGCAATTCTTCCACCACATAGTCGTGCATGCGGTAGTGCCGGGCCCAGGGCTGCTGAGTGGCGTTGACGTAGAACCCCGCCCCCAGGCCGAAATCCCAGGCCTTTTCGGGGTCGTCCGGTACGCCTTCGCCGCGCGGACTGGTGTCCGGCGCCACCAGCACCAGGCCCAGCTCGGCGGCCAGGCGCTGGGCACCGGCCTTCTGCATGAAGTTCTCGTCGGTGCAGGTCAGCCCCGACAGCCAGTAGAGCACCGGCAGGTCGCTGCGCGCCTCCGCCTGGGGCGGCAGGTAGACGGCGAAGGTCATGTCGCAGTCGAGACTGCGGGCGCGATGGCGATAGCGCTTGTGCCAGCCGCCGAAACTCTTGTTGCTGGAGAGCAGTTCGAGACTCATGGTCATCTCCCGGACAGGGGGCGCCCCTGGGCGCCCGCCTGGCGATCAGTAGTGGACGACGGTGCGGATGCTCTTGCCTTCGTGCATCAGCTCGAAGGCCTCGTTGATCTGCTCCAGGCCCATGGTGTGGGTGATGAAGGTGTCCAGCGGGATCTCGCCGCTCTGCGCCTTGCGCACATAGCCGGGCAGCTCGCTGCGGCCCTTGACGCCGCCGAAGGCGCTGCCGCGCCAGACGCGCCCGGTCACCAGCTGGAACGGGCGGGTGCTGATTTCCTGGCCGGCCCCGGCCACGCCGATGATCACCGACTCTCCCCAGCCCTTGTGGCAGCACTCCAGCGCTGCACGCATCAGGTTGACGTTGCCGACGCACTCGAAGCTGTAGTCGACGCCGCCATCGGTCAGCTCGACGATGACCTCCTGGATCGGCTTCTGGTGATCCTTGGGATTGATGAAGTCGGTGGCGCCCAGCTCACGGGCGATGTCGAACTTGGACGGATTGATGTCGATGGCGATGATGCGGCTGGCCTTGGCCATCTTGGCGCCGATTATGGCGGCCAGGCCGATGCCGCCCAGGCCGAAGACGGCGACGGTGGCGCCCTCTTCCACCTTGGCGGTGTTGAGCACGGCGCCGATGCCGGTGGTCACGCCACAACCCAGCAGGCAGACCTTCTCCAGGGGCGCTTCCTGGGGGATCTTGGCCACCGAGACCTCCGGCAGCACCGTGTACTCGGAAAAGGTGGAGCAACCCATGTAGTGGTAGATCGGCTCGCCGTTGTAGGAGAAACGGGTGGTGCCGTCGGGCATCAGGCCCTTGCCCTGGGTGGCGCGTACCGAGCTGCAGAGGTTGGTCTTGCCGGATTTGCAGAATTTGCACTGACCGCATTCGGCGGTGTACAGCGGGATGACGTGATCGCCCACGGCGACCGAGGTCACGCCCTCGCCCACCGCCTCGACGATGCCACCGCCCTCGTGACCGAGGATGCAGGGAAAGACCCCTTCGGAATCCTGACCCGAGAGGGTGTAGGCATCGGTGTGGCAGACACCGGTGGCGACGATGCGGATGAGCACCTCACCGGCCTTGGGCGGCTCCACGTCCACTTCGACGATCTTGAGGGGCTCGTTGGGCGCGAAGGCTACGGCGGCGCGGGACTTGATCATGGTCGACTCCAGAGGGGCGAAAAAACGAGAGGACCAGTTTAGACGCCAGAATTCCTGGAACAATCGGGCATACTGGAATTCATTTTTGCCACAGGGAAACAATCATGAGCTGGGAGGGCATCGACGAATTCGTCGCCGTGGCGAGCACCCTGCACTTCGGCCAGGCCGCCGATCGCCTCGGCACCTCGACCTCTCACGTGAGCCGGCAGGTGGCCCGACTGGAAGAACGGCTGCAGGCGCGCCTGCTCTATCGCAGCACCCGCAGCGTCGCCCTCACCGAAGCCGGCCACACCTTTCTGCAGCACTGCCGCCGGCTGCAGGAGGCGCGCGACGAAGCCCTGCGCGAGGTCAGCGATCTCTCCAGCCAGCCCAAGGGGCTGATCCGCATGACCTGCGCCGTGACCTATGGTGAGCGCTTCGTCGTGCCCCTGGTCAACGACTTCCTCGCCCGCTATCCCGAGGTCAGCCTGGAACTGGACCTGACCAATCGCACCGTCGATCTCCTGCACGAAGGCTACGACCTGGCGATCCGCCTAGGTCGCCTAGCCGACTCGCGGCTGGTGGCGACGCGGCTGGCGCCGCGGGAGCTCTATCTGTGCGCCGCGCCCAGCTACCTGGAGCGCTTCGGCGCACCCCATACCCTGTCGGAACTCGGGCGCCATCGCTGCCTGGTGGGCACCAGCGATATCTGGAGCTTTCGCGAGAACGAACGCGAAATCCTCCACCGGGTGCAGGGTTCCTGGCGCTGCAACAGCGGCCAGGCGGTGCTGGACGCCGCCTTGCGTGGCTTCGGCCTGTGCCAGCTGCCGGACTACTACGTGCTGCCGCACCTGGCCCGTGGCGAGTTGCGCGCCCTGCTGGACAATCGCCAGCCGCCCAACAGCGCGGTCTGGGCGCTCTACCCGCAGCGGCGCTTTCTCTCGCCGAAGATCCGCCTGCTGGTGGAACACCTCAAACAGGGCCTGAGCACCCCGCGCCCAGGCGCTCGCCACCCATCCGGAAGCTGAGCGCAGCGGAGGAACCGGGTCTTTCGAGCGGCCTTCGAAAGGGTGTCGGTCGTCCTGACCCCGCCCTGCCGGTGGCGTCACGGCGACTCCTGCAGCCGGAGGTCCCATGAACGACACCCTCGATCATCACGCACTCGCCACCTGGATGAAGGAGGCGACCCCACCATGCCTGTCTCTCTACATGCCCACCGAGCGCGCCTTTCCGCAGCGTGAGCAGAATGTCATCCGCTTTAAGAATCTGTTGCGGCAGCTGGAAGCGGATCTCGTCGAGCGCTTTCCCGAAGCCGATCACGCCGCGCTGCTGGCGCCGCTGCAGACCCTGGTGGACAACGCCGATTTCTGGCACTACCCGCGCGGCGGCCTGGCCATCCTGCGCGACCGCGATCAGCTCCGGGTGCTCAAGGTACTGGATCCCCTGGAAGAGACCGCCCGGGTCAACCACCACTTCCAGCTGCAGCCGCTGCTGCGCCTGGCCCAGGCGCGGGATCGCTATCAGGTGCTGTGCCTGACCCGCAACCAGGCGCACCTGTTCGAAGGCAACCGCGACAACCTGGTGGAGGTGGAGCTGGGCGAAGGGGTGCCGCGCACCCTGGAAGACGCCCTCGGCACCGAGCTGACCGAAGGCAACCAGCGCGGCCTGCCCCAGGGCTTCAGCCGGGCCGGCGAGCGTGGCGACTCCATGCAGCACAACGCCGGCGGCATCAGCAAGCATGACGAGCAGGACGCCGACCGCGAGCGCTACTTCCTGGCCCTGGACCGCGCCCTGACCCGGGTGCACAGCAACACCGCTCGCCTGCCCCTGGTGCTGGCCGCGCTGCCGGAGCACCAGGCCGCCTTTCGCCGCCTGAGCCAGAATCCCCATCTCTTGCCCGAAGGCATCGCCGGTGATCCCGGTCCCCTGGACAACGACGCCCTGCGTGCCAGGGCCTGGGCGGTGATGGCGCCCCGCATGGAACAGCGACTCGACGACCTGCTGGATACCTACGCCCAGCGTCATGGGCAGGGGCTGGCCTCGGATCGCCTGGAAGACATCGGCGGCGCCCTGCTGGACGCCCGGGTCGACACCCTGCTGGTGGAAGCCGATCGCCATATCCCGGGCTATCTGGACCTGGAACGGCGCCTGCTGGTCCCCGCCAAGCCGGAGGGCGCCAATGCCGACGACCTGCTGGACGAACTCAGCTTCCAGGCCCTGCAGCAAGGTGGCGAGGTGCTGGTCCTGCCGCGCGAGCGGATGCCGGGCGGCACCGGCGTGGCGGCCATCTATCGCTACTAGCCGCTGCGCTGGACCGGATTGGCGCTTGAACTAGACTTCAGCGCCAATCCGCCCCTGCCAAGGTTGTAACCATGTCTGCCCTAGCCGCCTTTCGCGAGCGCTATCTGCTGCGCTTCTGGGCGCCCCTGCCCACGCTGATCGCCCTCGGCGTCGCCTCGGCCTACTACTTCGCCCTGACCGGAACCTTCTGGGCCGTGACTGGCGAATTCACCCGCTGGGGCGGCCATGTGCTGGCCTGGTTCGGCGTCCCGGTAAGGGACTGGAGCTATTTCCGGCTGATCGGCCTGCAGGGCACGCCCCTGGATCGCATCGATGGCGTCATGATCATCGGCATGCTGCTGGGCGCCCTGGCCTGCGCCCTCTGGGCCGGCAACGTCGGCCTGCGCTGGCCCACCAGTCGCCGCCGGCTGCTCCAGGGCCTGGCCGGCGGCATCATCGCCGGCTTCGGTGCCCGCCTGGCCATGGGTTGCAACCTGGCGGCCTTCTTTACCGGCATCCCCATGTTCTCGCTGCATGCCTGGGCCTTCATGCTGGCCACGGGGGCCGGCGCCTGGCTTGGCGTGAAGCTGACCCTGCTGCCCTGGCTGCGCATTCCGCTGAAGGTCACCGCCCACGCCGCCGTCCTGCCCGATGCCGGGCAACTGGCCCGGCGCGCGCGTCGCCAGGCGCGGCTGGGTCTCGCCGTGCTGGTGGTGGCGCTGCTCTTCGCCGCCTGGCGCTTCGAGGTCTCCCTGGTACTGGGTCTGGCTACCCTCTTCGGCCTGGTCTTCGGCGGCCTGATCGAGCGGGCGCAGATCTGCTTCACCAGCGCCGCCCGCGACCTCTGGACCACCAGCCGTACCCAGGCGGCGACCGGCATCCTGCTGGGCATGGCGGTGGCCTGCCTCGGCACCTTTGGCGCCATCCAGCTGGGCATGGCGCCAAAGATCTTCTGGATGGGCCCCAACGCCGTGATCGGTGGCCTGCTGTTTGGCGTCGGTATCGTCTTCGCCGGTGGCTGCGAGACCGGCTGGATGTACCGCGCGGTGGAAGGCCAGCTGCATTTCTGGGTGGTGGGCCTGGGCAACGTCATCGGCGGGACCCTGGTGGCGGTCTACTGGGACCGCCTGGGCAGCGCCCTCGCCCTGCCCTATCCCAGGATAAATCTGCTGCAGCAGGCAGGCCCCGGCAGCGGCCTGCTGCTGACCTTTGCCGGCCTGGCCCTCTGCCTGCTGCTGGTCCAACTCAACGCCCGCCGTTTCACTCGCCCCGGGAAGCCTGTCCATGACGCTCGCCAAGACGCCGACGCTGTCGCTTGATCTACGGGGCGAACACTGCCCCTACAACGCCATCGCCACCCTGGAGACCTTGCAGACCCTGCGGCCCGGCGATCTCCTGGAGGTGATCACCGATTGCGCCCAGTCGATCCACGGCATTCCGGAAGATACCCGGCGCCAGGGCTACGATTGTCAGGCGGTGGAACAGCATGGCGCGCTGTTCCGCTTTCTCATCGAGGTGCCGCTGCGGGCCTGAGGGCTAGGCCTCGGCGAAGACACTTTGCAGTCGCTGCAGGTCTTCGGGGGTGGTGACCTTGATGTTGTCCGCGCGGCCTTCGACCAGGCGCGGCGCATGCCCCGCCCACTCCATGGCCGAGGCCTCGTCGGTGATGGCGGCGCCCGCGGCCAGAGCGGCGCTCAGGGCGTCGCGCAGCGCACCGAGGCGGAACATCTGCGGCGTGTAGGCCAGCCAGACCTGGCTGCGATCCACGGTTTCGCTCACCCGGCCATCGCGGCCAACGCGCTTGAGGGTATCCCGCGCCGGCACGCCCAGGAGACCACCCACCGGGTCCTGGGCCAGTTCGGCCAGTAGCCGATCCAGATCGGCGCGGCAGAGATTGGGCCGGGCAGCATCGTGCACCAGCACCCAGTCGCCATCGCTGGCGCCCTGCTCGCTCAGCAGCAGCAGGCCACCCAGCACCGAGTCGGCGCGCTCACGCCCACCCGGGGCGCGCAGGATGCGGGCGTCGCGGGCACAGGCCAGCGTCGGCCACCAGGGATCTTCCGCCGCCAGGCTCACCGCCAGCCCGCGCAGGCGCGGATGGTCAAGAAAACAGTCGAGGGTGCGCTCCAGCAGGCTGCGGCCGCACAGATCGAGGTATTGCTTGGGTCGGTCGGCACGCATCCGCGCACCCACACCCGCGGCGGGAATGACCGCCCAGAAGGAAGGCAGAAGGGACATTATTTGGATTGCAGGAAGAGGGTTTCGCCTTGTTTGACCATGCCGAGTTCGTGGCGGGCACGCTCCTCGACGGTCTCCATGCCTTTCTTGAGCTCGACGACCTCGGCTTCGAGGATCTCGTTGCGCTCCAGCAGGCGCTTGTTCTCACCATTCTGGTCGGCGATCTGCTGCTTGAGTTCGCGCACCTGGGCGAAGCTGCCATCACCGACCCACAGGCGATACTGAAGACCGCCAAGCAGCAGGAGCAGGAAGGGGAACAGCCAGTAGGGACTTCGCATGGGAGATAACGGATTCGCGGACGGCGGATGCCGCAAAGGCGGCGGCAGAGACGAAAACAGGATAGAAGCCCGGCTCTACGCTTGTAAACTGGGCATCTATCCTGTGGTCCGTCGGACGTGGCGGAAGGCGACGACCTCTGTCCTCGCCTCCCCGGTCGCGCAACCTTTAGCTGCGGAACTCGGCACGACCGCGGTAAGGCGCCTTGGCACCCAGCTGCTCTTCGATGCGCAGCAGCTGGTTGTACTTGGAGACGCGATCGGAACGGCACAGCGAACCGGTCTTGATCTGACCGGCGGCGGTGCCCACGGCCAGGTCGGCGATGGTGGAGTCTTCGGTCTCGCCGCTGCGGTGGGAGATCACCGCGGTGTAGCCGGCGGCCTTGGCCATCTGGATGGCTTCCAGGGTCTCGGTCAAGGAGCCGATCTGGTTGAACTTGATCAGGATCGAGTTACCGATGCCCTTCTCGATGCCTTCCTTGAGGATCTTGGTGTTGGTGACGAACAGGTCGTCGCCCACCAGCTGCACCTTGCTGCCGATCTTGTCGGTCAGGGCCTTCCAGCCAGCCCAGTCGGACTCGTCCATGCCGTCTTCGATGGAGATGATCGGGAACTGCTCGGTCAGCCCGGCCAGGTAGTCGGCGAAACCGTTGGCGTCGAAGGCCTTGCCCTCGCCGGACAGGTCGTACTGGCCGTCCTTGTAGAACTCGCTGGAGGCGCAGTCCAGGGCCAGGGTCACGTCGGTGCCCAGCTCGTAACCGGCATTCTTAACCGCTTCGGCGATGGCGGCCAGGGCGTCGGCGTTGGAGGCCAGGTTGGGCGCGAAGCCGCCTTCGTCACCCACGGAGGTGCTCAGGCCACGAGCCTTGAGCACGGCTTTGAGGTGATGGAAGATCTCGGCACCCACGCGCAGGGCATCGGCAAAGCTCTTGGCGCCAACCGGCTGGACCATGAATTCCTGGATGTCGACGTTGTTGTCGGCATGCTCGCCGCCGTTGATGATGTTCATCATCGGCACCGGCATGGAGTACTGACCGGGGGTGCCGTTCAGGTTGGCGATGTGGGCGTAGAGCGGCAGGTCCTGGTCTTCGGCAGCGGCCTTGGCGGCCGCCAGGGACACGGCCAGGATGGCGTTGGCGCCCAGCTTGGCCTTGTTGTCGGTACCGTCCAGCTCGATCATGGCGCGGTCCAGGGCCTTCTGGTCGCTCGGATCCTTGCCCAGCAACAGGTCACGGATCGGGCCGTTGATGTTGCCCACGGCCTTCAGGACGCCCTTGCCCAGGTAACGGCTCTTGTCGCCGTCGCGCAGCTCCAGTGCCTCGCGCGAACCGGTGGACGCGCCGGACGGCGCGGTGGCGCGACCGACGATACCATTGTCCAGGATCACGTCCGCTTCAACGGTGGGGTTGCCGCGGGAATCCAGGACCTCACGTCCCTTGATGTCGACGATGTTAGCCATTTTTGTATCGATCTCCATGTTACCGGTCATTGACGGATCAGCCTTCGGCTGCGCCTGGGCCTTTTGGTTCAGCCGCCGCTTAGGCAGTTTCGATCGGCGTGAACGACTTCACCAGCTCGTCCAGCGCCTTGAGCTGGGCCAGGAAGGGCTCCAGCTTGTCCAGGCGCAGGGCACAGGGGCCGTCGCACTTGGCATGTTCGGGATCCGGATGGGCTTCGAGGAACAGACCGGCCAGGCCCTGGCTCATGCCGGCCTTGGCCAGGTCGGTGACCTGGGCGCGGCGGCCGCCGGCGGAATCGGCACGCCCGCCCGGCATCTGCAGGGCATGGGTGACATCGAAGAACACCGGGTAGCCGAAGCTCTTCATGATGCCGAAGCCGAGCATGTCGACCACCAGGTTGTTGTAGCCGAAGGAGGAGCCCCGCTCGCAGAGGATCAGCTGGTCGTTGCCGGCTTCTTCGCACTTGGCGAGGATGTGCTTCATCTCCTGGGGCGCGAGGAATTGCGCCTTCTTGATGTTGATCACGGCGTCGGTCTTGGCCATGGCCACCACCAGATCGGTCTGCCGCGAGAGGAAGGCCGGCAGCTGGATGATGTCGCACACCGCCGCCACTGGCGCCGCTTGGTAGGGCTCGTGGACGTCGGTGATCACCGGCATGCCGAAGGTGGCCTTGAGCTCTTCGAAGATGCGCAGGCCGGCTTCCATGCCCGGACCGCGATAGCTGGTCACGGAGGAGCGGTTGGCCTTGTCGAAGCTGGCCTTGAAGACGTAGGGGATGCCCAGCTTCTCGGTCACCTTGACGTATTGCTCGCACACCTGCATGGCCAGGTCGCGGGATTCCAGCACGTTCATGCCGCCGAACAGCACGAAGGGCTTGTCGTTGGCGATCTCGATGTTGCCGACGCGGACGATCTTCTGAGCGGTCATGATCAATCCTTCTTGGCGTAACGCAGGGCGGCGTTGACGAAGCCGCTGAACAGCGGATGGCCGTCACGCGGGGTGGAGGTGAACTCCGGGTGGAACTGGCAGGCGACGAACCAGGGATGATCCGGGGCTTCCACCACTTCGACCAGGGCGCCGTCGCCCGAGCGACCGGAGATCTTCAGGCCGGCGGCCTCGATCTGCGGTAGGAGGTTGTTGTTGACCTCGTAGCGGTGACGGTGGCGCTCGACGATGACGTCCTGGCCATAGCAGTCGTGCACCTGGGTACCGCCGATCAGCTGGCACTCCTGGGCGCCCAGGCGCATGGTGCCGCCCAGGTCGGAGCCTTCGGTACGGATCTCGGTGGCGCCGGTGGAATCCTGCCATTCGGTGATCAGGCCGACCACCGGGTGGCCGCTGGCCTTGTCGAATTCGGTGGAGTTGGCGTCTTTCCAGCCCAGCACGTTACGGGCGAATTCGATGACCGCCACCTGCATGCCCAGGCAGATGCCCAGGTAGGGGATCTTGTTCTCGCGGGCGTACTGCACGGTGGCGATCTTGCCTTCCACGCCGCGCAGGCCGAAGCCGCCGGGCACCAGGATGGCATCGACGCCCTTGAGCAGATGGGTGCCCTGCTGCTCGATGTACTCGGAGTCGATATAGCGCAGGTTGACCTTGGTGCGGCTCTGGATACCGGCGTGGGTCATGGCCTCGATCAGCGACTTGTAGGCGTCGAGCAGCTCCATGTACTTGCCGACCATGGCGATGGTGACTTCCTGCTCGGGGTTGAGCTTGGCGTCCACCACGCGATCCCACTCGGACAGATCGGCCGGCTTGCACTCCAGGCCGAAGCGCTCGACGACGAATTCGTCCAGGCCCTGGGCGTGCAGCACGGAGGGAATGCGGTAGATGGTGTCGACGTCTTCCAGGGAGATGACCGCGCGCTCTTCGACGTTGGTGAAGAGGGCGATCTTGCGGCGGGAAGAGCTGTCGACGGTGTGGTCGGAACGGCAGATCAGCACATCGGGCTGCAGGCCGATGGAGCGCAGTTCCTTGACCGAATGCTGGGTCGGCTTGGTCTTGGTCTCGCCGGCGGTGGCGATGTAGGGCACCAGGGTCAGGTGCATCAGCATGGCGCGGCGCGCGCCGATCTCCACCCGCAGCTGGCGGATGGCTTCGAGGAAGGGCTGCGACTCGATGTCGCCGACGGTGCCGCCGATCTCCACCAGGGCCACGTCGGCATCGCCGGCGCCCTTGATGATGCGTCTCTTGATCTCGTCGGTGATGTGCGGGATCACCTGCACGGTGGCGCCCAGGTAGTCGCCACGACGCTCCTTGCGCAGGACGTCCATGTAGATGCGACCGGTGGTGAAGTTGTTGTTCTGGGTCACGGTGGTGCGGATGAAGCGCTCGTAGTGACCCAGATCCAGATCGGTCTCGGCGCCGTCATGGGTGACGAACACCTCGCCGTGCTGGAAGGGGCTCATGGTGCCGGGATCCACGTTGATGTAGGGATCCAGCTTGAGCATGGTGACCTTCAGCCCTCTCGCTTCCAGAATGGCGCCCAGGGAGGCCGAGGCGATGCCTTTCCCCAAAGAAGAAACAACACCGCCCGTGACGAAAATAAAGCGCGTCATGAAAATTCCTAGAATCTGCGTTGAGGCGGAGAGCCGCCGATGAAAGCGAGAGCGGTCGGCCTGGCGCCGGACCAATGCACACCGTCCACTCGGGGCGAGCGGAAAATGCGATATAAGACGGGAGCGTAGTCTAGCCTAAAGGTCATCCCAGCTCAAACCCGCCCATGCCGTCTGCGGGCTGCCACTCAAGCCGCCCTCCCCCCGGCAGGCCATCCAGACCGGGCAGGTTGGCCACCGCCAGCAGTTCGTCGCCGCCCCAGAGCAGCGGCAATCGGCCGCGCAGGAACGGCGGCACCCCCTGTTCGTTGAGCAGACGCTTGAGATCGCGGCTGCCGCGACCCGGTATGACCAGCCGCTCGCCACCCTGGCGATAGCCGATTCGCCAGCCGGATACGACGACCGGTACGCTGAATCGCAGGCGACCATTCCCTTGGAGTTCCAGGGTGGTTTCCTGCCCGTTAATGACCTGGGGTGACGGCGTGACCTGCCAGGCCGCAGGCACCCACCAGATCCGCCCTGCCCCCCGGCGCAGACTGCCACCTTCGAGACGCCAGACGGGATCGCCGGCCTCGCCCGCCTCGCGCAATGCCTGCCAACCGGCCCAGTGGGCGCTGTCGGGCTGGCGGGTGAAGCTGTCCAGCCAGACCCGCAGGGCATTGCGCTGGCGTGCCTCGCTCAGGGACTGCAAGGGCGCCAGGGCCAGACTGGGCAAGGGGATCCAGGGGAAAGGCTGTTCGGCCCGCCGGGCCTGCTGCAGATCCAGGCTGGCCAGTTCGCCGAGCAATTCGTCGGCTTCGGCCAGATGCCGGGCACTGCGCGCCATGACCTGATCGACGCCCGGCCAGCGGTCGCGTAGCCGCGGCAGCACCTGGTGCCTCAGGTAATTGCGATCCAGCCGGGTATCGGCATTGCTGGGATCCTCGATCCAGTCCAGCCCCTCAGCTTCGGCATAGGCCAGCAGCGCGCGCCGCGGCTCGTCCAGCAGCGGTCGCCAGAGCCGACCGGCGGCCAAGGAACGGGTCTCGGGCATGCCGGCCAGGCCCTTGACCCCCGCGCCGCGCACCAGCCGCTGCAGCAGGGTCTCCAGCTGATCGTCGCGATGCTGGCCCAGCACCAGGCAGCCCTCCCTGGGCAGCACCCGGGCGAAGGCGGCATAGCGCGCCTCGCGGGCAGCCCGTTCGAGACTGGCGGCGCCATCGATGTGGACGTGCAGGATATCTAGAGGAATGGCCAGCGCTTGGCAGACCCGGGTGCAGTGCGAGACCCAGGCATCCGCCGCGGCTTGCAGACCATGGTGCACATGCACCGCCTGCAGATCGGCGAACAGGCCGCGCTCGCGCAGTCGCGCGAAGAGGTGCAGGAGAACGGTGGAATCGAGTCCGCCGGAAAAGCCCACCCGCCAGTGACGGGTGGGCGGCTGCCGCTCCAGGCGGGCGCGCAGCCGATCCAGCAGACTCATAGGGGCGGGATCAGGCGATGCCGTAGCTCATCAGGCGCTCGTAGCGACGTTCCAGCAGCGCCGGCATGTCGTAGCCCTTGAGTTCGTCCAGCTGTTCCAGCAGCGCGGTGCGCAGGCTGTTGGCCATGGCCTGGGGATCGCGGTGCGCACCACCCAGGGGCTCGTCGATCACCTGGTCGACGATGTTCAGGCTCTTCAGTCGCTCGGCGGTGATGCCCATGGCCTCGGCGGCATCGGGCGCCTTCTCGGCGGTCTTCCAGAGAATGGAGGCGCAACCTTCCGGCGAGATCACCGAGTAGGTGGAGTGCTGCAGCATGTTGAGCTGGTCGCAGACGCCGATGGCCAGGGCGCCACCGGAACCACCCTCGCCGATCACGGTGGCGATGATGGGGGTCTTCAGGCGCGCCATGACACGCAGGTTCCAGGCGATGGCCTCGCTCTGGCCACGCTCTTCGGCGTCGATGCCCGGGTAGGCGCCGGGGGTATCGATGAAGGTCAGGATCGGCATCTTGAAACGCTCGGCCATTTCCATCAGGCGGCAGGCCTTGCGATAGCCTTCCGGACGCGGCATGCCGAAGTTGCGACGGACCTTCTCGCGGACTTCACGACCCTTCTGGTGACCGATGACCATCACCGGACGGCCTTCCAGACGGGCGATGCCACCGACGATGGCCGGATCGTCGGCGAAGTGGCGGTCGCCGTGCAGCTCTTCGAAATCGCTGAACAGGTAGTTGATGTAGTCGAGGGTGTAGGGACGCAGCGGATGACGCGCCAGACGAGCCACCTGCCAGCTGGACAGGTCGCTGAAGATGCTCTTGGTGAGCGCCTGGCTCTTCTCCTGCAACCGGGCGATCTCGTCACTGATGTTCAGCGCATTGTCGTTACCGACCAGTCGAAGTTCTTCGATCTTGGCCTGGAGATCGGCGATGGGCTGTTCGAAATCGAGATAGTTCGGGTTCATGGGCATCCGTTAGTGCAATCTAGAGCCAAGGGCCGGGGCGCCTACCTTAAGGGATCGGACGGGACAGGTCGAGACTCCTGCCACGTCACCGGCGCCCGCCGCTGGCGAGGGTTGGGACGAAGCGCACGCGGCGCTCGGACTTAACGATAGTTCAGAAAGACGTTCTCCCTGCCGAACTGGTCACGCAGGGTTTGAATCAGGCCATCGGCCGGGTCGATCCGGTAGTTCTCGCCGAACTGCAGCAGCGCCCGCGCGGTGGGGCCCTGGTAGTCGATGGTGACCGGACAGGCGCCGCGATGACGGCCGCACAACTCGCCCAGCCAGCGCAACCGGTCGCCGGCCAGCGCCTCGCTGCGCACCGCGATCCTGAGGCTTTCCGCCAGGGCGGTCCGGGCCTCTTCCAGACCCAGCACGCGCTTGGCGCGCAGGCGCAGGCCACCGGAGAAATCGTCCTGGCTGACCTCGCCCTCGACGATCACCAGGGCGTCGGTCTGCAAGAGCGCCTGGGCGGCGTTGAAGGCTTCGGCGAACAGCGAGGCCTCGATGCGCCCGGACCTGTCGTCCAGGGTGACGAAGCCCATCTTGTCGCCGCGTTTGTTCTTCATCACCCGCAGGTTGACGATCAGCCCGGCGACGGTCTGGGTCTCGCGCGACGGCTTGAGGTCGACGATGCGCTGGCGCGCCAGCCGGCGCACCTCGCCTTCGTATTCCTCGATGGGGTGACCGGTCAGGTACAGCCCCAAGGTTTCCTTTTCCCCGCGCAGGCGCTCCTTGAGATTGAGCTCGCGGGCGCGCCGGTGGTTGGCATAGACGTCGGCTTCGGGTTCGGCGAAGACGCCACCGAAGAGATCGACATGGCCGCTGTTGTGGCTGCGGGCGGTCTGCTCCGCCGAGGCGATGGCCTCTTCCATGGCCGCCAGCAGCACGGCGCGATTCTGGTCGATGGTCGCCTGATAGGCCTTGAGCTCGTCATGGTAGTGCGGACCCAGGCGGTCCAGGGCACCGGAGCGGATCAGGGCTTCCAGGGTGCGCTTGTTGATGCGCTTGAGGTCGACCCGGGCACAGAAGTCGAAGAGATCCTTGAACGGTCCCTCGGCACGCGCCTCGACGATGGCCTCCACCGGGCCCTCACCGACACCCTTGATCGCCCCCAGGCCGTAGACGATGCGCCCGCCGTCGTTGACGGTGAACTTGAACTCGGAAATGTTCACGTCCGGCGTGTCGATGCGCAGCTTCATGTGGCGGCATTCCTCGATGAGGATCACCACCTTGTCGGTGTTGTGCATGTCCGCCGACAGCACCGCGGCCATGAAGGGCGCCGGATAGTGGGTCTTCAGCCAGGCGGTCTGGTAGGACACCAGACCATAGGCCGCCGAGTGCGACTTGTTGAAGCCGTAGCCGGCGAATTTTTCCACCAGGTCGAAGATGTTGCCGGCCAGGTCCGCATCGATGCCGTTGTTGGCGCAGCCTTCGATGAAGCCGCCGCGCTGCTTGGCCATCTCCTCGGGCTTCTTCTTGCCCATGGCGCGGCGCAGCATGTCCGCCTGGCCCAGGGTGTAGCCGCCCATGACCTGGGCGATCTGCATCACCTGTTCCTGGTAGAGGATGATGCCGTAGGTGGGCGCCAGCACCGGCTGCAGGCCTTCATACTGGTAGTCCGGATGCGGATAGGCCAGCTCGGCCCGGCCGTGCTTGCGGTTGATGAAGTCGTCCACCATGCCCGACTGCAACGGACCCGGGCGGAACAGCGCCACCAGGGCGATGAGGTCTTCCAGGCAGTCCGGCTTGAGCTTCTTGATCAGCTCCTTCATGCCGCGGGATTCCAGCTGGAAGACGGCGGTGGTCTCGGCCTTCTGCAGCAGGGCGTAGGTCGGCTTGTCGTCCAGCGGGATGAAGTCGATGTTGAGCGGCTCGCGCCCCTCTTCCACTTCCGTGCGGTTGATGGTCTCCAGCGCCCACTTGATGATGGTCAGGGTGCGCAGCCCGAGGAAGTCGAACTTGACCAGACCGGCCTGCTCGACGTCGTCCTTGTCGAACTGGGTCACCAGGCCATTGCCGTCTTCGTCGCAGGCGATGGGCGAGAAATCGGTCAGCTTGGTCGGCGCGATCACCACGCCCCCGGCGTGCTTGCCGGTGCCGCGGGTGATGCCTTCCAACTTCAAGGCCATGTCCCAGATTTCCTTGGCGTCCTCGTCGGTCGCCAGGAAGTCGCGCAGCGGCTCCTCCTGCTCGAAGGCCTTCTGCAGGGTCATGCCCACTTCGAAGGGGATCATCTTCGACAGGCGGTCGGCCAGGCCATAGGACTTGCCCTGCACCCGCGCCACGTCGCGCACCACCGCCTTGGCGGCCATGGTGCCGAAGGTGATGATCTGGCTCACCGCCTCGCGGCCGTACAGGTCGGCCACGTATTCGATCACCCGGTCGCGACCGTCCATGCAGAAGTCGACGTCGAAGTCGGGCATGGAGATCCGCTCGGGGTTGAGGAAGCGCTCGAACAGCAGGTCATAGGCCAGCGGATCGAGGTCGGTGATCTTGAGTACGTAGGCAACCAGGGAGCCGGCACCCGAGCCCCGGCCGGGGCCGACCGGCACGCCGTTGTTCTTCGCCCACTTGATGAAGTCCATCACGATGAGGAAGTAACCGGGGAAGCCCATCTGGATGATGATGTCGAGCTCGAAGTTGAGTCGGTCGACGTACTCCTGGCGCTTTTCCTCGTAGTTCGGCGTGGTCTCGCGCGGCCAAAGCACGGCCAGGCGCTCTTCCAGGCCCTCGAAGGAGACGTGGCGCAAGTAGTCGTTGATGGTCATCCCGTTGGGGATCGGGAAGTTGGGCAGGAAGTACTTGCCCAGTTGGATCTCGATGTTGCAGCGCTTGGCGATCTCGACGGTGTTTTCCAGCGCCTCGGGCAGGTCGCTGAACAGCTCGGCCATCTCGGCCGCCGACTTCAGGTACTGCTGGTCGCTGTACTTGCGCTCGCGCCGGGGATCGTCCAGCGGCCGGCCCTCGCCGATGCAGACGCGGGTCTCGTGGGCCTCGAAGTCCTCGGCCTTGAGAAAGCGCACATCGTTGGTCGCCACCAGGGCGCCCCCGCAGCGATCGGCCAGGGCCACGGCGGCATGCAGGTGCTCTTCGTCACCGACTCGCTCGGTGCGCTGCACCTCCAGATAGAAGCGATCCTGAAAGACCTGCTGCCATTCCTCGAACAGCTGATCGGCCAGCGCCAGGTCGCCTTCGAGCAGCGCCAGGCCGATCTCACCCTCCTTGGAACCGGACAGGGCGATCAGGCCTTCGCTGGCGTCCTTCACCCAGTCGCGCTGGATGACGATCTGACCGTCCTGCTGGCCTTCCTGGAATCCGCGGGACAGCAGCTCGGTGAGGTTGCGATAGCCCTTGGCGTTCATGACCAGCAGGGTCATGCGGCTCAGGGGCGCGTCGCCTTCGCGGCCGGCCAGCCAGATGTCGGCGCCGGCGATGGGCTTGATCCCGGCGCCCATGGCCGCCTTGTAGAACTTGACCAGCGAACAGAGGTTGCCCTGGTCGGTCACCGCCACGGCCGGCATCCCGGCGGCTTCGGCAGCCTTGACCAGCCCCTTCACCCGCACGATCCCGTCGACCAGGGAGTATTCCGTGTGGAGACGCAGGTGGACGAAGGATGCGGACATGGCAGAGACCCCTTGATGCATGAGGCGCGAGATTGTACTGGATTGTCGACCCGGGGTCAGAACGCCGCGACGGCCGTCAGTAGGTGGCGATGATCTGGGTGGAGGCCTGGGTCTCGAGGGCGTGCCAGGCATCGCGCACCGGCGCGAAGGAGCGCCGGTGGATGGGCGTGGGCCCCAGGCGCCGGAGCGCGTCGAGATGTTCGGCGGTGGGATAGCCCTTATGCCCGGCCAGGCCATAGCCCGGATAGAGGGCATCCAGCACCTGCATCTCGCGATCGCGGGTCACCTTGGCCAGGATGGACGCCGCGGCGATCGCCGGGACCTGGCTGTCGCCCTTCACCACCGGCGCACTGGGCACCGCCAGCTTGGGACAGCGATTGCCATCGATCAGGGCCAGCCGCGGCTGCACCTGGAGGCCTTCCACCGCGCGCTGCATGGCCAGCATGGTGGCGTGCAGAATGTTCAGCCGGTCGATCTCGGCGACCTCGGCGCGGGCCACGCACCAGGCCAGGGCCTTTTCCTGGATCTCGTCGAACAGGGCTTCGCGGCGCGCCAGCGACAGCTTCTTCGAATCGTTCAGGCCGAGGATGGGCTTGCCCGGATCGAGGATCACTGCGGCGGTGACCACGGCGCCGCACAGCGGACCTCGACCGACTTCGTCGACGCCGGCGACCAGCGCCTCGACCAGGTTGAAATCCAGGCCCAGCTGCATCAGCCACGCTGCCGCAGAAGATCCAGCACGGCAGCGGCCGCCTGGACCGAGGCATCGCGCCTCAGGCTGTGATGAATGGCGGCGAAGCTGTCGGTCTGCCGCTGCGGCTGCTCCAGCAGCGGCAGGAGTTCGGCCACCAGCCGCTCCGGCGTCGCCTCGTGCTGGATCAGCTCGGGCACCAGCTTGCGCCCGACCAGGAGGTTGGGCAGCGAGATGTAGGGACTCTTCACCAGCTGCTTGAGGATCAGATAGGTCAGGGGCGCCACCCGATAGGCCACCACCATGGGTCTCTTGAACAGCAGCGTCTCCAGGGTCGCGGTGCCCGAGGCGATCAGCACGCCATCACAGGCGGCCAGCACCTCATGGGATCGCCCATCGGTCAGCAGCAGCGGCAGCGGCGGCCGACCTTCCAGCAACTGCTCCACCTGCGCCCGCCGCGCCGCATTGGCACAGGGCAGAACGAAGCGCACACCAGGACGTACGGCCAGCAACTGGGCGGCAGCGTCGAGGAACAGGGCACCCAGGCGCCCTACTTCACCGCCGCGACTGCCCGGCAACAGGGCGACGACCTGCCCCTCTTCCGGCAAGCCCAGGGCCTGCCGGGCGGCCAGGCGGTCGCTGTCCAGAGGGATGGTATCGGCCAGTGGGTGGCCGACGAAGCGCACCGGCACCTGCTGTTCTTCGTAGAAACGCGCCTCGAAGGGAAACAGGGTCAGCATCAGGTCGCAGCCGTCGCGGATCTTCAGCACCCGCTTCTGTCGCCAGGCCCAGACCGAGGGACTGACATAGTGCACGGCCGGAATGCCGGCGCGATGCAGCTGGGCTTCGATCTCGAGGACGAAATCCGGGGCGTCGATGCCGATGAAGACATCGGGACGGGCGTCGAGCAACTGACTGATCAGCGCCTTGCGCCGACCCAGGAGTTCCCGCAGGCGGCCGAGTACCTCGACCAGCCCCATGACCGCCAGACGCTCCATGGGAAATTCGGACCCCAGCCCTTCGGCTTCCATCCGCGGACCGCCCACGCCCATGAAGGAGATATTCGGATGCTGCGCACGCAGCGCCTGCATCAGACCGGCGCCGAGCAGATCACCCGACGCCTCCCCTGCCACCAGCGCCACGCGTAGCGGGCGCTGGGCGAACTCAGCGGGTGATGCCACGCGTCGCACTCAGGATGGAATCGCGGAACACCGCCACTTCGGGAAACTGCTGAGCCACCGGCTCCAGCTCGCGCAGGGCGTCATCGACGGTGAGGCCCTGGCGGTAGACCACCTTGTAGGCGCGGCGCAACTCCTTGATGGCTTCGGCCGAGAAACCCCGGCGGCGCATGCCTTCGAAGTTCATGCTGCGGGCTTCGGCCGGATTGCCGAACACCGTGACATAGGCCGGTACGTCCTTGCCGATGGCCGTGCCCATGCCGGAAAAGCTGTGGGCGCCGATGCGGCAGAACTGATGCACCAGGGTATAGCCGGACAGGATCGCCCAGTCATCGACGTGCACGTGCCCGGCGAGGGCCGTGTTGTTGACCAGGATGCAGTGATTGCCGATCACGCTGTCATGGCCGATGTGCACATAGGCCATCAGCAGGTTGTGATCGCCAAGGGTCGTCTCTTCCCGATCCTGCACGGTACCGCGATGGATGGTGACCCCTTCGCGGATGGTGTTGTGATCGCCGATCCGCAGCCGGGTCGGTTCGCCCTGATACTTGAGGTCGGGCGTATCCTCGCCGATCGACGAGAACTGGAAGATACGATTGTGACGCCCGATCACGGTCGGACCCTTGAGGATGACGTGAGGCCCGATGACCGTCCCCTCGCCAATCTCGACATCCGGTCCGATGATCGACCAGGGGCCGACCTGGACATCGGCGGCGAGCCGTGCCTTGGGGTCGACGATAGCCCTGGGGTCAATCAACGTCATAGCTTGCGTTCCGCACAGATGATTTCAGCCGAGCAGACCGGCTTGTCGTCCACACTGGCGTGGCATTCGAATTTCCAGATGCCGCGCTTGGTGCTGATGAAGCGAGCGTCGAGCATCAGCTGATCACCCGGCGTCACCGGCTGGCGAAACCGCAGCTTATCCGATCCGACGAAGTAGTACAGGGTGCCATCGGCCGGCGAGGAATTCATCATCTTGAAACCGAGCACGCCGGCAGCCTGGGCCATGGCCTCGACGATCAGCACGCCCGGCATGATCGGATGCTGGGGGAAGTGGCCAGTGAAGAAGGGCTCGTTGATGCTGACGTTCTTGTAGGCACGAATGCGCTTGGCTTCGATATCCAGCTCCAGCACGCGATCCACCAATAGAAAGGGATAGCGATGCGGGAGATATTCACGGATCTCGTTGATGTCCATCATGGTCGGGGAAGGCCTGTTCAGAAAGGGGAAACATCCGATGCAGAATCAAGCATCAGAAGCAGCGTCATCCCGCGAGGTCACGGTAGCAACGATTTTTTCCAGATGTTGCAGACGGCGGGCCATGTCGTCGAGGTGACGAATCCGCGCGGCGCTCTTCTTCCATTCGCCGGCCGGCTGCATGGCCGTACCGGAGGAATAGGCGCCGGGCTCGGTAATCGAGCGGGTCACCATGGTCATACCGGTGACGAACACGTGGTCGCACACCTCGATATGACCGACCATGCCCACGCCGCCGGCGATGGTGCAGTGTTTGCCGATCTTGGTACTGCCAGAGATGCCGACGCAGGCGGCCATGGCGGTGTGCTCACCGACCTGGACGTTGTGCGCGATCATGATCTGGTTGTCGAGCTTCACGCCATTGCTGATGACCGTGTTCGCCAGGGCGCCACGGTCGATGGTGGTGTTGGCACCGATCTCGACGTCGTCGCCGATCAGTACGCCACCCAGCTGGGCGATCTTCTGCCACTGGCCACGTTCGTTGGCGAAGCCGAAGCCCTCGGCGCCGATCACGGCACCCGATTGCACCACGGCACGCTCGCCGATGGTCACGTCATGATAGAGCGTGACCCGCGGTGCCAGCCAGCTGTCGGCACCGATGACGCTGCGCGCACCCACCACGCAGTGGGCGCCCAGACTGACACCGGCGCCGATGCGCGCCTGGGCCTCGATCACCACGTAGGGACCGATGGCCGCCGTCGGATCGACCTGGGCATCCGCCGCGACCAGCGCGGTGGGATGGATACCGGCTGCGCTGCGCGGCTTGCGATCGAACAGATGGGAAAGGCGCGCATAGGCCAGATAGGGATTCGCCAGGATCAGGGCGTCACCGGCGTAGCCGTCGGCGTCCTTTTCCGTCAGCAGCACGGCCCCGGCCTGGGTGTCGGCCAGGTATCGGCGGTACTGCGGATTGGCGAGAAAACTCAACTGCTCAGGACCGGCCTCGGGCAGGGTAGCCAGACCGGTCACCAGGCGCTCGGACGAACCGCGTAACTCCACGGTCAACTGGCGGCTTTCCAGCCACTGCGCCAGTTCGCCCAGCGTAAAGGTGCTATGGCTCATCAACGACCCGCGTTCATGCGCTCGATGACCTGGCGCGTGATGTCGTACTGCGGCTTCACGTCCACCACGGCGCCACGCTCCAGCACCAGATCGTAATCGCCCTTCTTCAGCACCTCTTCCACGGCCTTGTCCAGGCGCGGCTTGAGCAGCTTGAGCATGTCGCGATCCGAGGCCGCCTTGGCATCGTTGAGTTCCTTGGACTGGAACTGGAAGTCACGGGCCTTCTGGCGGAAGTCGTTCTCCAGGCGGGTGCGCTCGGCCTGGGCCATCTTGTCACCGCCCTTGTTGAGCTTGTCCTGGATGTCCTTGGCGGAGCTTTCCAGACCCTTGAGCTTGTTCAGCTGGGGACCGAACTTCTTCTCGGAATCCACCGCGTACTTCTTGGCGGCATCGGATTCCAGCAGGGCCATCTGGTAGTTCAGGACAGCTATCTTGGTATCGGCGAACACCGGAGCGGCGACGAGAACGGCAGCGAACAGAGCGTAGCGGGTGTACTTGTGCACAGTTGACTCCTGCGTAAAGCGCAAAGGTGTAGCCTGGGTCAGAACGTCTGACCCAGCGAGAACTGGAAGACCTGCGGATCGGAGTTGCTCGGCTTCTTGACCGGCACGCCCAGGCTGAAGCTCAACGGACCGAGGGCGGTAACCCAAGTCACACCGACGCCGACGGAGCTGGCCATATTGGAGAGGCTGATATCTCCGCAATTCGATGTACCGCCGACGCCATCAGCCGCCTTGTAACAATTGCCCGTCGAGAACACGTTACCCACGTCCCAGAACAACACGGTACGCAGCGACTTCTGATCCTTCACGAAGGGCAGCGGGAAAAGGTATTCCACGCCGCCGGTGATCAGAACGTTGCCACCGAACGCCTCTGACTTGTCGCGGTCACGATATCCCTGCCCCTGAGGCCCATAGTTGGTCTGACCAGTCGCTGGATTGATTCGTGGAGGTGTAGTCCGCGGACCCAGGCTGCTGTCCTCGAAACCCCGTACCGAGTTGAAGCCACCGGCGTAGTAGTTCTCGTAGAACGGCAGGCCATCGGTGCTGCCATAGCTGTCGCCATAGCCCAGCTCGGTATGGAAGCGCAGTGCCGTAGTGTCGGTCAGTGGGGTGAACAGCTGGCCGCGATAGTCGAGCTTATAGAAGCTCAGGTCACTGCCCGGGATGGTGATCTGGCCGGTCATGCTCTGGGAGGCGCCACGGGTCGGCAGGACGCCGCGGTTCAGCGTCGAGCTCGACCAGCCGATGCTGGCCTTGAAGTTGGTGAAATTGTCCCCTTCGCGCTCGACGAAATCATAGATCTCGTCAGCACTGTAGGTACCGGGATTGATCTCGTCGTTCTGCACGCTCAGACCATAGGTCAGGCGCGAGGTCTCGCTGATCGGATAGCCCAGGGTGACACCGGTACCCAGGCTGTTGATCGAATAGTAGGAGACGTCACTGTCGTACAGTTTGCTGTAGTCGGTGCTGCGATAGAAGATGTTGTAGCCCAGGCTCACGCCATCCGGCGTGAAGTAGGGATCGGTGAAGCTGAAGTTGTAGCGGCTCTGGTACTGGGAACGGGTCAGACCGATGCTGACTTGGTTGCCGGTACCCAGGAAGTTGTTCTGGCTGATGGAGCCGCCCAGGATCAGACCGGCGCTCTGGGCGAAGCCGATGCTGGCGGTGATGGAGCCCGACGGCTGCTCTTCGACGTTGTAGTTGACGTCGACCATGTCGTCGGTGCCAGGTACCTGGGGCGTCTCGACCTTGACTTCCTTGAAGTAGCCCAGGCGCTCGAGGCGGGTCTTGGACTGGTCGATGAGATAGGTGGAGGCCCAACCGCCTTCCATCTGGCGCATCTCGCGACGCAGCACCTCGTCCTCGGTCTTGGTGTTGCCGCGGAAGTTGATGCGGTTGACGTAAGCACGCTTGCCCGGATCGACCACATAGGTCAGGGACACGCTGTGGTCGTCGTCATGGGGCTCGGGCAGGCCGTTGACGTTGGCGAAGGTATAGCCTTCGTTGCCCAGCCGGCGGGTGATCAGGTCCGAGGTGCTGGTCATGACCTTGCGCGAGAAGACTTGGCCCGGCTGGACCAGCATCAGTTTGCGCAGCTCTTCCTCCGGCACCTTGAGGTCGCCCGACAGCTTGACTTCACGAACGGTGTACTTCTGCCCTTCGTTGACATTGACCGTGATGTAGACGTGCTTCTTGTCGGGCGTGATGGACACCTGGGTCGAGGTGATGTCCATGTTGATGTAGCCGCGGTCCAGGTAATAGGAGCGCAGGCGCTCGAGGTCACCCGCCAACTTTTCCCGGGAGTACTTGTCATCGTTGCGGAAGAACGACAGCCAGTTGCTCGGCTTGAGCTCGAACAAGGAGGTCAGGTCATCCTCGGCGAAGACCGTGTTGCCCACCACGTTGACGTGGGAGATGGTCGCCACCTCGCCTTCGTTGATGGTGATCTTCAGCTGCACCCGGTTACGGGGCTGCGGCACCACCTCGGCGTCGATGCTGGCGGAGTAGCGACCCTGGGCGACGTACTGGCGCAGCAGTTCGTTGCGCACGCCTTCCAGCGTTGCGCGCTGGAAGATCTCGCCTTCGGCGAGACCGGCCTGCTTGAGCCCCTTCATCAGGTCGTCGCTGGAGATCGCCTTGTTGCCTTCCAGGGTGATGCTGGAAATGGAGGGACGCTCGACCAGGTTCACGACCAGGACGTTGCCGTCACGACCCAGCTGGATGTCCTGGAAGAATCCGGTACGGAAGAGCGAGCGGGAGGCTTCGGCCAACTTGTTGTCGTCGACGGATTCGCCGACGTTGAGCGGCAGGGCACCGAAGACGCTGCCGGACGATACTCGTTGCAGTCCGTTGACGCGGATATCGGAGATGGTGAAGGACTCGGCGTGTACCTCGCCGATCATCAGCGCGGCTATTACCGCAGGTAGCAGCAGGCGTTTCATGAGTCCCTTTTATTCCAACTGGCAAATAAAGAATCTGCCGCACGGGGCGGCAGATTCGGCAATCAGCAGAGTGTCAGAGGCGACCGAGGTCATTGACCAAGGCCAGCAGCATCACACCCACGACGAGGCTAATACCGATCTGCATGCCCCATGTCTGTACACGCTCGGACAAGGGCCGCCCGCGAATCCACTCGACGAAGTAGAAGACCAGATGACCGCCGTCGAGCACAGGGATAGGCAACAGATTCAGAACCCCCAGGCTTATGCTCAGGTACGCCAGAAAATTGAGGAAATCCCCCAGGCCTGACTGAGCTGAAGCGCCCGCCACTTTAGCAATGGTTATCGGCCCGCTCAAGTTTTTTACCGACAGCTCTCCCAAGAGCATCTTCTTCAGGGAAACCAGTGTCAGCACGCTCATCTGCCAGGTTCGGCTGATACCTTCGCCCACGGCCGCCACGGGTCCGTAGCTGATTTCGCGAACCATTTCCGCTGGCCACTTGACCGGCGCCACACCCGCACCGAGGTAACCGGTCTCGGCGCTATCGACGCGCCGCGCGCCCAGGCGCAGGGACAGCTCGCGTCGCTGACCCTCCCGCTCATAGCTCACCTTGACCTGCTGATCCGGGTGCGCCCGCACCCAGTCCACGGCCTGCTGCCAGTCACCGATGGGCGTATCGTTCAGGGCGATGAGGCGATCGCCCGCCTGGAGGCCGGCGGCTTTCGCCGGACCGGCCGGATCCAGCTCGGCGAAGATGGCCGGAATCTGCGGCCGCCAGGGCTTGAGACCCAGCGCCTGGATCGGGTCCGGATCTTCCGCGCCGCGCAGCCAGTCGTCGAGCTGGATGACCGCGTTCTGCTCGGCAGTGGTGCCCGGGACCCGGTAGCTCAGGCGTAGCGGACCGCTTTCACCCAGGCGATCGACCAGGCGCAGATTGACCGCCGACCAGGTGTCTACCGCCGCGTCATCGACCGCGGTCAGTTCGGCGCCCGCCGGGATACCCGCGGTGGCAGCCAGGGTATCAGGCGTGACCGATCCCACCACCGGACGCGGCTGCTGGGAGCCGAGCATGGCCAGCACCCAGAAGAACAGGATGGCGAGCAGGAAGTTGGCGATCGGACCGGCGGCGACGATGGCGATGCGCTGGCGTACCGTCTTGCGATTGAAGGCGGCATGCTGTTCTTCAGGCGCCACCGGCGCTTCGCGCTCGTCCAGCATCTTCACGTAGCCGCCCAGCGGGATCGCGGCCACCACGAATTCGGTGCCCTGGCGATCGTGCCAGCGCAGCAGCGGTTTGCCGAAGCCAACGGAGAAGCGCAGGACCTTGACGCCGCAACGGCGCGCCGTCCAGAAATGGCCATACTCGTGGATGGTCACCAGCACGCCCAGGGCGATCAGGGTTCCCAGAATCGTATAAAGGATGGACATTGGCTGCCTCCGCTACCTCAGTGTGCAGATTCTGCGGACTCGCAGGCCAGGTGTCGAGGCGCGGGATCAGCGTCTCGACAGCCACTCCCGAGCCAGCCGCCGAGCGGTGCTGTCGGCCGCGAAGACCGTGTCGAGATCGCTGGCCGGACATGGCTCGACAGCCTTGAGCACCGCTTCGATCAGCTGCGGGATCTCGGTAAAGCCCAGTCGCCCCTCGAGAAAGGCCTCGACGGCGACCTCGTTGGCCGCATTCAGCGTAGCCGGCATGCAACCACCCGCCTGAGCCGCCTCCCGCGCCAGCCGCAGGCAGGGAAAGCGTTCTTCGTCGGGCCGCTCGAAGTCGAGCCGGCCGATCTCGAACAGGTCCAGCGCTGCGACGCCGGAGTCGATGCGCTCGGGCCAGGCCAGGGCGTGGGCGATAGGGGTGCGCATATCGGGATTGCCCAGCTGGGCCAGCACCGAGCCATCCACGTAGTCCACCAGCGAATGAATCACGCTCTGGGGATGGATGACCACCTCGACCTGCTCCGGCGTCGCCTCGAACAGCCAGCAGGCCTCGATCAGCTCCAGCCCCTTGTTCATCAGGGTCGCGGAGTCCACCGAAATCTTGCGCCCCATGGACCACTTGGGATGGGCACAGGCCTGATCCGGCGTCACCCCAGTCAGTTGTTCGGCCGGTGTCTCGCGGAACGGGCCGCCCGAGGCGGTGAGCAGGATGCGTCTTACGCCCTTGCGGGCCAGGTCGGGTGTCGCCGGATCGGCCAGGCATTGGAAGATGGCATTGTGCTCACTGTCGATGGGCAGCAGGGTCGCGCCACTGGCCTGCACGGCCTCGATGAAGAGCGCGCCGCTCATGACCAAGGCTTCCTTGTTGGCCAGCAGTACGCGCTTGCCGGCCTTGACCGCCGCCAGGGTGGGCTTCAGACCCGCGGCGCCGACGATGGCCGCCATGACGGTATCCACCTGGGGATGTGCCGCGATGGCCTCCAGGCCACCCTCCCCCACCAGGATCTCTGGGCGGGCTTCAGCCCCTTGCAGCAAAGCGGCCAACTGATCTGCGGAGGCCTGATCCGGCACGGCTGCATAGACCGGCTGGAAACGCCGGCAGAGGTCTGCCAGCTCGCTCAGCCGACGATGCCCGCTGAGGGCGAAGATGCGATAGCGATCGGGATACCGGGCCACGACATCCAGGGTGCTGGCGCCGATGGAGCCCGTCGCACCCAGGACACAAAGCTGCTGGAGACTCACTGGACACCCCAGCCGGCCCACCAGAGCAGCAGGGCGAACAGCGGTACGGCGGCCGTGAGGCTGTCGATGCGATCCAGCACGCCACCGTGCCCCGGCAGCAACTGGCTGCTGTCCTTGAGCCCGGCCTGACGCTTGAACATGCTTTCGGTGAGATCACCCACTACCGAGATCAGCACCACGCAGGCGGCGCCGATGAGTGCCTGCAGGAGGTCGCCCAGGCCCCAGCCACGGACCAGACCAAGCACCAGAGTAGCCACCAGCGCGGCGGCCAGGCCGCCATAGAGACCTTCCCAGCTCTTGCCCGGACTCACGGCCGGCGCCAGCTTGCGCTTGCCAAAGGCCCGCCCGGAAAAATAGGCGAAGATGTCGGCCAGCCACACCAGCATCATCACTTCGAGAATCAGCAGATTGCCACCCGGTGCCGCCTTGAGCAGCATCAGCCCCTGCCAGGCCGGGACCAGCACCACCAGACCGATCAGCAGGCGCCGCCAGGAGGCCTGCCAGGCGCGAGCGCTGTCGGGATAGGTAAGCACCAGCACCGTCGCATAGAGCCACCAGGCCAGACTGATGAACAGCAGGCCATGGGCACCGGCGGGGAGCCACCAGCAGAGCAGCAGCGCCAGAGCGACCACGGCGGCATAGGCGCAACGCAGCGGCTGGGCTTCCAGACCCGCCAGCCGCGCCCATTCCCAGGCGCCCAGGACCACGACCGCACCGATGAACAGGGCGAAAGCCGCCCCTTCCAGCCAGAAAAATCCGGCCAGGGCGATGGGCAGGAGCACCATCGCCGTGATAACTCGCTGCTTCAGCATTAGGCGCGTAGCTCCGCTTCCACCTGTTCGCAGGTCCGGCCAAACCGCCGCTGGCGGGTGGCAAAGTCCGCCAGGGCAGCGTGCATGGCCTCGTGCTTGAAGTCCGGCCAGAATAGGTCGGAGAAATACAGCTCGGCATAGGCGATCTGCCAGAGCAGGAAGTTGCTGACCCGACGCTCGCCACCGGTGCGGATGCACAGGTCGGGCAGCGGCAGGTCGGCGGTCGCCAGACAGCCTTGCAGCAGCTCCGGCGTGATCTCACCCGGCTGCAGCGAACCCTGCTGGACCCGCGCCGCCAGCTGCTGGGCGGCCTGGGTGATATCCCACTGCCCCCCGTAGTTGGCGGCGATCTGCAGCACGAACCGGGTGTGATGGGCAGTGAGCGCCTCGACTTCCGCCATGGCCGCCTGCAGTTCCGGATGGAACAGCGAGCGATCGCCGATGATGCGCAGCCGGATGCCATTCTGGTGCAGCTTCTTCGCCTCCCGCCGCAGGGCGGACAGGAAGAGCTCCATCAGGGCGCCGACCTCGTCGGCCGGACGCCGCCAGTTCTCGCTGGAAAAGGCGAACAGCGTCAGTACCTCGACGCCCGCATCGCCGCACACCTCGATGACCGCGCGCACGGCGTCCACTCCGGCCTTGTGACCGGCGACGCCCGGCAGCAACCGACGGCGCGCCCAGCGATTGTTCCCATCCATGATGATCGCCACGTGACGCGGCACCACCTTGCCTGGCTTGCTCATGCCCATGTTACGTCCCAACCGTTGTCAAACAGCCATCAAGTCGGCTTCCTTGGCCTCCAGAGCCTTGTCCACCTCGGCGACGAATTTATCAGTCAGCTTCTGGACTTCATCCTGAGCGCGACGATCCTCGTCTTCACTGATTTCCTTTTCCTTGAGCAGATCCTTGAGCTGAGCCAGGGCATCGCGACGGATGTTGCGCACGGAAACCCGCGCCTGCTCGGCCTCGGCACGCGCCTGCTTGGTGAAGCCCTTGCGGGTCTCTTCGGTCAACGCCGGCATCGGTACGCGAATGGTGGTCCCGGCGGTGGCCGGATTGAGGCCCAGGTCGGAGGTCATGATGGCCTTCTCGACCGCCTGGATCATGCTCTTGTCGAACACGCTCAGGGCCAGGGTCCGCGAATCCTCGACGGTGACGTTGGCCACCTGACGCAGCGGGGTGTCGCTGCCGTAGTAGGACACCATGACGCTATCCAGGATGCTCGGATGAGCGCGTCCGGTACGGATCTTGGCAAAGGCGTGGCCCAGGGCTTCCAGGGTCTTGGTCATGCGCGTCTGCGCATCCTTCTTGATCTCGTTGATCATGCTGCTCCCTCCTCGATCAGGGTGCCCTCACCACCGCCCACCACGATATTGAGCAGGGCGCCGGGCTTGTTCATGTTGAAAACCCGCAGGGGCATGCTGTGGTCACGGCAGAGACAGATGGCCGTGAGATCCATGACACCCAGCTTGCGGTCGAGCACCTCGTCGTAGGTCAGGCGCTCGAATTTTTCGGCATTGGGATCCTTGAAGGGATCGGCCGTGTATACACCATCCACCTTGGTGGCCTTGAGCACCAGGTCGGCCTCGACCTCGATGGCGCGCAGGCAGGCGGCGGAATCGGTGGTGAAGAAGGGGTTGCCGGTACCGGCGGAGAAGATGACGACTTCGCCATCCTTCAGCTGACGAAGGGCCTTGCGCCGATCGTACTGATCGGTCACACCGACCATGGAGATGGCGGACATCACCGTGGCGGGAATGTTGGAACGCTCCAGGGCGTCGCGCATGGCCAGGGCGTTCATCACCGTGGCCAGCATGCCCATGTGGTCACCGGTCACCCGATCCATACCGGCAGCGGACAAGGCCGCGCCGCGGAACAGGTTGCCACCGCCGATCACCAGACCGACCTGGACACCGATACCTACCAGCTGGCCGATCTCCAGCGACATGCGATCCAGCACCTTCGGATCGATCCCGAAGTCTTCACTTCCCATCAGGGCTTCGCCACTGAGCTTCAGCAGAATACGCTTGTAACGGGGTTGGCGACCACTCATCTGCTGTGCCATTCACTCTCTCCTGTGGCGATGAACATGTGCGGGGGATTTTGATCCAGCGATAGGAAAGCGCAACCGCAGTTGCGTTCACTCCAATCGGCAAAAAACTCCTTGGAAGAGCAGAAATCAGACCTGCCTTCCAATTTGACAAAGAGGCCGCGCGCTCGAAGCGGGCGGCCTCCTGGTCAACGGCAGATGCCGGGCTTACTGCTTGCTGGCAGCCAACTGGGCAGCCACTTCGGCAGCGAAGTCCACTTCGGCCTTCTCGATGCCTTCGCCCACTTCGTAACGCACGAAGGAGACGATTTCGGCGCCGGCTTTCTTGGCCAGTTCACCGACCTTGACTTCCGGATCCTTGATGAAGGGCTGCTCAACCAGGCTGGCTTCGGCCAGGAACTTGTTGATACGACCCTTGACCATGTTCTCCACGATGTTTTCCGGCTTGCCGGCGATCTTGTCGGCGTTCAGCGCTAGGAAGATTTCCTTTTCCTTGGCGACAGCTTCTTCGGAAACCTGGGAGGGATTCAGGAACTGGGGATTGCTCGCCGCGACGTGCATGGCGATTTCCTTGGCCAGCTCGGCGGTGCCACCCTGCAGGGTAACGACCACACCGATGCGGTGACCGTGGAGGTAGGCGCCAACGACATCGCCTTCGACACGGGTCAGACGACGGATGTTGACGTTCTCGCCGCACTTGGCGACCAGGGCCTCACGGGCGGCTTCCTGAGCGGCGATCAGCGGAGCGGCATCGCTCATCTTCTCGGCGAAGGCCTTGTCCAGGCTGGCGGCGACGAAGCCCTTGAAGTCGTCCTGCAGAGCCAGGAAATCGGTCTGGGAGTTGACTTCGATGATGACGGCAGCCTTGTGGTCGTCAGCGACCTTGACCGCGATGGAGCCTTCGGCAGCCACGTTACCGGCTTTCTTGGCGGCCTTGATGGCGCCAGCGGCACGCATGTCGTCGATGGCTTTCTCGATGTCGCCACCGGCAGCGGCCAGGGCCTTCTTGCAATCCATCATGCCTTGGCCGGTGCGCTCGCGCAGTTCTTTGACCAGGGCTGCAGTGATTTCTGCCATGTTTGAAATCCTCTTGAATCGGTTTCGAGGTCACTCCGCACGGAGACGGAGCCAATGAAACGCCAGTAGGCAAAAAGGGGGCTAGGCCCCCTTCTCGCACGTCGAACCGCTCGACCCTAGGGTCGACCTGCTCAGCCCTCGACGGCTTCGGCAGCGGTTTCTTCGACGAATTGCTCGTTGGCACCGCCGTTGTTGCCGCCACGGATCACGGCATCAGCAACGCTGCTCAGGTACAGCTGAACGGCGCGGAAGGCGTCGTCGTTGCCGGGGATGACGTAGTCAACGCCTTCCGGGCTGCTGTTGGTATCGACTACGCCGATGACCGGGATACCCAGCTTGTTGGCTTCGGTGATGGCGATGCGCTCGTGGTCGACGTCGACGACGAACAGGGCATCCGGCAGACCGCCCATGTCCTTGATACCACCCAGGCTGCGCTCGAGCTTCTCGAGGTCGCGGGTGCGCATCAGGGCTTCTTTCTTGGTCAGCTTGTCGAAAGTACCGTCCTGGGACTGGACTTCCAGATCGCGCAGACGCTTGATCGAGGCACGGATGGTCTTGTAGTTGGTGAGCATGCCGCCCAACCAGCGATGGTCGACGAAGGGCTGACCGCAACGAGCGGCTTCTTCGCGAACGATCTTGCCGGCGGAACGCTTGGTACCGACGAACAGGATCTTGTTCTTGCCGGAAGCCAGGCGCTCAACGAAGGTCAGGGCCTCGTTGAACATCGGCAGGGTCTTTTCGAGGTTGATGATGTGGATCTTGTTGCGTGCGCCGAAGATGTACTTGCCCATCTTCGGGTTCCAGTAACGGGTTTGGTGGCCGAAATGCACGCCGGCTTTCAGCATGTCACGCATGGAGACTTGAGACATTTAGATGTTCCTCGTAGTCGGGTTGGGCCTCCACGCATCCCAATGACCAACTTCCCATCGGGAAGCACCCAGGTCATCGTGTCGATGCGTGTGTGGGGTTAGGAGCGCTAAAGGGCGGAGCCCCGAAAAAGCGCGCGACTTTATATCACGCCTTGCCGGATACCACCAGCGGCGATTGCCGGACACCGGAGATCCGGGGCCGCGCCGGTGACCACAGTGCGGGCGCCGGCTCTGATAGAATAGCGGATCGAAAGCTGACACCCGGCGTGATACCTAGAGATTTCCGATGACCGTCATCCTCAAGACCCCTGAAGACATCGCCAAGATGCGCATCGCCGGCCAACTGGCCGCCGAGGTGCTCGAAATGCTGGACGAGCACGTGCGTCCCGGCATCACCACCGAAGAACTGGATCGACTGGCCCACGACTATATCGTCAACGTGCAGCAGGCCATCCCCGCCCCGCTGAACTACAAGGGCTATCCCAAATCCATCTGCACCTCGCTGAACCACGTGGTCTGCCACGGCATTCCCAATGACAAGCCACTCAAGAGCGGCGACATCATGAACGTGGACATCACCGTGATCAAAGACGGCTACCACGGCGACACCAGCAAGATGTACCTGGTGGGCGACGTGCCCGAGTGGGCCGAGCGCCTCTGCCAGATCACCCAGGAATGCCTCTACAAAGGCATCGACCTGGTCCGCCCCGGGGCGCGCCTGGGCGATATCGGCGAGGTCATCCAGAAGCACGCCGAGAAGAACGGCTTCTCGGTGGTTCGCGAATACTGCGGCCACGGCATCGGCAAGGGCTTCCACGAAGAGCCGCAGGTGGTGCACTACGGTCGCGCCGGCACCGGCCTCGAGCTGCAGGCCGGGATGATCTTCACCATCGAGCCGATGATCAACCAGGGCCGCTACGAGACTCGCCTGCTGGGCGATGGCTGGACCGCCATCACCAAGGACCGCAAGCTGTCCGCGCAGTGGGAGCACACGGTGCTGGTCACCGAACAGGGTTACGAGATCCTGACCCTCAGAAAGGACGAAACCTTTCCCCGCGTTTCTGCGTGAGTGAGCGCCCATGCCCCAGGTCGATTCGGAGTTGTTCGACGCCGGCCAGTTCCAGGCTGAGCTTTCGCTGAAAGCCAGCCCCATCGCGGCCTTCAAGAAATTCATCCGGGCCGCGAACGCCACCCTCGATGCCCGCTTCCTGGCCGGGCGCAGCGTGCGCCGGCTGGTCGAGGATCGTGCCTGGTTCATCGACCAGATGCTGATCGCGGCCTGGAGTCGCTTCAGCTGGCCGGACGACGGCATCGCCCTGCTCGCGGTGGGTGGCTATGGCCGTGGCGAACTGCATCCGCACTCGGACATCGACCTGCTCATCCTGCTCGCCGAAGAAGAGCAGGAGCGCTTCCGCGATTCCATCGAAGGCTTCCTGACCCTGCTGTGGGACGTGGGCCTGGCCGTGGGGCAGAGCGTCAGATCCCTGCGCGAATGCACCACCGAGGCGCTGGCCGACCTGACGGTGATCACCAACCTGATGGAAAGCCGCACCCTCGCCGGCCCCGAGCACCTGCGCCAGGCGATGCTGGCGGCCACCAGCGTCGAGCACCTCTGGCCGGGACGGGCCTTCTACCTGGCCAAGCGTGCCGAGCAGAGTGCCCGACACGCCAAGTACAACGACACCGAGTACAACCTGGAACCCAACGTCAAGGGTTCCCCCGGCGGCCTGCGCGACATCCAGACGCTGCTGTGGATCGCCCGGCGGCAATTCGGCACCCTCAATCTGCAGGCCCTGGTGGGCCAGGGCTTTCTCACCGAGAGCGAGTGCAGCCTGCTGATCTCCGCCCAGGAATACCTGTGGAAGGTCCGCTACGCCCTGCACATGCTGGCCGGTCGCCCGGAGGATCGCCTGCTGTTCGACCATCAGCGGCGCATCGCCAACCTGCTCGGCTACGAGGACAACGACGCCAAGCTGGCGGTCGAGCGCTTCATGCAGAAGTACTACCGGGTGGTGATGGACGTCTCCCAGCTCAGCGACGTGGTGATGCAGCACTTCGAGGAAGTGAATCTGCGCGACGAGCAGCTGCCCGCCGCGGTGACGCCGCTCAACAACAGATTCCAGATCCGCAACGGCTATCTGGAGGTGGTGCATCCGCAGGTGTTCCTGCGCACCCCCTTCGCCCTGATGGAGCTGTTCGTCCTGCTGGCGCAGAATCCGGCGATCAAGGGGCCCAGCGCCGGCACCATCCGCCTGTTGCGCGACAGCCGCCACCTGATCGACGACGCCTTCCGCCAGGACATTCGCAACACCAGCCTGTTCATCGAACTGCTCAAGAGCGAATCCGGCATCCATCGCAATCTTCGGCGGATGAATCGCTACGGACTGCTGGGACTCTACCTGCCCGAATTCGGCCAGATCGTCGGCCAGATGCAGCATGACCTCTTCCACATCTATACGGTGGACGCCCACACCCTCAATCTCATCAAGCACCTGCGCAAGATGAGCTACGACGTCCTGGCGGAAAAGTATCCGCTGGCGACGCGGGTGATCCACAAGCTGCCCAAGCCGGAGCTGATCTACGTCGCCGGTCTCTACCACGACATCGCCAAGGGCCGTGGCGGCGATCACTCGGAACTGGGGGCGGAAGACGTGGAAGCCTTCGGTCGCCGCCACCAGTTGCCGGAGTGGGACACCCGCCTGGTGAGCTGGCTGGTGCGCAACCACCTGGTGATGTCCACCACCGCCCAGCGCAAGGACCTCTCCGATCCCCAGGTGATCCACGACTTCGCCCTGACGGTGGGCGACCACACCCATCTCGACTACCTGTACGTCCTCACCGTGGCCGACATCACCGCGACCAATCCGTCGCTGTGGAATTCCTGGCGCGCCACCCTGCTGCGGCAGCTGTACACCGAGACCAAGCGTGCCCTGCGTCGTGGCCTGGAGAATCCGGTCAATCGCGAAGAGCAGATCCGCAGCACCCAGCAATCGGCCCTCGACACCCTGATGCGTCGCGGCATCGATGCCGATGACGCCGAGCAGCTGTGGTCGCAGCTGGGTGACACCTACTTCCTGCGGCATACCGCGCTGGATGTCGCCTGGCACACCGAGGCCATCCTCGGCCACGGCGATACCGCCGAGCCCCTGGTGCTGATCCGCGAGACCACCCAGCGTGACTCCGAAGGCGGCACCCAGATCTTCATCTATGCCGCCGACCAGCACGACTTCTTCGCGGTGACCGTGGCGGTGATGGACCAGCTCAACCTGAACATTCAGGACGCGCGCATCATCACCTCCACCAGCCAGTTCACCCTGGACACCTACATCGTGCTGGATACCGATGGTGGCTCGATTGGCAACAATCCCGCGCGCATCGCCCAGATCCGCGGCGGCCTGATCGAGGCGCTCAAGCATCCCGAGGAATACCCGAGCATCATCAACCGGCGCGTGACCCGCCAGCTCAAGCATTTCGCCTTCTCGCCCCAGGTGAACATCTATACCGACACCATGCGCTCGGCGAGCCTGATCGAGCTGACGGCGCCGGATCGCCCCGGTCTGCTGGCACGGGTGGGCCGCATCTTCCTCGACTTCGACCTGTCCGTGCTCAACGCCAAGATCGCCACCCTCGGCGAGCGCGTGGAAGACGTCTTCTACGTCACCGACGCCGATGGCCGTCCGCTGGCGGATCCCGGTCTGTGCAGCGCCCTGCAGCAAGCCCTGATCAAGCAGCTGGGCGAGCCGGACAGCCAGACGCCACTCAGCCGCATCAGCATCTAGCCTCGAACGAAGGACCACCCGACGATGAACCCCACCCTCGACCTGCTGCAGCCCTACCCGTTCGAGAAGCTGCGCGCCCTCCTCGCCGGCGTGACCCCGCCGGCGGCGCTCAAGCCGATTCCGCTGTCGATCGGCGAGCCCAAGCATCCGTCCCCCGCCTTCGTCGCCGAGGCGCTGACGGCGAATCTGGATCAGCTGGCTGTCTATCCGACCACCCTCGGCATCGCCGAGCTGCGCGAGGCCATCGCCAGCTGGGCTGGCCAGCGCTTTGGCGTACCGGCAGGCTGGCTGGATCCGGCGCGTCATGTGCTGCCGGTGACCGGCACCCGGGAGGCGCTGTTTTCCTTTACCCAGGCGGTGGTGGATCGCAGCCAGGCCGGCCTGGTGCTGAGCCCCAACCCCTTCTACCAGATCTACGAAGGCGCGGCCCTGCTGGCCGGCGCCGAGCCGCACTACCTGCCATGCCTGGCGGACAAGGGTTTCAATCCCGATTTCGACAGCGTGCCGGATGAAGTCTGGCAGCGCTGCCAGTTGCTGTTCCTCTGTTCGCCCGGCAATCCCACCGGCGCCCTGCTGCCGGTGGCCACGCTGAAAAAGCTCATCGCCCTGGCCGATCGCCACGACTTCGTGATCGCCGCCGACGAGTGCTACAGCGAACTCTATTTCGACGAAGCCAGCCCGCCGCCCGGCCTGCTGACCGCCTGCGCCGAACTGGGGCGCACCGACTTCGCCCGTTGCGTGGTCTTCCACAGCCTGTCCAAGCGCTCCAACCTGCCGGGCATGAGATCCGGCTTCGTCGCCGGCGATGCCGCCATCCTCAAGCGCTTCCTGCTCTATCGCACCTACCACGGCTGCGCCATGCCGGTGCAGGTGCAGAAGGCCAGCGCCGTGGCCTGGCGCGATGAAACCCATGTCCGCGAGAACCGCGAACTCTATCGGCAGAAGTTCGCCGCCGTGCTGGACATCCTGCAGGGCAGCCTGGAGGTATCACTGCCGGATGGCGGTTTCTATCTCTGGGCGAGGACGCCGGGCGATGACGAAGCCTTCGCCCGCGATCTGTTCGCCCGCGAACACGTGACCGTGGTGCCGGGTTCCTACCTGTCGCGGGAAGTCGCGGGCGTCAATCCGGGTGCCGGACGGATCCGCATGGCCCTGGTCGCCCCTCTGGCCGAATGCGTGGAAGCGGCAGAGCGCATCCGCCGCTTCTGCCAGGGCTAGCGGTTGCCCTGATCGCGCATCAGCGCGGTCTCCTGGATGTCCAGCTCCCGGAGGAATTCGGTGACCACCAGGTCATCGATCACGCCGGCGATACGCAGCCGATAGAGTTCACGGCGCTGGGCACGGATGGCGAGCAGGCGCAGCTCGCCATCCAGGGTGTCCCGCAGACGCGCCAGGGAACGGGCATCCTCGCTGTCATCGGCGGAACTCAGCTCGTCACGGAATTCGGCGATGATGCCGGCCTTGATCTCCGCCTGCAGCGCCGCCCGCGCCGGCTCGTCGGCATCGCTGGACTCCACGTCTTCCAGTGCCGTGATGGCGGCGCGGGCGGCGTTGATCCGCACCTCGCAGCGTTCCCGCTCCAGCAGGTCGTTGGATTGCTCCGGCAGCCGCGCCAGCAGCAGCGGAATACCGATGCTCGCCACCACCAGTGACAGCAGGATCACCCCGGCGGCGATGAATACCAGGACGTCACGCAGGGGAAAGGGCGTGCCATCCGAGAGCAGCAGCGGCAGCGACAGCACACCGGCCAGGGTCACGGCGCCGCGCACCCCGCTGAGGGAGGCGATGGCGGCGATCAGGCGCGGATCGCCCGCGATGGTCATGGGTCCGCTGCCAGGCTGGGTCAGGTGCCAATAGCCGAGGATGACTCCGAAGCGGATGGCCATGATCACCAGATAGGCACCCAGCACATAGAGCGTCAGCCAGCCCGCGGCCGGCCAGAGCGCCTGGGAGGCCGGCAGCGCGGCCGCCAGGATGTCCGGCAGTTGCAGCCCCAGGATCAGGAACACCAGGCCGTTGAAGGCGAATTCCACCAGTCCCCAGACGCTGTGGTTGAGCAAACGGGTGGCGGTCTGCCGGGGCAGCATGTCGACCCGGCTCTGCATCATCCCGGCGGCCACGGCGGACAGGATGCCGGAAACGCCCAGTCGCTCCGCCAGCACATAGGCGGCGAAGGGCAGCAACAGCATGAAGACCACATGGGGCGCGGCATCGCTCCAGCCGCGCTTCACCACCATCCAGGCGCGCGCCCGCCCGACCAGCCAGCTCAGCACGCCACCGACCAGCACGCCGCCCACCGCGACGATGACGAATTCCAGACTGGCCTGGCTCAGCGAAAAGGCGCCGGTCAGGGCCGCCGCCACGGCGAACTTGAAGGTCACCAGACCCGAGGCGTCGTTGAGCAGGGCCTCGCCCTGGATCACGTGCAGCAGGGCGCTGGGCAGCCGGCCACGGACGATGCTGGACACTGCCACGGCATCGGTGGGCGACAGCACCGCCGCCAGGGCGAAGGCCACCGCCCAGGGCAGGTGCAGCATCCAGTGCAGGAACCAGCCGGCACCCAGCACCGTGAGGAACACCAGGCCAAAGGCCAGGACGAAGATCGGTCGACGCAGCCGCCAGAATTCGCGCTTGGGCATGCGCCAGCCATCGGAGAACAGCAGCGCCGGGATGAACAGCAGCAGGAAGAGTTCCGGGTCCAGGGCCACGTGCAGCCCCAGGGTGGGCCAGGCGAGCAAGGCGCCGACCACCACCTGGATCAGCGGCAGCGGGATGGGAATCAGATGGGCGCTGAGTCGGGTGGCACCCACCATCAGCAAGAGGATCAGAGCGGTATAGAGAATCTGCACGGTGGTCTCGTGGTCAGGGCACCGGTCGCGGTGCCAGATACAGGAGATGCATCCCGCGGGAGTGGGGACACGTCGACCTCGAGTTGTTGGGACTGATGTCCCCGGATTTGGTTTTACCCAAACTTTACCCGAGGCGATCTAGGCGACTGGCCACCGTTGCGGTCTGATAGACATACCCGGTTTCATCTCCCCGGGTCGCAGGAGAAAGATCATGCTACGTCGCATCACTCAAGTCGTGGTGCTTGCCGGTTGCCTCGCCATCGCCGGTCAGGCGTCCGCCCACGGTCGTGGTCCCGGTCCGGCCTTTCTCGGTGCCGTAGTGGGCGCCGTGGTCGGCGGAGCCATCGTCTCCCATTCCTACGCCCGCGAGCCGGTCTATGTCGAAGGCCCCCCGCCGCCTCCGCCGCCGCGCGTGGTCTACTACGAGCCGGCACCGGTCTACGAATATCGCGTGGTGGAACCCCGCCCGGTGTACTACGGCCCGCCGCCCGGCGCCTACTACTACGGCCCGCCCCCGCGCTGGTAAGGGCCCATGAAAAAACCCGCCTCTCGGCGGGTTTTTTCATGGCTGGACGCCCTAGACCACCTGGCGCCGACGCAGGACGTCGAGGATCTGCTGGACCCCCTCCTCCACCGACAGCTGCTCGGTGTCGATCACCAGATCGGCATCTTCCGGCGCATCGTAGGCGAAGGAGATACCCGGGATGTTGTCGCCACCGGCGGCGTAGAGACCCTGGGGATCACGCTCGGCGCAGGCCTTGGGCGACGCCTTGACGTGCACGGTCAGCAGACGCTCGGCACCGATCAGCGCCTGGGCCTGGGCGCGGCCCTCGGCATCCGGCGCGACAAAGGCTGCCAGGGCGATCAGACCCGCTTCGTTGAACTGGCGGGCTACCTGGGCGGCACGCAACCAGTTCTCGCGACGCCCGGCGCGATCCTGTGGCAGACCCTTGTTCAGGTCGTGGCGCAAATTCTGACCGTCCAGCACGAAGACCGCACGACCGGCATCGAACAGGCGACGCTCCAGGGCATAGGCCAGGGTGGTCTTGCCGGCGCCGGACAGGCCGGTGAAGAGCACGGTGCTGGGCTGCTGACCGAAGCGCGCGGCCCGCTCGCTGGTGCCGACGTGCAGCTGGTGCGCGCCCTGGCCATGACCGCCCCTGCCCACCGGGTCGGCGATGATCATGCCGGCACCGACGGTGCCATTGGTCAGGCGATCGATGACGATGAAGGCGCCGGTAGTGCGGTTGACGCCATAGCCATCCAGGGCGATGGACGCATCGAGAGCCACCTTGACCCGGGCGATCTCGTTGAGCTTGAGCTCGCTGGCGGCGCCACGTTCCAGGGTATTGACGTCAACCGTGTGCACGATGCTCGGCAGCGAGCCGGGCACGTAGCTGGTGGCGCGCTTGATGTCGTACTTCTTGCCGGGCCGCATGGGTTCTTCGGCCATCCACACCAGCATGGCCTCGAAGCTGTCGGTGACCTGGGGACGGTTGTCGGCATGCACCAGGACGTCGCCCCGGGAGATGTCGATCTCGTCTTCCATGGTCAGGGTCACCGCCTGGCCAGGTCCGGCCTGCTCCAGCTCGCCTTCGTAGGTGACGATGGACTTGATGCGGCTGCCCTTACCCGACGGCAGGACCACCACGGCATCGCCCTTGGTGACCACGCCCGAAGCCAGGGTTCCGGCGAAGCCGCGGAAGTTGAGGTTGGGCCGGTTGACGTACTGCACCGGGAAGCGCAGATCGTCGAGATTGCGATCCGCGGCGATCTCCACGGTCTCGAGGATTTCCATCAGCGGCTTGCCGCTGTACCAGGGCGTCTGCTCGCTGCGATTCACCAAGTTGTCGCCCTTGAGCGCCGACATGGGGACGAAGTGGATATCCTTGGCGTTGAGGTCGATACGCTGGGCGAAGGCCAGGTAATCGTCCTTGATGCGCTCGAACACCGCCTCGTCGAAGCCCAGCAGATCCATCTTGTTGATGGCGACCACGATGTGCTTGATGCCCAGCAGCGAAGCGATGTAGCTGTGCCGGCGGGTCTGGGTCTGGATGCCGTGACGGGCATCGACCAGGATGATCGCCAGGTCGCAGGTGGAGGCCCCGGTGGCCATGTTGCGGGTGTACTGCTCATGGCCGGGGGTATCGGCGATGATGAACTTGCGCTTGGCGGTGGAGAAGTAGCGGTAGGCCACGTCGATGGTGATGCCCTGCTCGCGCTCGGCCTGCAGGCCGTCCACCAGCAGCGCCAGATCGACTTCTTCGCCGGTGGTGCCGACCTTCTTGGAATCGCGGGTGATGGCTTCCAGGTGATCCTCGTAGATCATCTTGGAATCGTGCAGCAGGCGCCCGATCAGGGTGCTCTTGCCGTCGTCGACGTTGCCGCAGGTGAGGAAGCGCAGCAGTTCCTTGCGTTCGTGCTGTGCGAGGTAGGCCAGGATGTCCTGGCCGATCAGATCGGATTGGTGCGACATCTTAGAAATACCCCTGACGTTTCTTCTCTTCCATGGATCCGGCGCCATCGTGGTCGATGACCCGGCCCTGGCGTTCGGAGGTGCGGGTGAGCAGCATCTCCTGGATGATGTCCGTCAGCGTGGTCGCCTGGGACTCCACCGCGCCGGTCAGGGGGTAGCAGCCAAGGGTACGGAAGCGCACCTGGCGCTTGTGGATGCGGGCCTTCTCCTCGGGCGAGAGGTGCTCGAGGATGCGGTCGTCGTCGATCATGAGCAGGGTGCCGTTCTTCTCGATCACCTCGCGCTCGGCGGCGAAGTACAGCGGCACGATCGGGATGCCTTCGAGGTAGATGTACTGCCAGATGTCCAGCTCGGTCCAGTTCGACAGCGGGAAGACGCGGATCGACTCGCCCTTGTTGGTCTTGCCGTTGTAGATGTTCCACAGCTCGGGACGCTGGTTCTTGGGATCCCAGCGGTGCTTGCTGTCCCGGAAGGAGTAGACGCGCTCCTTGGCGCGGGACTTCTCCTCGTCGCGGCGGGCACCGCCGAAGGCGGCGTCGAAGCCGTACTTGTCCAGCGCCTGCTTGAGGCCCTGGGTCTTCATGATGTCGGTGTGCTTGGCACTGCCATGGGTGAAGGGGTTGATGCCCTGGGCGACCCCTTCCGGATTCTTGTGCACCAGCAGATCGAGGCCCATGTCGGCGACCATGCGATCGCGGAATTCGTACATGGCCTGGAATTTCCAGCCGGTGTCCACGTGGAGTACCGGGAACGGCAGCTTGCCGGGAAAGAAGGCCTTGCGGGCCAGGTGCAGCATCACGGCCGAATCCTTGCCGATGGAATACAGCATGACCGGATTGTCGAACTCGGCGGCCACTTCACGGATGATGTGGATGCTTTCCGCCTCAAGCTGTTTGAGGTGCGTCTGTTTGTCGAGCATGGCTACTCACGATTGCAGAAAGGTGGCCTAGGAGATGTCCGTTGCGGCATCCAGTCGACTGGACACACCGGACAGAGCGGGCCGTGGACGAACCTCAACCTTACCATAGGCAACGGTTATGGCCCGCCAGGCTATTTAGAACCAGAAGTTCTATGCTTATGACGCTCAGGCGGGATTGTCGCAGTCGATGAAGAGGTGCTGGATCCCCAACTGCGCGGCCAGATGGTCGCCCAGCGCCTGCACCCCGTAGCGCTCGGTGGCATGATGGCCGGCGGCGAAGAAACTCACGCCGTTCTCGCGAGCGCTGTGCACCGTCTGCTCGGACACCTCTCCGGTCAGGTAGGCATCCACTCCGCCGGCGATGGCCTGGTCGATATAGCCCTGGGCGCCACCGGTGCACCAGGCCAGGCGTCGGATCGAGCGCCCGCCGTCGACCACCAGCGGCTCGCGCTGCAGCACGTCCGCCACCTGCCGACCGAAGTCCGCGGCGGATTGCGCCTGCGGCAACTCCCCCTGCCAGATCAGCCCCTTGGCATCGCCTGGCAGCGGCCGGATATCCTGCAGCCCCAGGCGGCGTCCCAGCTGGACGTTGTTGCCCACCTCGGGATGGACATCCAGGGGCAGGTGGTAGGCCAGCAGGCTGATGTCATGGCTCAGCAGCGTCTTGATCCGCCGGTGCTTCATGCCGATGAGGCGGGCATCCTCGTTCTTCCAGAAATAGCCATGGTGCACCAGGATGGCATCGGCACCGGCGGCGACGGCGGCGTCCAGCAGCTGCTGGGAAGCCGTGACGCCACTGACCAGCAGGCGCACCTGCTCACGGCCCTGGACCTGCAGGCCGTTGGGGCAGTAATCCTGGATCCGGGCCGATTCCAGGTAGCGGTCGGCGGTCTCTACCAGTTGCTCAAGGGACAGGGTCACGTGCGGCTTACCTCCTCGTTGGCGGCGCCAGCGTGTCTTCGGCTGGCGCCGCTCCTTATAATGGCCGCCAGCTTATCCGGCGCACCCCGGGTGGACAAATTCAAGGATGTGATCGATGTACAAGGCTTTGCGTTATCTCGGCTGGCCCGTGCTGTGCGGTCTGCTCGTTGCAGCCCTGATCATGCAGCGCTATCCCCAGTGGCTCGGCCTGCCCGCCCAGCCGCCGCTGTTCGAGGCCGCCCAAGCGCCCGCCAATTCGCGCCAGGAGGGACCGGTTTCCTATGCCGACGCGGCCAGTCGCGCCGCGCCCGCGGTGGTGTCGTTGCGCTCGACCAAGGCCGCCAAGCCGGGCAAGGCCGGGGATACGGCCAGCGACCGCAAGGGCGCGACCAAGCCGGTGGAAGAACTCAGCCTGGGTTCCGCCGTGCTGATGAGCCATGACGGCTATCTGCTGACCAACAACCACGTGACCCTGGACGCCGAATCCATCGTGGTGGCCCTCGCCGACGGGCGCCAGACCCTGGCCAAGCTCATCGGCAACGATCCGGCCACGGACCTGGCCGTGCTCAAGATCGACCTGCCCAACCTGCCGGCCATCTCGGTGGGCGATTCGACCGCCATCCGCATCGGCGACGTGGTGCTGGCCATCGGCAACCCCTTTGGCGTCGGCCAGACGGTGACTATGGGCATCATCAGCGCCACCGGTCGCAACCAGCTGGGTCTCAATACCTACGAGGACTTCATCCAGACCGATGCGGCGATCAACCTGGGCAATTCCGGCGGGGCGCTGGTGGATGCCAGCGGCAATCTGATCGGCATCAACACCGCCATCCTCTCCGGCGGCTCCCAGGGCATCGGCTTCGCCATCCCGATCAAGCTGGCCATGGAGGTCATGCGCTCGATCATCCAGCACGGCCAGGTCATCCGTGGTTGGCTGGGCGTGGCGGTGGAGGTGATCACCCCGGAGCTGGTCAAGACCTATGGCCTCAAGGTCGACCAGGGCATCGTGGTGACCGACATCGATCCCGATGGACCCGCGCACAAGGGCGGTCTGCGCGCGGGCGACGTGCTGGTCAAGCTGGCTGGCCAACCGATCAGGGACGGCCGGCTGGCGATGAACCAGATCGCCCGCAAGCAGCCTGGCGACAGCATCCCCATCGAGGTGCTGCGCCAGGACAAGACCGTGCAGGTCAAGGTGACCGTCGGGATGCGCCCCCTGATGGAGAAGGCGCGCTAGGCTCAGAGGGTGTCGAGGGCCGTGATCAGCGCCTGATTCTGCGTCGGCGTGCCGATGGTGATGCGCAGGAAGTCGGCAATGCGCTCGGGGCGGCTGAAGTGGCGCACGATGACGCCGTGCTCGCGCAAGCCCGCGGCCAGCGCCGCGCCGCCCTTCTGCACATGACGGGCGAAGATGAAGTTGGCGGCGGAGGGCAGGACCTCGAAGCCGCGCTCCAGCAACTGGCCCACCAGCGCTTCGCGACTCTCGATCACCTGCCGACAGGTCTCGTCGAAATAGGCGCGATCCTCGAAGGCCGCGGTCGCGCCGGCCAGGGCCAGGCGATCCAGTGGATAGGAGTTGAAGCTGTTCTTGATCCGCTCCAGGGCTTCCATCAGCGGCGCCTGCCCCAGGGCCAGCCCTACCCGCAGACCGGCCAGCGAACGGGACTTGGACAGCGTCTGGGTCACCACCAGGTTGGGATGGCGCTCGATCAGGGCGACCGCCGACTCCGCCCCGAAGTCGACATAGGCCTCGTCCACCACCACCACCGAGGTCGGATTGCCGGCGACGATACGCTCGATGGCGTCCAGCGCCAGGGCGCTGCCGGTCGGCGCATTGGGGTTGGGGAAGATGATCCCGCCATTGGGGCGCAGATAGTCCTCGGGGACGATCTGGAAATCCTCGTCCAGCGCCGGCGTCTCGAAGGCGATGTCGTAGAGGCCGCAATAGACCGGATAGAAGCTGTAGCTGATGTCTGGAAACAGGATCGGGCGGCCATGGCCGAATAGGCCCAGGAAGATGTGCGCCAGCACCTCGTCCGAGCCGTTGCCGACAAACACCTGGTCGCTCTGGAGGCCGTAGTAGCGGGCGACGGCGTCCTTCAGCGCCTGACCGTTGGGGTCGGGATAGAGGCGCAGGTCGTCGGTGGCCGCGGCGCGAATGGCGTCCAGCGCCCGCGGTGACGGACCGTAGGGATTCTCGTTGGTATTGAGCTTGACCAGGTTGGTCAGCTTGGGCTGCTCACCCGGCACATAGGGCACCAGGTTCTTGACGAAGGGACTCCAGAGCTCGCTCATGCCTGCTCCTCCTGAATACGGTATTCGGCGCTGCGGGCGTGGGCGGTCAGGGACTCGCCACGCGCCAGCACCGAGGCGACCCGGCCCAGCGCGGAAGCGCCCGTAGCCGAGCAGTGGATGATCGAGGAACGCTTCTGGAAGTCGTACACGCCCAGCGGCGAGGAGAAGCGCGCGGTGCCCGAGGTCGGCAGCACATGGTTGGGACCGGCGCAGTAGTCGCCCAGGGCCTCGGCGGTATAGCGACCCATGAAGATGGCGCCGGCGTGGCGGATGCTGGGCAACCACTGCTCGGGTTCGGCGACCGACAATTCCAGGTGTTCGGGGGCGATGCGGTTGGCCACCTCGATGGCCTGGGCCATGTCGGCGACCTGGATCAGGGCGCCGCGGCCTTCCAGGGAGGCGCGGATGATCTCGGCACGCTCCATCTCCGGCAGCAGGCGGGCGATGCTTTCCGCCACGGCGTCGAGGAAGGCGGCGTCGGGACTGACCAGGATGGCCTGGGCGTCTTCGTCGTGCTCGGCCTGGGAGAACAGGTCCATGGCGATCCAGTCGGGATCGGTCTGGCCGTCGCAGACCACCAGGATCTCCGACGGACCGGCGATCATGTCGATGCCGACCTTGCCGAATACGTGGCGCTTGGCGGTGGCGACATAGATGTTGCCGGGGCCGACGATCTTGTCCACCGGCGGTACGCTTTCGGTGCCATAGGCCAGGGCGGCCACGGCCTGGGCGCCGCCGATGGTGAAGACGCGATCGACACCGGCCAGGGCTGCGGCGGCCAGCACCAGTTCGTTGACCTCGCCGCGGGGCGTGGGCACCACCATGACCACTTCTTTTACGCCGGCGACCTTGGCGGGGATGGCGTTCATCAGCACCGAGGAGGGATAGGAGGCCTTGCCCCCCGGCACATAGAGCCCGGCACGATCCAGCGGGGTGACCTGCTGGCCGAGCACGGTGCCGTCAGCCTCCTGGTACTGCCAGGAATCCTGGCGTTGCTTTTCGTGATAACGACGGACTCGCTCGGCAGCGGCTTCCAGCGCGGTGCGCTGCTCCGGCGTGATGCGGGTCAGGGCTTCTTCCAGACGCGCCCGCGGCAGGATGAGATCGCTCATGGCGGTCGCCTCTACGGCATCGAAGCGCCGTGTGTATTCCAGCAGCGCGGCGTCGCCCTGGTGGCGCACGTCGGCGATGATCGCCAGGACCCGCTGGTTGATGTCGGCATCCGACACCCCTTCCCAGCTCAGCAGATGATCCAGATGCTCGGCGAAATCCGGAGCGGCGGCGGCGAGTCGGCGGATGGCGAGCGGAGCGGTCATGGCGGATCCTCTTCAGGAGAGCGAAAGGGGCGCCCGAGAGTAACAGCCGGTTCCGTGTGGGCGCCCGACAATTTGGCTATGGCACGGATAGGCGAAGCTGGAGGGATGGAAGCAGTCTGAGCCGGCATTCGGCATGCCGGCCAGGACTCAGGCGCCGCGCGCCTCGACGGCGTGGCGCAAAGTCTCGATGAGGGCCTGAATGCGGCCATGCTGCATCTTCATCGAGGCCTTGTTGACGATCAAGCGCGAGCTGATATGGGCGATCAGCTCCTGGGGTTCGAGTCCGTTGGCCTTGAGGGTATTGCCGGTGTCGACCACGTCGATGATCTTGTCGGCCAGGCCTACGAGCGGTGCCAGCTCCATGGAGCCGTACAGCTTGATGATGTCGACCTGACGACCCTGCTCGGCATAGTAGCGCTTGGCGACATTGACGAACTTGGTCGCCACCCGCAGCCGGCCACGCGGCGCCGGAGCGCCCACGGCGCCCGCGGTCATCAGCTTGCAGCGGGCGATGCGCAGGTCCAGCGGCTCATAGAGACCGTCGCCGCCGTATTCCATCAGCACGTCCTTGCCGGCCACGCCCAGGTCCGCGGCGCCATGTTCCACATAGGTGGGCACATCGGTGGCGCGGACGATGAGCAGCCGTACATCGTCCTGGGTGGTCGGGATGATGAGCTTGCGGCTCTTGTCCGGATTCTCGGTCGGAGCGATCCCCGCCGCCGCCAGCAGCGGCAGGGTGTCGTCGAGGATACGGCCCTTGGACAGGGCGATGGTCAGCATCGGAGGTCCTTACTTGGGCGTGCGACGGATCTTGGCGCCGAGCAGCTGGAACTTCTCCTCGATGCATTCGTAGCCGCGGTCGATGTGGTAGATGCGATCGATCAGGGTATCGCCTTCGGCCACCAGGGCGGCGATGACCAAGCTCGCCGAGGCGCGCAGGTCGGTCGCCATGACCGGCGCGGCCTTGAGGCTGGGCACGCCGGTGACGATGGCGGCATTGCCTTCGATGGCGATGTTGGCGCCCATGCGCACCATCTCGTGAACGTGCATGAAGCGGTTCTCGAAGATGGTCTCGACCACGGTACCGGTGCCTTCGGCGACGGCGTTCATGGAGATGAACTGGGCCTGCATGTCGGTGGGGAACGCCGGGTAGGGCGCCGTGCGGATGTTGACCGCGCGGGGGCGATTGCCCTTCATGTCCAGCTCGATCCAGTTGCTACCGGTAGCGATGTGGGCACCGGCCTCTTCCAGCTTGGCCAGCACGGCCTCGAGGATGGTCGGATCGGTGTCCTTGAGCTTGACGCGACCGCGGGTGGCGGCGGCGGCGACCAGGTAGCTGCCGGTTTCGATGCGGTCCGGCAGCACCGAATAGGTGGCGCCACCCAGGCGCTCGACGCCTTCCACGGTGATGGTGTCGGTACCGGCGCCCTGGATGTTGGCACCCATGGCGATCAGGCAGTTGGCCAGGTCGACGACCTCGGGCTCGCGGGCAGCGTTCTGGATGACGCTGCGACCCTTGGCCAGGGTGGCGGCCATCAGCACGTTCTCGGTACCGGTCACGCTGACGGTGTCGAAATAGTAGTGGGCGCCGCGCAGGCCGCCGGCCGGCGCCTTGGCCTTGATGTAGCCGCCTTCGACGGTGATCTTGGCGCCCATGGCTTCCAGGCCGCGCAGGTGCAGATCGACCGGCCGCGAACCGATGGCGCAACCGCCGGGCAGGGCGACTTCCGCTTCGCCGAAGCGGGCGACCATCGGGCCCAGCACCAGGATCGAGGCGCGCATGGTCTTGACCAGCTCATAGGGCGCGACCAGGGTCTTGATGCTGGAGGCATCGACCTCGACGTTGAGCTTTTCACCGATCACCGGCTGGACGCCCATGCGACCGAACAGCTCGATCATGGTGGTGATGTCGTGCAGGTGCGGCAGGTTGGCGATGGTCACCGGGGTGTCGGCGAGCAGGGTCGCGGCCAGGATCGGCAGGGCGGAGTTCTTGGCCCCGGAAATGCGAATTTCACCGTTCAGGCTGTTGCCGCCGGTAATGATCAGTTTGTCCATAGCGAGTTCTCGGCGCTGCGAATCAGGCGCGTTCGGCCCAGGCAGCACGGGTGAAGAATTTCATGGTGACAGCATGGATGCTGCCATCGGCGATCTGCGGCTGGAGATGGGAGTAGACCTGCTGCTGACGCTTGACCGGGCTGAGTGCCTGGAGCTCGTCGCTGATCAGGTAGAGCTGGAAGTTGCAGCCCTCGCCTTCCACTTCGACCTGGGTATCGGCCAGTTTTGCCTCCAGGAGGCTTTTGACTTCTTGGGCCTGCATGGCGGCACCTCGGCAATCTAGTACAGCCGGCGATCATACAAAAAAACCGGCTGTACGGCGACTGCGATGACCGCTACCCGTGCGCGTCTTCCGCCAGGGGCAGCAGGGCGAGGGCATCCGAGACGTCGGCGATCTGCCGCAACTCGGAAGGCAGGCTGGCGATGGTCAGCGTGCGCCCCGCGGCCTGGGCATCGCGCAACCAGGCCAGCAACAGCGCGAGGCCGGCGCTGTTGGAGCGTTCGACACCGGCGCAATCGAGCACCAGCGGACCACTGCCCTGGCCGATCAGCGCCCTGCCCTGCTCGCGCAGGGTGGGCACATTGGCGTGATCGAGCACGCCCGACAGTTGCAGTCGGGCGCCTTCGCCGGTGATGGCGGCGCGACTCACGAACCGACCTTGGCCTTCTGGGCCTCGGGAGAATCCTTGGCCTTGGCCACGGTGCCCGCCCAGTTGTTGATGGTCTTGTCCAGGTCGTTGCCGTTTTCCTGCATCGCCTGGGCGAACTGGTCACGGAACAGCTTGCCGAGGTTCAGGCCATTGATGATGACGTTGCGCACCTTCCACTCGTTGCCCTGCTTGACCATGCTGTACTGCACGGGGTACACGGCGCCGTTGTTGCCCTTGACCTCCATGCCCACGCTGGTGCGGTCGGGACCGTCGGACGGCCCTTCGGGCAGCACCCGGATGCCCTGGTTGTTGTACTCCAGCAGCGCATTGCCATAGAACTGCATCAGGCTGCGCTTGAAGTTTTCCTGGAAGCGCGCCATCTGCTCGGGCGAGGCGCTGCGGCTGTAGCGCACGGTCATGATACTGCGCGAGATGCCTTCGGCATCCACCACCGGGCCGAGGATGTTGTTGAGCGACTCGTAGAAGGCTTCCGGGCTGCTGCGATACTTGTCGCGGTTGGCCTCGAGGTCGCTGAGCAGGGTGGTGGTGGTCTGCTGGATCACGTCGTGGGCCGAGGGCGCCGCCTGGGACACCAGGGGCAGCAGGGCCAGGATCGCGATCACTCCGTGACGAAGTAGCTTGAGCATGGAAAAGCCTCTCATCATTTATTGGCGGAAGAGTCTTTATTGACCGAATTGAGCAGGAATTTGCCAATCAGGTCTTCGAGAACCAGCGAGGATTGTGTATCTCGAATGGTCGAGCCTTCCTTGAGCACCTGCTCGTCACCGCCCACGCTGATGCCGATGTACTTCTCGCCGAGCAGGCCGGCAGTCAGGATCGAGGCGATGGAGTCGGTCGGCAGGTTGTCCACCTGCTTGTCGATCTGCATGGTGACCCGGCCGCGGTAGCTGTTGCGGTCGAGATCGATGGCGGTGACCTTGCCGATGGTCACGCCCGACATGGTCACCCGCGATCTCACGGTGAGACCGGCGATGTTGTCGAAGTAGGCGTAGACCTTGTAGGTATCGTGATGGTCGCTCATCGTCAGACCGCTTACCCGCAGCGCCAGCAGCAGCAGTGCGAGCACGCCGGCCAGCAGGAAGAGTCCGACACCGATTTCCTGGGTGCGGGTTTGCATCAGAGATCTCCAAACATCAGGGCGGTAAGAATGAAGTCGAGGCCGAGCACGGCAAGCGACGCATAGACGACGGTACGGGTAGTGGCGCGGCCGATGCCTTCGGAGGTGGGCTCGCAGTCATACCCCTGGAAGACGGCGACCCAGGTCACCACGAAGGCGAACACCAGGCTCTTGATCACACCGTTGAGCACGTCGCTGAGCATCACGCTGTTCTGCATGGTGGCCCAGAAGGAACCGTCATAGACGCCGAGCCAGTCGATGGCGACCATGGCCGCGCCCCAGATGCCCACCACGTTGAACATGGCGGCCAGCAGCGGCATGGAAATGAAGCCGGCCCAGAAACGCGGCGCGACGATGTACTTGAGCGGGTCCACGCCGATCATTTCCAGACTGGACAGCTGCTCGGTGGATTTCATGTTGCCGATCTCGGCGGTCAGGGCGGAGCCTGCCCGGCCGGCGAACAGCAGGGCCGTCACCACCGGGCCGAGTTCACGCAGCAAGGTGAGGGCGACCATCTGCCCCACCGCCTGCTCGGAGCCGTACTTGACCAGGATGTTGTAGCCCTGCAGGGCGATCACCATGCCGATGAAGAAGCCCGACACCACGATGATCGGCAGCGACATCACCCCTACCGAATAGAGTTGCTTGCCCAGCAGCTGCAGACCGCTGCCCACGCCACCGCGACCGAACACCGCCAGCAGCAGGACGATGACCGAGCGGCCGATGGCCGCCACGACATCCAGCCCGGCGCGGCCCAGTCGACGAATCCGCTCCACGGCGGAGACCTTACGCATCAGTGTTTCCCCAGCAAGGCATCGCGCAGATCCGGCGCGGCGAAGTGGAAGGGTACCGGGCCATCGGGGATGCCCTGCATGAACTGGCGAACCCGCGGATCCGGCGATTCGCGCAATTCCTTCGGCGTGCCCTGCCCCAGCACCTTGGTATCGCCCACCACATAGAGGTAGTCGGCGATGCTGGCGGTCTCGGCCAGGTCGTGGGAAACCACGATGCTGGTCAGTCCCAGCGCCTGGTTGAGCAGGCGGATGAGGCGCACCAGCACGCCCATGGCGATGGGGTCCTGGCCGACGAAGGGCTCGTCGTACATGAGGATCTGCGGATCCAGGGCGATGGCCCGCGCCAGAGCGACCCGGCGCTTCATCCCACCCGACAGTTCATCCGGCATCAGTTCGATGGCGCCGCGCAGTCCCACTGCCTGCAGCTTGAGCAGGACGATGTCGCGGATCATTTCCTCGGGCAGCTTGGTGTGCACACGCAAGGGAAAGGCCACGTTCTCGAAGACATCGAGATCGGTGAACAGCGCGCCGCTCTGGAACAGCACGCCCATCTGCCGGCGCATCTCGAACAGCTCGCCGCGGGACAGCTGCGGCAGGTTGGCGCCATTGACCCAGATCTCGCCACTGCTCGGTCGCAACTGGGCGGCGATGAGGCGCAACAGGGTGGTCTTGCCACTGCCGGACGGTCCCATGATCCCGGTGACCTTGCCCCGCGGGATGCGGATATCGACCCGGTCGTAGATCAGACGCGTGCCGCGCTTGAAGGAAACGCCCTTCAGCTCCACGGCGTACGGGCTATCGACGGTCATCAGGACTCCTAAGGTTCAACTCTGTGCAGGGAGACGCCGCTCCGCCGCTTCAGGGCACGCGACACTCGCGTTCGGCGGCCCCAGCAAAAGGGCGGCACTATAGCATTCGTTGCCGATGAGACTCCTGAGCCACGGGCGGCGTTGCTGAGTGTCGCGGCTTTGCGCATATAATTTCCGATTGTCCCGTCACCTGCCTTCTGACCCATGTCCGACTCAATAGATTTCATCGCCTCCGCCAAGCGCACCATAGATGTAGAGCGAGCGGCAGTGGCCGCCCTGGGCGAACGCATCGACGACAGCTTCGCCGCCGCCTGTCGCCGGCTGCTGGCCTGCCGCGGGCGCATCGTGGTCCTGGGCATGGGCAAATCCGGGCATGTCGGCAACAAGATCGCCGCGACCCTGGCCAGCACCGGCAGCCCGGCCTTCTTCGTGCACCCGGCGGAAGCCAGCCATGGCGACATGGGCATGATCACCCGCGATGACGTCATCATCGCCATCTCCCAATCGGGCACCTCCAGCGAGATCCTGACCCTGCTGCCGCTGATCAAGCGCCTGGGCGTCCCGCTGATCAGCTTTGCCGGCAATCCCGCCTCGCCCCTAGCCAAGGCCGCGGACGTCAATCTGGACACCAGTGTCGCCACCGAGGCCTGCCCGCTCAATCTGGCGCCCACTTCCTCCACCACCGTCGCCCTGGTACTGGGCGATGCCCTGGCCATCGCGCTGCTCGAGGCGCGCGGCTTCACCGCCGAGGATTTCGCCTTTTCCCACCCGGGTGGCGCCCTCGGCCGGCGCCTGCTGCTCAAGGTGGAGAACGTCATGCATGCCGGCGCCGACCTGCCGCAGGTCGGCGAGGACACCCTGGTCTCCGACGCCCTGCTGGAGATGTCGCGCAAGGGCCTGGGCATGACCAGCGTGCTGGCCGCCGATGGCCGTCTCGCCGGCATCTTCACCGACGGCGACCTGCGTCGCGCCCTGGATCGCGGCATCGACGTGCGCACCACGGCGATCGCAACCGTGATGACCCGCGGCGGTCGAACCGCCAGGGCGCAGATGCTCGCCGCCGAGGCGCTGAAGATCATGGAGGAGCACAAGATCAACGCCCTGGTGGTGATCGATGACGAGCGCCGCCCGATCGGCGCCCTCAACATGGGTGACCTGCTACGCGCCGGGGTGCTGTAGGCCGGGTTATACTGCTCGACTAAATGCGCCGACATCTCGTGTTCAACCCGCCGCCCCCTGGTGCGGCCCACCACAGGTACCCTCATGTTTCGCAGCTTGCGCCGCCCCGTGCTGTTGGTCCTGATCGCCGCCGCGCTCATCGCGATCGGCTACTGGAACATCCTGCCGCAGCGCTTCGTCGATGCCCCGGCCTCGTCGACCCCGCAAGACAGCGCCATCGACGGCTATGCCCTCAATACCCGGACGATTCAGTATCGCCTGGACGGCAAGATCCAGTACGAACTCAAGGCCGAGCGCAGCGAACACGTCAAGGCGACCGACGTCACCCTGGTGACCCGCCCCGACATGCTGGCCTTTCGCGGTACCGACTATCCCTGGCACATTCGCAGTGCCCGCGCCGAGGTCGCCCCCGGTGGCAGTCAGGCGGAGCTGATCGATGACGTGCGCGTCGAGCGTACCGATGAGAAAGGCCGCCCGGTGGTGTTGACCACCACCCGCATGACCGTCTTTCCTGACAAACAATATGCGCAAACCGAGCAAGCCGTTAGAATCGAGGCCGCCAATGGGGTGACCACGGCCAATGGCATGAAAGCGTATCTAGAAGACGGCAGAATGCTCCTGCTGTCCAACGTAAGAGGCCAGCATGAGGTTCGTTAAAACCCTCCCCTTCCTGTTCACCCTCGGCGCCACCTTTGGCAGTGCCGCGGCTTGGGCCCTGCCGACCGATCGCACCCAGCCGATCCGCGTGCAGGCCGATAGCGCCGAGCTCGATGACAAGCAGGGCGTGGCCGTGTACCGCGGAGACGTGGTCATCACCCAGGGCAGCATGAAGATCACCGGCAACACGGTGACCCTGACCCAGGACAACCAGGGCAACATCAAGGTCGCCACCGCAGTGGGCAAACCGGCCTACTACGAGCAGAAGCCCTCGGCGGACAAGGACATCGTCAAGGCCTATGGTCTGACGATCCAGTATTTCGCCCAGGAAAATCGCATCATCCTGATCGATCAGGCCAAGGTGGTCCAACAGGGCAACACCTTCGAAGGCGAGAAGATCGTCTACGACACCCAGCGCCAGATCGTCAACGCCGGGCGCGCCAACGGCAGCAAGGTCACCACGCCGCGGCCGCGGATCGACATGGTCATCCAGCCCAAGGATCAGCAGCAGTCGGGGCAGGGACAATGACGGTTACGCTCAAAGCCCAGCATCTGGCCAAGAGCTACAAGGGTCGTCAGGTCGTTCGCGACGTCAGCGTCAGCATCGACAGCGGGCAGATCGTCGGCCTGCTCGGTCCGAACGGCGCCGGCAAGACCACCTGCTTCTACATGATCGTCGGCCTGGTCAAGGCCGATCAGGGTCGCGTGCTGATCGACGACCAGGACGTCACCGCCCTGCCCATGCATGGCCGTGCCCGTGCCGGGATCGGCTACCTGCCCCAGGAAGCCTCGATCTTTCGCAAGCTGACCGTGGCCGACAACATCCTCGGCATCCTGGAAACCCGCAAGGACCTGGACAAGGCCGGCCGCCTACGCGAACTGGAGAGCCTGCTGCAGGAATTCCACATCACCCACATTCGCGACAACCGCGGCATGAGCCTGTCGGGTGGCGAGCGGCGCCGTGTCGAGATCGCCCGCGCCCTGGCCACCGCGCCCAAGTTCATCCTGCTGGACGAACCCTTCGCCGGCGTGGACCCCATCTCCGTGGGCGACATCAAGCAGATCATTCGTCACCTCAAGGCCAAGGGCATCGGTGTCCTCATCACCGACCACAATGTCCGGGAAACCCTGACCATCTGCGAGACGGCCTATATCGTCAACGATGGCCAGCTCATCGCCGAGGGTACCGCCGAGGAAGTCCTCGCCAACGAGCTGGTGAAGGAAGTCTATCTGGGCCACGAATTCCGCCTCTAGGCAAACCCGGGGAAACAAGGCATATAATTTGCTAACGCTCGCAGGGTTCGCGAGGTTCGGTGGCGCTGTTCGCGTCGGTAGACAAGGTGTATTTCCGCAGCCATGAAACCATCGCTAGTCCTCAAGATGGGCCAGCAGCTGACGATGACGCCGCAGCTGCAACAAGCCATACGTCTGCTCCAGCTCTCGACGCTCGACCTGCAGCAGGAGATCCAGGAAGCCCTGGAATCCAATCCGATGCTGGAACGCCAGGAAGAAGGTGAAGACTTCGACCAGAGCGACGCCTCGGGCGAAGGCGACGAGCTGGCGAATCCCGGCGGTACCGAAATCAACTTCAAGGAAACCTCGGTCGCCACCAACGAGATGGCCGACGAGTCCGAGTGGAGCGAACGCATCCCCAGCGACAGTGAGCTGCCGGTGGATACCGCCTGGGAAGACATCTACCAGACCAGCGCCAGCAGCCTGCCCAGCAACGACGACGACGAGTGGGACTTCACCACCCGCACCTCGGCCGGCGAAAGCCTGCAGACCCACCTGCTCTGGCAGCTCAACCTGGCGCCCATGTCGGATCTCGACCGCCTGATCGCCCTGGCGATCATCGACGGCATCGACACCGATGGCTATCTGCAGGAAAGCCTGGAAGACATCCATGCCTCTCTCGATCCCGAACTGGAAGTCGATCTCGACGAAGTCGAGGTGGTGCTTCGACGCGTCCAGCAATTCGAGCCGGCCGGCGTCGCCGCGCGCAATCTGCGCGAGTGCCTGCTGATCCAGCTGGCCCAGCTGCCGGCCAGCCTCCCCCTGCTCGGCGAGGCCAAGCGCCTGGTGGGCGACTACCTGGATCTGCTCGGCAGTCGCGACTATGCGCAGTTGATGCGCCGCATGAAGATCAAGGAAGACGAACTCAAGCCCGTCATCGAACTGATCCAGACCCTGCACCCGCGCCCCGGCTCGCAGATCGAGTCCGGCGAGGCCGAATACGTGGTACCGGACGTCATCGTGCGCAAGCACAACGAGCGCTGGCTGGTGGAGCTCAACCAGGAAGCCGTCCCGCGCCTACGGGTCAATCCCCAGTACGCCGGCTTCGTCAAGCGCGCCGACAGCAGCGCCGACAACACCTACATGCGCAACCAGCTGCAGGAAGCGCGCTGGTTCATCAAGAGCCTGCAGAGTCGCAACGAGACCCTGATGAAGGTGGCGACCCAGATCGTCGAGCACCAGCGGGGCTTTCTCGAATACGGTGAAGAGGCCATGAAGCCGCTCGTCCTGCACGACATCGCCGAGGCGGTGGGCATGCACGAATCGACCATCTCCCGGGTGACCACCCAGAAGTTCATGCACACCCCGCGTGGCATCTACGAACTCAAGTACTTCTTCTCCAGCCACGTCAGCACCGCCGAGGGGGGCGAATGTTCCTCCACCGCGATCCGCGCGATCATCAAGAAATTGGTGGCGGCGGAAAACGCGAAAAAGCCGTTGAGTGACAGCAAGATCGCTGGTTTACTGGAATCGCAAGGTATACAAGTCGCTCGTCGCACGGTGGCTAAGTATCGGGAATCCCTGGGTATCGCTCCGTCCAGCGAACGCAAGCGTCTCATCTGACGCGTCCTGATGTGACCGTGCCTCGATCGACCCTTGTCATGTCGGCGAGCAGCTTCGCCGATCGTAGCCCGGCAATAAGGAGAAGCGGTATGCAAGTCAACATCAGTGGCCATCAGCTTGAAGTGACAGAAGCCCTGCGTGACTACATCGGCGAGAAACTCGCCCGCCTCGAACGGCACTTCGACCGTATTACCAACGTCCAGGTGATCCTGGAAGTGGACAAGCTCAAGCAGAAAGCCGAAGCCACCCTGCACGTCGCCGGCGCCGCAGTGGTCGCCAATGCCGAGCACGACGACATGTATGCCGCCATCGATCTCCTGGCCGACAAGCTCGACCGCCAACTGATTAAACACAAGGAAAAATCGATCGAACGCCAGCAGGGCGTCGGCGTCCGCTGAGGTTTCGATCGCCGCTTTATGATCAGACTCGAAAACATCCTGACCCCCGGCCGCACCCAGACGGGTGCGCCGGGCGGCAGCAAAGCCGCTGTACTGGAACGCATCGCCGAGCTGGCCGCGCAGGAACTGCCCGGCCACGACGCCGCGCACATCCACGAATGCCTGATGGCGCGCGAGCGTTTGGGCTCCACCGGTTTCGGCAATGGCATCGCCATTCCCCACTGCCGCCTGGCGGGTCTGCAGCAACCGCTGTGCGTGCTCTTCCACCTGCAGCAACCAGTGGACTTCGATTCCCTCGACGGCGCGCCGGTAGACCTGGTGTTCGTCCTGCTGGTCCCGGAAGCCGCCACCGAACAGCACCTCACCCTGCTGCGCCAGATCGCCGGCATCCTGGATCGCGCCGACATCCGCGAGCGGCTGCGCAAGGCCAAGGATAGCCAGGCGCTCTATCAGATCGTCGTCGAGGCCCAGAGCGGACACTGACATGCACCTCATCATCGTGAGCGGACGTTCCGGGTCGGGCAAGAGTACGGCGCTCAACGTGCTTGAGGACAATGGCTTCTATTGCATCGACAACCTGCCGGCCAGTCTGCTGCCCGATCTGGCCCAGCATGCCCTGACCGACATGGAGCGGCCCCAGCCCAAGGTCGCCCTGTCCATCGATGCCCGCAATCTGCCCAGCCAGTTGCAACGCTTTCCCGAATTGCTCGAACAGGTACGCAGCCGCAACATCCGCTGCGACATCCTCTATCTGGACGCCGATGACCAGACGCTGCTCAAGCGCTTTTCCGAGACGCGTCGCCGGCATCCGCTGTCCAACCAGGAAAGATCCCTGGCCGAGGCCATTCACGACGAGCAGGTGCTGCTGTCGCCCATCGCCGACCTCTCCGACCTGAAGATCGACACCACTCACCTGAATCTCTATCAGCTGCGCGACATCCTCAAGTTGCGCCTGCTGAACGCCCCAGAGCCCGGCACCGCCTATCTGGTGGAATCCTTCGGCTTCAAGCGGGGCCTGCCGGTGGACGCGGACATGGTGTTCGACGTGCGCTTTCTGCCCAATCCCTACTGGAAACCGGACCTGCGCGACTTTTCCGGACTGGATGCCCCGGTGCGGGACTATCTCGAGCAACAGCCCGAGGTAGAGACCCTGTACAATGACATCCGCGATTACCTGGTGAAGTGGTTGCCGCGTTTTGCCGCCAACAACAGGTCCTATGTGACCGTGGCCATTGGTTGTACCGGTGGTCATCACCGCTCGGTCTATCTGGCCGATCGCCTGGGTCGCGAACTCAAGAACCTGCTCAAGAACGTCCAGATCCGTCACCGCGATCTCTGACGCCCGTTTTGTTTCGACAAGGACAGACTCAATGCCTGCCCAACAGATCACCATCATCAACAAGCTGGGCCTGCACGCCCGTGCGGCGGCCAAGTTCGTCGGCGTGGCCGGCCGCTATCCCGCCAGCGTCCGCGTCGGCCGCAGTGGCGAATCGCCGGTCGATGGCAAGAGCATCATGGCGGTCATGATGCTGGCCGCCGGCAAGGGCACGGTCCTGCAGCTGGAAACCGAGGGTGAGCAGAGCGACGAGGCCATGCGCGCCCTGGTCGAGCTGATCAACAACTACTTCGACGAGGGCGAGTGACAGGCCCCCCGCGCCAGTCGCAGCTCCGATAAAAAAAGCCGCCCGAGGGCGGCTTTTTCATTGGGCGTCGACTCAGGCGTTCAGCGCCGCTTCGTAGCGACGGGACACTTCCGGCCAGTTGATGACGTTGAAGAAGGCGCCGATGTACTCGGGACGACGGTTCTGGTAGCGCAGGTAGTAGGCGTGCTCCCAGACGTCCAGGCCGAGGATCGGGGTGTTGCCGGTCATCAGCGGGCTGTCCTGGTTGCCGGTGCTCTCGACCACCAGCTTCTTCTCGGGGGTGACGCTCAGCCAGGCCCAGCCGCTGCCGAAGCGGGTCAGGGCAGCCTTGGTGAAGGCTTCCTTGAAAGCGTCGAAGCCGCCCAGCTGGGACTCGATGGCTTCGGCCAGGGCGCCTTCGGGCTTGCCGCCGGCATTGGGGGCCATCACGGTCCAGAACAGGCTGTGGTTGGCATGGCCGCCACCGTTGTTCTGCACGGCGCCGCGCTTGTCCTGGGGCAGCTTGTCCAGCTGGCGAACCACGTCTTCGGCCGACAGGTTGGCGAACTCGGTGCCTTCCAGCGCCGCGTTCAGGTTGTTGATGTAGGTCTGGTGGTGCTTGGTATGGTGGATTTCCATGGTCTGGGCATCGACGTGCGGTTCCAGCGCGTCGTAGGCGTAGGGCAGCTGAGGCAGAGTATGCGGCATGCGGATTGTCTCCATGGTGGCTTTGGTATGGACCCACGCCCTTGGGCGTTGGGGTGTACGGCTGGTGCGCCACGGCGCACCGTCTGAAGCCTTGGCCGTCCGGTCAGTGGATTCGACCGCACGGCTATGTCCTAGTGCATTGCTAGGATACTAACGAGTAACGGGGTGGGCTGTCTCCCGTTCGACAGGATTTTCCTCATCGCGACGGCTTCCACCGCCCTTCTAGCTGCCCGCCAGGGTCATGCCATCGATCAGGACCGAACCGGTGCGCAGACTGCCGCGACGTTCCACATCGCTGCCCACCGCCAGGATCTGGCGGAACATGTCACCCAGCCGCCCGGCGATGGTGACCTCCTGGACCGGAAACTGGATCTCGCCATTCTCGATCCAGAAGCCGCCGGCGCCCCGGGAATAGTCACCGGTGACCAGATTGGTGCCCTGCCCCATCATTTCCGTGACCAAAAAGCCCGTGCCCATCTGCCGGATCAGCTCGGCCTGGTCGGCCGTGCCATGGCTGACGTGCAGGTTGTGCACGCCGCCGGCATTGGCGGTGCTTTGCAGGCCCAGCTTGCGCGCGGAATAGCTGCCGAGCACATAGGACACCAGTTGGCCGTTCTCGACGAAGGGCTTGGCGTAGGTGGCCAGGCCTTCGCCGTCGAAGGCGGCGCTGCCCAAGGCGCGTGGCAGGTGCGGCCGCTCGTCCAGGGTCAGCCAGTCGGGAAACACCTGCTGGCCCAGGGCGCCTTCGAGGAAGGACGACTTGCGATAGAGGTTGCCGCCGGAAATGGCGGCGAGAAAGGTACCGAACAGGCCGGCGGCCATCTCTGGCGAAAACAGCACCGGGACCTTGGCGGTGGGCACCGGCCTGGCCCCCAGGCGACTCACGGCGCGCTCGGCGGCGCGGCGACCGATCTCCTCGGCGCTCATCAGCTCGTGACCGATCCGATTGACGTCGTAGTAGTAGTCGCGCTGCATGGCCTCGCCGCTGCCGGCGATCATCACGCAGCTCAGGCTGTGCCGGGTGCTGGCATAGCCGCCGACGAAGCCGTGGCTGTTGCCGTACACCCGGCAGCTCTGGTGGGTGTTGAGGGTGGTGCCGTCGGCATTGCCGATGCGGCTGTCGGCGGCGTAGGCCGCGGCTTCGCAGGCCAGCGCCTGCTCGATGGCCTGCTCGGGGGTGATGTCCCAGGGATGATAGAGGTCGAGATCGGGCAGTTCGCCGCGCGCCATCAGTTCGGCGTCGGCCAGACCCGCGCAGGGATCCTCGGAGGTGTGCTTGGCGATGGCCAGGGCCGCGGCCACGGTTTCGCGGATCGCCTCGGGACCGGTGGCGGAGGTACTGGCCGAGCCCTTGCGCTGACCGGCATAGAGGGTGATGCCGAAGCCCTGGTCGCGATTGAATTCGACGGTTTCCACCTCGCCCTTGCGGACCGAGGTGGACAGACCCTGGTCGACCGAGACGGCCACTTCACCGGCACTGGCGCCCTGGCGCCGGGCCTCGGCCAGGATGGCCTCGACCTGTTCGCGCAATTCGGGGAGCGCAGCGGGACCCACGGCGGCGTTGCGATTCATGACGTTCTCCTTACGGACGGCGCCGGCCAGGCCGGACAACCGTGCGGCAACTCGTTATGATGGCGCCCATTCTTAGCTGGACCCCATAGTTCATGGTTGATTCTTACGACGACGACGCGCCGCTGGGCGAAAAGAGCAAGACACAGGTCAAGCGCGAGCTGCATGCGCTGCAGGATCTGGGCGAACGCCTGGCCGGGCTGCCAGCCGAGCAGCTGGACCGCCTGCCGCTGACCGATCCGCTGCGCAAGGCCCTGGCCGAGGCGCCCAAGCACAAGACGCACATCGCGCGCAAAAGGCATGTCCAGTACCTGGGCAAGCTGATGCGCGACCAGGACCTGGAAGCCATCCTGGTGCTGGTCGACCAGATGGACACCTCGACACGGCAGTACAACGAGCGCTTTCACGCCCTGGAGCGCTGGCGCGACCGGCTGATCGCCGAAGGCGACCAGGCGTTGGAGGCCTTCGTGGCGCTTTACCCGGAGACCGACCGCCAGCACCTGCGCGGCCTGGTGCGGCATGCCCAGCACGAAGCGGCGCACAACAAGCCGCCGGCGGCGGCGCGCAAGGTCTTCAAGTACATCCGCACCCTCGACGAAACCCAGCGCGGTCTGCGCTAGGTTTCCGTCCGCGATGGCCACGGCCGGCGCCCGCATCAGGCGCCGGTGCCGCCCACGGTGATGGCATCGATCTTCAGCGTCGGCTGCCCCACACCCACCGGTAGTGACTGGCCGTCCTTGCCACAGGTCCCTACCCCCGCATCCAGCGCCAGGTCGTTGCCGACCATGGACACCCGGTTCATGACCTCGGGGCCGTTGCCGATCAGGGTGGCGCCCTTCACCGGGCGTCCGAGCTTGCCGTTCTCGATGAGGTAGGCCTCGTTGGTGGTGAAGACGAACTTGCCGCTGGTGATGTCCACCTGACCGCCGCCCAGGCTGGCGCAATAGATGCCCTTCTCCACCGAGGCGATGATCTCGGCCGGATCGCTCTGGCCGGCCAGCATGTAGGTGTTGGTCATGCGCGGCATCGGCAGGTGGGCGTAGGATTCACGGCGGCCATTGCCGGTGGGCGCCACGCCCATCAGCCGAGCATTGAGCTTGTCCTGCATGTAGCCCTTGAGGATGCCGTTCTCGATCAGCACGTTGTAGCCGCTGGGCGTGCCCTCGTCGTCGATGGATAGCGAGCCGCGGCGATCCGGCAGGGTGCCGTCGTCGACGATGGTGCACAGCGAGGACGCCACCTGGCGACCGAGCTGGCCGCTGTAGTTGGAGCTGCCCTTGCGGTTGAAATCGCCTTCCAGGCCATGGCCGACCGCCTCGTGCAGCAGCACGCCGGACCAGCCGGCGCCCAGCACCACCGGCAGGGTGCCCGCCGGGGCCGCGGTGGCTTCGAGATTGACCAGCGCCTGGCGCACCGCTTCGCGGGCGTAGCCCAGGGCACGGTCATCACGCTGGAAATAGCGATAGTCGCAGCGACCGCCGCCGCCGCTGTTGCCGCGCTCGCGGCGGCCGTTCTGCTCGACGATGACGCTGACGCCCAGGCGCACCAGTGGGCGCACATCGGCTGCCAGGGTGCCGTCGACCGCGGCCACCAGGGTGCGCTCCCAGACCCCGGCCAGGCTGATGGTGACCTGCTGGATACGCGGATCCAGGGCGCGGGTCGCCTCGTCCAGCTGCTTCAGGAAGGCGACCTTGGTGGCGCGATCCAGCACGTCCAGCGGATTGTCCTGGCCATAGAGACGCTGCGCCGGCTCCACCGCGCGAAACGCCTGGACCTGACCCTCGGCGCCGCTGCGGGAAATGGACCGCGCGGCCTGGGCCGCCAGATCCAGGGCCTCGCCGGTGATGGCGTTGCTGTAGGCGAAGCCGGTCTTCTCGCCGGACAGGGCGCGCACGCCAACGCCCTGGTCGAGGTGGAAGCCGCCTTCCTTGACGATGCCGTCTTCCAGCAGCCAGGATTCGGAGACGATGCTCTGGAAATACAGGTCGGCGGCGTCGATGCCGGGACCGGCCAGCCGCTGCAGCACGGGTTGCAGATCGTCCACCGCGAGTCCGCCGGGACCCAGCAGGGCCGAGCCGACGCTATTCAGGTAATCACTCATGGAAACTCCAGACGACGCCACAGTGGGCGTCGGAACGATGAAAGGGTCGCGACCTGGCCTCTAGCCTACTCGCGGAAGTCTCGGTGCCCTGATGCAAAAGACCAATGGTGGTCATTGCCGTTCGGCCAGGCGCGCCGGCAGGAAGCGGCGGTGCCGGGTCACCGGCATCCGCTGACGCAACGCCGCCTGGCGCTCGGCATCGCGCTCGATGAGCAGCACCGCCTCGCCGCTGGCCTGGACGGCGAGCACCTCGCCCCAGGGATCCACCGCCATGGCGTGCCCCCAGGTGCTGCGGCCATTGGCATGGACCCCGCCCTGGGCGGCGCCCAGCAGATAACTCTGGGTCTCCACCGCCCGGGCGCGCAGCAGCAGCTCCCAGTGGGCCTGGCCGGTGGGCACGGTAAAGGCCGAGGGCGCGCTGATCAGCTCCGCCCCGGCAGCGCGCAGGGCGCCGTAGAGTTCGGGAAAGCGCAGGTCGTAGCAGACGCTCAGGCCCAGGCGGCCGACCGGGGTGTCCACCACCGTGAGGGTCTCGCCGGCGGCATAGTGGTCGGATTCGCGATAGCTGCCCTGGCTGTCGCTGACGTCGGCATCGAAGAGGTGCAGCTTGTCGTAGCGGGCGACGCGGCGGCCCTGGTCGTCATACAGCAGCGAACAGGCGCAGGGCTTGCCCTCGGTGGCGCCGTCAGGCAGCAGCGGCAGGGTCCCGGCGAGCACCCAGAGCCCCAGCTCGCGCGCCCGGCTGGACAGCCAGGGCAGGATCTCGCCCTGACCGAGCGCCTCGGCCCGCGCCAGCTCGGCGGGCGCCGGATGGCCGATGGCGACGAAGTTTTCCGGCAGCACCACCAGGCGCGCGCCCGCCCCGGCAGCGCGTTCGAGCAGGCGCTCGGCGGCGCGCAGATTGGCCGTCACCGCGGGGCCGCTGACCATCTGCAGGATGGCTATGGACATGCAGGCACTCCAGAAGGGAGCGTCCATCCTAAGCAGCGGGGCGGTCGCAGGGCAATGCTCAATCGCGCTTGCCCGTGGTCATGGTCGGATTCTGCCAGGGGCCTTCGATGTGATAGTTGATGCTGGCCATGCGGGTGATGCGATCACCGATCAGCCGATCGACGATGAACAGCGCGCCACCGATGGCCGGGGCCCCGGCGATCAGCGCGGCCAGCGGCAGGGAGTTGCTGACCGGCAAGCCGACCTTGAGATTGGCGTCGACGCGGTTGCTGGCCATGTCCAGCAGGCCCTGCAGACTCATCTCGGCACCCGGCCCGCTGAGGCTGATGGGCTTGCGGGTACGGAAGGCGCCCTGCTGGGCGTCGAGCACGCCGGTGATGCTGTCGTAGCTCAGGCCCTTGCCGAACAGATCGGAGAAATCCAGTCGCAGGCGGCGGCGGATGGATTCGAAGTTGAGCAGGCCGAAGATGCGCAGCGCCGAAGCCGTGCCCTCCACCTGGCGCAACTGGCCGTCGTTGAAGCGGGCATCGAGGCTGCCATTGAGGCGGGCCAGGGCGACATAGGCCGGCGAGCCGGGCCAGTCGACCCGGGCATCCAGGCGGAAATCGCGACTGGTGACGCTGGAGGCGAAATTCCAGCCCAGCAGGATATCGGCGATGTTGCCGCCCGCGAGACGCCCCTGGTAGTAGCTGTGGGTCGTCCCCGGCGCCCCTTCCCAGCGCAGGGCGCCCTGCACCCTGAGGCCGCGCAGGTCGAGATCCAGGGCGTTGAAATTGGCGCCTGACGGCGAGGGCCTGACCTGCAGGCGCTGGGCGCCGACCAGCCTGCCGCCCAGCTCCAGACGGTCGATGGCCAGATTCAGCGCCGGCAGGGCGCGCGGATCGACGTCGGCCAGGGGATCGGGACGCGGCGCAGCGCTTTCCACCGAGGGATCCGCCGGCGTCTGGGGAATGCGCAGGTGCTGCAGGTTGATGTCGATCGGCTGGCCGGTCTGGCGCGGAATGCGTACCTGGCCGGCGATGGTCTGACTGGCCAGGCCGAGTTGCCAGGCATTGCCCTGGGGTTCATAGGTGAGGCGCAGGTTGTCGATCTGCTGACCGAACGCCAGGAAACGACCGAAGCCGAGATCGCCCCGCCCGAGGCTGGAGATGTCCAGGGTGTTGCCACCGCCCTGCCCTGCGCCAGCACTGCCACCGCCACTGGCCTTGCCATAGCGCTGATAGACGTCCTGCCAGGCCGCCAGGTCGAATTCCGCCAGTTGGCCGCGCAGGTCGTAGCCGGCGGCCGTGGGCAGATTGGCGGTGCCGCCGCCCAGCACGATCTCGCCGCGGCCCTTGGCGATGGCCTTGGGGTCGAGCATCAGCACGGCGTCGGCGAGGCCCTTGTAGGTCGCCTCCACCCGCCGCTCGCCGTCGTTGAGCGCCAGGCTGAAGAAGCCTTCGCGCGACTCGTCGGCCTTCTTGCCGAAGGGGGCCGGCAGGTCGACGGTCACTCCGCGCAGATCCGAGGTGACCGCCAGCTCACTGTGCTCGGCCAGGATCAGACCGAGGCGATAGCCGAGCAGGCCGCGCGCCGGGATGGGTCGGCCTTCGCTGCCCAGCCAGCGTGCCAGCTGGTCGACGTCGACGCGGCCATCCACCACCAGCCGCGTGCGGGGATCGTCGGGTTTGCCTTCGGCCAGCGCCTGGCCGCGGATGGGCTGGTCGAAGACCCGCGCCTGGATGTCGGGGGCGCTGAGGCCGCTGCGGGTGTCGTAGCGAAAACTGCCGCGCAGGTCGGTGAGGGTCAGCTGGGGATCGGCCAATTCCAGACGCGCCTTGTCCGGTGTCAGCTCGACCACCACCACCGGTGGCTGTCCCTTGGCCAGGGGGATGTCCAGATTCAGGCTGCTGTTGGCGAGCGCACCCTCGCCCTTCCAGCCGGCGAACACCTTGGCGGTCGGCAACGGCGTTTCCTGGAGGATCTTCAAGCCATCGCGCACGCTGCTGTCGAGTCGCGCGCCGAGCCGCAGGTGCGGCGCGCTGCCATCGTGCAGCAGCGGGATGCGCGCCTCGACGTCCCGGACCCGGGTGTCGAGGATGCGTCCCTCGGGGACCTGCACCTTGACCCCGTCGCTTTCGATGAAGACATCGCCGCGGGCCTCGCGCAGGGCGGGCCAGCCGGGCTGATAGGCCAGTTGGGCGTCGTGCACCCGGAAGAACAGGCTCATGGTGCGCGAATGCGCCGGCGAGCCGTGGCGCAGCGAGCCCTGGTACTGGTAGATCCCCTCGTCGATGCGACCACCGACGATGGCAGTGGTCAGCCACTGGGCCAGCTCCGGACTGAAATCCGTGGCCGGCAGCTTGGTTGGCAGGTACTTGCGGGTGTAGCTGGCGTCGCCATCCTTGAGGCCGACGCGCAGGTCCATGTAGCTGTCCACCTCCGGATGCAGGCCAAGCTGGATATGCATGTCGCCACTGGCGGCGCCTTCCGGCCCGGTGACCTGCATCAGGGCACTGCCCAGGGTGAAGCGCTGGTCGTCGAGACTCCAGCTCAGCCGTGCCTTGGCGGTGCGATAGCGCCAGGGTTCGGGAAAGAGATCGCTCAGGTGCAGCATGAAATCGGTGGTGTCCAGGCGCAGCTCACCGCCGCCCAGGCTGCCGCTCAGGCTGCCGGTGACGCCCTCGGCGGCCGGCGCGCCGTGGTAGGCGGCAAAGCCCACCCGCTCCAGGTTGGCCGCATAGGAAAGGCGCTCGCGCAACGGCTTCTGCGGATAGAAGTCGGCGTTGAGATTGCGCAACTGGCCATGGGGCGCCAGGGCCTGGAGCGCCTGGGCGACCGGCGCCGGCAGGGGCGCCAGATCCCGCGCCAGCCGGGCAGCCTGCCTGAGATCCAGCTGGTCGCCGCGCACCTGCAGGTGCTGGGCGGCGCTGTCATAGCCCAGGCCATAGCGGGCCTCCAGCGGCTTGCCATCGAGCTGGGCCTTGAGCGCCAGGGACCCCTGGTACTGGCTGGCGTCGCCGGCCTGCTGGTCGGCGTCCAGGGTCAGGGCCTGCAGGCGCACCGGAGGATGGTCGGCATAGGCGAGCGTCAGGTCATCCGCCTTCAGCCGCAGGTGGGAACGCTGCAGCCGCCCTTCGCCCCAGGCGAACCACAGCTCGCCTTCCGCCTGGGCACGCCGCAGTTGCCACTGCCGGGTCAGGGCCGCCGGCACCCAGCGGGACCAGTCGCTGGCGGGCAGGCTGAGATAGCCTTCGAGGGTGCTGGCGCGCCAGTCCTCGGGACGCGGCGTGGCGGTGAAGTGCGCCGCGACCGTGCCGCCATCGGGCAGCCGGAATCGGGTCGCCAGTTCCAGGGCGCCACCGAGCTGCCGGGACAGACTGGCCTCGGCGTACCTCAGGGTCACCGGCGAACCCTGCTGGGGAATCAGGCTGAGCTGGCTGTCCAGCAGACTGGCATGGCCCAGACGCGCCAGGCCATCGAGCAGGGGCCCCGGATCGAAGGGCTTGGCCTCCGGTGCCCGGGGCGGCAGGCCGCGCAGTTGCCAGTGTCCCTGAGGGTCTTCCTGCAACACCAGATGGACGCCATCGACCTGCACGGACTTGAGTCGCAGCTGGCGGTGCCAGAGGCTGCCGAAGACATCCGGCACCACCTGGAGATGATCCAGCTGCACCGTGCCTTCGCCGCGACCCAAGGACAGGTCGCGCAGGATCAGCACCGGATTCCAGCGGGCCCAGCGCCCTTCGAGCCGGCCCAGGCGCACCGGTTCGCCGAGCGCCGCCGCGGCGCGCGCCTCGACCTCGTTGCGGTATTCGCCGACCCAGGGCATGAGCAGCCGACCCAGGCCCAGGTAGAGCGTCACCAGAACGAGCGCCAGCAGCGCCAGACCCAGCGCGCCGCGTTTGAGCAAGGCCATCAAGACGCGGACCTAGAGCAGCACGACATCGTACTGCTCCTGGGAATACATGGTCTCCACCTGGAATTTGACGGTGCGGCCGATGAAGGCTTCGAGGTCGGCGACGTTGCCCGACTCCTCGTCCAGCAGTCGATCCACCACTTTCTGGTTGGCCAGCACCAGATAGGAATTGGCCTGGTAGGCCCGCGCCTCGCGCAGGATCTCGCGGAAGATCTCGTAGCAGATGGTTTCCGCGGTGCGCAGGATGCCGCGGCCCTGGCAGTTGGCGCAGGGCTCGCAGAGCACCTGGGACAGGCTCTCCCGGGTGCGCTTGCGGGTCATCTGCAGCAGGCCCAGTTCGGTGATGCCGATGATGTTGGTCTTGGCATGGTCGCGTTCGAGCTGCTTTTCCAGGGTGCGGATCACCTGGCGCTGGTGCTCTTCGTCTTCCATGTCGATGAAGTCGATGATGATGATGCCGCCGAGATTGCGCAGCCGCAGCTGGCGGGCGATGGCGGTGGCCGCCTCCAGATTGGTCTTGAAGATGGTCTCTTCCAGATTGCGATGGCCGACGAAGGCGCCGGTGTTGACGTCGATGGTGGTCATCGCCTCGGTGGGATCGATCACCAGATAGCCCCCGGACTTGAGCAGCACCTTGCGCTCCAGGGCCTTCTGGATCTCGTCTTCCACGCCATAGAGGTCGAAGATCGGCCGCTCCCCTGGATAGTGCTCCAGCCGCGCCGCCACCTCGGGCATCAGCTCTTCGACGAACTGGCCGATGCGCTGGAAATTCTCGCGACTGTCGACGCGGATCTTTTCCGTGCGCGGCCCGACCAGATCGCGCAGGGCGCGCAGGGCCAGGGTCAGGTCTTCGTAGATGGGCACCGGCGTCGGCCCTTGGAGATTGCCGGAGATCTGCTGCCAGAGGCGCCGCAGGTAGCGGATGTCGGCGAGGATGTCTTCTTCGCGCGCCGCCTCGGCAGCGGTGCGCAGGATGAAGCCGCCCTCGTGCTCGATGCCCTCGCTCTCCACGCAGCGCGCCATGATCGCCTTGAGCCGCTCGCGCTCGGCTTCGTCCTCGATCTTCAGCGAGATGCCGACATGGGAGGTGCGCGGCATATAGACCAGGTAGCGCGAGGGGATCGACAGGTGTGTGGTGAGGCGAGCGCCCTTGGTGCCTATGGGGTCCTTGGTGACCTGGACCACCAGCGTCTGGCCTTCGCGCACCAGGGCGTTGATGCTTTCCACCGCCGCGCCTTCGCGCTGAGAGATCTCGGCGGCATGGATGAAGGCCGCGCGGGCCAGGCCGATGTCGACGAAGGCCGCCTGCATGCCCGGCAGCACCCGCACCACCCGCCCGCGATAGATGTTGCCGACGATGCCGCGCCTGAGGGTGCGCTCGACGTGCACCTCCTGCAGCACACCGTTTTCCACGACGGCGACACGGGACTCCATGGGAGTGATGTTGATGAGGATCTCTTCGCTCATGGAGGACTCTTGGACGACGTGGAAGGGCGGAAGGGAGGCCGAGGCGCCGGGCGCCTCAGGACTGGGCGGTCGGCCGTCCGACAGACCGCCAACAAGGGATGGCGAAAGCGCTCAGCAGTTCCGCGGTCTCGCACAGCGGCAGCCCTACGACGGCGCTGTAGCTGCCGTGCAGGCTGCGCACGAAGACTGCGCCGGCGCCCTGGATGGCGTAGCTGCCGGCCTTGTCCGCCGGCTCGCCGGTGTCCCAGTAGCGCTCGGCCTCGCCGGGCGCCAGGGGGCGGAATTCCACCTCGGCGGGCACCACGCGACTCAGGCAGCGCTCGCCATCGGCGACGGCGACGCCGGTCACCACCCGATGTCGGCGCCCGCTGAGCGCCGCGAGCATGGCCAGGGCGTCGGCGCGATCCCGGGGCTTGCCGAGCAGCCGGTCATCGAGCACCACGCAGGTGTCGGCGCCCAGCACGCAGCCACTGGAGGCACCGGCCAGCACCTGCCAGCCCATCGCCGCCTTGGCCCGCGCCAGGCGCTCGACATAGGCGTCTGCGGCTTCCCCTGGATGCGGGGTTTCGTCCACGGTTGCGGCGACCTTCTGGAAGCCCACGCCGATCTGTTCGAGCAGTTCGGCGCGGCGGGGCGAAGCGGAGGCAAGGTAGAGCTGAGGCATCGACAACAACCAGACGACAGGGGATGACGGGAGAATGCCAGCCTGTCGCAGGTGAAACCAGCCTAGTTGACGCCGAATCTGAGGCGCAGCCCGCGGAGCAGCAGATAGATCCACGGCCAGAGCAGCGCGCTGACCAGCGAGGGCGTGAGAAACACCAGGGTCGGCGGCCGGCTGCCGGCCAGGGCGTTGAGCCACAGCGCCAGCAGCTGGGCGATGCCATAGACCACCAGCAGCACGAAGCTCTGCTGCCAGATCGGAAAGGCCCGCAGCCGCTGCGCCAGGGAACGCACGAGAAAGACCACCAGGCTCAGCACCAGGGCGGTCTGGCCGAGCAGACTGCCGTAGAGCACGTCTTCGGCGATGCCCATCACCCAGGCGGTGAGCAGGCCGACGCGGTGCGGCAGGGTCAGGGTCCAGAAGGTCAGCAGCATGGCCAGCCACAGCGGCCGGCCGATCTCCATGAACTCGGGCATGGGCACCACGGACAGCAGCAACCCGACCAACAGGGTGAGCCAGATCACCCACCCGTTGTGGCCGATGCGCAGCGCCATCAACGATCACCCTCGTCGGGCAATTCCGGCGCGGGTTGCTGGAGCCGGCGCTGCGACTGGCTAGCGCCTGGCGCTGGCTGAGCGGGCGTGGCGGTCGCGCCCTGGGCCGCCGGCCTGGCCGGCGTCGCCGGATGCGCCGCACTGCCGTTGGCGGGCGGCTTGGTCGGCGTGGCGGGATGAGCCGAACTGCCGCCCTGCCCCGCCGGTGGCTTGGTCGGGGTCGCGCTGCGACTGCCGCTGCTGGCCGCGGGCGCCGGGGTGGCGTTGGCGGCCGCAGGTTGAGCGGCCGAGGCGCCGGCCGGCGGCGGATTCGCCGGGGCAGCAGGGCGCTGGGCCGCGTGGCGATCGGCGGCTTCCTGGGCCTCGGCGGCGTCATTGGCGCGCTGTTCGGGCGTGCGGGTGTCGCTGAACACCAGCAGCATGTAGCGACTGCGATTGAGCTTGGCGGTGGGAATGGCGCGCACCACGGCGAAGGGTTGCCCCGAGTCGTGGATCACCTTGGACACGGTCGCCACCGGGTAGCCGGCCGGGAAGCGCTGCCCCAGGCCGGAGCTCACCAGCAGGTCGCCTTCCTTGATGTCGGCGGTGTCGGCCACATAGCGCAATTCCAGGCGCTCGGGATTGCCGGTGCCCACGGCGATGGCGCGCAGTCCGTTGCGATTGACCTGCACCGGAATGCTGTGGGTCACGTCGGTGAGCAGCAGCACCCGCGCCGAATAGGGCATCACCTCCACCACCTGCCCCATCAGGCCGCTGGCGTCGAGCACCGGCTGGCCGACGAAGACGCCGTCCTTCGCGCCCTTGTCGATGATGATGCGATGGGTATAGGGATTGGGGTCGACGCCGATCAGCTCGCCGACCAGCACCTTGTCGTCCACCAGGGCGGCGGAATTGAGCAGCTCGCGCAGGCGCACGTTCTGTTCGGTGAGGGCGGCGAGTTTCTGCAGACGGCGCTGCAGCAGCAGCTGCTCGGCCTTGAGTCGCTCGTTTTCCGCCATCAGCTCGGTGCGGCTGGAAAACTGATCGCTGACGCCTTCCCAGGCGCGCAGGGGAAAGCCCGCCACCTCATAGAGGGGCGAGAGGACCAGCGCCAGTTCGCTGCGTACCGGTTTCAGGTAGTCGAAGCGCGCGTCGGTGACCATGACACCCACCGAAAGGGCGGCCAGGATCAGCAGACGAATGCCCAGCGCCGGGCTTTTGCTGAAAATCGGCTTGATGGTGAGTTCCTCGCAGAACGCGCCCGGCGCTCCGGCCGCCAGGGGCAGCCGGAGCGGGGCCTGTAGCCTGGAACTGCCTTATTCGGTGGACAGCAGGTCCATGGCGTGGCGATCCATCATGTCCAGCGCCTTGCCGCCGCCACGGGCCACGCAGGTCAGCGGGTCTTCGGCGACGATCACCGGCAGCCCGGTTTCCAGCGACAGCAGCTTGTCCAGATCGCGCAGCAGGGCGCCACCACCGGTCAGCACCAGGCCGCGCTCGGCGATGTCGGAGGCCAGCTCCGGCGGCGACTGCTCCAGGCAGCTCTTGACCGCCTGGACGATGGTCGCCAGGGATTCCTGCATGGCTTCGAGCACCTCGTTGGAATTGAGGGTGAAGCTGCGCGGTACGCCTTCGGCCAGGTTGCGGCCACGGACGTCGATCTCGCGGACCTCGCCGCCCGGGTAGGCGGTGCCGATTTCCTGCTTGATGCGCTCGGCGGTGGATTCGCCGATCAGGCTGCCGTAGTTGCGGCGCACATAGGTGACGATGGCTTCGTCGAAGCGATCGCCGCCGACGCGGACGGATTCGGCATAGACCACGCCATTCAGCGAGATCAGGGCGATCTCGGTGGTGCCGCCACCGATGTCGACGACCATGGAGCCATGGGCTTCCTCGACCGGCAGACCGGCGCCGATGGCCGCGGCCATCGGCTCCTCGATCAGGAACACCTCACGGGCACCCGCGCCCAGCGCGGATTCGCGAATGGCGCGACGCTCGACCTGGGTCGACTTGCAGGGCACGCAGATCAGCACCCGCGGACTGGGCTGCAGGAAGCTGTTCTCGTGCACCTTGTTGATGAAGTATTGCAACATCTTTTCACAGACGCTGAAGTCGGCGATGACGCCGTCCTTCATCGGGCGAATGGCGGAGATGTTGCCCGGCGTCCGGCCGAGCATGCGCTTGGCGTCGGTACCGACGGCGACGACGCTCTTCTGGTTGCCGTGGGTACGGATGGCGACGACCGACGGCTCGTTGAGCACGATGCCACGCTCGCGGACATAAATAAGGGTGTTGGCGGTTCCCAGGTCGATCGACAGATCGCTGGAGAACATGCCACGCAATTTCTTGAACATGAGGTGACCCTAGGCGGTGACAAGCAGGCACGCGACAGGACAAACGTGCGGGTAAAAAAGTGCGGCAGACTCTATCAATCGCAGGGATTTAGGGCAAGGCGCCGATATGCTAGATTGAGAGCTTTTCCGGGCCGTTAAGCCCCTGTTCAACGCGGCGCCCGACCCGCCCAGCCCGTCTCCAGCATACGCGGCCACCGACCGGGTCACGCCGCCTTCCTGCTTGGAGAAGCCGATGGCGCTCGAACGCACCGACGTCGAAAAGATCGCTCACCTGGCCCGCCTGGGTCTCGATGAAGCGGATCTCGCCGCTACCACCGCCACCCTCAACGACATCCTCGGCCTCGTCGACCAGATGCAGGCCGTGGACACCACGGGTATCGATCCCCTCGCCCACCCGCTGGAAGCCACCCAGCGTCTGCGCCCCGACCAGGCCACCGAAGGCGACCGGCGCGAGGCCTACCAGGCCATCGCCCCGGCCGTGGAAGCCGGCCTGTACCTGGTCCCCAAGGTGATCGAGTGAGACACGACATGCATCAGCTGACCCTGACCGAAATCGCCGCCGCCCTGGCCGCGAAGGATTTTTCCGCCGAGGAACTGACCCGCGGCCTGCTACAGCGGGTCGAGCAGCTCGACCCCCAGCTCAACAGCTTCATCACCGTGACCGCCGACGCGGCCCTGGCCCAGGCGCGGGCCGCCGACGCCCGACGCGCCGCTGGCGAACATGGCGCCCTGCTCGGTGCGCCCCTCGCCCACAAGGATCTGTTCTGCACCCAGGGGGTGCTCACCAGCTGCGGTTCGAAGATCCTCACCGGCTTCAAGGCACCCTATGACGCCACCGTGGTGGAGCGCCTGGCCGCGGCCGGTACCGTCTCCTTGGGCAAGCTGAACATGGACGAATTCGCCATGGGTTCGGCCAACGAGTCCAGCCACTACGGCCCGGTGAAGAATCCCTGGGACCTGACCCGGGTCCCGGGCGGTTCCTCCGGTGGTTCCGCCGCGGCCGTGGCCGCGCGCCTGCTGCCGGCCGCCACCGGCACCGACACCGGCGGCTCAATCCGCCAGCCGGCGGCCCTGACCAACCTCACCGGCATCAAGCCCACCTACGGCCGCGTCTCGCGCTGGGGCATGATCGCCTACGCTTCCAGCCTCGACCAGGGCGGTCCCCTGGCGCGCACCGCCGAAGACTGCGCCCTGCTGCTGCAGGCCATGGCCGGTTTCGACCCCAAGGACTCCACCAGCGTCGACCAGCCGGTGGACGACTACCAGGCTGCCCTGCAGCAGCCGCTGAGCGGCCTGCGCATCGGCCTGCCGCGGGAATACTTCGGTGCCGGCCTGGACGCCCGCATCGGTGACAAGGTACTGGCCGTGGTCGAGGAGCTGAAGAAGCTCGGCGCCACCGTCAAGGACATCTCGCTGCCCACCCTGCAGCACGCGATTCCGGCCTATTACGTCATCGCCCCGGCCGAGGCCAGCTCCAACCTGTCGCGCTTCGACGGCGTGCGCTTCGGCTATCGCTGCGAGAATCCGGTCAACCTGGAAGATCTCTACAAGAGATCCCGTGGCGAAGGCTTCGGTGCGGAAGTGAAGCGCCGCATCATGGTCGGCACCTATGCCCTGTCGGCCGGCTACTACGACGCCTACTACCTCAAGGCCCAGCGCATCCGCCGGCTGATCAAGAACGACTTCGTCGCGGCCTTCGCCGAGGTCGACGTCATTCTCGGCCCGACCACGCCGAACCTGGCCTGGAAACTCGGCGAGAAGAGCAACGATCCGGTCTCCGCCTATCTCGAAGACCTCTACACCATCGCCGCCAACCTCGCCGGCATCCCCGGCCTGTCGATGCCGGCCGGCTTCGTCGACGGCCTGCCGGTGGGCGTGCAGCTGCTCGGCAACTATTTCCAGGAAGGCCGGCTACTCAACGTCGCCCACCAGTACCAGCAGGTCAGCGACTGGCATCGCCAGGCGCCGAGCGGCTTCTGAGGAAGGATAGAGACATGCAATGGGAAACCGTGATCGGGCTTGAGATTCACGCTCAGCTCAGCACCCAATCGAAGATTTTCTCCGGAAGCGCCACCAGTTTCGGCGCCGAGCCCAATGCCCACGCCAGCCTGGTCGACCTGGGCATGCCCGGCACCCTGCCGGTGCTCAACGCCGAAGCGGTGCGCATGGCCTGCAAGTTCGGTCTGGCCATCGACGCCGAGATCGCCGAACGCAACGTCTTCGCGCGCAAGAACTACTTCTACCCGGACCTGCCCAAAGGCTACCAGACCAGCCAGATGGATCATCCCATCGTCGGCAAGGGCCACCTGGACATCACCCTGGAAGACGGCACCGTCAAGCGCATCGGCATCACCCGCGCGCACCTGGAAGAAGACGCCGGCAAGAGCCTGCACGAAGACTTCCACGGCATGAGCGGCATCGACCTGAACCGCGCCGGCACGCCGCTGCTGGAGATCGTCTCCGAGCCGGACATCCGCAGCGCCAAGGAAGCCGTGGCCTATGTGAAGGCCATCCATGCCCTGGTGCGCTACCTGGGCATCTGCGACGGCAACATGGCCGAGGGTTCGCTGCGTTGCGACTGCAACGTCTCGGTACGCCCCAAGGGCCAGGAAGCCTTCGGCACCCGCGCCGAGATCAAGAACGTCAACTCCTTCCGCTTCATCGAGAAGGCCATCAACCACGAGGTCCAGCGCCAGATCGAATTGATCGAGGACGGCGGCACCGTGGTGCAGGAAACCCGCCTGTACGATCCCAACAAGGACGAGACCCGCTCCATGCGGAGCAAGGAAGAAGCCAACGACTACCGTTACTTCCCCTGCCCCGACCTCTTGCCGGTGGTGATCGAGCCGGCCTTCCTGGCCGAGGTGCGCAGCCAGCTGCCCGAGCTGCCGACCGAGAAGCGCGATCGCTTCCAGAGCGAGTACGGGCTGTCGGTCTACGACGCCAGCGTGCTGTCCGCCAGCCGCGAACTGGCCGACTACTTCGAGGAAGTCCAGCGGGTGAGCGGCGACGCCAAGCTGGCCGCCAACTGGGTGATGGGCGAATTGTCGAGCCTGCTCAACAAGCAGGACCTGGACATCGCCCAGGCGCCGGTGAGCGCGGCCCAGCTGGGCGGCCTGATTCTGCGCATCAAGGACGACACCATCTCCGGCAAGATCGCCAAGATGGTGTTCGAGGCGCTGGCCGCCGGCGAAGGCGCGAGTGCCGACGCCATCATCGAAGCCAAGGGCCTCAAGCAGGTTACCGACAGCGGCGCCATCGAGGCCATGCTGGACGAGGTCCTGGCGGCCAACGCCGCCCAGGTCGAGCAATACCGCGCCAGCGACGAAGCCAAGCGCGGCAAGATGTTCGGCTTCTTCGTCGGCCAGGCCATGAAGGCCTCCAAGGGCAAGGCCAACCCCGGCCAGGTCAACCAGCTGCTCAAGCAGAAACTGGAAGGCTGACGGCGGTCGCACGGGGTAACGGAGCGGGGCTGACAGTCCCGCTCCGACCCCTTAAGCTGCTGCCGGTCGTTTTGCCAGGAGGCATCGAGATGCATCGGATCCACCGTGCCGGACTGCTGTCGCTGGTCCTGCTGTTCGCCGGTTGCGCCAGTCATGAAAGCTTCCCGCCCACGCTGTCCTCCAGTGCTGCCCATGACTATCAGGACACCGGCATGGCGTCCTTCTACTCCAAGTGGCACGCCGGGCGCCGCACCGCCAGTGGCGAGAAATACGATCCCGGGGCCCTGACCGCGGCCCATCGCACCCTGCCCTTCGGCACCCGGGTCCAGGTCACCAACCTGGCCAATGGTCGCAGCGTGGTGGTGCGCATCAACGATCGAGGGCCGACGGTCCGCCGCCGGCTGATCGACCTGTCGCGCAGTGCGGCCGATCGTCTCGACATGGTGGCCGACGGGACCTCCCGGGTCAGCATCCGCAGCCTCGACTGATAGGGGCGCTAGCCCTGACAGGCCGGGGCAAAGGCCCACAGCAGCCGTGGCGGCGCCGCGGCGAGCTGTCGGGCGATGGAGGCATAGCGCGGATCGAGCAGACTGGCCGACCAGTACAGGTTTCTGGCGTTCTGCGGATCCCAGCGCCCCGCATAGCCGGGCAGACCGGCCTCGGCGCGTTGCACATCGAAATGTACTGTCGTCTTGCGGAATTCCTCATGACTGCGCTGGCCTTGCGCATAGGGCAGCAGCCAGTCGAGCGCCCTGGCCAGGGTCTGACCGTCTCGACCCCGCAAGTGCAGCCAGTCCTCGCCGCGCTCCTGGGCCACCGCCGCCGCCAGCACCAGGGGTTCGAGGTCGTAGACGACATAGTGCAGGGCATCGCGCTCGCCGAAGTCCAGCACCTCGCCATCGGGCTTGAGATTGACCGACAGCTGCGCCACGAAGGCCGCCCGCGCCCGGGCGAACAGCGCCGGGTCATCCAGGGCACCCGCCGCCAGGGTCGCCAGCTTGATCCTGTGACTCTGCCAGTTGTTGCTCCAGACGCCACGGGCATCCCCACGATGCGCCTCCATCTGCTGCAGATAGCCCTCGGCCAGGGTCTCGATGAACGCGCGGGTGCGCTGGGCCGTGGCCAGGGGCAGGTCCGCCGCGGTCAGCCGATAAGCGAGGATGAGACCGCCCAGGTTGGTTTCGTCGATGGGCTGGAAGCTGGGCCGATACCCTGGCAGCCAGGCATCGAGATAGCGGGCCAGACGTGCCAGGGCCGCGGCATCGCGACTGTCCCGCCAGGCCAGCGCCAGATCGAGCATGTAGCCGAAGTCGCGCACCGCCGCGGCGGATTGATCGTGGATGCCGGTGTGCGGCAGGGTCCCCGCGGTATGGATCACCGGCAGCGCCTGGGGCTCCGGCGCCGGAGGCCGGCTGACCGCCAGTGCCAGCGCCGCGGCCGAGGGTGGCGTCGCGGCCAGGCAGGTCGAATGCCCGGGTGCTGCGGCCAGGGCGAGATACAGCAAGGCAGCGCTCATGGCGGGAATCCCCTGGCTGGCGGTAGCACGACTGGGCTGGTATCCCCCAGCCTGGCACCCGCGCCTTAGCAACGCCTTAAGTCAGGCGCCCAGGGTAGCCTCTGACGCTGGCGTCCTGCCAGCCGCCAGGAAAACCGGCCAAAAAAAAGCCCGCGACCAAGCGACTGGCCGCGGGTTGTGCAACGGGGGGAGAGGCGCCGGAGCCCCTCTCGAAAAGCGGATCTTACTGGGGACCGAGCTTGTCCATCAGGGCAGCGAGCTTTTCGTACTCGTCCTGCTTGAGATCCGTCAGCGGGGTGCGCACGGGACCGGCGTCGTAGCCGGCGATGCGGGCGCCCGCCTTGACGATGCTGACGGCGTAGCCGGCGCAACGGTTGCGGATTTCCAGGTACGGCAGGAAGAAGTCGTCGATCAGCTTGCCGACCGCCTGGTGATCGTCACGGGCGATAGCTTCGTAGAACTGCACGGCGGTCTTGGGAATGAAGTTGAACACGGCCGAGGAATAGACCGGCACGCCCAGCGCCTTGTAGGCGGCGGCATAGACTTCCGCGGTGGGCAGGCCACCCAGGTAGCTGAAGCGATCGCCCAGGCGGCGGCGAATGGCGACCATGAGTTCGATGTCACCCAGGCCGTCCTTGTAGCCGATCAGGTTCGGGCAGCGCTCGGCCAGTTGCTCCAGGTGATGGGGCTGCAGGCGGCAGACGTTGCGGTTGTAGACCACCACGCCGATCTTGACCGACTTGCAGACGGCTTCGACATGGGCGGCCACGCCGTCCTGGCTGGCTTCGGTCAGGTAGTGCGGCAGCAGCAGCAGACCCATGGCGCCCAGCCGCTCGGCCTCCTGGGCATAGGCGATGGCCTGGCGGGTGGAGCCACCGACACCGGCGAGAATCGGCACACTGCCCTGGCAGGTGTCCACCGCGGTCTTGATGATGCCGCTGTATTCGCTGGCTTCCAGCGAGAAGAATTCACCGGTGCCGCCAGCGGCGAACAGTGCGGTCGCACCGTAGGGGGCCAGCCACTCCAGGCGCTTGGCATAGGTGTCGGGGCGGAAGTCGCCGTTGGCATCGAAGTCGGTCAGCGGAAAGGACAGCAGACCGGAAGAGAGGACGTGTTTGAGTTCTTGTGGAGTCATCTTGAGTGCCTCGGCATAGGTTGGACGGGGGTGCGGCAGGTCCGCTACCCGTTGTAAGTCATCGTACAACCTCCTTTGTGGAAGGGGCAAGCCCCAACCAGAAAAATGCCTATCGCGACGTCAAAGCCCTGCTTCAGACCTCTTCCGCCTGGCGTTCCATTTCTTCATGGGCGCGTCTGAGCCGCTCGCGACTGTTGCTCAGGTGCAGGCGCATGGCCGAACGAGCCGCCTCGAGGTTGCCGTCTTCGATGGCCTGGACAATGGCTTCGTGCTCGGCATCCAGCCGCTTCTGATAGAGCTGCTGGTCGTCGTGGGCGAGATAGGCGGAATTGAGCCGGGTGCGCGGAATCAGCACCGTGCCCAGGTAGCTCATGATGTCGCTGAAATAGCGATTGCCGGTGGAACTGGCGATCAGCAGGTGCAATTCCAGATCCGCGCTCACCGCGCGATCGGGCTGCTCGACGCCGGTGCGCATGGCTTCCAGCAGCGCCCACATGGCCTGCAGTTGCTCGGCCGAGCGGCGCTGGGCGGCCAGGCCGGCGGCCTCGACTTCCAGGCTGATGCGCAATTCGAGCATCGCCAGGACGTCCTTGAGGGTGGTGATGGTGGCCGGATCGATCGGCAATGGCGACTCGGGGCGCCGCTCCAGCACGAAGGTGCCGATGCCGTGGCGCGTTTCCACGTAACCCCCGGCCTGCAGCCGGGAAATGGCCTCGCGCACCACGGTGCGACTCACGCCCTGGGCCTGCATGATGGCCGACTCGGTGGGGAGCTTGTCGCCAGGCTGGAATTGGCCGTCGCCGATCTGCTGAATAAGCACTCCGACGACCTCTTCTGCCAGGCTGCGGGGTCTTTTTCGGGGGCGGGATACGGTAGCTGCTGACATGGATTCTCGTACCGATTGAAGGGACTCTGGAATCATAGCACCCCCCTTCCCGAAAACGCCCGATTTAGACCGCTTAGTCCATATCAGAGACCCTCGCCAACCGCTCTAGGACGCAGTTCTTGGCCCTCCAGCAGCAGGTGGCGGCGATGGTAGGCGCGCAGGCTCGGACGATGGCCGACACTGACCAGGGTGAGACCCGGATTTTCCGCCAGCAGACGCTCATAGAGCGCACGCTCGTCCGCTTCGCTGAGCGCCGAGCTGGCTTCGTCGAGAAACAGCCAGTCGGGGGCGTAGAGCAGCGCCCGCGCCAGGGCTACCCGCTGCTGCTCGCCGGGCGACAGGGTGCGTTCCCAGTGGCGGGCTTCATCCAGGTGCTCGCGCAGGTGATCGAGACGGCACTGCTGCAGCACCTCGGCCAGCCGCTCGTTGGAATAGGCATCCGCCGGCTGCGGATAGGCCAGGGCTTCGCGCAGGGTGCCGATGGGCAGATAGGGTTGTTGCGGTAGGAACAGCTGACGCCCCGGCGGGACGCCGATCCCGCCCTGCCCTTGCCGCCAGAGTCCGGCCAGGGCCCGCAGCAGGGTGCTCTTGCCACTGCCCGAGGCGCCTTCGATCAGCAGGTGTTCGCCACGGGCGATACGCAGATCGGTGGGATGCAGCAGCAACCGGCCGGCGGCACCCAGGGAAAGACCTTCCAGGACCAGGTCGCTGCTACTGGCATGGGGCACCAGGATGTCGGTCTCCTGGCTGAATTCGGCCATGGTCTCGCGAAAGGTCAGCAGACGATCGGACACGGCGCGCCAGCCGGCCAGGCTGACGTAGGCGTCGACGAACCAGCTGAGACTTTCCTGGACATTGCCGAAGGCCGAGTTGATCTGCATCAGATCGCCCAGCTGGATCTTGCCGGAGAAATAGCGCGGCGCCGCCAGGACGAAGCCGGCGATGATGGCGATCTGGCTGTAGCCAGCGGTAAAGAAGGTCAGCCGCTTGGTGTAGTTCATCACCAGGTGGTAGTTGCCCCAGACGTAGCCGAAGCGATCCAGCAGACGGCGGTGCTCGTTGGCCTCACCGCGGAACAGCGCCACGCTCTCGGCCTTCTCGCGGACGCGGATCAGGCCGAAGCGCAGGTCGGCTTCATAGCGTTGCTGCTGGTTGTAGAGACCGATCAGCCGACGGCCGATCAGATGGGTCAGCCAGGTGCCGACGGTGGCGTAGATCAGGGCCGCCCAGAACATGTAGGCCGGGATGGTGATGCCGAACAGGGTGATGTCGCCGGAGATGCCGAACAGGATGACGCTGAAGGACACCAGGCTGACCACGGTGCGGATGAAGCCCAGCCCGAGGCTCAGGGTGGTTTCGGCGAAGTCGCGGATGTCTTCGGTGAGGCGCTGGTCGGGGTTGTCGGCGCCGCCTTCGCGTTCCAGCTGGTAGTAGTTGCGGTCGGACAGCCAGAGGCCGAAGTGCTTTTCGGTCAGCCAGCGCCGCCAGTTGATGGTCAGCGCCTGAGTGAGGTAAAGCCGGTACACGGCCAGCAGGATGGCGGTGGCGGCCAGCCCGCAGAAGTACAGCATCAGCCGGATGAAGGCGGCCAGATCGCGATTCTGCAGGGCGTCGTAGAAGTAGCGATACCAGGTGTTCAGGGCCACCGACAGGCCGACCCCGGCCAGCGACAGGGCGATGACCACGGACAGCAGGAGCCAGGCCTTGCCTTTCTCTTCACTGCGCCAGTAGGGAGTGATCAAAGCCCAGACGCGGGCCAGGAAATGCCCACGGGAAGCCCCGTAGACGGAGGGCACGGGTACGGCGGATTCGGACATGCTCGGACTCTCAAGGACTGCTCAACGAGACGCCTGCACAGCCTATGCCGGAAAGCCTGAACAAATTCTGACTGAAACAATGTAACAGTTTGTCGCCCACGGCGATCGTGGGCGATGCCAGCCCTCAGCGGCGCACCGGGCGCTTCTGCAGCTTGCGCTGCAGGGTACGGCGGTGCATGCCCAGCGCCCGCGCGGTCGCCGAGATGTTGCCTTCGTGCTCGGACAGTACCCGCTGGATGTGCTCCCACTGCAGGCGATCCACCGACATGGGATTGTCCGGCACCAGGGTGTCGAGATCGGCGTGCTGGGCGAGCAGGCCGGCCAGGACGTCATCGGCATCCGCCGGCTTGCACAGGTAGTTGGTGGCGCCGCGCTTGATGGCCTCCACCGCGGTGGCGATGCTGGAATAGCCGGTGAGGATCACCACGCGCATCTCCGGGTGCAGCTCCAGCAACTGGGGCAGCAGGACCAGCCCCGAGTCCCCTTCCATCTTGAGGTCGAGCACGGCGTAGTCGGGCAGGTCTTCCTTGGCCAGTTGCAGGCCTTCCTCGGCGCTGTCGGCGATGGACACGCGCAGGCCGCGGCGATCCATGGCGCGGGCCATCACCCGGGTAAAGGTGGGATCGTCGTCGACCAGCAGGATGTGGGGCTGGTCGTCGAAACCGCTGTTGAGGTCGTCAGTCATAGAATTCTCCAGGCATTCACGCCAGGGCGTAGTGCCGCGGCAGGCGCAATTCGGTCAGGGTGCCGCCTTCTTCGTGATTGTAGAGCTTCACCGTGCCGCCGGCGCGGGTGACGCTGGCCTGGCTGAGAAACAGGCCCAGTCCGAAGCCCTTGCCCTTGGTGGTGAAGAAGGGCTTGCCGAGCTGTTCGGCGATGGCCAGGGGTACGCCGGCACCGTGATCGCGGATCGACAGGCACAGCTCGCGCGCATCCCAGTGCAGACGGATGGCCAGGTTTTCCGGGCAGGCATCGGCGGCATTGTTGAGTAGATTCAGCAGTGCCTGGGTAAGTTCGACCGGCGGCGTCAGGCGCGGTGGCGTGCCCAGACTGACCACCTCGAAGCTGTAGGTGGCTTCCGGTCGCATCAGGTGCCAGCGATCCATGGTCGCCTCCAGCCACTCCACGGCGGTCTGCTCCTGCACCGTCTGGCGGCGGTCCGCTTCGGCCGCGCGCACCAGTTGCTGCAGGGTCTGCTTGCACTGGCCGACCTGGGCCTGCAACAGCGCCAGGTCCTCGCTCAGGGTCGGCTGACCGGCGTGCTCCTGCTGCAGCTCCTTGAGCAGCACGCTCATGGTGGACAGCGGCGTGCTCAGCTCGTGGGCAGCACCGGCGGCCTGGGTGGCCACGGCCAGCAACTGCTGATCGCGCATGGCCTGTTCGCGGCGCTGGGCCTGCAGGCTCTCCTGCTCGCGCAGGGCGGTGGCCATGCGCGCGACGAACAGGGTGATGACCGCGGCGGACAGGGCGAAGCTCAGCCACATGCCGTAGCTGAGCACCGCGCCGTCGTTGGCCACCAGCAGGTGCAACGGCTCGTAGGACAGCAGCATCAGCGAGAAGACCGCCAGGGTCAGGGCCGCCAGGACCAGGGTATAGAGCCAGGGCAGCGTGGCCGCGGCGATGGTCAGGGGCACCAGGTAATAGGAGGCGAAGGGGTTGGTCGGACCGCCGGCGAAATACAGCAGGGCACTGTGGATGGCCAGGTCGCAGCCCAGGTGGGCGGCGTATTCCTGCTCGGTGACCGGCCAGGGGCGGGTCAGCCGCAGGGCGGCGAACAGGCAGAGTACGGCCGAGACGCCCAGGGTGATGGCCAGGGCCGTCCAGGGCAGCTGGACGATGCCCGACAGCCGGGCGATGCCCACCGAGCCGGCCTGCGCGGCCAGCACCAGCACGCGGATGATGACCAGGCGCCCGAGATTCTGGCGATTGGCGGACAACCATTGAACAGGCAAGGAGAACATGCGAGGTTCCAGGCGCAAGAAACGATCGAGACGACAGCCCCGCGGGGCTGCCGGTCAGAGCAGACTTGGCATTATAGCGATGGGTATCCGCCCGCAGCCGCCGACGCGGCAAAGCGACGCACCATCCGCCAGGTCCGCGGTCACACCGCTTTCGGACTGCCAATCAGGAGAACACCATGACCTTTCCCCTACGCCCGCTCGTGCTGGGCGCCGCGCTGTTCAGCACCCTGCTCGCCACCGGCGTCCAGGCCGATGAGCCGCGCTACAACCAGATCAGCCTGAGGGCCGAGGTCAGCCGCGAGGTCCCGCGCGACCGCATGCAGGTCATGCTCTACACCGAAAGCCAGGGCCAGGATCCGGCGGCCCTGGCCAGCGACACCACCAAGACCCTCAACGCCGCCCTGGAGCAGGCGCGCAAGGTCAAGGGGGTGGACGTTTCCCTGGGCAATCGCAACACCTATCCGGTCTATGAAGACCAGGGCCGCGCCATCAACGCCTGGCGCGAGCGCGGTGAACTGCGCCTGGAAAGCGCCGACTTCGCCGCCCTGTCCAAGTTGACCGGCGAACTGCTGGGCAGCCTGAAGATGGGCAACCTGCAATTCACCATCGCCGATGGCACCCGCAAGCAGCAGGAGGATGCCCTGTTCAAGGACGCCGTGGCCGCCTTCAAGGCGCGCGCCCAGCTGGCCACCGAAGCCCTGGGTGGCTCGGGCTATCGCATCGTCAGCCTGGACCTGGGTACCAGCGGCGTACCCCAGCCGCTGCCGATGCTGCGCATGTCGGCGATGAAGGCCGCCAGCGATGCCGTGACCCCGGATGTCGCCCCCGGCACCACCACCGTCGAAGTGACCGCGGGCGGTACCATCGAAGTACAGATGCCCTGATCTAGTGCAGAAAAGTAACAACGCTGTTTCGGTGCGCACTTTTGGTGCGCACCGACTTCCTGCCGCGACACCTTGTCTTACATCTTTGCGACATCTGTTTTGTGTTTGGGTCGCCTGTGGTCAATAGCTCGCCTGAGCTATGGACATGGGCACAGGCTGTGCATGTGGGCTCATCTGTCCACAAGACATCGGCATTCTGTTTCGCAACGCCACATCGTGTTGCGCCGTCCCCGACATGAGGTCTCCATGCACAAGAACGTACTCGCTGCCCTCTTCGCTTCCGGTCTGCTGGCCGGCGCACCCCTGGCCCAGGCGACCAACCTGGTGTTCTGCTCCGAAGGCAGCCCGGCCGGCTTCGATCCGGCGCAATACACCACCGGCACCGACTTCGATGCGTCGGCGGAAACCATCTTCAACAAGCTGACCCAGTTCGAGCGCGGCGGTACCCAGGTCAAGCCGGGTCTGGCGGAAAGCTGGGACATCAGCGAAGACGGCAAGGTCTACACCTTCCACCTGCGCAAGGGCGTGAAATTCCACACCACGGACTACTTCAAGCCGACCCGCGAATTCAATGCCGATGACGTCCTGTTCACCTTCCAGCGCATGCTGGACAAGAACAATCCGTTCCGTAAGGCCTACCCCACCGAATTCCCCTACTTCACCGACATGGGCCTCGACCAGAACATCGCCAAGGTGGAAAAGGTCGACGACTACACGGTGCGCATGACCCTCAACGAAGTGGACGCCGCCTTCCTGCAGAATCTGGCGATGCCCTTCCCGTCGATCCAGTCGGCCGAATACGCCGACAAGCTGCTCAAGGCCGGCAAAGCGGCCGAGATCAACCAGAAGCCGATCGGCACCGGTCCCTTCGTCTTCAGCCGCTACCAGAAGGATGCTGTGATCCGTTACAAGGCCAACCCGGACTACTGGGACAAGGTCGATGGACCCAAGGTGGACAACCTGATCTTCTCCATCAACACCGATCCTTCGGTGCGGATGCAGAAGCTCAAGGCCGGCGAGTGCCAGATCACCGTCTATCCGCGTCCGGCGGACCTGGACGGGCTGAAGAAGGACCCGAATCTCAAGCTGCCGTCGCAGCCGGGCTTCAACCTGGGCTACATCTCCTACAACGTCGAGCACGGCGAGCTGGCCAAGCTCAAGGTACGCCAGGCGATGGACATGGCGGTCAACAAGGAAGCCATCATCAACGCCGTCTACCAGGGCGCCGGCCAGGTAGCCGTCAACAGCATGCCGCCGACCCAGTGGTCCTATGACAAATCCATCAAGGACGCGCCCTACGATCCGGAAAAGGCCAAGGCCCTGCTCAAGGAAGCCGGCTTCAAGGAAGGCACCGAGCTCACCCTCTGGGCCATGCCGGTGCAGCGTCCCTACAACCCCAATGCGCGCTTGATGGCGGAGATGCTGCAGCAGGATTGGGCCAAGATCGGCGTCAAGACCAAGATCGTCAGCTACGAATGGGGCGAGTACATCAAGCGTTCCAAGAGCGGCGAGCAGGACATCATGCTGATCGGCTGGAGCGGCGACAACGGCGACCCGGACAACTGGCTGGCGACCCTCTTCGGCTGCAAGGCCATCGGTGGCAACAACTTCTCCCGCTGGTGCTACCAGCCGTTCGAGGACCTGGTGGTCAAGGCCAAGCGCGTGACCGACCAGGGCGAGCGCACCAAGCTCTACGAACAGGCCCAGCAGGTGCTCAAGCAGCAGGTACCCATGACGCCCATCGCGCACTCCACGGTCTACATGCCGATGCGCAAGGAAGTCCAGGACTACAAGATCAGCCCCTTCGGGTTGAACGAGTTCTACGGCGTCAGCGTCAGCAAGTGAAGCCTCTTGGCCAGGGTCGGGAGCTAGACTCCCGACCCTGGCCGTTCATTTGACTGATGGAGTGAGACCCATGCGCCTTCCCTACGCCTACTCGTTGCTGGCGGCGAGCCTGCTCGCCTGTGCTCCGCTCGCCCAGGCGGCGAGCAACCTCGTCTATTGCTCGGAAGCCAGCCCGGCCGGTTTCGATCCGGCGCAATACACCTCGGGCACCGAATTCGATGCCTCGGCCGAAACGGTCTTCAACCGCCTGGTGCAGTTCCAGCGTGGCGGCACCACCCTCGAGCCGGGCCTGGCGACCCAATGGGACGTGAGCGCGGATGGCAAGACCTATACCTTCCACCTGCGCCAGGGCGTGAAATTCCATACCACCGACTACTTCAAGCCCACGCGCGACTTCACTGCCGACGACGTGGTCTTCACCTTCCAGCGCATGCTCGACAAGGAGCAGCCGTTCCGTAAGGCCTATCCCACGGAATTCCCCTACTTCACCGATATGGGGCTGGACCAGAACATCGCCAAGGTGGAAAAGGTCGACGACCACACCGTGGTCTTTACCCTGAACAAGGTCGACGCCGCCTTTGCCGCCGACCTGGCCATGAGCTTCGCCTCCATCCAGTCGGCGGAGTACGCCGCGCAGTTGCTCAAGGCGGGCAAGCCCGAGCTGCTCAACCAGCAGCCCATCGGCACCGGCCCCTTCGTCTTCAGCCGCTACCAGAAGGATGCGGTGATCCGCTTCAAGGGCAATCCGGACTACTGGAAGCCCGAGGACGTCAAGCTCGACAACCTGATCTTCGCCATCACCCCCGACGCCGCCACCCGCCTGCAGAAGCTCAAGGCCAACGAATGCCAGGTGAGCGGCTATGCGCGTCCGGCGGACCTGGTGGAGATGAAGCAGGATCCGCAGCTCAAGGTGCTGCAGCAGCCGGGCTTCAACGTCGGCTTCCTCGCCTACAACGTCCAGCATCCGCCGCTGGACAAGCCCGAGGTGCGGCGTGCCCTGGACATGGCCATCAACAAGCAGGCCATCGTCGACACCGTGTTCCAGGGCGCCGGCCAGGTCGCGCAGAACGTGATCCCGCCGAATCAGTGGTCCTACGACAAGAACATCAAGGGCGCGCCCTACGATCCGGAAAAGGCCAAGGCCCTGCTCAAGCAGGCGGGGATCAAGGACGGCACCGAGATCGCGCTCTGGGCCATGACGGTGCAGCGCGCCTCCAACCCCAACGCCCGCCAGTCGGCGCAGATGATCCAGCAGGATTGGGCCAAGGTCGGCATCAAGGCCAAGATCGTCAGCTACGAATGGGGTGAGTACATCAAGAGAGCCAAGGCCGGCGAACACGATGTGCTGACCTATGGCTGGACCGGCGACAACGGCGATCCCGACAACTGGCTGGGCGTGCTCTATGGCTGCAGCGCCATCGGCGGCAGCAACTATGCACGCTGGTGCGACAAGAGCTACGACGCCCTCATCCAGAAGGCCAAGACCAGCAACGATCGCGCCGAACGCACCCGTCTCTACGAGCAGGCGCAACAGCTCATTCGCCAGCAGATGCCGGTGAGCCCCATGGCCCACTCGGTGGTGTCCCAGCCCATGCGCAAAGAAGTGCAGGGCTTCAAGATCAACCCCTTCGGCGTCACCGGTTTCTATGGCGTAAGCCTCGACCGCTGACCCTGTCCGGCCCGCCTCGCGGGCCTTCACGAGGAGCCTTCCGTGTCCAAACCGCTATTCTCGCTGTCTCTCGCCGCCCTCCTCTGCCTGACGGCCAATGCCGCCCTGGCACGCCCCCTGGTGGTCTGCACCGAGGCCAATCCGGAAGGCTTCGATCCGGGTCGCTACACCTCCGGCTATACCTTCAACGCCTCGGCCACCCCGCTGTACAACCGCCTGGTGGAATTCAAGCAGGGTACCGCCGAGCTGGAGCCGGGCCTGGCCGAAAGCTGGGAGGTCTCCCCGGATGGCCTGCAGTACACCTTCACCCTGCGCCAGGGGGTGAAATTCCACACCACCGACTACTTCAAGCCCACGCGCGATTTCAACGCCGACGACGTGGTGTTCAGCTTCGAGCGCATGCTCGACAAGAACAATCCCTGGTACAACCTCTCCCCGAGCGGCTATCCCTATGCCGCCGCCATGGAGATGGGCACCCTGATCAAGTCCATCGACAAGGTGGACGACAGCCACGTGCGCTTCACCCTCAACCAGCCCGAGGCGCCCTTCCTCGCCGACCTGGCCATGGCCTTCGGCTCGATCCTGTCCAAGGAATACGCCGACAGCCTGCTGGCCAGCAAGAAGACCGACGACATCAACCAGAAGCCCATCGGCACCGGTCCCTTCGTCTTCCAGCGTTATGCCAAGGATTCCAACACCCGCTACAAGGTCAATCCGGACTACTTCGGCAAGAAGCCGCAGATGGACGGCCTGGTGCTGGCGGTGACCCTGGATCCCAATGTGCGCATCCAGCGGGTGCGCAACAACGAGTGCCAGATCGGCCTGACGGTCAAGCCGCAGGACGTGCCGATGCTCAAGCATGACAAGAGCCTCAAGCTGGCCCAGGTGGAAAGCCAGACCACCTCCTACCTGGCGATGAACACCAAGCACAAGGCGCTGAGCGACGTGCGGGTGCGCCAGGCCATCGCCATGGCCTTCGATCAGCAGAACTACCTGAAGACGGTGTTCGGCGAAGGCGGCGCCAAGGCGGCGATCAATCCCTATCCCTCTTCGCTGCTGGGCTACGCCAAGGACATCAAGCCCTGGCCCCATGACGTGGAGAAGGCCAAGGCGCTGCTCAAGGAAGCCGGCTATCCCGATGGCTTCACCCTCAAGTACTACATCAGCACCGGCACCGGCCCGGGCGGCAGTCCGGCGCTGGTGGCCCAGCTGATCCAGGGCGACCTCGCCAAGATCGGCATCAAGGCCGAGATCACCCAGTTCGAGTGGGGCGAATTCGTCAAGCGCACCAAGGCCGGCGAGCACGACCTGATGATGATGAGCTGGACCGGCGACAACGGGGACCCGGACAACTTCCTCACCAACAACCTGAGCTGCGCCGCGGTGCAGGGCGGCGAGAACCGCGCCTTCTGGTGCGACAAGGCCTTCAACGACGCCATCGAAAAGGCCAAGCGCATCAACGACCCGGCTCAGCGTACCGCCCTCTACGAACAGGCCCAGCAGATCTTCCACCAGCAGATGCCCTGGATTCCGCTGGCGCATCCGCTGTTCACCGACGTCCTGCAACCCAAGGTGCAGGGCTATGTGCAGAGTCCGCTGGGGGTCTACGACTTCTCCACGGTGACCCTCGACTGATCGGCACCTGATGCCGTAAGCGACCGGGCCCGGGCGGCCCGCCCCTCGACCTATCCCACCTCGCGCCGTGTTTCGGCGCGACGGGTTCGGTCGTGCCGGAAACGCCCAAAAAAACAGAAAAACGACCGCTTTGGAGCACAGTTGATGACCAACATCCACCGTGGAGGCCTCGCCCTCTCGCTACTCACCCTGGCCCTGACCGCCCACGCCCAGTCCCCGGCGCCGGAAGATCCCAGCTACGCCAACGAGGTCCAGACCCTGCCCAACGTGCAGAAGCCGGTGAAGGGCCAGGAAGGCGCCAAGGGCTTCTTCGCCGACGACAGCCTGACCCTGACCACGCGCAACTTCTTCGCCCGCGAGACCAGCTCCGATCCGATCTTCAGCTACACCAAGAACGGCACCCGGGTGCGCACCCACTCGCGCAATACCTGGGTCCAGGCCACGGCGCTCAAGTACAGCTCCGGCTACACCCAGGGCCCGGTGGGTTTCGGCATCGACGTGGCCGGCTATCAGGCCACCAACCTGGAGCGGGGCAAGGGGCAGATCGGTGGCGGCGGCAACCGCACCCTGGCCAACGCCGAGGGCGAGGGCCATGCCGAGTGGTCCAAGCTGGGCATCGCCGACGCGCGCTTCCGCGTCTCCAACACCGAACTCAAGATCGGTCGTTTCATGCTCGACACCCCGGTGATCAGCTACAACGACAACCGGCCCTTCCCCTCCGGCTTCGACGGCTTCGCCCTGACCAGCGATGAATGGGACAACCTCTCGCTGCAGGGTGGCAGCTTCACCCGGGTCAGTCCGCGGACCGGTGCCGGCGACGAGAAGTGGACCACCGAGTACGGCACCCGCGAGGTCACCGCCGACCGCCTGAGCTTTCTCGGTGGCAACTACAAGCTGCCCCAGGGCTGGGAAGTCAGCGTCTACGGCGCCAACTTCGAAGACGTCTGGAACCAGTACTTCCTGAGCGTGACCCAGGCCGGCGGCTCGCTCGACACCTTTGCCTGGAAGGCGGTGGCCAACGCCTATCGCACCGTCGACGCCGGCAGCGCCAAGGCCGGCGACATCGACAACACCGCCTGGAGCCTGGCGTTCACCGGCAGCCACCAGGCCCACAGCCTGACCCTGGCCTACCAGCAGATCGACGGCAACGAGTACTTCGACTACGCCCACGAGACCGCGGCCATCTACCTGGCCAACTCCCTGGTCTCGGACTACAACGGCCCCAACGAGAAGTCGCTGCAGATCCGCTACGAAACCGACTGGAGCTACTTCGGCGTGCCTGGCCTGAGCACCGGCGTCTGGTACGCCAAGGGTTGGGACATCGACGGCACCCACTACGACGCCGGCGCCGGCAAGTACGCCAACTATGCCGAGGTCCTGCAGCAGGATGGCGAGAAGCACCACGAGATCGGCCTGGTCACCACCTACAAGGTGCAGCAGGGCACGCTCAAGGACAGTCGCTTCCGCCTGCTGCTGACCGATCACCGCGCCAGCCAGAACCAGGTCGACGGCAACGTCAAGGAGCTGCGCCTGGTCTCCACCCTGCCGTTCAACCTGCTGTGATGACGAAACCCGGCGGATTTCGTGCAGCGCCCGGCATCTCGCCGGGATCGCGTCGCGAACACCGGCGAAGCCCTGGCCATGTCGAGGATATCGACGGCCGTGGCAACGTGGTAGTCTGCCGGGTTTGGAGCGCTGGCCCAGAGCGCTCTTCGAACCTATTCGTAGGACCGAACGAGCCTGCCGCTGGCAGGTCTCGTTCGTCGCGGACCAGGACGGTCCGCGCAGGGATGAATCCGGACCCACAAGGTCTGAGAGTCAGATCAAAAGCCTGCGGGCTTTTGAGCGGGCTTTCACTTAAAAACGCGGCCGGGCACGTACTCGCGCCGTCTTGATCAGCCTCAAGAGGAGATACCCCCTCCGATGCTCGCCTTCATCGCCCGTCGCTTCGGGCTGCTGATACCGACGTTCTTTGGCGTCACCCTGCTGACCTTCGCCCTGATCCGCCTCATCCCCGGCGATCCGGTGGAAGTCATGATGGGCGAACGCCGCGTCGATCCGCAGATGCACGCCGAAGCCATGCACCGCCTGGGCCTCGACAAGCCCCTGTACCAGCAGTATTTCGACTACATCGGCAATCTCGCCCAGGGCAACCTCGGCGAATCCCTGCGCAGCCGCGTCGGGGTCTGGGACGAATTCCTGACCCTGTTCCCGGCCACCCTGGAACTCTCGGTGGCGGCCATGCTGTTCGCCACGGTGTTCGGCGTGCTGGCCGGCATCATCGCCGCCCTCAGGCGCGGCTCCACGGTGGACCACGGGGTGATGGGCGTGGCCCTGACCGGCTACTCCATGCCGATCTTCTGGTGGGGCCTGCTGCTGATCATGCTGTTCTCGGTGCAGCTCGGCTGGACCCCGGTCTCCGGTCGCCTGGACCTGCTCTACGACATCCCGCCGCGCACCGGCTTCATGCTCATCGACACCCTGCTCTCCGACGAGCCCGGCGCCTTCGTCGATGCCCTCAAGCACCTGATCCTGCCGGCCATCGTGGTGGGCACCATTCCCCTGGCGGTGATCGCGCGCATGACCCGCTCGGCCATGCTCGAAGTGCTGCGCGAAGACTATGTGCGCACCGCTCGCGCCAAGGGCCTGTCGCCCAAGCGGGTGGTCTTCGTCCACGCCCTGCGCAACGCCCTGATCCCGGTGCTGACCGTGCTCGGCCTGCAGGTCGGTAGCCTGCTCTCCGGCGCGGTGCTCACCGAGACCATCTTTTCCTGGCCCGGCATCGGCAAGTGGCTGATCGAGGCCATCGGCGCCCGGGACTACCCGGTGGTGCAGAACGGCATCCTGCTGATCGCCACCCTGGTCATCCTGGTCAATTTCGTCGTGGACATCCTCTACGGCCTGGTCAATCCGCGCATCCGCCACCAGCGTTGATGCGCCCATACGGACAGAGCCTATGACAACGGTAAATACCCCGGCCGCTCAAGACCCGAGCGCCCTCTACCCCTCCCCCTTCAAGGAGTTCTGGCACGCCTTCGCCCGCAACAAGGGCGCCCTCGGCGGGCTGATCTTCATGGTCATCGTGGTGTTCTGCGCGCTCTTCGCGCCCTGGGTCGCCCCCCATGCGCCCAGCGAGCAATTCCGCGACTTCATGCTCACCCCGCCACTATGGCTGGATGGCGGCAACAGCCAGTTCCCGCTGGGCACCGACGAGCTGGGGCGTGACCTGCTCAGCCGACTGATCCACGGCGCCCGGCTGTCGCTGCTGATCGGCCTGGCCTCGGTGGTCTTCTCGCTGATCCCCGGCATCCTGCTCGGCCTGGTCGCCGGCTTCTCGCCCAATCGCGCCGGTCCGGTGATCATGCGCCTGATGGACATCATGCTGGCGCTGCCCTCGCTGCTGCTGGCCGTGGCCATCGTCGCCATCCTCGGCCCAGGCCTGATCAACACCGTGGTGGCCATCGCCATCGTCTCGCTGCCGTCCTATGTGCGCCTGACCCGCGCCGCGGTGATGGGCGAACTGCACCGCGACTACGTCACCGCCTCGCGGCTGGCCGGCGCCGGCACCCTGCGGCTGATGTTCGTCAGCGTGCTGCCCAACTGCATGGCGCCGCTGATCGTCCAGGCCACCCTGAGCTTTTCCTCGGCGATCCTCGATGCCGCCGCCCTGGGCTTCCTCGGCCTCGGCGTGCAGCCGCCCACTCCCGAGTGGGGCACCATGCTGGCCTCGGCCCGTGACTACATCGAGCGCGCCTGGTGGGTGGTGACCCTGCCGGGTCTCGCCATACTCTTCACCGTGCTGGCCATCAACCTGATGGGCGACGGCCTGCGCGATGCCCTCGATCCGCGTCTGAAGGTGCAGTCATGAGCCTCCTCGAAATCCAGAACCTCTCGGTGCGCTTCGGCGGCGCCGACGCCCCGCCGGTGGTGGAAGGCCTCGATCTCACGGTGGATCAGGGCGAAATCGTCGCCATCGTCGGCGAATCCGGCTCCGGCAAGTCGGTGACCATGATGGCCGTGATGGGCCTGATCGATCACCCCGGCCGCATCACCGCCGACCGCCTGGCCTTCGACGGCCAGGACCTGCTCAGCCTCAAGGGTCGCCGCCGGCGCCACCTGATCGGCAAGGAGCTGTCGATGGTCTTCCAGGACCCGATGACGGCGCTCAACCCCAGCTACACCGTGGGCTTCCAGCTGGAAGAGGTGATCCGCCAGCATCTGGGCCTCAAGGGTCGCGCCGCTCGCCAGCGCGCCCTGGAATTGCTGGAAAAGGTCGAGATCCCGGCCGCGGCCAGCCGTCTCGGCGCCTATCCGCACCAGCTGTCCGGGGGCATGAGCCAGCGCGTCGCCATCGCCATGGCCATCGCCGCCGAGCCGCGTCTGCTGATCGCCGACGAACCCACCACCGCCCTGGACGTGACCATCCAGGCGCAGATCATGGAGCTCTTGGTCAATCTGCAGCGCGACGAGGGCATGGGCCTGATCCTCATCACCCACGACCTCGCTGTGGTGGCCGAGACCGCCCAGCGCGTGGTGGTGATGTACGCTGGCCAGGCGGTGGAGAAAGGCGTGGTGCCGACGCTGTTCGACGCCCCCGCCCACCCCTATACCGAAGCCCTGCTGGCGGCCATTCCCGAGCACAGCCAGACGGATCGCCTGCACACCCTGCCCGGTATCGTCCCCGGTCGCTATGACCGGCCGGCCGGCTGCCTGCTCAGTCCGCGCTGCCCCTATGTGCAGCCGCGCTGCCAGGAGCGCCCGGCGCTGGAGCCCTATGACCGCGGTGCGGTGCGCTGCTTCTTCCCGCGCAACGTCGCCCCGGGCGAAGCCCCCGAGGTGCTGCCCGAACATCAACGTCCCAGCCAGTTGCCGGAGGATCGCCATGGCGCCGTCTGAAGCCACCGTCCTCGCCCGCTCCACCACCCCGGAGCAGGCGCCCGAGCACCTCGTGCTCGAAGCCAAGGGCCTGACCCAGCACTATCAAATCTCCCGCGGGCTGTTCAAGGACAGCGCCACGGTCAAGGCGCTCAACGGCGTCTCCTTCGACCTCCAGGCCGGGCGCACCCTGGCCGTGGTGGGTGAGTCGGGCTGTGGCAAGTCCACCCTGGCCCGCGCCCTGACCCTGATCGAGCAGCCCACCGCCGGCAGCCTGGTCATCGGCGGCCAGGACGTGGCCCAGGCCGACGCCGCCCGCCGCAAGGAACTGCGCCGCGAGGTGCAGATGGTGTTCCAGAATCCCTACGCCTCGCTCAATCCGCGGCGCAAGATCGGCGACCAGCTGGCCGAGCCGCTGCAGATCAACACCAGCCTGTCGCGCACCGAAAGGCGCGAGAAGGTGCAGGCGATGATGCAGCAGGTGGGCTTGCGGCCCGAGCACTACCAGCGCTATCCGCACATGTTCTCCGGCGGCCAGCGCCAGCGCATCGCCGTGGCCCGCGCCATGATGCTGCAGCCCAAGGTGCTGGTGGCGGACGAGCCGACCTCGGCGCTGGACGTGTCCATCCAGGCGCAGGTGCTCAACCTGTTCATGGATCTGCAGCAGCAGTACCGCACGGCCTATGTGTTCATCTCCCACAATCTCTCGGTGGTGCGCCACATCGCCGACGAGGTGATGGTGATGTACCTGGGCTGCATCGTCGAAAAGACCAGTCGCGACCTGCTGTTCGAGCGGCCCCTGCATCCCTATACCCAGATGCTGCTGTCGGCCACCCCGAGTCTGCACCCGGATCCGAGCAAGCCGCGCATCCGCATCCAGGGCGAACTGCCCAATCCGCTGGATCCGCCACCCGGTTGCGTCTTCCACCGTCGCTGCCCCTATGCGACGGAAAAGTGCAAGACCGAGGTCCCGGCGCTGCGCAACGTGGAAGCCCGCCAGGTGGCCTGCCACTATGCGGAGAACTTTCTGTAGGCCAACGGCGCCGTTGGGCTTCGCTGGCGATCAATCCAACCTACTCACTGACGCTGGTACGTAGCAGCAACTCTCTTATCGCGGCCATGGGCCGCTCCTACATGGTGATCAGAACCCGTAGGAGCGGCCCATGGCCGCGATAGAGCCGTTAAAGCCAGCAGCATCCTCGAACGCACCTGTTATCTTTGGGCTTCATCCCGCTGCCAGACTCCCAATGTACATCCGCCCCTTCCAGCCCGCCGACACCGAGGCCGTGGTCAGCCTCTGGCAGGCTTGCGGTCTGACCCGTCCCTGGAACGATCCCTACCGCGACATCCAGCGCAAGCTCGCCGAGCAACCCGAATTGTTCCTGGTGGGCGAAGCGGACGGCGTGCTCATGGCCAGCGCCATGGTCGGCACCGATGGCCATCGCGGTTGGCTCTACTACCTGGCGGTGGCCCCGGCCCACCAGCGCTGCGGCCATGCCCGGCGACTGGTGGCGACCGCCGAACAGCTGCTTACCGAGCGCGGCTGTCCCAAGCTGCAGCTGATGGTGCGCCGGGACAATGCGGCGATCCTCGGCTTCTATGCGACCTTGGGTTATGTGGAGGCCGAGGTCGTCACCCTGGGCAAGCGGCTGATCGCCGACGACTAGAGTGGAAGAAGGCGAAGCCCTGTCCGCTGCCGATACTCAATGCCAGTGGAAAACGCTTCGCGGCTTTCCACGCTACGGACTGACAGCTGACTGCAGGGTGGGTAACGGCGCAGCCTTACCCACGCGCAGCCGAACCTGTTGTGGAAACCCTGGACGGTTTCCACCAGGTATAGCCGGTGTAGAGTGGACGGATCCTCTGAGGAGACGGGCTTCCGAATCCCCCTGCCGGCGAGGCCGTCAGGTCCCTGTCGTCTCCCTGTCAGGCTGCTGTCGGGTTGCCGTCGTGTCGGACAGAGGGGTCTGCGGCTAGGCTTTCCCTCGTCCCTCATCGCTGGAGAAATCGAGATGCAACTGCCCAACAGGATCAAGGAACACCGCCTGGCGCGAGCCTGGTCGCAAGAGCAGCTGGCCGAACTCGCGGGCATCAGCACCCGTACGGTGCAACGCCTCGAAAATGGCGAGCAGGCCAGTCTGGAGACGCTGAGCGCCCTGGCCGCCGTCCTGGAGATCAGGGTGAGCGATCTGACCGAGCAAACCTCCCAGGAAGCAGGATCCGCCGCAGACGAGCGGATCGCCAATGCTCGTGAACAGGTGGCCGCCGAGATCGGCTTCTATTGGCAGGTGCTGCGAGGCCTGGTCATCTGCATCTTTCTCTATGTGCTCAATCGGGAGACCTCGCCCGACAGCCACTGGTCCTGGTGGGTCGCCGCCATCTGGGGAGTTCTGCTGCTGGGCCGCGGCATCCAGACCTTCTTCCTGCGCGACCGAATCGCCCTCTGGCAGCACGCCCGGCTGCAGAAGCTGCTACGCAAGTAAGGAAGGCCACCAATCGGCCTCACTGTGGGAGCCAGGTGGCGATCCTGGACTTCAACAGGCTCAGCGCCAACCCACGAGCGTGCCACCCGCTGCCGTAGGTTGGGCTGAGACGGCTTCATCGTCGAAGCCCAACATCCCAGACCTTTTCCTTGCTGTTGGGCTTCGCTGGGCTCAACCCAACCTGCGTTTAGCGTGGCAGCAGCCCCACCAACGGCCCCGGATGCTTGCGGACCTCCGCGTAGGGCACCAGGGTGCCGCCGGGCTCGTCGCAGTTGCGGGCGGCGCGGAAGAAGGTCGGACCGAGGTAGAGACCCTTGGGCGTCAGGTACCAGGGTGCGAATTGCCAGACGTCGGCGCTGCGATAATCGCAGCCGTCGCCATCGGCCGGCGCCTGCATCAGCTCTGGATACAGGCGGGTGAACAGCCCGATCACCCAGGGCGCCAGGGTCTGTTCCCGATAGTCCGCCAGGGCCTGGGAATAACGATCCTCCGGCTGCGGGCGGATCGGCTGGCCGTGACCCAGCCAGAGAACGTCTTCCAGCGCCAGCTCCTGGCCGGTCTGGAGATCCAGGGTCAGGGGCGCGCTGCCGAAATCCGGGTGGGCCGCGCCGCTGCAGCTGTACTGGCTGAACAGATTGACGCTGAGCACCCGCTCGGTGAGCAACTGCGGGGTCACCTGCAGGCTGTGCTCGCCGTCAGGACCGATGCAGCTCAGATGAGCGTCCACCTCCGCCCAGAGGCGGTCGCGCAGCACGGCATTGGCCGCCTCGCTGGCGCCCTCCACGGTAAACAGCTGCATGCCCGAGACCGGCTCGCGCCACCCGCGCAGCTCACGCCCCATGAAGGTCTGGCGCTCGCCCGGTTCCAGCTGGAGTCCCTGCAGGCGGCGATATTCGTAGGGATCGTCCCGGCGCAGTTGCTGCCGATAGCGATCGTCCGCGGCGGGCTGCGCCAGGTGCAGCGGCGCCAGGGCGAGGGGCAGGGTCTTGCCGGCCCCGCTCCAGCTGCCGGTCCAGCGACCGTCGGTGCCGCGCGTCAGCGACCAGCTGGCCTTGGCGCCCTCCTGCCAGGGCGCGCCCTCCTCCAGCTCCAGCCGGTCGCCCGGCTGGGCCGGACCGCTCAGGCGCAGGTCGCGGCGATAGCGGTCGTAGAAATAGCGCCCATAGGCTTCGTCATTGGCGGTGGGATCGAGCTCCACCACCACCCGGGCCTGGCCCAGGGTGCCTTCCAGCAGCAGCTTTTCGGCATGGGCGACGCCGGTGGTCAGCAGCAGGGCCAACCCCAGTCCGGACAGACAAGCTTTCATCAGGGCTCCCGCAGCCAGCGAATCGGTGTTGCGCCCAGGGTAGAGCAGCGGCGCCAGACTGTCTTGCGGGTCGGCGGACGAGCCACTGCCGCCTGCGCGTTCAGCCATGGGAGAATGGCGTTTTTTCGACCCCCGGACGCCCATGGATCTCCCCGCCCTGCTCACCCGCCTGCACGCGATCCGCGATGCCAACGCCTGGCGGCGCTATCACAACCCCAAGAATCTGGCGATGGCCGCCAGCGTCGAGATGGCCGAACTGGTGGAGATCTTCCAGTGGAAGAGCGATGTCGAAGCCCGCGCCCTGAGCGCCGCCGAGCGCGAACACGCCGGCCAGGAAATCGCCGATGTGCTGCTCTATCTGCTGCAACTGGGCAGCGAACTGGAGCTGGATGTGGAACAGGCGGTGCTGGCCAAGCTGGCCGATAACGAGAGGCGCTTCCTGCCGTGAGCGATACCTTCTTCGACGACCGCGCCACCCGCTTCGCCGCCAACATCTATGGCGGCACCAAGGGCGCCATCCGCCTGGCCGTATTGCAGGCGGATCTGACCGAGGTGCTGCCGCAACGCCCGCTGCGGGTGCTGGACATCGGCGCCGGGCTCGGCCACATGAGTCTCTGGCTGGCGCAACAGGGCCATGCCGTGACCCTGGCCGAACCCTCGGCGCCCATGCTGGCGGGGGCCCAGGAGGCCTTCGCCGCCGCCGGCCTCGACGCCGCCTGGCTGGCGCTGCCCTGGCAGGAGCTGCCCTTCTTCGCCGAACCCTTCGATCTGGTGCTCTGCCACGCGGTGCTGGAATGGCTGGAGACGCCCACGGCGATCCTGCCGACCCTGCAACGCTGCCTGGCGCCGGACGGCTGGCTGTCGCTGGCCTTCTACAACCGCGATGCCCTGATCTATCGCAACCTGCTCAAGGGGCACTTTCGCAAACTCCGGCAGGGTGAATACGCCGGCGCGGGCCAACGCGGCCTCACGCCGCAACAACCGCTGGACCCGCGCGAGGTCGAGGCCTGGCTGGCGCCGGACTGGCGGATCCAGGCGCGCAGTGGCGTACGGGTCTTCCATGACTACATGCCGCCGGAATTCCAGGCGCGCGCCGCGGGCGAGGAGCTGGTGGCCATGGAACTGGCCCATCGACGGCACCCGGCCTTCGCCCGTCTCGGCCGCTATCTGCATTGGCTCTGCCAAGCTAAGGCAGGATGACCTCGGGCGCGGTATGCTCTGGCCAGCATTCCTTCGAGGAACCGGTCATGCGTCGCCCCCTGCTCTGCCTGTCGCTCGCGCTGCTCGCCCTGGCCGGTTGCCAGACGCCCAATCCCTATGTCGCCAGCAGCCTGCCCGAAGCCTCGGTGCCGGTGCTGCCGCAGCAGGATCCAGCGGCCTATCCGCCGGCACCGCGTGACTGGAGTCGCTATCGCACCTGGAGCTGGGCCCCCGGCGCCGCCGTGGTCAGCGGCGGCCTGGATGGCCAGACCGTGCAGCAGGCGGTGGCCGACGGTCTTGACCAGCGTGGGCTGCGACCGGCCCTTGGCGGTGCCCGCGGCGATCTGCAGGTGCGGGCCCGCCTTACCCAGCAGCAGCGCAGCGAGCAGTACACCGACTACTACGACACGGGCTATGGCTACGGCGGCTACGGGCCCTATGGCTACGGCCCGGGCTATGGCGCCAGCGTCGGCCAGGCGCGGACCCGCACCCGGACCTTTCTGGTCGACGTGCTGGAGGTGGAATTGCTCGATCCCGCCACCGGCCGCGTGCTCTGGCATTCGGCCGCCGAACAGGCCAGCGGCGGCAATAGCGGCGAACGCGCGCGTACCCTGAGGGATACCACCCGCCGCCTGCTGGCCAACTATCCGCCCAACTGACGCGATAAGTCGCCCTTAAGCCAGTCCAAGCAGACTAGTCCCCTGACCCAGAGGATCGCCCATGAAACGTTGCCTCCTGCTGCTTGCGGTCCTCTTGCTGGCGGCCTGCGCCGAGCGCGGCCCGCGCAACCTGGACTATGACGCCAGCCGCGACTTCGCCGCCTATCGCAGCTGGGGTTGGGCCGATCCCGCCATCGAGTACCGCCCCAACGATCCGCGGGTACGTAGCGATCTCACCGAACAGCGCCTGCGCGATTCGGTCAGCAGCGGGCTCGACCAGCGCGGGCTGCGTCCCGCACCGACCGGCGCGCGCCCGGACCTGAAGATCAAGCTCTATGTGATCCTCGATCAGCGCCAGCAGAGCTTCAGCTATGCCGATCCCTACTGGGGCCCGGGCTGGGGTGGCCCCTGGGGCTCCGCCTGGGGTCCCGGTCCCTGGGGGCCGAGCTATGTGCGCACCCAGACCGTCACCTACCCGGTGATGACGGTGCAACTCGACATGCTCGATGGCCGTGACGGCAAGCTGGTCTGGCGCGCCAGCGAAGAGCGCCTGCTGGACGACCAGAACGCCACCCCGGCCCAGCGCAGCGCCGCCTTCAGCCGGCTGATCGGCGACCTGCTCGTCAGCTATCCGCCGCGGCCTTGAGCGGTTGACCGTCCGGGCGGCTCTTGGCTGCCCCCGGTCCGACGCTGAGCAGACGGCCGCTGGGCGGTAACGGATAATGGCCTCTGGCCAGGTACCCCGCGCGTCGTCTGTGGCCCGCTTGCGGGGAACCTGACTGTCTCCAGCGCCGCCCAGGTTGATCATGACGTCCACGCCCATCGCCACCCGCCGCAGCCACAATCTGCTGCTGCGCCTCTTTCCGGTCATCTGCGCCCTGCCGATCCTGCTCGGCCTCGGCTGCTACCTGCTGATCAGGACCGCCACCAGCCAGGACGCCGACGTCCAGCAACGCGCCCGCACCTATATCGAGCGCACCCTGGTGCAGGTGGAAAACGAAATCGGCCACAACATCATCAACTACGCCAAGTGGGGCGAGGCCTACAAGCACCTGCACCTGACGGTCGATCTGTTCTGGGCCAACGACGAGCGCAACGTCGGCGACATCCCCTATGAGCTCTACGGCTACAACGGGGTCTTCGTACTGGATCCGCAGGACCGGACCGTCTACGCGGTGATCGATGGTCGGCCGACCGAGCGCGCGGCGGCGCAATGGCTCGAAGGCGATCTGGCCGGTCTGCTGGCAGAGACCCGCCAGCGCCCCGGCGAGACCGAAAGCCTGGTCCGAGTGCTGAGCGTGGGCGGCGTCCCGGCGCTGGTCGCCGCGGCCACCATCACGCCGGGCGCGAGCTACAGCGTGGCCCCTGGCCCCGGCGCGCCCTCGGTGATGCTGTTCGTCAACGTGCTCGATCCGGACACCCTGGCCCATCTCAGCGACACCTATGGCCTGCCGCGACTCGAGGCGTCGCGGGCGCCCCTCGCCGATCACCAATACCTGCAGTTTCTGGATTCGCCGCTGCTGCTCAACTGGCAACCGCCGCAACCCGGTGCCCAGCTCCTGCGCCGCACCCTGCCGATCTTTCTGGCCGGGGTGCTGCTGCTCGGGCTGGTGCTGGCCCTGCTGATCCGTCATGCGCTGAATTCGGCCCGCCAGCTCGACCGGCAATTCGATGCCCTGGTCGCCAGCCAGGCCGAACTGAGCCGCAGCGAAAGCCGCTTTCGCGAACTCGCCGAGGCCGCCTCCGACTGGCTCTGGGAAAGCGACGCCGCAGGCCGTATCACCTATCTGTCCGAACGCTTCGCCCGCATCACCGGCCATGCGCCCGGCAGCTGGCTCGGCCGGCCGCTCACGGAGCTGTTCAGCAGCGAGACCACCCGCCTGGCCAACTGGCTCCAGGACAACGTTCATCAGCGCGACGAGCGTCAGGTGCTGCGCTGCCACTACCGCGACCGCCAGGGTCACGCCCGGGTCTGCGAGATCACCGCCCGGCCGCTGCCCGAGGGCGCCGGCTTTCGCGGTACCGCCAGCGACATCACCGCCGCGGTCAATGCCCAGGCGGAAATCGAACACCTGTCGCAACACGACAGCCTGACCGGCCTGGCCAATCGGCTGCAATTACAGCACTACCTGGCACGCAAACTGGCGCAATCCAGAACGCCGCTGACGCTGCTCAGCCTGGACCTGGATCGCTTCAAGCCGGTCAACGACAGCCTCGGCCATGCCGCCGGCGATCGGGTGCTGCAGGAAATCGCCCGGCGCCTGCAGGCCAGTCTTAGGCCCGGCGGCCTGGTGGCGCGCCTGGGTGGCGACGAATTCATCGTGGTGTTGCTCGGTCACCTGGACGTGGCGACGGTCGACCAGATCTGTGCCCGCCTGGTAAACGCCATCGGCCGGCCGATTCTGCTGGAGGAGCAGTCGGTCAGCGTCGGCACCAGCATTGGCATCGCCCAGGCCCCGGACCAGGCCACCCAGGTCGAGGACCTGCTGCGTCTGGCGGATATCGCGCTCTACCAGGCCAAGGCCGCGGGTCGCAACGGCTGGTGCTTTCATGCGCCGGCGATGGACGCCCAGCTCAGCCAGCGGCGCGATCTGGAGCAGGAATTGCGCCAGGCGCTGGCGCTCGACCAATTGCGCCTGGGCTACCTACCGCGCCGAGGCATCTCCACGGGTGACCTGAGCGGCGTCGAGGTCCAGCTGCACTGGGCCCATCCGCTGCGCGGTCTGCTGCCGCCCGCCGCCTTCCTGCCGCTGGCCGAAGAGACCGGACTCAGCGTTGCCCTGGGGCCGTGGCTGCTGGACGGCGCCTGTCGCGCCGCCGCGGCCTGGCCCGTGCCGCTGCGGCTGGTCATCAGCCTATCGGCGCGCCAGTGCGCCGATGCCGAGGCCCTGGTGGAGGCGGTCGCCAGCGCCCTGCAGACGAGTGGTCTGGCAGCGGGACGCCTGGAGCTGCAAGTGCCCGAGGTCTTGTTGCAGGCGGAAGGCGTCTCTCTCACTCAGCTGCAGGCGCTCAAGGCCCTGGGCGTGCGCCTGAGTCTGGCCGACTTCGGCAGCGGCTCAGGCGCCCTCGAGGCGCTGCGCCAGTCCGTGCTGGATGGCATCAGCCTGGATAGCCGTCTTGTCGCTCGCCTGGAAACTCAGCCTGCCGATGCCGCCATCGCCCAGGCCCTGATCGGCCTCGGACGGACCCTGGGCCTGCGGGTGGCGGCGACGGGCGTGGAGACGCCGGGCCAGCTGGACTGGCTGCGGGCGCAGCACTGCGACGAGGTCCAGGGCCCGCTGTTCGGCCCGGTCCTGGCGGGCAACGACCTGGCGGTGCTGCTGGCTACCGAACGGCGGCCGGGATGACGACCTAGAGGCGCTCCAGCCACCCCAGATCGCCCCCGCGGGCCGGTACCGGATAGCAACCATAGGGCGCATAGCCATGGGTACAGACCGGATCGGCGCGCAGCGTGGGTTCGCCCACGGGTTGCGCGCGCCAGCCCTCCAGCAGGGCGATGGCGGCCAGGGCCAGAAGCAGGGCGATGAACAGCGCGGAGCGAATTGTTCTTGTCAGGCGCATGGTGACCTCCCGCGAGGCGATTGCCAGGATCGGCAGACAGCATCCCCGCTCCTTGAGTATCGACCCTTGGAAGTCATTTCGCCGCCCCGCGCAGCTCCCGATTGCGCAAAGCTGCACTGCGGTGGGTGCAACAGTGGGTTAGGGCGAAGGGTGGAGATCCCGGACAAGGCTGCGCCGTTGTCCAGGCTACGCGCCAAGCCCCGCCCCACTCTAGACCGCCCCCTCTCCCGCCGGGAGAGGGTTGGGGTGAGGGTCACCCAGCATCGCCTTGGCCATTTCCGGACAAGGCCGCGCCTTTGTCCAGGCTACGCGTGAAGCCCCGCCCCACTCCGGACCGCCCCCTCTCCCGCCGGGAGAGGGTTGGGGTGAGGGTCACCCAGCATCGCCTTGGCCATTTCCGGACAAGGCTGCGCCGTTGTCCAGGCTACGCACGAAGCCCCGCCCCACTCTGGACCGCCCCCTCTCCCGCCGGGAGAGGGTTGGGGTGAGGGCCACCTGGTTTCGCCTTGGCCATTTCCGGACAAGGCTGCGCCTTTGTCCAGGCTACGCACAAAGCCCCGCCCCGCTCTGGACCGCCCCTCTCCCGCCGGGAGAGGGTTGGGGTGAGGGTCGAGCCGCGTCAGGCGATCTCCACCTGCTCGCCGTTCAGCCGCACCGCCCAGGTGGGCAGGGCCTGCTCGGGGTACTCCAGGCAGCCACCGTCCGCCAGGCGGAAGTGCTGCTTGTACAGCGGCGAGGCGATCACCAGATCCGGGCCCAGCTGGCCGACGATGCCGCGGCCGATGACGTTGGCGCCGGACTTGGGGTCGCGGTTGCCCACGGCGAAGACCTTCTGCTCGGTGTTGGGCAGGTAGAACAGCGCCACCTGCTCGCCCTCGTGCAGGGCCACCACGCCGGACTGGGGCACCAGGTCGGCCAGGCTGCACAGGGGTTGCCAGCGGGGTTCCAGGGCACGCGCGGTAGTGGTCTGGGTCATGGTCAGGCCTCCTCGGTCAGGTTGATCAGGTGCAGTTCGCCGTGGCGCGCCGGCCGACGCTGGCCACGCTCCTTGACGAAATGGATGTCCGGGTCGCTGCCGCGCTGGTTGACGAAGGTACGGAAGCGCTTGAGCTTGTCCGGGTCGTTCAGGGCGTTGGCCCATTCGCATTCGTAGCGATCCACCACCAGCTGCATCTGGGCTTCCAGCTCGGCGCCCAGGCCCAGGCTGTCCTCGATGATCACCTGCTTGAGGTAATCCAGTCCGCCTTCCAGCGACTCGCGCCACACCGAGGTACGCTGCAGGCGGTCGGCGGTGCGGATGTAGAACATCAGCAGGCGGTCGATGTAGCGGATCAGGGTCTCGTCGTCGAGGTCGGTGGCGAACAGCTCGGCGTGGCGCGGGCGCATGCCGCCATTGCCGCAGACATAGAGGTTCCAGCCGTTCTCGGTGGCGATCACGCCGATGTCCTTGCTCTGCGCCTCGGCGCACTCGCGGGTGCAGCCGCTGACCGCGAACTTGAGCTTGTGCGGGGCGCGCAGGCCCTTGTAGCGGTGCTCGATGTCCAGCGCCATCTTGACGCTGTCCTGCACCCCGTAGCGGCACCAGGTACTGCCGACGCAGCTCTTCACCGTGCGGGTCGACTTGCCGTAGGCATGGCCGGTCTCGAAGCCGGCGGCGATCAGCTCGCCCCAGATATCCGGCAATTCGTGCAGCTGGGCTCCGAACAGGTCGATGCGCTGGCCGCCGGTGATCTTGGTGTAGAGGTCGTATTTCTTCGCCACCTGGCCGATGGCGATCAGGCCTTCCGGGCTGATCTCGCCGCCCGGAATGCGCGGCACCACCGAGTAGGTGCCGTTCTTCTGCATGTTGGCCATGAAGGTGTCGTTGGTGTCCTGCAGCGGCACCAGGTGCGGATCGGTGATGGAGCCGTTCCAGCAGGACGCCAGGATGGAGCCCACCGCCGGCTTGCAGATGTCGCAGCCATGGTGCCCGCGCCCATGCCGCGCCAGGAGCTCTTCGAAGCTCTCGATACCCTCCACCCGCACCAGGTGATAGAGCTCCTGGCGGGTATGGGCGAAGTGCTCGCAGAGACTCTTGTCGACCTCGACGCCCCGGGCGATCAGCTCGTGCTCGAAGACCTGCTTGACCAGCGCCGCGCAGCCGCCGCAACCGGTGCCGGCCTTGGTGCAGCTCTTGATGCCGGCCAGGTCCGTGCAACCGGCGTCGATGGCGGCGCAGACCGCGGCCTTGGTGACGTTGTGGCAGGAGCAGAGGGTGGCGGTGGCCGGCAAGGCATCGGCGCCCAGGGTCGGGGCGCCCTCGCCCACCGGCATGATCAGGCTGGCCGGATCCTGGGGCAGCGGGATGCCATTCTGGGCGTATTGCAGCAGGGTGTCGTAGTAGCTGTTGTCGCCCACCAGCACGGCGCCGAGGACGTGCTTGCCATCGGCGGACACCACCAGGCGGCGGTAGCTGGCGCTGGCTTCGTCGATGTAGCGATAGCTGCGCGCGCCGGGGGTGGCGCCGTGGGCATCGCCGATGGAGCCCACGTCCACGCCCAGCAGCTTGAGCTTGGTGGACATGTCGGCGCCGGTGAAGGGCGTGGCCTGGCCATGGCAGAGGGTGGCGGCCACCAGGCGCGCCATCTGGTAGCCCGGGGCGACCAGGCCGAAGATGCTGCCGTTCCAGGCGGCGCACTCGCCGATGGCATGGATGAAGGGGTCGCTGGTCAGGCAGCCGTTGTCCACGGCCACCCCGCCGCGGGCGCCGAGTTCCAGGCCGCAGCCGCGGGCCAGGGCGTCCTGGGGACGGATGCCGGCGGAAAACAGGATCAGGTCGGTCTCGAGGAAATCCTCGCCGGCGAAGTTCATGCGGTAGCGATACTCGCTGCCGGCGGTGATGTTCTGGGTGGCCTTGGACAGGTGCACGCCTACGCCCAGGTCCTCGATGCGCTGCCTGAGCGCGGCGCCGCCCAGATCGTCCAGCTGTACCGGCATCAGCCGCGGGGCGAACTCCACCACGTGGGCTTCCAGGCCCAGGGATTTCAGCGCATTGGCCGCTTCCAGGCCGAGCAGGCCACCGCCCACCACCACGCCGCGGCGCGCGCGGGCGGCGGCCAGGCGGATGGTGTCCAGGTCGTCCAGGGTGCGATAGACCAGGCGCGAATCCCCTTCGGCACCCTCGATGGGCGGCACGAAGGGATAGGAACCGGTGGCCAGCACCAGGCGGTCGTAGCCAAAGGCGCCCTCGGGGGTCAGCACCTCGCGCTGTTCGCGGTCGATGGCGGTCACCGCGCAGCCCAGGTGCAGCACCAGGCCGGGCACGGCATAGAGGCCGGCTTCGCTCATGGCCAGGGATTCGGCATCGCGACCGGCGAAGTACTCGGAGAGATGGACCCGGTCATAGGCGCGCTGGCGCTCTTCGCCGAAGACATGGATCTCGTAGTGGTCCAGGGCGCCGGCCGCCAGCAGCTGCTCGACGAGGTGATGGCCGACCATGCCGTTGCCGACGACGATCAGGCGTTCTTTGCGGGTCACGATGCTGTTCATGGAGGCTATCCCCCGGCCGAGGCCAATCAGGTTGATTCGCGGCAAATAAAAAGGCGCCTGAAACCTTGCGGTCTCAGGCGCCTTTGCCTGTTCTAGTAGGGAGGAGCCCTTGGCTCTGCTCCGTGCCCGTCGCCTGCAGTGGCTGTCGATCGCCGTTGATCGACCGGGCGACCCGAATGGGCGGGTCTGCCAGAGCTTTTGCATCGGTTGTGCCAGTTTCGTCGGCTGGCCCGCAGATCGGCCACTGGCGCGGGCTGCAGCCCGCCAAGCAGCTTGCCGGCGCCTGTCCGGACGGCTGCCGACTGGAACCACAACGGTGCAAGGCAGGGTCGGCCTGCCCTGTCCCGGCGCATCTCGACCGCCAGGGCAGCGACCCCGCCAGGCGCCACCGCCGCCCCGCCAGGCCAACAGTCATGCGCTCCCCGCGTGCACCGGACCAAGCTGGCGCGAGCCTTGCTAAATCCCTGGCATGGAGCGGTCAACGTCGATCGCCCCCTTCACGACAAAGGCGCCGTGTTCGCCTCCCTCCGGGGAGCGCGACCGGCGCCTTTTCGCTTTCTGGTTTTCGAAGGATCCTTGCCATGACCACTACCCACCTCAAGAGCGTCTGCCCCTACTGCGGCGTCGGCTGCGGGATCGTCATGCAGGTGGAAGACGGTCGGGTCACCAAGGTCAGCGGCGATCGCGACCACCCCGCCAACCGCGGCCGCCTCTGCACCAAGGGCAGCACCAGCCACCAGGCGCTGGTGGACAGCGGACGCATGGAGCAGGCCTATGTCCGCCACGACCGCTCCCACGAACCGGTGCAGACCGGGCTGGAGCAGGCCGTCGCCGTCACCGCCGAGCGCCTGCGCGCCATCCTCGACCGCGACGGACCCGACGCCATCGCCTTCTATGTGTCCGGGCAGATGTCACTGGAGGCCCAGTACCTGGCGAGCAAGCTGGCGCGGGGCTTCATCGGCACCAACCAGCTCGAATCCAATTCCCGCCTGTGCATGGCCAGTGCCGGCACCGGCTACAAGCTGTCCCTCGGCGCCGACGGTCCGCCCGGTTCCTATGACGACCTCGACCGCGCCGACCTCTTCCTGGTCAGCGGCGCCAACATGGCCGACTGCCACCCCATCCTCTTCCTGCGGCTGCTGGACCGGGTCAAGCGCGGCGCCCGGCTGATCGTCGTCGATCCCCGGCGCACCGCCACCGCCGAGAAGGCCGATCTCTTCCTGCAACTGCGTCCGGGCACCGATCTGCTGCTGCTCAATGGCCTCTTGCATCTGCTGCACGCCGAGGGCTATCTGGACGACGCCTTCATCGCCGCCCATACCGAGGGCTGGGCGGCCATGCCGGCCTTTCTCGCCGACTACAGCCCGGCGCGCGTGGCCGCCGGGACGGGGCTGGCCGAGGCGGACATCCGCACCGCGGCGCGCTGGATCGGCGAGGCCGGTGAATGGACCAGTCTCTGGACCATGGGCCTGAACCAGAGTACCCACGGCACCTGGAGCACCAACGCCCTGTGCAACCTGCACCTGGCCACCGGCAAGATCTGCCGTCCCGGCAGCGGCCCCTTCTCCCTGACCGGCCAGCCCAATGCCATGGGCGGACGCGAGATGGGCTACATGGGGCCTGGCCTGCCCGGCCAGCGCAGCCTGCTGTCCGCCGCCGACCGCGCCTTCGTCGAGCGTGCCTGGAAGATTCCGGAAGGCACCCTGCACACCCGCCTGGGCCAGGGCACCGTCGCCCTGTTCGAGGACCTGGCCGCCGGCACCGTGAAGGCCTGCTGGATCATCTGCACCAATCCGGTGGCCAGCGTGGCCAATCGCGACACGGTCATCCGCGGGCTGCAGGCCGCCGAACTGGTGATCACCCAGGACGCCTTTCTCGACACCGAGACCAACAGATACGCCGACATCCTCCTGCCCGGCGCGCTCTGGGCCGAGGCCGACGGAGTGATGATCAATTCCGAGCGCAACCTGACCCTGGCCCCCCAGGCCGTCAACCCGCCCGGCGCGGCCCGCGCCGACTGGCAAATCATCGCCGACGTGGCCTGCGCCCTGGGCTATGGCGAACACTTCACCTACGCCTCGGCCGCCGAGGTGTTCGACGAGATCAGGCAGTTCCACAACCCCCAGACCGGCTACGACATCCGTGGCGCCAGCCATGCCCGGCTGCGCGAGACGCCGCTGCAATGGCCCTGCCCCAGCGCAGAGAGCGATCCGCGCCAGCCGATCCGCTATCGCAACGACGGCCGCAGCCAGACCCTGCGCCTGGACGAGACCGGCGAACCCAGCGCGCTCAACTTCGCCACCCCCAGCGGCAAGGCGCAATTCTTCGCTCGCCCGCACCTGGACCCGGCGGAATTGCCCGATGCCGACTACCCCTTCGTGCTCAACACCGGGCGTTTGCAGCACCAGTGGCACACCCTGACCAAGACCGGCAAGATCGCCGCGCTGAATCGCCTCAATCCGGCGCCCTTCGTCGAGGTACATCCCCAGGACGCCCAGGCGCTGGGGTTCAGCGCGGGCGATCGCCTGGAAATCACCTCGCGGCGCGGTCGCGCGGTGCTGCCGGTGACGATCAGCGACCGGGTCCAGCCCGGCAACTGCTTCGCCCCCTTCCACTGGGCCGACGTTCAGGGCAGCGACCTGGCCATCAATGCCGTCACCAGCGATGCCGTCGATCCGCTGTCCCTGCAACCGGAACTCAAGGTCTGCGCGGTGCGCCTGACCCGGGTCGCCACCATTCCCCATCGCCAGTTGCCGGCCGATGAGCCGGTCACCGAGAGCGTCCAGCAACCCGCCCTGGCGCGGCTGGCCGATCTCACCGGGGTCGCCACCGCGGTACGGCCCCAGCTCAGCGCGGCCGAGCGCACCTACCTGGCCGGCTTCATGGACGGCCTGCGCGACGGTGGCGCCCAGGGCGTGCCCTGCCTGCCGGCCCAGGCGCCGCTGGCCGCCGACGCCCGCCTCTGGCTCGATGGCCTGCTCGCCGGGCTGTTCAGCCGCCTGCCGCAAAGCCAGAGCGCCAGCCTGCCCCAGGCCGCTACCGCGCCGGCCGATCTGGTGGTGCTCTGGGCGTCCCAGACCGGCAACGCCGAAGCCCTGGCCGAGCGCTGCGTCGCCCGCCTGTGCCAGGCCGGTCTCACCGTCGAATTGCACGACATGGCCGCCTATGCCGTGGAACGCCTGCGCGGTGCCCGCCGCGTCCTGCTGGTGAGCAGCACCTTTGGCGACGGCGAGGCCCCGGACAATGGCCAGGCCTTCTGGCAGGGCCTCGGTCGCCTCGATGCCTCCCTCGCCGAGCTGGACTACGCCGTGCTGGCCCTGGGCGATTCCACCTACGAGCAATTCTGCGGCCACGGCCAGCGCCTCGACGCCCGCCTGGCCGAACTCGGCGCCCGCCGCCTCTGCCCGCGCCTTGACTGCGACGCCGATGGCCTCGACGCCGCCGACGCCTGGCTGACCGCCCTGCAAGGGCAGCTGGCGCCCCAGGCCGCCCAGGTGCCCGTCGCCCCTCCGACCACGAGCGGTCGCCCGACGGCGGTGCCCGCGCGGCTGGTCATCAACCAAAGACTCAACGGTGCCGGATCGAACAAGGAGGTGCGGCTGTTCGCTTTCGAATCCGCGCAGCCCCTGACCTACCAGGCCGGCGACGCCTTGAGCGTGAAGGCGCGCAACTGCCCGGAACTGGTCGAGGAGGTGCTCGCCCTCGCCGGCCTGGACGGCGAACAAGCGGTCGCGGTGGCCAAGGTCGGCGAGCTGTCGCTGCGCCAGGCGCTGAGCGAACACTTTGAGATCGCCCGTCCCAATCCCGAGACCCTGGCGCTGATCGCCGAGCGCAGTGGCGCTGCCGAGTGCCGCGCCCTGCTGAGCGACCGGGACAGACTCAAGACCTGGCTCTGGGGCCGGCAACTGGCCGATGTGCTGGCGCACTTTCCCGCCCGCCACGATGCCAGCGAGTTGCTCGGCAGCCTCAAGCGCCTGCAGCCGCGGCTCTACTCCATTGCCTCCAGCCCCCTGGCCCATGCCGGCCAGGTGCACCTCACGGTCTCGGCGGTGCGCTACGGTCAGCGCAAGGGCGTGGCCTCCACCTTTCTCGCCGACCGTCTGCAGGACGCCACCACCGAGGTGCATGTCCAGCCTTCACGTCACTTCCGCCTGCCGGACCAGGGCGACGTCCCGCTGATCATGATCGGCCCCGGCACCGGCATCGCGCCCTTCCGCGGCTTTCTCCATGAGCGCCGCGCCCGGGGCGACCAGGGCCGCAACTGGCTGTTCTTTGGCGAACAGCACGCTGCCCATGACTTCTACTACCGCGACGAGCTGGAAGCCTTCCAGCGCGATGGCCTGCTGAGCGAACTGAGCCTGGCCTTTTCTCGCGACCAGGCCGAGAAGATCTATGTGCAGGATCGCCTGCGCGAACGCGGCGCCGAGGTCTGGCGCTGGCTGCAGGACGGCGCCCGCGTCTATGTCTGCGGCGATGCCAGCCGCATGGCCAGGGACGTCGACCAGGCCCTGCGCCAGGTGGTGGCGACCCATGGCCACCTCAGCGACGAGGCCGCCGCCGACTATGTGCGCGGCATGAGCGAGCAGAAGCGCTATCTGAAGGACGTCTACTAGCGTCAGTCGCTATAGCACCGCGCGCACCAGGCGGGTAAAGGCCTCGATGGCCTCACGCTCGCCCAGCGCCCCGCGCACCACGGCCGCGGCCAGGGCCTCGCCGGCGCCGACCAGGCCGATGCAGGACACCTGCAACTCCGCGGCGGACCTCGTGCTGTGCGGCGTGAGCACCGCCGCCACCATCCGGGTGCCGTGCTCCAGCAACTCCTGATACACCGCGGTCTTTTCCTCACTCCCTGCCAGGGCCGCCGCCAGCACGCCGACCTCGCCCTGCATGTCGGTCACGCAACGGATGTAGCCCTCGGCCAGCGCCGCGGTGGCCTCTTCGGCGCTCTGCTGCCGGGCCGTCATGGCCTGGCGAAAGGCATCCATCTGCGCCAGATCGAGCCAGCGATAGAGTTCGATGAGCAGTCCCGAGCGGGTACCGAAATGCTCGTAGACGACCGGCTTGGAAACGCCTGCCTGTACGGCCAGATAGCCCAGGGTCAGGCGATCCGCACCCTCTTCCCGGACGATGAGCCGCGCTGTTTCCAGCAATTGCTGACGCCGCGCCGCCTTAGAAAGACGCCGCGCGGCACCATCGGAGATCGGTTTTTCAGGGATGGATCGCTCTGCCATTGGTCACGTCTTCTTGCAAACCTACTAAAGGTAGGTTAATCCTGATTTAGAACCTACTCTTGGTAGGTTAACGCGGGGAGCAGCTGCTGGCCAGCTGGCGGTACGGTCTCCTCGATCTCAGCACTGCAACCACGAGGACAGCATCATGCCACTGCAACCCATACTCTTTGCCGGCGGTTCGGGCACGGTAGGCCGCCAGGCCGTCCACTGGTTCCGCCAGCGCCAGCCTGACTGGCCGCTGCTGGTGGGGGGCCGCAACCTCGCCACGGCCGAGGACGTCGCCCAGGCCGCCGGCCAGGCCCGGGCAGTGGGCCTGGATCTCGACCAGCCGGGGCTGGGACTGGATCCCGCCCTCACCCCGGCAGCCATCATCATGCTAGCACCGGATCAGGCCCTGCACGGCCTGAGCCTCGCCCAGCGCCTGGGCATCCCCTATCTCAATGCCAACACCGGCGTCACCGAACTGGGGCCGGAAGTCGCCCAGTTCATGCACCACCCCGGCGCCCATGCCCTGGTGCTGTCCAGCCACTGGGCTTCGGGCGCCGCCCTGGCGCTGGCGCTCGATCTCGCCCGCCGCTTCACCCGGGTCGCGGCCATCGGGGTGGAGGTCTTGCTGGACGAAAAAGATCCGGCCGGTCCCCTGGCATGGGAGGATATGGCGCGGGTGCACAGCGCGGCGCCCGCGGCCCTGGCGTTCCGGCACGGGCGCCGCCACTGGCTGAGCGGTGCCGACCTGCAGGGCAGCGTCACGGCGCTGGACGGTCGCACGCTGGCCGCCACGGCCTTTGGCTCCATCGATCTGTTGAGCCTCTGGGCCACCACCGCCGCGCCGGAGCTCCGCTTCGACATCGCCATGGGCGAGTCCTCCAGCCGGCGGCGGGGCGCGGAAACGGCGGCCGAGATCGCGGTCAAGGTGACCGGCGAAAGGGACGGCCAGACCACCACCGCACGGTCCGTGCTGGAATTCAGCCAGGGGCAGGCCTCGCTGACTGCCCTCGGGCTGGTGCTGTCGCTGGAGCGGGCGCTGGGCCTGGTGGGCGGTAGACCGCTGCCGGCAGGTCTCTATATGCCCGAACAGCTCTGGGCGGCCGACTGGTTTCTGCAGGAGTTGCAGCGGGAGGGCGCGGTGCTCCATCACCCGGTGGACGGGTACTGAGCTCAGGAAATGGCGGAAGGCAGTGGGAGTCGAACCCACCCGGGAACGGCTGCCGTCCCCAACCGGGTTTGAAGCCCGGCCACGCCACCGGGCGTGATTGCCTTCCTCTGTTGCGCTAGCCCTCGGCGGCGCGGGCCCAGGCGCTGTCCGGGCGGACCCGGCGCTCGTCGCCGAAGCGCCGGGTGAAACCGATGCGATCCAGGCATTCGAGGATCTGGATGCTGCGCTTGCGACCGATGCCGAGGGCATCGCGAAAGGCCGCGGCGCGAATGATCCCTGCTTCGCGCTCCAGGCGCAATGCCTCACTGGCCGCGGCTTCCAGACTCGCCTGGGGATAGAAGAGATCCTTGACCACCTGGGTCAGTTCCCCCAACCGGGCCAGTTTGCGCAGCAACAGGCGCACCTCGGCCTCGGGCTGACCCAGGCTCTTGGCGAGATCGCGGGTCCAGGGCGGATCGAAGCGCTGGGCCTCCAGCAGCGGCCAGAGCCGGGCCTTGAGCCCCTCCTCCGCCTCGGTGAGGCGTACCTGGTGATCGGGCAGGTGCAGCCAGGGACCACTGCTCTGCAAGCGCCCCTCGGCCAGGGCCGTCTCCAGCAGCGCCAGATAGACGGGCCGCTCCAGTTCCGGCGCGGCGATGCGGCGCAGGCGATCCCGATCCGGTCCCAGTTCGTCGGGTTGCTCCTGGTGAAAGGTGGCCAGCACTGCGCCCAGGCGCTCGAGTGCCGCCTGCCACAGAGCCGCCGCGAACAGCCGCGGACCGACCCGCGTGTCCACCCTCAGGGTGTCGGCGGGCAATTGCCAATCGCCTTCGGGGCGGTTGAATTGCCGGGCCAGCAGTCGCGGATCGAGACCGCCTGCGGCCTGGGCCAGGAGTTCGGGCAGGGCTTCCTCCAGGCCGCCCTGCCGCAGCGCCTGGAGTTGCGCCAGACGCTGCGGGGTGCGGCGATGGCGGGCCGGGGCGAAGGGATCGAGCAGCCGCGCACCGCCCAGGGTGCGCTGGGCGGACTGGTCGCGCAGCACCAGGCGATCACCGTGCACCCCGTGCAAAGGCGCATTGAGCACCAGTTGCGCCAGGGCCGTGGCACCCGGGGCGAGGCTGTCACCTTCCAGCAGGGCGACGCGCCCGGTGAGATCCTGGGCGCCGAGGTGCACGTGCACTGGCGTCCAGTGCGTCAGGTTGCGCGCCTCGCCGGGCAGCAGGCGCAGTTCGACATCGATGCGGGTGGTGGGCGCGTGCAGCGCCTCGGCCACCAGCCAGTCGCCGCGGGCGAGGCTGTCGGTGCTCAGGCGCTCGCCCGCCAGATTGAGCGATACGCGCTGACCGGCCTGAGCGGTTTCTGCCGCGCGATTCTGCGCATGCAGCCCCCGCACCCGCAGGCGCTGGCCGCGCGGGGTGAGGATGAGCTCGTCGCCAACGGCCACCTGGCCGGCGAAGGCGGTGCCGGTGACCACCACCCCGGCCCCGGCGACGCTGAACACCCGGTCCACCGCCAGGCGAAAGCCACCGCGGACGTTGCGCTGGCGCACCTGGTCCAGGGCCGCGAGCAAGGCGGCGCGCAACGCGGGGATACCGGCGCCGCTGGGGCTGGCCACCGGATACAGCGGCGCCCCGGCGAAGGGCCCGGCAGCCAGCAGCGCACTGACCTCCTGACCAACCTGCGCCAGCCGCTCGGCGTCCACCCGATCGGCTTTGGTCAGGGCCACCAGCAGCCGGGGAATGCCGAGCAATTCGAGGATCGCCAGGTGCTCGCGGGTCTGGGGCATGACGCCATCGTCGGCCGCCACCACCAGCAGGGCCAGATCCAGACCGCTGGCACCGGCCAGCATGTTGTGCACGAAGCGCTCGTGGCCGGGCACGTCGATGAAGCCGGTGAGGCCGCCGTCGCCCAGATCGGCATAGACATAGCCCAGGTCGATGGTGATGCCACGCGCCTGCTCTTCACGGCGGCGGTCACCGGCGACTCCGGTGAGGGCCTGGATCAGCGCCGTCTTGCCATGGTCGATGTGGCCGGCGGTGCCGATGATCATGGGGACGATACCAGGCGGGAGAACAGGGGCGTCATAGGGGCTCCAGGCGGCGGACTGGCGCTCAGGGTAGCGGCGCCCCGCGCGCCCGCCTAGCCGTGATGCTCGCGCAGGAAGGCCACGAAGGCGCGCAGCGGGGCTGGCAGTTGGCGGCGATCCGCGTAGTAGAGCCGCGGACCGGGAAAGGACGGGGACCAGTCCGCCAGCACTTCCACCAGGCGGCCGTCGGCCAGGGGCGCAGCCAGGTAGTCGGCGAAGGAATAGATGAGGCCGACGCCGTCGAGGGCGGCCTGCAGTTCCAGGTCGAGTGCCGAAGCCAGCAGGCGACTGCCCGGAGCGATGTTGATGACCTCGCTGCCGCGCTCGAAACTCCATTGCGCCACCAGGCCGCTGGCGAAGCGATGCCCGATGCAGGAATGCCGGACCAGGTCGGCGGGATGCGCCGGTACGCCATGCTGTTCCAGGTAGGCCGGGGTTCCGGCCACGGCGAATCTCTGGGTGGCCGGGCCCAGCCGCACGCTGATCATGTCGGCTTCCAGGTGCTCGTCGTAGCGCACCCCGGCATCGAAACCAGCGGCGAGCACGTCGATCAGCCGGTCCTCGGCCACCACCTCCAGGCGAATGCCCGGATACCGGGCCAGGAAGGGGCCGATCAGCGGTGGCAGCAGCACCCGGGCGACGATGGTGGGCACATTGAGTCTCAGGCTGCCCACCGGACTTTCGCCCTCGGCATTGATGGCGTCCAGCGCGCCGCGCACCTCGCGCAGGGCCGGGGTCAGGCGTTCCAGCAGGCGCTGGCCGGCCGAGGTGGGGGTCACGCTGCGGGTGGTGCGATGCAGCAGCCGCACATCCAGTTCCCGCTCCAGCCGCCGCACCGCATCGCTCAGCGAAGAGGCGGCCACGCCACGCACATAGGCGGCGCCGCGAAAGCTGCGGGCCTCGGCCACGGCGGCGAAGGCCGCCAGGTCATCCAGATTCAAGGCGCCTCCATTGTACGGCTAGGCGAACAGGTCGTTGTGTCACGACCGGATTATCGCACGGCACCCTGGCGACTAGAGTGAAGCCTCATCCATCTGACGAGGAATCCCTCATGCAACAGCGTCGCTTGGGCCAGCAGGGCCCCTTGGTATCCACGCTCGGTCTGGGCTGCATGGGCATGTCCGATCTCTATGGCGCCGCCGACCGTGGCGAGGCCATCGCCACCGTCCAGGCCGCCCTCGAACGCGGCGTCACCCTGTTCGACACCGGTGACTTCTATGGCATGGGCCACAACGAACTGCTCCTGGGCGAAGCCTTGCGCGGCCGCCGCGATAGTGCCCTGATCAGCGTCAAGTTCGGCGCCCTGCGCGGTCCGGGTGGCGAGTGGCTGGGCTACGACGCCCGGCCGGCGGCGATCAAGAATTTCGTCGCCTACAGCCTCAAGCGCCTGGGCGTGGACCACATCGACATCTATCGCCCGGCGCGGCTGGATCGCCAGGTGCCCATCGAGGACACCATGGGCGCCCTCGCCGAGCTGGTCCAGGCGGGCTACATCCGCCACATCGGCCTTTCGGAGGTGGGCGCCCAGACCCTGCGGCGAGCGGCCGCGGTGCACCCGGTCTGCGACCTGCAGATCGAGTATTCGCTGGTCTCGCGCGGCATCGAGGCCGAGATCCTGCCGACCTGCCGCGACCTGGGCATCGGCATCACCGCCTATGGCGTGCTCTCCCGCGGTCTGCTCAGCGGTCACTGGCGCCAACCCTCGGGCAGCGGCGACTTCCGCGCCCTCAGTCCGCGCTTCCAGCCGGGTAACGTGGAGCGCAATCTGGCGCTGGTAGAAGGCCTGAAGCAATTCGCTGAACGCCGCGGCACCACCCCGGCCCGGCTGGCGGTGGCCTGGGTCGCCGCCCAGGGCGAGGACATCGTGCCTTTAATCGGAGCCCGCCGCCGCGCTCAGCTCGACGAATCCCTCGGTGCGCTGGAGGTGACGCTGAGCGATGCGGATCGCGCCGAACTGGAACGCCTGCTGCCGCCAGGCGCGGTGGCCGGCGATCGCTACGGCGAACACCAGCTGCGCGATCTCGACAGCGAACGCTGAACCACCCCCGGCAACAACGGCCCGCCTTGCGCGGGCCTTTGCGTTTCAGCGCTCGGCCGGACGCTCCTGCATCAGCACCCAGGGCGCCACCACCACCGCCCACAGCGCCACCTCGGGCGCCTCCAGCCGGCGTCGCGCGCGCGCTTCGTCGACCTTGGCCAGCTGACCCTGCTGCAGCCACAGACCCACCCGGGCGGCATCGTCCTGGGTCACGGCGATGGCCGCTTCGATCAGGTCCAGCTCGGGGGCCACTTCCAGCAGCACGCCCCGCGCAAAATGCGGTTGCAATTCTTCCCAGCCGATGGCGGCGGTCTGCCCGAGCAGGGTGGCGTAGCGCGTTGCGTGATCGGTCATGGTGCGGGCCTCGCGAAAAGGGCGGATTCTACCGTTGCCCTCCCCGCTTGCCGAGCGCCCGGACGCACGGTCGACAAGTCCGACAAGTTGTCGTCGCCAGCTTTCCAAGACGAACAGACGGTGATTAAACTGCGCGGCGCGTCATAAAGAACAAAATCGGCACATTTTCGCTTCCAACTGCCTCATTAATAAAAGCATTCCGAGTGGAGCACTCATGAAAAAGGCAACTCTGCGTTTCTCCCGCTTGGTCGCGGCCCTGGCCCTGGCCGGCATGGCCAGCCACACCCTGGCAGCCGACACCCTGAAGATCGGTCTGGCCGGCCCCAAGACCGGTCCGGTCGCCCAGTACGGTGACATGGAGTTCATTGGTGCCCAGATGGCCATCGAGCAGATCAACAAGGCCGGCGGCGTCAAGGGCAAGCAGCTCGAAGGCGTGATCTACGACGACGCCTGCGATCCCAAGCAGGCCGTGGCGGTTGCCAACAAGATCGTCAACGATGGCGTCAAGTTCGTCGTCGGCCACCTCTGCTCCAGCTCCACCCAGCCGGCCTCCGACATCTATGAGGACGAAGGCATCCTGATGGTGACCCCGGCGGCCACCAGCCCCGACATCACCAACCGTGGCTACAAGCTGATCTTCCGCACCATCGGCCTGGACAACATGCAGGGCCCGACCGCCGGCAAGTTCATCGTCGAGCACGTCAAGCCGAAGATCGTCGCGGTCATCCACGACAAGCAGCAGTACGGCGAAGGCATCGCCACCGCGGTCAAGCAGACCCTGGACAAGGCCGGCGTCAAGGTCGCCGTGTTCGAGGGCATCAACTCCGGCGACAAGGACTTCTCCTCGCTGATCGCCAAGCTCAAGCAGGCCAACGTCGACTTCGTCTACTACGGCGGCTACCACCCCGAGCTGGGCCTGATCCTGCGTCAGGCGGCCGAGAAGGGCCTGACCGCCAAGTTCATGGGTCCGGAAGGCGTGGGCAACAGCTCCATCTCCGCCATTGCCGGCAAGGCGTCCGAAGGCCTGCTGGTCACCCTGCCGCGCTCCTTCGACCAGGATCCCAAGAACCAGGCCCTGGTGCAGGCGTTCAAGGACAAGAAGCAGGATCCGAGCGGTCCCTTCGTGTTCCCCTCCTACGCCGCCGTGCAGGTCATCGCCGAAGGCATCGCCAAGGCGGGCGACGAGAAGCCCGAGGATGTGGCCAAGGCGCTGCGCAGCAACACCTTCAACACCCCCACCGGCGAGCTGGCGTTCGACGAGAAAGGCGACCTGAAGAACTTCGAGTTCGTGGTCTACGAATGGCACGCCGACGGCACCAAGACTGAAGCCAAGTAAGCCCTGCCTGTAACACCGGAGCCCACCGCCCACGGCGGTGGGCTTCGTTTATCCGCCTCCATCCGAGGCCTGGGACCTGCACCAGAAGTGCACTTGGGTCCCCTGGAGACACCCATGCCCGAGTTCTACCACTACCTGCAACAGCTGGTGAACGGCCTCACGGTCGGCAGCACCTATGCCCTGATCGCCATCGGCTACACCATGGTCTACGGCATCATCGGCATGATCAACTTCGCCCATGGCGAGGTGTACATGATCGGCTCCTACGTGGCTTTCATCGCCATCGCCGGCCTCGCCATGCTAGGCATCCACAGCCTGCCCATCGTCATGCTCGCCGCCTTCGGCGCCAGCATCATCATCGCCAGTGCCTACGGCTACAGCATCGAACGCATCGCCTATCGCCCCCTGCGCGGCGGTAACCGGCTGATCCCGCTGATCTCGGCGATCGGCATGTCGATCTTCCTGCAGAACTGGGTGCTGCTGGCCCAGGACTCCAAGGACAAGTCGATCCCCAACCTGCTGCCGGGCAACTTCATCATCGGCACCGACGCCATGAACGGCGTGGTGATCTCCTATGTGCAGGTGCTGATCTTCATCGTCACCCTGCTCACCATGTTCGGCCTGACCTGGTTCATCTCCCGCTCCCGCCTGGGCCGCGCCTGCCGCGCCTGCGCCGAGGACATCAAGATGGCCAACCTGCTGGGCATCAACACCAACGGCATCATCGCCCTGACCTTCGTCATCGGCGCCACCCTGGCCGCCGTGGCCGCGGTGCTGCTGGGCATCCAGTACGGCGTGATCAACCCGAGCCTGGGTTTCCTGGCCGGCATCAAGGCCTTTACCGCCGCCGTGCTCGGCGGCATCGGCAGCATCCCCGGCGCCATGCTCGGCGGCCTGGTGCTGGGCGTGGCCGAGGCCTTTGGCGCCGACGTCTTCGGTGACCAGTACAAGGACGTGGTGGCCTTCAGCCTGCTGGTGCTGGTGCTGCTGTTCCGCCCCACCGGCATCCTCGGTCGTCCGGAGGTGGAAAAGGTATGAGTGCCCGTCTGCGAACCGCCTTCTTCAGCGCCCTGCTGGTGCTGGCCGTCGCCTATCCCATCCTCGGCCTCAAGCTGGAGACGGTGGGCGTCAACCTCGAAGTGCACGGCGCCACGCCGCGCACCCTCTGGATCGTGGCCCTGGCCGCGGTGCTGATGTTCGTCTGGCAACTGGTGCGCGACCAGGTCACCGCCGGCTGGCGCCGCAGCGGCGGCCTGCCGTTGCCGGCCACCGGCCTGGGCACCAAGCTGACCGAACCCAAGACCCAGCGCTGGGTGATCCTCGGCCTGGTGCTGGTAGCCCTGGTGTGGCCCTTCTATGGCTCGCGCGGCGCGGTGGACATCGCCACCCTGATCCTGATCTACGTGATGCTCGGCCTCGGCCTGAACATCGTGGTGGGCCTGGCCGGTCTGCTCGACCTGGGCTACGTCGGCTTCTATGCCGTCGGCGCCTACACCTACGCCATGCTCTCCCACTACTATGGCCTGGGCTTCTGGGTGTGCCTGCCGCTGGCGGGGCTGATGGCGGCGCTGTTCGGCTTCCTGCTCGGCTTCCCGGTGCTGCGCCTGCGCGGCGACTACCTGGCCATCGTCACCCTGGGCTTCGGCGAGATCATCCGCATCCTCTTGCGCAACCTCACCGAATGGACCGGCGGCCCCAACGGCATCAGCGGCATCGACAAGCCGACCCTGTTCGGCCTGACCTTCGAACGCCGCGCACCCGAGGGCATGACGCCCTTCCACGAGTACTTCGGCATCCCTTACAACTCCGAATACAAGGTGATCTTCCTCTACCTGATCGCCCTGCTGCTGGTGCTGCTGACCCTGTTCGTGATCAATCGCCTCCTGCGCATGCCCATCGGTCGCGCCTGGGAAGCCCTGCGCGAAGACGAGATCGCCTGCCGCGCCCTGGGGCTGAATCCCACGCTGATCAAGCTCTCGGCCTTTACCCTGGGCGCCTGCTTCGCCGGTTTCGCCGGCAGCTTCTTCGCCGCCCGCCAGGGCCTGGTGTCGCCGGAATCCTTCACCTTCATCGAATCGGCCATCATCCTGGCCATCGTGGTGCTGGGCGGCATGGGGTCCCAGCTCGGCGTGATCCTCGCGGCCATCGTGATGATCCTCTTGCCGGAGCTGATGCGCGAATTCAGCGAATACCGCATGTTGATGTTCGGCCTGCTGATGGTCGTGATGATGATCTGGCGTCCGCAAGGCCTGCTCCCGATGCAACGCCCGCACCTGGAGTTGCGCAAATGAGCCAAGCCCTTCTCGATGTCTCCGGCCTGTCCATGAGGTTCGGCGGCCTGCTGGCCGTCAACGGCGTCAACATCCGTGTGGAACAGGGCCAGGTGGTCTCGCTGATCGGTCCCAACGGCGCCGGCAAGACCACGGTGTTCAACTGCCTGACCGGCTTCTACCGGCCCAGTGGCGGCGAGATCCTCCTGCGCGGCGAGGCCATCCAGGGCCTGCCCGGGCACAAGATCGCCCGCAAGGGCGTGGTGCGTACCTTCCAGAACGTCCGCCTGTTCAAGGAAATGACCGCGGTGGAGAACCTGCTGGTGGCCCAGCATCGCCACCTCAACACCGGCTTCCTGGCCGGGCTGTTCAAGACCCCGGCCTTTCGCAAGAGCGAAGCCGAGGCCATGGATTACGCGCGCTTCTGGCTGGAGCAGGTCAACCTCACCGAGTTCGCCAACCGTAACGCCGGCAACCTCGCCTACGGCCAGCAGCGCCGCCTGGAAATCGCCCGCTGCATGATGACCCGCCCGCAGATCCTCATGCTCGACGAGCCGGCCGCCGGTCTCAACCCGCGCGAGACCGAGGACCTCAAGGCGCTCATCGCCCTGCTGCGCGCCGAGCACGGCGTCACCGTGCTCTTGATCGAGCACGACATGCACCTGGTAATGAGCATTTCCGACCACATCGTGGTGATCAACCAGGGTACCCCCCTGGCCGACGGGACGCCGGAGCAGATCCGCAACAATCCCGACGTGATCAAGGCCTACCTGGGCGAATCCTGATGGAGACCTCCATGCTGCAGTTCGACAACGTCTCCACCTTCTACGGCAAGATCCAGGCGCTGCATGGCGTCAGCGTGCAGGTGAACCGGGGCGAGATCGTCACCCTGATCGGCGCCAATGGCGCCGGCAAGTCCACCCTGCTGATGACCCTCTGCGGCACCCCGCGCGCCCATGGCGGCAGCATCCGCTACGAAGGCGAGGAACTGGTCGGCCAGGAAACCGCGCAGATCATGCGCAAGGGCATCGCCGTGGTACCGGAAGGCCGCCGGGTGTTCGCCCGCCTGACCGTGGAAGAGAACCTGGCCATGGGCGGCTTCTTTACCGACAAGCACGCCTATGACCGCCAGCTGGAGAAGGTCCTCGGCCTCTTCCCGCGCCTCAAGGAGCGCTATGCCCAGCGCGCCGGCACCATGTCCGGCGGCGAGCAGCAGATGCTCGCCATCGGCCGGGCGATGATGAGCGAGCCGCGCCTGCTGCTGCTCGACGAGCCCTCCCTGGGCCTGGCGCCCATCATCATCCAGCAGATCTTCGAGATCATCGAGCAACTGCGCCAGGATGGGGTGACGGTGTTCCTGGTCGAGCAGAACGCCAACCAGGCGCTCAAGCTGGCCGACCGCGGCTATGTGCTGGAGAACGGCCGCATCGTCATGCAGGACAGCGGCGCCGAATTGCTGGCCAACCCGGACGTGCGCAAGGCCTATCTGGGCGGTTGAGCATGCCGTCGCTGCCCGACACGCTTCAACCTCGGCGCGGCGAAGCCCAACGATGCCGTAGCGTGGAAAACGGCGTAGCCTTTTCCAACGGGGGTTTCGCGGTGAAGGGTGCTCTCACCCCAGCCCTCTCCCGCAGGGGGAGAGGGCTTTCAGTGCGTAGGTTGGGTTGAGACGGCTCCATCGTCGAAGCCCAATAGCACCGTAGCGTGGAAAACGGCGCAGCCTTTTCCACTGGGGTTTCGCGGCGAAGCGCGCTCTCACCCCAGCCCTCTCCCGCAGGGAGAGGGGGCGATCCAAGCAGCGCGTAGGTTGGGTTGAGACGCCTCCACCGTCGAAGCCCAACAGCACCGTAGCGTGGAAAACGGCGCAGCCTTTTCCACTGGGGTTTCGCGGCGAAGCGCGCCCTCACCCCAGTCCTCTCCCGCAGGGAGAGGGGGCTTTCAACGCGTAGGTTGGGTTGAGACGGCTCCACCGTCGAAGCCCAACGGTGCCGTAGCGTGGAAAACGACGCAGCCTTTTCCACTGGGGGCTTCACAGCGAAGCGCGCCCTCACCCCAGTCCTCTCCCGCAGGGAGAGGGGGCTTTCAATGCGTAGGTTGGGTTGAGACGGCTCCATCGTCGAAGCCCAATAGCACCGTAGCGTGGAAAACGGCGCAGCCTTTTCCACTGGGGCTTCACAGCGAAGCGCGCCCCCACCCCAGCCCTCTCCCGCAGGGAGAGGGGGCTTTCCGCGCAGGCGTTGAGCTCCATCAACCTCGCTACCCCAACGCCTCCAACCGCTGCCGACTGCGCTCGAACCAGTCGCTCAGGGCTTCCGCCACCACTCTGGTGCGCTTCGGCAACCCACCTTGGTAGGGATGGACCAGAAACAGCGGCTGGCTGGGGGTGCGCCATTCCCGGAGCAGCCAGACCAGGGCGCCGCTGGCCAACTCTTCGTGCACCATGAATGACGGCAGCCGGGCGATGCCCTGCCCGGCCAGGGCAGCCTGCTTGAGCAGGCTGTAGTGGTTGCAGGAAAGACTGGGCTCCACCTGGACGCGGCTGAGCTGATGCTCACGGTGATAGAGCCAGACGTCGCCCTCGGCATAGTGACTGTTCACCAGGCAGCGATGGCCGAGCAGATCCTCGGGCACCCGGGGAACCTCGACCCCGGCCAGATAGGCCGGTGCCGCGCAGGTCACCTCCTGCATGGCGAACAGCGGCCGGGCGACCAGGCGTTCGTCCGGCTCCAGCCGGGCGCGGATCGCCAGGTCGAAGCCCTCGGCCACCAGGTCGCGGTAGCCGTTGTCCAGCACCAGGTCCAGCTGGATGGCGGGATGGGCGGCGCGACAGGCCAGTAGCACCTCGAAAAAGGTGTAGCCCAGGGACACCGGCACGGTCAGGCGCACCGGGCCGACGGCTTGCTCCTGCAGCCGGGCCACGCTCTGCAGGGCCCGCTCGCGCTGGCGCACCAGGGCCTGGGCCTCCGGCAGCAGGGCACGACCAGCGGGGGTGGGATCGAGGCGTCGGGTGGTGCGGTGCAGCAGCTGGGTCTCCAGGCGCATCTCCAGCGACCGGATGCGCTTGGACAGCTGGCCCTTGCTGCATCCCAGGCGCTCGGCCGCACGGGTGAAGCTGCCGCTGTCACAGAGGATGGCGAAGGCGGCGAGATCGGCAAAGTCGTCCTGCATCGTTTCCCCCTGGAAACACTGGATTGCCATTCAGGTGATTTATCGGGGCAATGGGCCATTCTAGGCTGAGGACTCCCTTCCCTTCACGGAGCCACCCCCATGAAAATCATCCTCGTCGGTGCCAGCGGGACCCTGGGCAGCGCCATCGCCGAACGCCTGGGCAGCCGCCATGACCTGATCCGCGTCGGCCGCCGATCCGGCGACCTGCAGGTCGACATTACCCAACCCGAGTCCATCCGTGCCCTCTTCACCCAGGTGGGTCGTTTCGACGCCCTGGTCAGCGCGGTGGGTTCGGTGACCTTCGCCCCCTTCACCGAGATGACGCCCGAGGCGTACCAGAAAGGCCTGCAGGACAAGCTCATGGGCCAGGTCAATCTGGTGCTGCTCGGCCAGCAGCAGGCCGCCGAGGGCGCCTCCTTTACCCTGACCACCGGCATCCTCAGCGAACAGCCCATCGCCCAGGGCAGCTCGGCGGCCATGGTCAACGCGGCGCTGGAAGGCTTCGTGCGCGGTGCGGCCATCGAGTTGCCCCACGGTCAGCGCCTCAACGCGGTCAGCCCGACGGTGCTGCAGGAGTCCCTGGGCCACTACGGTGATTTCTTCCGCGGTTTCAAGGCGGTCAGCGGCGCCGAGGCCGCGCTGGCCTACGAACGCAGTGTGGAAGGACGAGAAACCGGCAAGACGTATCGCGTCTGGTAAGTCCTTGAGCTCGCGGCGCTGTCTGAGTAACGTGTGCCCACCTCAGTCGGAGTCCTGCGATGCCAGCGCCGCGTGCCATCTTTCCCCTAGCCCTGCTCGGCCTCCTCGGGGGCTGCAGCCTGTTCCAGAGCGACGACACCCCGCGTGCACCGGGCGGCGAGCGCCTGCAGGGCGATCTGCGCTGGAGCGGTGACCAGCTGCTGTTCCGCCCCTGCCAGGAACAGCGTTTCTTCGACGTCACCGACGCCAACAACACCGCCATCCTGCGCGATGCCCACGAACTGGCCGCCGACAGCGGCGCCGCTTCGCTGTTCGCCGACCTGCGCGGCAAGCTCAAGTCCGGCGGCCGCGATGGTGCCCAGGGCGTGTTCGCCGTCACCGATGTCTACCGCGTGCAATACAGCGGACCGGGTTGCAGCGATCCCAACTTCAAGCGCACCGCCATGAACGCCGGTGGCCATGGACCGGACTGGAGCGTCCAGGTCAGCAACCAGGGCATGCTGGTCAGCACCGCCGGCCAGCAGCGCCGCGCCCTGCCCTTCGTGCAGGAAGAATTGCCGGGCGGCATGCGCGCCCTGTCCACCGAAGCCAATGGCGAGAAGGTCGAGCTGTGGATCAATCCGCGCCGCTGCGTGGACGGTCGCACCGGCACCGTGCAGTCACTGCAGGCCGAACTGCGCATCAATGGCCAGACCTGGCAGGGCTGCGCCTTCTATGGCGGAGCCGGCAATCCCACCTAACTCGGGCGTTCGCGCGATGCTTAGCGCGATCCCCTTGGCATCTCCCGCTTTACGTTTAGCGTCGCGCGCCCCAAGGGGCTAGTCTAGCGACGGCAAGGTTTCATCCGCTTCGCTTGGTCACTTCCGGGTTCCACCAGGCGAAGGCACAGGAACGCTCATCCAGCCAGGGTCCAGGCATGCCAACATTCCCAGCGTCTCGTAGCGCGCCTCCGCGCCGACGGGGCCATACCGTTCTCCTGCGGCTGTTCCCCGCGCTCTGCGTGCTGCTCCTGGGTCTCATCGGCCTGGGTTGCTATCTGCTGGTCGACAATGCCGTGCGCCAGGATGCCACCGTCGCCCAGCATACCGAGCGCGCCGTTGGCCGCACCTTCACGCGCCTCGACGAAGAGGTCGCCCGCAACCTGATCGACTACAGCAAATGGGACGAAGCCTATCGCCGCCTGCACCAGACACTGGACAGCGACTGGGCCTTCGAACAGGGCAATCTGGGCGAATCCCTGTTCCAGGTCTATGGCTATGAGGGAGTGCTGGTGTTCGACGGTCAGGATCGGCCCCGCTATCGCCTGCTCGACGGCCAGCTCGCCGATCCCGCTGCCCCTTGGCTGCAGGGCGACATCGCCGGCCTGCTGGCCGCGGCGCGCAGCGCCGACGCCCGCGCCGGCAGCGTGTCCGGCGTGCTGACCGTGGCCGGGATGCCGGCGCTGGTGGCCGCCGCCGCCATCACCCCGGGCGACCAGGCCGGCGTTCGCCCCCAGGACGCGCCGGCCTCGGTACTGGTCTTCGTCAATGTGCTCAGTCCGGCGCGGCTGGCGGCCCTGAGCGAAGCCAACAACCTGCCGCCGCTGAGCATCAGCGCCAACGGCGCCGGCAGCCGCGCCAGCTGGCAACTGCCGGGTTCCAGCTATCAGCTGACCTGGCGCCCACCGCGTCCGGGGCTGTGGCTGATGCAACAGACCCTGCCGCTGTTCGGCGGCGGGGTGCTGATCCTGCTGCTGGGGCTGATCTGGCTGTTTCGCCAGGCGCTGATCTCGATGCGCCAGCTGGATGCCCAGTACGATGACCTGCTGGCCAGCCGCAGCGAACTGGCCATCGGCGAGCGGCGCTTCCGCGACATCGCCGAGGCCACCTCGGACTGGCTGTGGGAGGTCGACGCCACGCTGCGCCTGGTCTATGTCTCGGATCGCTTCGCCGAGGTCACCGGGGAAGCCACCGAGCGCTGGCTCGGCCGGCCGCTCGCCGAATTGCTCACCCCCCATGCCGACACCCTGGCGCACTGGCTCGCCGGCCAGGCCCACGACCGCAAGCCACGACAGCCGCTGGTCTGCCACTACCTGGACGGCAACGGGCGCGAACGCACCTGCCGGGTGGCCGCCCGGGCCATTCCCGAAGGCGGCTATCGCGGCACCGTCACCGATCTCACCGACGAGATCGAGGCCCTGGCCCAGGTCCAGCACCTGTCCTGGCACGATCCCCTGACCGGCCTGCCCAACCGCCATCGCCTGCACCAGTTTCTCGCCACCCATCTGGAAGGCCCGGAGCCCCGCCCCCTGGCGCTGATCAGCCTGGACCTGGATAGATTCAAGACGGTCAACGACGCCCTCGGCCATGCGGCCGGCGATCAGGTCCTGCAGGAAGCGGCGCAGCGCCTGCGGCAGAACGTGACCGCCACCGACCTGGTGGCGCGCCTGGGCGGCGACGAATTCTGCGTGGTGCTCAGCGGCGATCGCGACCCCGCTGCCATCGCCGACCTCTGTCGGCGCCTGGTGGAGCAGTTGCGCCAACCCTTCCGCCTCGGCGAGCAGCGGGTCTTCATCGGCAGCAGCCTGGGCGTGGCCCTGGCGCCGCGGGATACCGGCATCCCGGCGGAATTGCTGCGTCTGGCCGACATCGCCCTGTACCAGGCCAAGGCCGCTGGCCGCGGCACCTGGCGCTTCCACGAACCGGCCATGAACGAGCAGGTGCTCCTGCGCCGGCAGCTGGAACAGGATCTGCGCCAGGCCCTGCGCGATGATCGCCTCAGTCTCTACTACCAGCCGCGCCGTTGCCTGGCCGATGGCAGCCTGCGCGGCTTCGAGGCGCTGGTGCGCTGGGAGCACCCGACCCAGGGCCTGCTGGAGCCGCTGGATTTCCTGGCCCTGGCCGAAGACGCCGGCCTCGGGCAGCGCCTGGGGCGCTGGGTGCTGGAGACCGCCTGCCACGACGCTCAGGGCTGGCCGGAACGTCTCTCGGTGTCGGTCAATCTGTCGCCGCAGCAATTCCACGCCAACGAAGATCCGGTGCAGACCGTGGCCGAGGCGCTCTACCAGAGCGGCCTGGCGGCCTCGCGCCTGGAGCTGGAACTCACCGAGCGCACCCTGCTGGATCCCGCCGCCGATGTGGCCAACACCCTGGGCGCGCTCAAGGGCCTGGGCGTGCGCCTGTGCCTGGACGACTTCGGGTCCGGCCTGTGCTCCCTGGCCTACCTGCGCCGCTATCCGCTGGACGGCATCCGCCTCGACCGCAGCTTGATCGCGCGGCACCGGCAAGCGCCGGAAGACAGCGCCCTGGTGCGGGCCATGATCGATCTCGGCCGCTCGCTGGGGCTGAGGGTGACCCTCAAGGGCGTGGAAGACGCCGAGCACCTGCGCCAGCTGCAGCACCTGCCGGCGGACGAGATCCAGGGCTTCCACTGCGGCGCGCCGCTACCGGCCGATCGGCTGGGCGCCTGGCTGGACGAAGGGGTGGCGGAGCCGTTGAGCTGAAGGGGTGCGCCGGGCGCCTAGCGCTCGGCCACCATGCTGCCCTCGCCCGCCGCACCGCGTCGCTGGTTGCGGTCGTCGCGAGGAGTGACGCCAAAGAAGTTGCGATAGGCGCTGGAGAAGTGCGGCCCCGACGAGAAGCCGCAGGACAGGCCGATCTGGATGATCGACTTGCTGGTCTGGGTCAGCATCTTGCGCGCCCGATTCAGCCGTAGCTCCAGGTAGTACTGGCTGGGCACCCGCGCCAGGTACTGCTTGAAGATCCGCTCCAGTTGCCGGCGGGAGACGCAGACGTGCTGGGCGATCTCGTCGGTGGTGAGGGGCTCTTCGATATTGGCCTCCATCAGCATCACCGCCTGGGTCAGCTTGGGATGACTCGACCCCAGGCGATTCTTCAGCGGAATGCGCTGCCGCTCGCTGCCTTCGCGCAGCCGCTCGACGATCAGTTCCTCGGCGATGGTGCCCGCCTGTTCGGCGTCGCGGTCACGGCCGATCATGGCCAGCAGCAGATCGAGGATGGCCAGGCCGCCACAGGCGGTCAGGCGATCGCGGTCCCACTCGTAGAGGTGGTGGGTGGCGATGACCTTGGGAAACTGCTCGCTGAATTCCTCCAGCCAGCGCCAGTGCACGGCGGCGCGATGCCCGTCGAGCAGACCGAGCTGGGCGAGGATGTGCACCCCGGCGGAAAAGCCTCCCATCACCACCCCGGCCCGGGCGGTCTGGCGCAGGGCCGCGGCCAGGGGCGGCGGCAGCGCGGGCGAGGGTTCGTCGGCCAGCACGAAGAGGCGATCCAGGCGTTCCAGCTGCCCTTCCCAGTGGCCACCCGGCAGGCGCGGCTGCAACTCGCTGCCGGCCTGCAGAAAGCGCACCTCGTAGGGCGTATCGCTTGAATGGCGAGCGGCGAGTTCCAGCGCTTCCTCGACCAGGCCCACGGTCAGCGGACGAACGTCGGGCCACAGCAGAAAGGCGATGCGGATGGTCATCTAACGTCTGGCTTCCTGTCGAGAGCGGCGGGGGCGACCGATCCGGGGCCCGCGCGCCATGAAACCCTTGTGGGGTGGCACGCATGGTACGCCGGAGCGCTGCCCCTGTCCCGGCCTTTGCCCGGGGTAGCGGACCGGTGTGCCCTCCGGTCCGCCGGTTGGCGCGATTCTAGCGCCAGCGCAACGGCCAGGGCTTTTACCCTGGCGACAACTCCTTACAGGACCGCCAAAAACAAACCGCCCGCTACCGGGACGATAGCGGGCGGTTGGCGAAGCCGTCGAATCAGGCGACGGCCTGGCTCATCTGCTGGTGGGTGCCGACCAGATGCTGCACCACCCCCGGATCGGCCAGGGTGGAGATGTCGCCAAGGGCGTCGTACTCACCCACGGCGATCTTGCGCAGGATCCGCCGCATGATCTTGCCGGAGCGGGTCTTGGGCAGCCCCGGCGCCCACTGGATGACATCGGGCGTGGCGATCGGGCCGATCTCCTTGCGCACCCACTGCTTGAGCTCCTGGCGCAGGGCTTCGTTGCCCTCCTCGCCCTGGTTGAGGGTCACGTAGACATAGATGCCCTGGCCCTTGAGGTCATGGGGCATGCCCACCACCGCGGCCTCGGCCACCTTGGGATGGGCCACCAGGGCGCTCTCGATCTCGGCGGTGCCCATGCGGTGGCCGGAGACGTTGAGCACGTCGTCGACTCGCCCGGTGATCCAGTAGTAGCCGTCTTCGTCGCGGCGGGCGCCGTCACCGGTGAAGTACATGCCCTTGAAGGTCTTGAAGTAGGTGTCGACGAAGCGGTCGTGGTCGCCATAGATGGAGCGCGACTGGCCCGGCCAGGAATCGAGGATCACCAGGTTGCCTTCCACGGCGCCGTCGAGCAGGTTGCCTTCGTTGTCCACCAGCGCCGGCTGGATGCCAAAGAACGGACGGGTCGCCGAACCGGGTTTCTGGCCGATGGCGCCGGGCAGCGGGCTGATGAGGATGCCGCCGGTCTCGGTCTGCCACCAGGTGTCGACGATGGGGCAGCGCTCCTGGCCCACGGTCTTGTAGTACCAGTGCCAGGCCTCGGGGTTGATCGGCTCGCCCACCGAACCGAGCAGGCGCAGGCTGCTGCCGTCGACGCCGCGCATGGCCGCGTCGCCCTGGGCCATCATGGCGCGGATGGCGGTGGGCGCGGTGTAGAGGACGTTGACCTGGTGCTTGTCCACCACCTGGCCCATGCGGGTGACGTCCGGGTAGTTGGGCACGCCCTCGAACAGCAGGGTGGTGGCGCCATTGGCCAGGGGGCCATAGACGATGTAGCTGTGGCCGGTGATCCAGCCGACGTCGGCGGTGCACCAGTAGACCTCGCCCGGGCGATAGTCGAAGACCCGCTCGTGGGTCAGGGCGGCATAGGTCAGGTAGCCACCGGTGGTGTGCAGGATGCCCTTGGGCTTGCCGGTGGAACCGGAGGTATAGAGGATGAACAGCGGCGCCTCGGCGGACATCTCCTTGGGCTCGCAGTGTTCCGGAGCCACCGAGGTGATGTCCTCGTACCAGACGTCGCGGTGGCGGTGCCAGGCGATGTCGGCGCCGGTGCGCTTGCAGACGATCACCTTGCGCACCGAATAGGTGGCCGGGTTGGTCAGGGCCTCGTCGACGTTGGCCTTGAGCGGGATCTTGCGCCCGCCGCGCACGCCTTCGTCGGCGGTGATCACCAGCTTGGACTGGCAGTCGCTGATGCGGCCGGCCAGGGATTCGGGAGAGAAGCCGCCGAACACCACCGAGTGCACCGCGCCGATACGGGCGCAGGCCAGCATGGCCACCACGGCCTCGGGGATCATCGGCATGTAGATGGTCACCACGTCGCCGCGGTGGATGTCCTGGCCGCGCAGGGCGTTGGCCAGCTGGCAGACCTCGCGATGCAGCTCGCGGTAGGTGATGTGGCGGCTGTCGGCCGGATCGTCGCCTTCCCAGATGATGGCGGTCTGGTCGCCGCGGGTTTCCAGGTGGCGATCCAGGCAGTTGTAGGAGGCGTTCAGGGTGCCATCGGCGAACCACTGGATGTCGACGCGATGATCGTCGAAAGAGGTCTGCTTGACCCGGCTGAAGGGCTTGATCCAGTCCAGGCGCTGGGCCTGCTCGCGCCAGAAGCCATCGGGGTTGAGGATGGACTGCTGGTACAGCCGGCGATAGGTGACTTCATCGGTCAGGGTCTGGGAAGCGACTTCCGCGCGGACCGGGTAGAAAGCGGCACTCATGGGACGATCTCCTCGGCGGGAAACTGTTGTTCTTGTTGTGTTCCGTTGTACGGCGCGCACCGGTTTCGGACCATTCGACCATGGTCGGACGGGACGCCGGGAGCTGACCGGCGGGTCTGTTACCCTGCCCTTTCGTGACTTTCTTTCCCCAAGGAGCGCCCCATGGCCGATCTCGCCCACTCCCATTGCGTCCCCTGCCGCTCCAGCGAGCCTGCCCTGAGCGAGGCCGCCAGCAACGAATTACTCAAGGCCGTCCCGGGGTGGACGCTGGTCGAGCGCGAAGGAATTCCACGGCTGGAACGCCGCTATGCCTTCGGCAACTTTCTGGAAGCGCTGGACTTCACCAACCGCGTCGGCCGCGAGGCGCAGGATGAGGATCACCACCCGGCCCTGCTCACCGAATGGGGCGCGGTGACGGTGAGCTGGTGGACCCACAACATCGGCGGCCTGCACCGCAACGACTTCATCATGGCCGCCCGTACCGATGCGGTCGCCCTGGCGGCCAACGTCTGAGCGCCGGACCGCCGGCCGCACGCTAGTCGCAGGCGGCGGCGAGTCCCTCGGCATGCACGAAGCACAGCTTGTTGCCTTCCGGATCCCGGCAGTAGGCGGCGTAGAAGTCCGCGCCATAGTCCGGCCGGATGCCGGGAGCGCCCTCGTCATTGCCGCCCAGTTGCAGGGCGCGGTGCCAGGCCGCCTCGACGGCCGCCGGCGAAGGCGCGGCGAAGCTCACCTGGACGCCATTGCCCCAGGAGGCCGGCAGGCCATTGAAGGGCAGCTGTACATAGAATTGCGGCCACGCTCGCCCCGGGCGCTGCCAGCCACACCCGGGCGGGCCACCATCGTCTTCGGCCGGCATCCGCACCAGGCCGAGCTCGTGCAACACGCCGTCGTAAAAATCGATCAGGCGCTCCAGATCACGCGCGCCTACCTGTACATGGCTGAACATGGGCTCTCTCCCGCTTGCCAGGGGCCATCAGGCCACGTTAGACCAGTCTGCTGCGGCTGCCTATCGGCTCGACAAGCCCGGTCCGGGCGGTTAGCGTGGCGGCCTTTGCCTGTGACGACATAGCCATGAATCTGCGCACCCTCCCCCGCCTGACCAAGATCGGTCTGGTCTTCTTCATCCTCGGCCTGCTGGGCGTGGCCTTCGCCCTCTATGGCCTCTACCAGGGTCCGCGTCCCTCCGAACCCGGCGCCATGCGCAGCCTGCTGTTCGCGGCAGGCTTGCAGCTGACCGGCTACGTGCTGCTCAACCGCAATCGCTTCCGCATGCTGTCCGGCCGGCGCAAGGACTGACCATGACCCTCCAGTGGAGCTGCCGCGCCGCACCGGCGCTGACCACCGCCGAGCTTTATGCCGCCCTGGTGCTGCGCGCCCGGGTCTTCGTGGTGGAGCAGCAGTGCATCTATCCCGACGCCGATGGCCTGGACCTGGCGGAAGACGTCTGGCACCTGTTCGGCTGGCGCGACGACCAGTTGCACGCCTACCTGCGCCTGCTCGGCGCGGTACGCGAGGAAGTGGTGATCGGCCGGGTGATCGTCGCCCCCGAGGGCCGCGGCAGCGGCCTGGGGCATCTGCTGCTGGCGGAAGCCCTGCGCGTCTGCGCCGAGCGCTGGTCCGGGCGCCCGCTGTTCCTCTCCGCCCAGGCCCATTTGCAGGCCTACTATGGCCGCTATGGCTTCACACCCTGCTCAGCGGTCTATGACGAAGACGGCATTGCCCATATCGACATGCGTCGCCTGGCCGACTAACGGCGGCGCAGCGGATCGAGCAGCGGCTTGAGGCCGTTGTGGTCGATCTCCTGCATCAGCGCCAGCAAGCGGCCCAGCTCGCCAGGCGGAAAGCCGCTGCGGGCGAACCAGTTGAGGTAGTGGCCCGGCAGGTCGGCCAGCAGGCGGCCGGCGTACTTGCCATAGGGCATGGTCCAGGTCACCAGGGCTTCCAGATCCGCGGGTTGCATCTCTTGTCTCCTCTACACGGCCTGGCGATTATGCCATGCCCTCAGGGGCCAACCGTCGGCCGCGGGGAGCGCCAGCCGTCCGCGACGATCCCAGCTACACCAGGTCTGCAGAGGATTTCAGCATGAGCAACGTTTCCCGGCCGCTGGCCGCCGTCACCGGTGCCTCCAGCGGCATCGGCTTCGAACTGGCCAAGCAGCTGGCCCGCCACGGCCATGATCTGCTGCTGGTCTCCCGCGGCGATGGGCTGGACGCCGCCGAGCGCGAATTGCGTGCCCTGGGGGTCAAGGTCTGGAGCCATGCGGCCGACCTGCGCACCGCCGTGGGAGTGGAAGAGACCTTTAGATTCCTGCGTCGCCAGGGCCGCCCGCTGGACGTCGTGGTGCTCAACGCCGGCGTCGGCCTGGGCGGCGCCTTCGTCGGCCAGACGCGCCTGGAAGACGAGATGGCATTGATCCAGCTCAATGTGATGGCCACCGTGCACCTGGCCAAGCTGGTGTTGCCGGAGATGGTCGCCGCCGGCCGCGGCCGGGTGCTCTTCACCTCCTCCATCTCGGCCACCGCGCCGATTCCCTTCGAGGCCGTCTACGGCGCCTCCAAGGCCTTCATCAATTCCTTCGCCTTCGCCCTGCGCAACGAGCTGAAGGACAGCGGCGTGACCCTGACGGTGCTCATGCCCGGCCAGACCGACACCAACTTCTTCCACCGCGCCGGCGAAGACGACACCAGCGTCGGCGCCGGGCCCAAGCACGATCCGGTGCAGGTGGCCGCCCAGGGTTATGCCGCCCTGATGCAGGGCCTCGACCATGTCTATGGCGGCGGTCCCGAGGTCCAGCACGAGGGCGAGGTGCTCAATCGGGTGGAAAGCGAGGCTCAGAAGGCCGAACGGCACCGCGCCTGGTCGGAGCCGGGATCGGCGGAAAAAAAGGACTAGCTGCGCTTACGCCAGGCGAGGTGTCAGGCCCCTGCCTGACGTCCGCCCGACAGCCTCTAGTTGACCGGCGTGGCCCCGGGCGTGCCGCACTTGGCGAACTTGCCCTTGGCATCCTTGCATTGCACCGCCTTGGTCTTGGTCGTGTCGCATTTGACGAACTTGCCGTGGGCATCCCGGCAGGGCGCCGCCTGGACGCTGGCGGATGCGAAAAGGGTCAGGGCTAGCGCGGCGAACAGTGCTTTGAGCATGACGATCACCTCCAGGGCCGGGAGTGGCCTCTCGAAGCGTAGCTTGCATGCCAGGGCGCTGCCACGGGCGCTAGCTAGCGACACAAAAGCTCGTATCCAGGCACTGGAGGGAAGACCGTGAGGCTTGCTCGATGTGTGTCGAGGCCGCTCCCCAACGCTCGTTGACGTCATCCGCAGGCTGCCTCATCTTCCGCAGGCTCGTATGGACGAGAAAGTCTTGCCGCCCCCAATTAATGTACATACGATAAATCCATGGACATCACCTTCGACCCGGCCAAGAACGCCCTCAACATCGCTGCTCGCGGATTGAGCTTCGAAGGGGTTGCCAACTTCGATTTCGAAACGGCGCTGATCTGGGTCGACGACCGCAGGATCTATCCGGAAGTACGGTATTCGGCCCTGGGCCTGGTTGCGGGCCGAGTGCATGCCGTGGTGTTCACCGAAACCGCTACCGGCATTGGGGTCATCAGCTTCCGCAAGGCAAACAATCGCGAGGTAAAACGCTATGAGCAAGCCACTCAACCCTGAATTGATCGACGCGGAAAACCCTGAGTGGACCGACGAGAAGGTCGAGCAATCGGTGCGTATCGGTGCGTTGCCGGTGACCTTGCAAGCCAAGCTGCGTCGCGGCCGACCCCAAGCGAGCGTCACCAAGGAGCGCATCACCATTCGGCTTTCCCCGGACGTTGTCGACGCCTTCCGCGCGACGGGTTCAGGCTGGCAAACCCGCATGGATGCCGCGCTCAAGGACTGGCTGAAAACGCATTCGCCGTCCTGATCGTGCTCCGCCTTGCCCTGACACTGGGCGTCCATCTCCAAGCTGGATAAATCAGGAGTCGCGCTATCCAGACCTGCCGCTAGAGGCCTAGGGCAGCATCCGCCGATTCCCCTCGACGTTCTTGCGGCCGACCAGGCTGCTCACTGTACCGCCCGATCTCTGCCTCACTGATCCTCGCGCACCGCGGGAACAGGCGCCAAGATGCCCATTCGCCAATCACCATGGGAACGACCATGCGCACCCTGGGCCTGCTGGGCGGCATGAGCTGGGAGAGTTCGGCTCACTACTATCGCATCCTCAACGAAGAGATCCGGCGGCGACTGGGTGGCAGTCATTCGGCGGCCTGCCTGCTGCTGTCGGTGGACTTCGCCGAGATCGCTGCCCTGCAGCATGCCGGCGACTGGGCGACGCTGGGTCTACGTCTGCAGGCGCATGCGCGACAACTGGCGGCCGGCGGTGCCGAGGCGCTGGTGCTCTGTACCAACACCATGCATTGCCTGGCGGCGGAGATCGAGGCGGCCACGGCCCTGCCGCTGTTGCAGATCGCCGATCCCACCGGTGCGGCGATCCAGGCGAAGGGCCTGCGGACCGTCGGCCTGCTGGGCACCGCCTTCACCATGGAGCAGGCCTTCTATCGCGAGCGGCTGACGGCGCGCTTCGGCCTGGAGGTGCTGGTGCCTGAAGCGACCGCGCGCCAGACCGTGCACCGCATCATCTATGAAGAGCTGGTGCGCGGCGAGGTGCGCGCCGAATCGCGGGCCGCCTATCGCGCCATCATCGCCGAACTGGTCGCCCGAGGCGCCGAGGGCATCGTGCTCGGCTGCACCGAGATCATGCTGCTGGTGGACCAGAGCGACAGTGCAGTGCCGCTGTTCGACACCACGCGACTGCACGCCCTGGCCGCCGTGGACTGGGCCCTGGACGAGCCCCGGGACTAATCCTGCAGTCGCTGCGCCACCTCGGCCAGCAGCGGACGGGCATCGAGCGCGGGCTGCTGGCACTCCGCGGCCAGGGCCGCCAGTGCCGGATCGACCGGCTCGCTGCACCGCGCCAGCCACTCCTCCAGCAGGATGCCGAAGGCGCGACTCTCGAAGCGTTGCAGGCGCGCCGCCTGAATCTCGTCCTCGGGCAGCAGCGAGGCACCGCCGAAGTCCCCCAGCAGGCAGCGGGCGCCACCGTCCCAGAGGATGTTATGGGCATAGAAATCACCGTGGACCAGGCCGTGCCCGTGCAGGTGCGCCAGGGCACTGGCCATGCCGCCAGCCATGCGGCGCACGGCGCTGGCGGTGAAGCGGGTGTCCTCGGGATAGACGTCGCGGCTGCAGGTGGTGAAACTGGGCGGTCCGGCCAGGTTGCCGAAGGCCGGCTCCACCAGCTCCAGCACCAGGCCGCTGCGCTGCTCGGGATGCTCGGCCAGGTCACCGAGAGCACCGATCAGCCAGGGATGGGTGCCGGCGCTGAGGCTGGCGGCGCTTTCGCTTTCCGGGGTGCCATCGCTGGTCATGCTGCCCTTGAACAGCTTGACGGCGACCTCGCGCGACCCGGTGGGGGATTGCCAGCGCGCCTGATGGATGATGCCGGAGGCGCCCTCCCCCAGCCGCTCGCCAAGCTGCAGATCACCCCAGGCGATGCGCTGCTGGCGGGCGGCCTGAGCTCGCACCGCGCGCTCGCGCTCGGCGCCCAGGGGATTGTCGCCATAGGCCAGCCAGGTCAGCCGTGGCAACTCCAGGATGGCCGGCGGCAGCGCGGCGAAGCGATTCGCCGACAGCCGCAGCAGTTCCAGCTGGTGCAGGTCGGCCATGGACGCCGGCAGATGCTGCAAGCGGTTACCGGCCAGCATCAGCTTTTGCAGGGCGGGTCGCTCGCCCAGGGCGGCGGGCACCTCGGCGATGCGGTTGTCGGTAAGGATCAGCCAGCGCAGGCGTGGCGGCAGGGCCGCGGCGCCTACCCGCTCCAGCTGGCAGGCCTTGAAGCCGATCATCTCCAGCCTGGGCAGCGTGCCCAGCACCTCGGGCAGCTCGGTGAAGGGATTGCCCGAGCAGAAGAGAATGCGCAGCTGGTGCAGCCGACCCAGGTCGGCGGGCAAGCGGGTCAGCCGATTGCCCGACAGGTCGAGGATTTCCAGGCTGTCGGCCAGGCTAAAGATCTCTTCGGGGAATTCGGTCAGGTCGGCGCGCAGGGTCAGGCGCGTGGCCCCGGCCAGTTCGCCGGCACGCAGCCGGGCAAGGGTATCCGTCATGGGAAAGCGACTCTCACTGTCTGGAAAAACCGGCACCCGCCGGTGATGGCGCGGACGTTAGCACGCCGGGGCAACTAGCCGCGGCCCTCGTGCGCCAGAATGCGCGCCACTGCCTCTTGCAGCGTGCCGGCGGTCACCTGGGGCGGCGCCAGGGGATTGGCCACCTGGTCGGGACGCCGCTGCAGCAGGGCACCCTTGAACCCGGCGGCCTGGGCGCCGGCGATGTCCCAGGCATGGACGGCGATCAGCCACAGGTCTTCGGCGGGTTGACCCAGGCTGCTGGCGGCCTGGCGATAGGTGGCCGTAACCGGCTTGCTGGCGCCGGCGTCCTCGGCCGAGAGGATATCGGCGAAGGCGTCGCTCAGGCCGGCGTATTCCAGCTGCGCCCGGGTCGCGGCGCGTGCATTGTTGGAAAAGGCCATGCAGCTCACGCCCTGTGCCCGGGCGAAATCGAGGCCCGCGCGGACATCGGCATGGGCGGGCAGCCGCTTGAGGGCGTCCGCGACGCGCTGCTTGTCGGCGGCGGTGAGCGTTCGCCCGAACCGTGCGCCGATCATCTCCAGCGCCGCCTGACCCTGGGCCTCGAAGGGGGCGTGCCGGCCACAGAGCTCGGCGCTCATGGCGTTCTGCAAGGTCTGGGCGAACCATAGCGTGCGGCTCTGGGGGTCACCGAACAGGTCGGTGAACAGGCTATCCAGCGCGGACAGGTCCAGCACGGTCTCGTTGATGTCGAACAGGCAGGTCAGGGTCATGGTCGCTACTCGGCAGGGGATATCCCTTCGACCAGGGCTCGCGATTGACGTGCAGCCGCGCTAAGGTTCCAGACTGGCAGGCGAGACGAAACGGCTAAAGTCTTATGATTTCTCGCCGATACTTCCGCAGACCTGCCTCTCGTTTGCTGCACTCGCCTGGCTCGGGTCGCGGCAGTTCTTCCAGGATGGGCTTGTTGCTCAAGCAAGGCTCATCGATATTCCCGAGATAGCCTGATGGCCGATTCACTGAAGTACGAAGATGACCGCCTCAACGCCCTGCACGCCCTGGAGTTGCTGGATTCGGCGCCGGCGGAGGAATTCGATCGCCTCTGCGAACTGGTCGCCAGCAGCTTCAATGTGCCGACCGCGCTGATCAGCCTGGTGGATCGCGATCGCCAGTGGTTCAAGGCCCGCGTCGGCTTCGACCTGGCGCAGATGCCCATCGAGGACGCCTTCTGCGCCCACACCATCCAGGCCGAGGATGGCCGGATGGAGATCAACGATGCCTGCTGCGATACCCGCTTCAGCCATAACCCCCTGGTGGTACGCGCCCCCCATGTGCGCTTCTATGCCGGCTCGACCCTGGTCACCGAGGGCGGCTATGCCATCGGCAGTCTGTGCATCCTCGACAGCCAGCCGCGCGAACTGACGGCGGAGGAGCGCAAGCGCCTGGACGATTTCGCCGCCCAGGTGATGAGCCTCATAGGCCTGCGCCAGCACCTGCGCCGCCGTGATCCGGTCAGCGGCCTGCCCAATCGCCAGCAGTTCCACGCCGATGTCGCCCAGCTGGCCGAACTCCAGCCCGATGAGGGGCGCCTGCTGGTGCTGGTGGATCCCCTGGAAACCCACTGGAAGGAGCAACTGATTCTGGCCCAGGGCATGTGGCCCTTCGAGACCTTCCTGCGCAGCCTCGCCTTGCGCCTGTGCGACGCCCTGAGCGAGCGGGCCAAGGTCTATCACGTGGACACCAAGAGATTCGCCTTCCTGCTGCCGGAGGACTGCGATTATCCGCCGCTGCTCGACGCGCTCATCGCCCAGTTGCGGATGCCGGTCCAGGCCGACCGCATTCCCATCGATCCGCCGGTCAAGGCCGGTGTGGTGCCCTTCCTGCTCGACGCGGGCGAAGTCCGCGACCTGCTGCGCAAGGCCATGGTGGCGGTCGATCAGGCGGCGCTGAGCAGTCGTCACTGGGTCGTCTACGAACGCCCCCGGGACGAGGCCTTCCAGCGGATCTTCCAGCTGGTCCGGCAGATTCCCGAAGGCCTCGAACGCGGCGACTTCAGCCTGGCCTTCCAGCCGCGCCTGGCCCTGCCCGAGCGCCGACTGTGCAGCGCCGAAGCCCTGTTGCGCTGGACCCATCCGCAACTCGGCCCCATCGCTCCGGGCGATTTCATTCCGGCGATCGAGAAGACCGCGCTGATCCACAGCGTCACCCGCTGGGTGATCCGTACCGCCATCGGCCAGCTGGCGCACTGGGACACTAGCTATCAGGGGCGACTGTCGCTCAACCTGTCGCCACGGGATTTCGACGAAGGCGATCTGGTCGAGTTGCTGCGCGAGACCTGCCAGCGCCAGGGTGTCGATCCGCGGCGGCTGGAAGTGGAGATCACCGAAGGCGAATGGCTCAGACGCAATCCCGAGGCCATCGCCCAGCTGCATGCCCTGCGCGAGCTGGGTCTGGAGATTGCCATCGACGACTTCGGCAGTGGCTACAGCAACTTCGCCTATCTCTACGAATTGCCGGTCACCAGCGTCAAGCTCGACCGCTCGCTGATCCATGACCTGCCCGAGGATCCACGCAAACAGGAGGTGGTCAGGGCGCTGCTGGCGTTGATCGGCAAGCTCGGCTATCGCAGCGTCGCCGAAGGCATAGAGACGCCCGAGGTGCTGGCCTTCCTGCTGGAAGCCGGCTGCGACGAGGTCCAGGGCTATCTGCTGGCCCGGCCCATGGCCCTGCCCGCTTTCGAGGCCTGGTACGCCGAACGGGGTTAAGCCGAATGGATGAGGTCATTTGACTGACAAATTCATTCCAGGCTCTACACTGGTTCAGGTCGTAGTTTCCCGGGAGTGAGGACATGAGGGAATCAGGTACCGAGTTGTTGGAGGTGGTTGGCCTGGATACCGGCAACCTGAGCAGCCAGGGCTGCATCGACAAGGTGCTGCACGCGCTGCGCATCCACCTGGACATGGACGTGGCCTTTCTTGCCGAATTTCGCCAGCAGGATCGGGTCTTTCGCAACGTCGATGCGGCGCCCGATGCGCCGCTCAAAGCCGGCGATGCCCTGCCGCTCAGCCAGGGCTATTGTCAGCAGGTGGTGACCGGCCACCTGCCCGAACTCATCCCCGACACCCGCGCCGTCGGCGCTACCCGGCTGATCCCGGAAACCCGCAGCGTGCCCATCGGCGCTCACGTCAGCGTGCCGGTGCGGCTCAGCGATGGCGAACTCTATGGCACCTTCTGCTGCTTCAAGTACCAGCCCGATCCGACCCTGAGTCCTCGTGACCTGGAGTTGGTGCGGACCTTTGCCGAACTGGTGGCCGATCGCCTCAGCCTGGACGTCTCCAGTCGCCGCGGCCAGGTGGAGATGCGCGAGCGCATCCAGGGCGCGGTGGCCGCCCACCAGCCGAGCATCGTCTACCAGCCGATCTATCACCTGACGGATCTGCGCATCGCCGGCTGGGAATCCCTGTCGCGCTTCCACTGCCCGCCGCAGCGCAGCCCGGACCTGTGGTTTTCCGAAGCCAGCGCCGTCGGTCTCGGCGACGAACTGGAAGAAAGCGCCATGCGCTTCGCCCTACAGGGACTGCAGAGTCTGCCCGACGACAGCTACCTGACCATGAACTGTTCGCCGCAGACCATCCTGGGCGGGCGCCTGCCAGCGCTGCTGGCCGGCAATCCTCCCGGACGCCTGGTGCTGGAGATCACCGAACATGCCGAGGTCGACGACTACGACGCCCTGCATGCCCAGCTGCAACCGCTGCGGGCCCAGGGCGTGCGCCTGGCCATCGACGATGCCGGCGCCGGCTATTCGAGTCTGAGGCACATCCTTCGACTGCGGCCGGACATGATCAAGCTGGACATGAGCCTGGTGCGCGACATCGATCGCGACGCCGAACGCCGGGCGCTGGCCTCGGCGATCATCGCCTTCGCCCGCGAGACCCACAAGGAGGTGATCGCCGAGGGGGTGGAAACCCTCGCCGAGCTGGAAGCGCTCAAGGCGCTGCAGGTGGACAAGGTGCAGGGCAACCTGCTGAGTCGCCCGCTGCCGCGCGACGACGCCCTGCGCCTGCCCCGGCAGCGCCAGCTGGAAGGCCAGGCGGACCGCTGAACCGGGAAGGATCGGCGGCCATTCAAGTCGTCGATCCTTTGGCCGATACGCAGAGGCGAATGATCCCTTCCTCTGACGCCAGAACTATTCTCGGCCGATCTTTGCCCTGCAGGAGTTACCGGTGCGCTCCATCCTGGTCATCGAAGACAGCCCCATGGTCCTCAAGATTCTGGCGCACCTCTTTCGTCAGCAGCGTGACTTCGAGCCGGTATTCTGCGCCACCCTGGCCGAAGCCGAGCTGATGCTGGAAACCTCGGCCAATCTGTTCTTCGCCGCCCTGGTGGACCTCAACCTGCCCGATGCGCCCAATGGCGAAAGCGTCGATCTGGTGCTGCGCTATCGTCTGCCCTGCATCGTCCTCAGCGGTTCCTACGACGAGCGCCGGCGCGACGACCTGCTCACCAAGGGCGTGGTCGACTATGTGCTCAAGGAAAGCCAGTACTCCTACGAATTCGCCTTCCGGCTGCTGCGCCGGCTAGACAGCAATACCGCGGTCAAGATCCTCATCGCCGAGGACTCCGACGCCACCCGCAACTACATCCGCCATGTGCTGACGCCCCACCGCTACCAGCTGCTGGACGCCTGCGACGGCAACGAGGCCCTGCGCCTGCTGCAGGAGCAGCCGGACATCGACCTGCTGGTGGTGGACCACAGCATGCCCGGCCTCAGCGGCTTCGAACTGGTGCAGATGTTGCGGCAGAAGCTGCGCCGCCACGACCTCAGCATCATCGGCCTGTCGGCCGACGAAAAGGGTTCGCTCAGCGCCAAGTTCATCAAGCAGGGGGCCGACGACTTCCTGCGCAAGCCCTTCTGCCCCGAGGAGCTCAATTGCCGAGTGGTCTCGACCCTGGAACGGCGGGATCTCATGCGCGCCCTCACCCACGCCGCCCAGTACGATTCCCTCACCGGGCTGCGCAACAGGCGCGCCTTTCAGGATCAGGCCCAGGAGCTGTTCCGCCAGGCCGAACGCGAGGGCCACGCCCTGAGCGTGGCCATGCTCGACCTGGATCACTTCAAGCGCATCAACGACGAACACGGCCATGCCAGCGGTGACAGTGCCCTGGTGGTCTTCGCCCAGGCCTTGGCGCGGACCCTGCCCCAGGATCTCACCGGTCGCCTGGGTGGCGAGGAATTCGCCTTGGTCAGCCGGATGCCACCGGAGCAGCTGCTGCAGGCGCTGGACCTGCTGCGCCGCTACTGCCACGCCCAGAGCTATGCCCCCGGCGCCCCGCCGCTGTCGTTCAGCGCCGGCGTCTTCAGCGGCCTCGCCGACGACCTCGAAGGCTTTCTCCACGAAGCCGACCGGCGCCTCTATCAGGCCAAACGCCAGGGCCGCGGTCGGACCTGCCTGGTGCTCGAGGCCGACTAGGCCCGTGCCCCGGTTGGCGCCATTCGCCACAAGACATATGATGTCATACGATTAACCTGCCGATGCAGGTTGATCCGCATTGCCTCGTCTGAACAATAACAATCAAGGACCTGCACCATGCATGACTCCCTCCCGGGCCTCGCCCGGCTATTGTCACGTCGCCAGTTGCTCCAGAGCGGCCTGGTCTGCGGCGCCGCCCTCGCCCTGCCCGGTCTCGCCCGCGCCGGGGAACCCCTGAGCCAACGCTATCCCGATCCGCTGATCGAGATCCTCGACGACCGCTTCCTCGAGTTGCGGCTGTTCAACGCCAGTGTCGAACGCCTGGCCACCGGCCTGCGCTGGGCCGAAGGCCCGGTGTGGATCGGCGATGGCAACTACCTGCTGATGAGCGACATCCCAAACAACCGCATCGTGCGCTGGGATGAGGTCAGCGGCCGGCTGGACACCTACCGCGCCCAGTCGAATTTCGCCAACGGCCTGACCCGTGATCGCCAGGGTCGGCTGATCGCCTGTGAAGGCTCCACCACTCACGGCCTCGGGCGGCGGGTCACCCGCACCGAGCACGATGGGCGTATCACGGTGCTGGCCGATAGCTTCGACGGCAAGCCGTTCAATTCGCCCAATGACGTGGTGGTCAAGCGTGACGGCTCCATCTGGTTCAGCGACCCGCCGTTCCAGGCCAACAGCGACTACGAGGGTCATAGGGTCAAGACCGAGCAACCCGATGGGGTCTATCGCATCGACGGCGAGAGCCTGGCGGTGACCCGGGTGATCGGTGATCTCAACGGCCCCAACGGCCTGGCCTTCTCGCCGGACGAAAAGCTGCTCTACGTGGTCGAGGGCCGCGCCAAGCCCAATCGCCTGGTGTGGGCCTATACGGTCAGGGACGACGGCAGCCTGGGCGAGCGCCGCAAGCACATCGAGGCGCTGGAATACGGCGCCCTGGACGGCATCAAGTGCGACGTGGCGGGCAATCTCTGGTGCGGCTGGGGTAGCAGTGGCGCGCCGGCGGCCAAGCCCGAGGCGCTCGATGGCGTGCGGGTCTTCGATCCCAGCGGCAAAGCGCTGGGGCACATCCACCTGCCGGAACGCTGCCCCAACCTCTGCTTTGGCGGCCCGGAAGGCAACCGCCTGTTCATGGCCGGTTCCCACTCGCTGTACAGCCTCTACGTCAACATCCGCGGTGCCGGCCTCTAGCGGCTAGCGGGACTCGGGCGGCGACTGCTCGGCCAGGACGGTCAGGGAGTCGAGCACGCTGTCCAGGGCATAGGCCGCTTCGAAGCGCGCCAGATTCTGGGTGAGGTCGGCCAGGCTGGTGGTGATCCCCAGCCAGTTGCCCAGGCCGATCTGGCGCGCCGCTTCCGGCAGCGAACAACCGCCATCGCGGCGTTCCAGCCAGGCCAGCACCAGTTCCGGCGGGGTATCGGCTTCGAGGCCCAGGGTGCGCAGCAGTCGCAGGGCCTTGGCCTGTTCGCGGGGTGGCAGCCGATGGCGGGCCGTGGGGGTGGGCTGGTCGACGATCAGCGTCAACCGGGAGCCGGGGGTATCGGTCATCTGGACCTCTAGGGACTACACCAGAACCGTACGGCGCGAGGCCGCTTCATCGCCTCATGTTAGGCGAATAGTCTGGCCAATTGCCATCCCCGGGCCCGACCCTCGTCACCTGGAAAACGCCGTTCGGCCCCCTGCGCCCCTCAGCGCGCGGCGCGGCCCCGGCAGCGCTGCCAGCGTTCCTCCACCCGCTGGGCGAACCAGGCGGTGGTGAGGGTGCGGGTGATCTTGGGACTCTCCAGGGTGATGCCCGGCAGGATGGCGCGCGGCAGGCTGCGACCGGCCTTGCGCTCGGCCAGGGCATAGACCTTGGCATAGAGATCGGTCTTGGCGAAGTCCTCGGACTCCCCCGCCTCCAGGTCGTGGCGGATGGCGATGTCGCTCATGCCCAGGGCCGGCGCCAGGCGATTGACCACCCGCTCGGTCTCGCCCTGGGTCCGCGAACCGGGCACCACCAGATCGCCGTCCAGCGCCAGCTTCATCCCCGTGGCCCGGCTTACCGCACTCTGGAAGGCGGCATTGCGACTGGCGTACCAGCCGGCGTTGAAATCGGCGAAGCGATACAGCGGCGTGGCATAGTCCGCGGGATAGCCCAGCAGGTGCGCGGTGCCGAAATAGAGACCGCCCCGCCGGCTGAACACCTCATGGCGGATGGAACCCTCGCGCTCATAGGGATAGCCGCGGGCATGAGCCTCGGCGAAGTCGATGCTGACCTGCATGGGGCCGCCGGTGCGCACCGGATTGAAGCGCCCGAACAGCTGGCCTCCCAGGGGCACCATGGCGATGAAGTCCTCGAAGATCAGACTCAGCTCGCGCTCGGTTCGGGCACTGTCCAGGCGCTGGGCGTAGGTCTTGCCGGTGGGCGACCTGAGGTTGAGCGCGGTGCGCACCAGCAGTTGAGGCACATAGGCCCGCGCCGCACGCCTGTCGATCTCTTCCCGGGCGATCCGCCCCAGTCCCGGCACCGGCGGATCGACCTGGTAGGTGGATTCCTGCTCCGCCACCGCCAGCACGGCGCAGAGGTTGTCCGTGGAGGGCTCGAGGCCCTGGGCGCTGAAGGCGGTCTGGATATCGCTGGCCCAGCCCTGCCGATCCGCCACGCTGGCCGGCAGCAGCCGCAGGAGCTCGGCGCGCACCTCGGCCGGCGAACGGGTCGGACCCTGGGAGCTGGGCGTCAGGCTGCAACCGGCCAGCACCAGGGCAGCGGCCAGGGCGGTCCAGCCGCGCAATCGCGACAGGGTGGGCAAGGCGGGAACAGACGGCACGGCAGCAGCGGACACGGCGACTCCAGGGGATTCCTTTGGCCGCTTTGACCACGCCCTCGGCCAAACGGCTGCCCTGAATGCTAGATAACTTCTGGCTATATCGATGTAACCCTTTCATTGAACCAGAGCTGCCGGGTGGCTGGGATTCCCGGGCAAGTCCTACTAAAATGGTCGGACTTTAGTTCGAAGCTACCGGAACCATGATGCAGCAGACCTCTACCCTTTCCTCTCCTCGCCTGCCCTGGGCGGCCCTGTGGGCGACCTGCCTGCTCGCCCTGGGCATGCTCTTTCTCGGCCAGGCCGTGGGCGGCCGTCAGGCGCTCCTGCTGCTGCTCGGCGGCGCCCTCGGCCTGACCCTCTACCACGCCGCCTTCGGCTTCACCTCGGCCTGGCGGGTGTTCATCCTCGACCGCCGCGGCGCCGGCCTGCGCGCCCAGATGGTGATGCTGGCCCTGGCGGTGCTGCTGTTCTTTCCCGCCCTGGGCGCCGGCAGCCTGTTCGGCGAGGCGGTGCGCGGCAACGTCTCGCCGCTGTCCACCTCGGTGGTGGTCGGCGCCTTCCTGTTCGGCATCGGCATGCAACTGGGCGGTGGCTGCGCCTCCGGCACCCTGTTCACCGCCGGCGGCGGCAATGCGCGGATGCTGGTGACCCTGCTGTTCTTCGTCATCGGTTCGCTGATCGCCACCCAGCACCTGGGCTGGTGGTTCGCCCTGCCCGGTCTGCCGCCCACCTCCCTGGTGACCAGCCTGGGCGTGCTGCCCGGCATCCTGGTCAGCCTGGCGGCCTTCGCCCTGATCGCCGGGGTCTCGGTGGTGCTGGAGCGCCGTCGCCACGGCTCGCTGGAAGTCACGGTGCCCGGTGAACACCAGGGCGCGGCGCGCCTGCTGCGCGGCAGCTGGCCGCTGGTCTGGGGCGCCATCGCCCTGGCCATACTGAACTTCGTCACCCTGGCCCTGGCCGGTCGCCCCTGGGGCGTCACCTCGGCCTTCGCCCTCTGGGGCGCCAAGGGTGCCGGTCTGCTCGGGCTGGACGTCTCCGGCTGGGCCTTCTGGCAGCAACCGGCCAATGCCCGGGCGCTGGCCGAGCCCTTCTGGTTCGACGTCACCAGCGTGATGAATCTCGGCATCATGCTGGGCGCCCTGGCCGCCGCGGGGCTCGCCGGACGCTTCGCCCCCAGCCTGCGCATTCCCGCGCGGTCGCTGGTGGCGGCGGTGCTTGGCGGCCTGCTGCTGGGCTACGGCGCGCGGCTGGCCTATGGCTGCAACATCGGCGCCTACTTCAGCGGCATCGCCTCGGGCAGCCTGCACGGCTGGCTGTGGCTGGTGGCCGCCTTCTTCGGCAACAGCCTGGGCGTGCGCCTGCGCCCCTTCTTCTTTCCCGGCGAACGCCGCGTCGAACGCCTGACCGGCTGCTAGACCGGCAGGACCTGGCGACCGGGCGGCAGCGCTCCCGGTCGCTCCGGCAGGCTGATCACCCCGTACTGAGGCGCGCCGTGGTAGGTCTTCAGCGCCTGCATGACGAAGAGCAGGGCCGCGGTGCCCTGGTATTCGAACAGTCCCTGCAGCGGCCAGATGGTCATGAAGGCGAGGAATACCGCCAGGGTGAATTCCAGGTCGCGGCTCAGCTTGCGCGCCACCAGATAGTGGACCGCCAGGCCGATGGGAATCACCAGGATCGACAGGAAGCCGAAGCGGAACACGGTGCCGAAGATGCCGACGTCGGAAAGGAAGAAGTAGTCGCCGAAGATCGGCTTGAAGCCGTCGTTCCACATCAGGCTGAGGCTGCCGCTGGGCAGGCCGTTGTACAGCTGCAGGTGGTTGATGATCTGGGAAATGGTGTTTTCCCGGACGTTGTCGGTAGGGCCTTCCTGCACCGAGCGCGCATAGAAATCCAGGTTGAAGCCGAGGGTTTCCAGGAGGTGCGGATAGAGGATCAGCGGTGCGATGATGATGGCGCCGAACAGCGCCGGGCCGACCAGGCGCGCGCGCAGGGCGAGGATGGTGAACACCAGGCAGACCACGATCAGCTGGCGGGTCTGCAACACCACCACGATGGTCGCCAGAAAGAACAGCGCCAGCAGACCGTGCCTCAGCTTGGGCCGCAACTGGCCGTCGATGAAGGAACGCCCGCGACCGGCGAAGTAGATGCAGATGAAGTAGCCGAAGAAGATGGCGCCCGCCCCCGTGGAGGCCCGTCCGGGACGGCTGAGGTCCTTCACCTCCTCGCGCAGGTCCGGCAGCATCTTGAAGTAGGACAGCCAGCACAGCAGCGCCGAGAGCAGCCCGACCAGGATGATCAGATTCTCGAACTGCACGGCATTCAGCCGCTTGGCCAGGTAGAGCACCAGGAAGGCGCTGAAGCAGTAAAGCACCCGCCGCTCCTCGATGAGGCCGTAGACCAGCGGCTGGCCCCAGAACAGCTGGGCGAACACCGCCGGCAGGCCGACGAACACCGCCGTGGAAAACAGGCAGAAGCCCATCAGCAGCCGATAGTCGCGCTGCGGCCGATGCCAGGTGCTCAGGGTGAAGAGCGCGAAGAAACCCAGGCAGATCGCCAGGTACAGCTCGCCCACGTAGCGGATGCCCACCGGATTGGTCGGGCTCTGTTCGAAGACGCCGAACTGCAGGACCATCAGGCCACCCAGGGCCAGAAAACTCAGTCGATTGATCAGCGTACCCGGCATACCCGGTTTCCTCGCAGCACGTTCATGGATGGGGCGTTCATTGCAGGCGCCAGTCACCCTCGACCTTGGCGTAGGTCAGTTGGCGACCGTCCGCCAGACTCAGGCGGGCGCGGGTGTATTCGGGCAGGTCGACGCGGAAATCCCGGCCTTCCAGATAGAGTCCGCCACAGGCCCCCGGCTCGCCGTGGTAGTCCAGCGGCTGGCGCTGCAATTCGTGGATGCTGCGGTGGAACAGCAGGTTGGCGTAGCCGCGCACCGTCATGTCGGTGGAGATGAGGGTGCAGTCCAGGGCGACCTGGCCTTTCACCAGCCCGACCAGGGCCTGGTTCTGCCGGTCGATGGCGCCCCAGCCGGCATAGCCGGCGAGGTCCTGGCGATAGGTCTGGCCGTTCTGCAGGGCCGCGGCCACCAGCACCACGGCGAGCACGGCGCGCCCCGGGGTCTTCAGGGCCAGAAAGGCCAGGCCGAGCAGCAGCGCGGCGGGAAAGATGAATTTGAGGCGATCGAAGGAAAACTGGGTGGCATGCTGCAGCAGCAGCAGATTTTCCAGCAGCGGCACGCTGGCGGCGACCAGCAGCAGCGTGGTGCTGCGCGGCCAGTTCAGGCTCTTGCGCTTCCAGACCAGTACCCCCAGGGCGATGGCCACCGCGGCCAGGAACAGGCCGAAGGACAGTCCGTAGCCAGCGAAGAAGTCGGTCAGGTGGGCATTGTTCGGACTGCGGGCGAGAAAGCGCCGGGCAAAGGCCTTGAGCGTCGGCAACAGGCCCGCCGCCAGGCTGTAGTGCAGCAGCACCAGCAATCCGGCCAAAGCCGTGGCGAAGGCCAGGCGCCAGGCCATCCGCTGGCCTTCCGGCAATTGCCGGCGCTGCAGCCAGAACAGCGCGACCAGCCCGCCGCCGAAGACGTAGCCGGTCCATTCGGTCAGGGCGCCGAAGCAGATCAGGCCGGCCAGCAGCCAGCCCAGCCGCTGGCGCTGGCCGGCAGGCGCCTGCAGGTAGTGGAAGAGCGTCAGCAGACTGGCCAGCAGCAGCACCTGGTAGAAACTCTGCACCCAGTAGAGCAGGCCCTGGGACAGCAGCGCCTCGCGGCTGAACACTGCGATCAGGCAGCCCAGCACCGCGCTCGTGGCGGCCAGGCCGCGGCTGGCGCCGTGACTGCGCAGCACCAGGTAGAGCAGGCGGAACAGCAGCAACGCCGTGAGGGCGCCGAGGGCGGCGTTGAACAGCGCGAGGCTGTGCAGCGAAGGCGTCAGCCCCGCGGCCTTGAGGCCGAGATAGGGCGCAAGGAAGCCGTAGCTGCTGAAGCTGGTGTAGACGTAGTCGCCACTGTGGGTGGGGATGGTCGCGCCCCAGGACACCTGCTTGTCGTGACTGCCGCCCAGGGTCACCGTGGGCAGCCACCAGTGGCGGGTCACGCCGGATTCGTCCAGGGCATTGAGACTGAGCAGGACGTGATAGCTGGCTTCGAGATTCTGCGCCCCGGTGCCGTCGCGAAAATCCGGCAGGCGCCAGAGCAGCGCCAGCAGCAACAGCAGACCGACCACCAGACCGCCCAGCCAGAACGGCCACCGTCCCACCCGGACCCCGGGATGGGTAACGTCAGATACCACGCTCATTGTCCTGTCTCCTGACAGCCATGCAGTCGAGAACGCCGTCCAGGGCAGTGAAGAACCAGGCGCCCTCCTCCGCAGGCCTGGTACAACCGGTGCAAGACCGCCCACGCAGGCCAAGAGGCGCGTGGGCGGGTAACCGGGCTTCAACCGCTGACTACATTCAAGAAGCCGTCAGGAACACGCCGTTGCCAGGGGGCCGCGGCGTTTGCATTTGCTACCTGGGGTGCCTTCGCCAGCAAGGGCACGGGCACGAGCGACTCCGGAACACCAGGCGCTGGCCATGGCTTGTCGTCCGGAGACACGACAGGTCGCGAAGAAGACTGCCTTAGCACCTTGAAGCTGCCAAGCGGGCATCCGTCGCGTTCTGCACGGAGTGTCACATTTTTGGCTTTTGCTTTCGCTTAGAGTCGACGCAGCACTCCAGCCGACAAGGCGCGGATCCCCGATCCAGCGCCTGGCGTTCCCAGCTGTGCCCTGCCTGGTGTGACGATTTCGACCCCCGGTTCGCCGCGCGCTGCCCTCTCGCCAGCGTGCGGCTGCGACGGCTGTCCTTTCTCGTACCTGCCCCAAGGCCCGCTCCTGCATGGACAAGTCGCATCAGACGCTCCCCGCCGCCACCCAGGCCGCGGACATAGGTTTCGCCCGTTACTGCGCCGCGCTCTGGCGCCATCGCCGCAGCCTGCTCGTCTGCATCGTCCTCTGCACCCTGTTGGGCGTGGCCTATGCGCAACTGGCCGCGCCGCGCTATCAGGCGGTGGCGACGGTGCAGATCGAGTACCAGCGCGGCATCGTGCGGCTGGACGAAGCCGACAACGGCCGACCGCTGCCGCCGCCGGAAGCCATCACCGAGATGCAGCTGCTCACCTCGCGGCGGGTGGTCGGCGAGGTGGTGGACGCCGAGGGCCTGGACCTGAGCGTCACCCCGCGGCGCCTGCCGCTGCTGGGCGACTGGCTGGCGCGCCGCCACGAACGCGCGGGCACCGGGGTGGCCCCGCCGCTGTTCGGCCTCGCGCGCTTCGCCTGGGGCGGCGAACAGCTGACCATCGCCAGGCTGAGCGTGCCCGACGCCCTCTATGGCCAGCCGCTGACCCTCACCGCCGAGGCCCCGGATCGCTTCCTGCTGAGCGATGCCCAGGGCAAGCGCCTGCTGGAAGGTCGGCTGGGCCAGCCGGCCAGCGCCGGCGAGCTGCAGCTGGACATCGCCCAGCTGCACGCCTATCCGGGCACCGAATTCATCCTCGTCAAGCAACGCCGCGGCGTGGCCATCCAGGCGCTGCAGGAGCGGCTGATGGTCAGCGAGCGCGGCAAGCGCTCGGGCATCCTCTCGATCCAGCTGCAGGACACCGACCCGCAGCGGGCGCAACGCATCCTGCGCGGCATCACCGAGGCCTATGTACGCCAGGACGTGACCCGCAACGCCGACGAATCCACCCAGCAACTGGCCTTCCTGCGCCAGGAGTTGCCGCGGGTGAATCAGCGCCTGGCCGACGGCCGCCAGGCGCTGGACCGCTATCAGCGCCGCCAGGGCTCCATCGCCATCGGCGAAGAGGGACGCAGCCTGCTGCGCCAGGCGGTGGACCTCGATGGCCAGCTGTCGGCCCTGGAGATGGAGCGTCTCGGACTGGCCCTGCGCTTCACCACCACCCACCCGCTGTACCAGACCCTGCTGGCGCGCCGCCAGGTGCTCAACGGCGAGCGCCAGGCCGTGCAGCAGCGCCTGGCCAAGCTGCCCCAGACCCAGCAGGAGGTCCTGCGCCTGCAGCGCGACGTCGAGGCGGCGGACAAGCTCTATGCGCTGATGAGCAAGCGCATCCAGGAATTGTCGGTGGTGCGTGCCGGCACGGTGAGCGATGTGCGCATCATCGACAGCGCCTATACCCAGATCGCCCCGGTCTATCCCAAGAAGCCCCTGCTGATCCTTAGCGCTCTGCTCTTCGGCTGCCTGGCCGGGATGGCCTGGGTCTATCTGCGCGCCAGCCTGGAGCGCGGCATCGAAGACGCCGAGGGCCTGGAAAATCTGGGCCTGCCGGTGCTGGCGCAATTGCCGCTGGCGCCGAGCCGCCAACTCGGCGGCCCGCTGCAGACCTCACTCGACAGCGGCTACCAGGAGGCCCTGCGGATCCTGCGCACCAGCCTGGCCTTCGCCCGCACCGAGGCGCGCAACGACCTGCTGCTGATCACCAGCGCCAGCCCCGGCGCCGGCAAGTCCTCGGTTGCCATGCAACTGGCGCGGGTGCTGGCCGAAGGCGGGACGCGGGTGCTGCTGGTGGATGCCGACCTGCGGCGCGGACGCCTGCACCGGCGCCTGCAACTGGCCCGCCGCCCGGGTCTGGCCGAGGTGCTGGCGGGGCTGGCGACGCCCGAGCAGGCGATCCAGCCCTCGGCGATCCCCGGCCTGGATTGCCTGGTGGGCGGCGTCCGCCCGCCCAATCCGGCCGAATTGCTGATGAGTGCGCGCTGTACCGAGCTGCTGCGCGGCCTGCAGCAGGACTACGAACTGGTCATCCTCGACACCCCGCCGGTGCTGGCGGTAACCGATGCCGTGCTGCTCGCCGCCCAGGCCGGCACCTGCCTGCTGGTGTCGCGCCATGGCTGCAACACCGCCAAGGAAATCGAGGCCACCCAGCGCCAGTTCGCCCACAGCGGTCTGGTGCTCCAGGGTGCGGTGCTCAACGCCGTGCCGCCCCCGCCGTTCACCCGCGCCGCCCTGGGGGTCCTGACCGGCTGACGCCCACCTGGCCAGGCCCGGCACTATGCTGGCGCCTGGCCAGCTCCTGTCATCAAAGCTCAACACGGAGCCCCTAGGCTGCATCGACCTCCCGAGAACGGATTCGTATCGATGTCGTCCGCTCCCCTGCCCTCCGCGCGTGCCGCCTCCCGCCCCAGCCAACGCTGCGCCCTCGACCTCTGCACCCAGTGGCCCGCCGTCGAGGCCGAGCACACCAACGCCATGGTCATGGACCTGTTCAACGAACGCCGCGAGATCACCAGTCTCGCGGTAGTCGAGCACGACCGCCCGATCGGCCTGATCAACCGCGACATCTTTCTCTCGCAGATGAGCAAGCCGTATCACCGTGAAGTCTACGATCGCAAGAGCTGCATCGCTTTCATGGACAAGGAGCCGCTGGTGGTGGATGCCGGTCTGTCCATCGAGGAGCTGACCCGGCGCACCGTCGAGGTGGGCGAAAAGGCCCTGGCCGATGGCTTCATCGTCACCCGCGAAGGGCGCTTCGCCGGGCTCGGCCTGGGCGTGCAGCTGATGCGCATCGTCTCAGACCTGCAGGCCGAGAAGAATCGCCAGATCATGCACAGCATCGAATACGCCAGCGTCATCCAGCGCGCCATGCTGCGCAGCTCGCGCGAAGCCCTGGCGGTGATGGAACAGGACGCCACCCTGGTCTGGCAGCCGCGCGACGTGGTCGGTGGCGACTTCTATCACTTCGCCCAGCACGCAGACGGCTGGTTCGGTGCCATCGCCGACTGCACCGGCCACGGTGTGCCCGGCGCCTTCATGACCCTGATCGCCTCGGCGTCCCTGACCCAGGCCCTGCAACAGCTGGGACCGCGCGATCCCTCGGCGTTGCTCGCGGCGATCAACGCCAGCGTCAAGGCCATGCTGGGGCAGTCCGGCGGCATCTCCGAATCCAACGACGGCCTGGACCTGGCCTGCTTCTGGGTGGACAGAGGCAGTCACAGCCTGACCTACGCCGGCGCCCGCATGCCGCTCCACCTGCTGGCGCCCGACGCCGCGGACGTCCTGACCCTGGCGCCGCTGCGCCTGGGGATCGGCTACGCCGACAGCCCGCTCGACCAGTGCTGGCCGGCCACCACCCTGCCGTTGCCGCCGGGCAGCCTGCTGTTCGCCACCACCGATGGCCTGATCGACCAGATCGGCGGCCCGCGGCGCACCTCCTTTGGCAAGCGCCGCGCCCTGACCCGGCTGAGCGAATCGCGTGCGCTGCCCACCGCGGCCTTCTGTGAGCAACTCAGCGCGGACCTCGCCCACTGGCAAGGCGACGAAATGCGTCGCGACGACCTCACCTTCCTCTGCATCCGCGTGGCCTGACCGACATGACCGCCTCCTTTCCCGCGAACGGCGCCTTTCTCGACATCGCCCAGCAGCAGCACGTGATCTTCTATCACCGCGGTTATTTCTCCCATGGCATCGTCGCCGCCATGGCCGAGGTGGTGAAGCTGCAACTGGAGTTCGAAGGCATCAGCGGCGCCACCCGGCGCAAGCTGTTTTCTTCCTTCATCGAATTGTCACAGAACGTCCTGCATTATTCCGCCGATGCCCTGCCGCCGGACGCCCTGGCGGACACCAAGCTGGGCCAGGGCTCCGTCTGTATCACCCGCCAGGACGGCAACTACCAGATGCTCTGCGCCAACCCCATCGCCAGCGACAAGGTCGACGCCCTGCGCGAGCGGCTCGAGCCGCTGTGCAGCATGTCGCTGGATCAGATCAAGCAGGCCTATCGCGAATCCCTGCGCGCCGAGACCCCGGCCGACAGCAAGGGTGCCGGCCTCGGCTTCCTGACCATGGCGCGCGATGCGAGTGCACCCCTGGAATTCGCCTTCCATCCCTCGACGCAGACGCCGGGCACCACCCTGTTCTGCCTGAAAGCCATCATCTGACAGGGACCCCTACCTCGTATGGACACCATGTTCATCGCTCCCACCGCCACCTCTCCGGAGGTGGATTTCCGTTTCGCCGAGGACGAACTCTGGCTCAAGGGCGAATCCTTTCCGGAAAACGCCGCGGCCTTCTATCTGCCGGTGATCGAGTCGCTGCGGGCCTACCTCGACCAGCGCCGGGACGCCCGCATCCGGGTGCACGTGGCCCTGGCCTACTTCAACAGCTCCAGCACCAAGATGCTGTTCACCCTGTTCGACGCCCTGGACCAGGCGGCCCAGGCCGGCAACCGGGTGGAGCTGCACTGGTACTACGATGCCGAGGACGAGACCATCCAGGAATTTGGCGAAGAACTGCGACTGGACTTCCAGGCGCTGACGTTCATCGAACATCCCGAGCTGCCGGCATGACCGCCAGCGTCAGGCGCTGCAGCCCGGCCGAGGCGGGCCCCGACCTGTTCGAGCAGGAAGCCGGGGTGCTGCAGGCGGCGCGCGCCCTCTATGGGGCCGACGACGCCGATGCCGAGCGCTACCGAGCCGCCCTCGGCGACCTGACGCTGCACTTCGAACGCCTGATGCGCGAGACCCGCCGGCTGATCGCCCGCAGCGATCGCGCCGAACGCGAGATGAATGCCCTCAACCAGCAATTGCAGACCCTCAGCCAGCAGCTGGAGTACCGCGCCACCCACGACGCCCTCACCGGGATGCTCAATCGCGGCGCGGTGATCGACCAGGCCGGCCAGGCCCTGCGGCAACGGGGTGGGGCCATGATCGTGCTGGACATCGACCACTTCAAACGCATCAACGACGAGTTCGGCCATCCCGCCGGCGATCGGGTGATCCAGGCCATCGCCCGCTGCCTGCAGGAGCTGGTCCAGGCGCCGGCCATCGTCGGTCGGGTGGGTGGCGAGGAATTCACCGTGCTGCTCCCGACCCTGGCGCGGGACGAGGCCCTGGCCATGACCGAACGCCTGCGTCTGCGCATCGCCCGGGAGAAGACCGGCACAGCACCGGTGACGGCCAGCTTCGGCCTCAGCCTCAACCTGCCGGGGACCGACTTCGAGCTCGCCTACGGCCTGGCCGACGCGGCGCTCTACCGGGCCAAGCGCGCGGGGCGCAACCAGGTGGTGCTGGCCGACTGACCACCGCGATCAGTCAGCCCCACGCCCTTCTTCCGGGCACAAAAAAGCCGCTGCGCCGGGGAGGCACAGCGGCTTTTTGCTGACCGCTTAGGACTGCTTCCAGTCCGGATAGCGGCGCTGGTCGGCGGCTGGCGGGAAGTACTGGTACAGCCAGGTTTCACTCAGGGCGCGATCCTGGGTGCGGATGAAGGCACGCATCTGCACCGGATCGGCCTTGTCGCTGGTGGGGTACCAGTCGAAGATCACCCGGTAGCCGCCGATCTCGTCGATCTTGAGCACGTGGAAATCCTGCACCTTGCCGTCGGTGACGGTGACCACCGGCTCGATGCCGGTACCCTCGGGCAGGAACGACAGACCGCCGCCGTTGAAATCGATGGCGAAGCGCCGCGCCCAGACCTTGGGCCAGTGCTCACCGGGCGCCCAGCCCTCGGGGAAGCCGCCGATGCCGGAACGGGTGGCATAGACCCGCGCCAGCGGCGTGCTCACCGGCGGCAGCGCACTCCAGTGCAGCTTGTAGCCATAGTGCAGCGACTTGCCGGCGGTGATGGTCTCGGCCGGCGCCCAGAAGGCCACGATGTTGTCCAGGGTCTCGCCGGTGGTGGGGATCTCCAGCAACTGGATGGCACCCTCGCCCCAGGCGGAGGTGGGTTCGACCCACAGACTCGGCCGGCGGTCGTAGCGGACCATGACGTCCTGGTAGCTTTCGAATTCGTGATCGGTCTGCACCAGGCCGAAGCCCTTGGGACTGTCGTCCTTGAAGGCGTTGAACTGCAGCTTGGGGGGATTGTTCAGCGGACGGCAGATCCACTCGCCGTTGCCCTTCCACATGGCCAGCCGGTCGGAGTCGTGGATCTGCGGGTGGTAGGTGTTGCAGGTCTGGCGCTCGTGGGTGCCGCAGCCGAACATGCTGGTCATGGGCGCGATGCCCAGTTGCTTGATGTCGCGGCGGGCGTTGACGTTGGCGTCCACGTCCATCACCACGCGGTCGTTCAGGCAGTCGATGTCGAAGCGATAGGCGCCGGTGGCGCTGGGCGAATCCAGCAGCGCATAGACCACGAAGCGGGTGCTGTTCTTGTTCGGGGTGACGAACCAGAACTTGGTGAAGTCGGGGAATTCCTCGGGCCGATCGGCATAGGTGTCGATGGCCAACCCGCGGGCCGAGAGGCCGTACTGGCGGGTCTTGTCCACGGCGCGGAAGTAGCTGGCGCCAAGGAAGGAGACGATGTCGTACTGGGCCAGGTGCGGCGCCTTGAACAGCTTGAAGCCGGCGAAGCCCAGGTCGCCCTTGAGCTGGCTCTTGTCGACGCCGCTGTCGTTGTAGTTGAACAGCTCGGGGCGGAAGTGGACTTCCTTGGCCTCGTTGGTCTTGGGGTCCACCGAGAACATCCGCACCGGGGTCTTGAAGCCCATGCCGACGTGGAAGAACTGCACGTCCAGCTGGCCCTTGAGGTCGTGCCAGAGCGAATGCTTGGCATCGTAGCCGATGGCGTTGAACTGCTGCGGCGTCATGTTCGCCAGGGTGTCGGGCAGTTTCTGGGCGGTGGGCTGGTAGGCCTGGCCGGCCAGCTCCTTGGCGTGCTGCTTGAGCCAGTCGAAATCGAAGGCCTGGCCATCGCCATTGGCCGGATTGGCAAAGGCCTGGAGGGCGAACAGCCCGGTGGAGGGAATGCCGGTGTAGGCCGCCAGGGCCAGGGACGCTTTGAGCAGGTGTCTACGCTGCATGGATCAACCTTGGTCACTAAGGATGAAAGATTCGGCCCAGCCGAACCACCAGAAAGGAAAAAGAATGCACGATACCCGGATAGGTTCGCCATCGCACCGGTGAACTGCAGCCTAGCGCACGCTCTGGCCTGCCAGAGGGGTTACCAAAGCTTTCCGGATCACAGTTCCGGTTGCCGGGCCTCCCGGAAAGCGCATCATCGACCTTCCCTTGCCGCTTCCCTGGAGACCCTCATGGCCGCTGCCGCCATCGCCTTCGGGCCACCCAGCCCCATCCTGCGCATCTTCGATGACGAAAAGGCACGTGAATTCTACTGCCACTTCCTGGGTTTCCGCCTGGTCTGGGAACACCGCTTCGAACCGGGGCTGCCGCTGTACGCGGAAGTCGAACGCGCCGGCCTGCGCCTGCATCTCTCCGGCCACCACGGCGATGCCTGCCCCGGCTCGACGGTCTTCGTCCGCCTGACCGGCATCCGCGCCTTCCAGGCCGAATTGCTGACCAGGGACTACGGCTTCGCCCGCCCGGGTATCGAGGAATTGCCCTGGGGCCTGGTGATGGAGATCGCCGATCCCTTCGGTAACAGGCTGAGGTTTTGCGAGGAGACGCCGGAGGCCTAAGCAACGGCTGTACGGTGATCGCGGCCATGGGCCGCTCCTACAGGCTCGATGATGGAGATGACCGCCTGCGCGGATGGCTCCCTCTCCCCTCGGGAGAGCGTTGGGGTGAGGGCGCCCTCGCCACGAAGTCCTCAGTGGAAAAGGCTGCGCCGTTTTCCACGCTACGGCTCTACATCTGGTGCACCCCTATAACGGCTAAGACACTGGCTCCTACAGTCCCGATGTAATCGTAGGAGCGGCCCATGGCCGCGATCAACAAAACACCGGAGTGCCATAGGATCAGTTGCATCGGCGGGCGGCCCATGGCCGCGATAGCCTTCAAGCCGGCGCAGGCTCGCCCGTGGGCACCGCGCCCTCCTCCACCTGCCACCAGGTCGGCAGCAGCGCCCTGACCTCGGGCTGGGTGAATCTGTCGTCGATGAGATAGAGGCAGCCGCGATCCTGCACGGTGCGGATCACCCGGCCGGCGGCCTGGATGACCTTTTGCAACCCAGGATAGAGGTAGGCATAGCGATAGCCGTCGCCGAAGCGCCGCTGCAGGCGCTGGCGCAGCTGTTCGTTGACCGGATTGAGCTGGGGCAGGCCCAGGGTGGCGACAAAGGCGCCGATCAGGCGGTCGCCGGGCAGGTCGATGCCCTCGCCGAAGCTGCCGCCGAGCACGGCGAAGCCGATGCCGCGGCCGTCGGCCTGGAAACGCTCGAGAAACGCCTGGCGGGCGGCTTCGTCCATGCCGCGGGACTGGCGCCACTGGGGCACGTCGGGCGCAAGCTCGGCCAGCGCCTCGGCCACCTGGTCGAGGTAGTCGAAGCTGCTGAAGAAGGCCAGGTAGTTGCCCGGGCGCTGGCGATAGCGACTGGCGATCAGGGCGGCGATGGGCGCGCGGGAGGCGGCGCGGTCGGCGTAGCGGGTGGACAGCCGCACCAGGCGCACCTCCAGCTGCTCGGCGGCGAAGGGCGAGGCGACGTCGACCCAGGCGCTGCCGGCCGGGACCCCGAGCAGGTCGCGGTGGAAATGCTGGGGAATCAGGGTGGCGGAGAACAGGGTGCAGCTGTGCGCCGCCGCCAGCCGCGGACCGACGAAGGGCGCCGGCACCAGGTTGCGCAGGTTGAGTTGCGACTGCGCCTTGCCGCGACCTTTGAGCAGGGTGACATCGAACAGCGAGTGATCGCCGAAGGTCTCGCCCAGGCGCATGAACTGCAACAGGTCGAAGAACAGCGTCTGCAACTCCGGCGCCGGCGGCTGCCCGGATTCGCCGAAGTGCTCGGTGAGCAGACCCACCACCCGTTGCAGGGCGGTCAGGAAGGCGGCGGGCAAGTCCGGCTGCACCTGGTAGTCGACCTGCTGTTCCTTGTGCAGGCGATTCCATTCGCGGTTGAGCGCCTGCAGCCCCTTGGCGATGGCAGGCGGCGCCACGGCCTTGCCGGCGGCCAGGCGACGCTGGTCGAGGCTGGCGCTGTACATGCCGCGGGCGCGGTCGAGTAGGTTGTGGGCCTCGTCCACCAGCACCCCGACCCGCCACTCCTGGGTCTGGGCCAGGGCGTGGAGCATGGCGCTGCCGTCGAAGTAGTAGTTGTAGTCGCCCACCACCACGTCGCTCCAGCGCGCCAGTTCCTGGGCCAAGTAATAGGGGCAGACCTCGTGGGCCAGGGCGGTTTCCCGCACCCGCGCCCGGGTCAGCTGGGTGGGCTCGGCCAGGGCGGCGGCGCGGGCGGCCGGCAGGCGGTCGTAGAACCCCCGCGCCAGCGGGCAGGACTCGCCATGGCAGGCCAGCTCCGGGTGTTCGCAGGCCTTGTCCCGCGCCACCAGCTCCAGCACCCGCACCGGCGCGGCCAGGGACTCCAGACCATGCAGGGCCAGGGCGCGGCCAGGGGTCTTGGCGGCGAGGAAGAACAGTCGGTCCAGGTTCTGCCGCGGCATGGCCTTGAGCAGCGGGAACAGGGTGCCCACCGTCTTGCCGATACCGGTGGGCGCCTGGGCCAGCAGGCAGCAGCCGACGCTGGCGGCCTTGTAGACGGCTTCCGCCAGGGGCCGCTGGCCGTGGCGAAAGTCGGGATGGGGAAAGGCCAGGGTCGCCAGCGCCGCATCCCGCGCGGCGCGATGGGCCAGTTCCTGGCGCGCCCAGGCGAGAAAGCGCGAACACTGGAGTTCGAAATGCGCGGCCAGGTCCGCCGCCGTCCACTGCTCGGTGAAGACGGTCTCGGCACCCGTGCCGATGTCGAAATAGACCAGCGCCAGGGTCAGCTCAGGCAGCTCGCGGCTCTGGCAGAGCAGATGGCCATAGACCTTGGCCTGGGCCCAGTGCAGGTGGCGATGGTTGCCCGGCTGGCGCTCCAGACTGCCCCTGTGGGTCTTGATCTCTTCCAGACGCTGGGCAGCGGCGTCGAAGCCGTCGGCACGGCCGCGCACCTTCAGGTCTTCGAAGTCGCCCTGCAGACTGACCTCGCGCTCATAGCCGGGGCCGCGCCGGGCGGCTACCCGCTGGTGGCCCTCGATGCCTTCCAGGGCGGTGGGCGACGGGGTGAATCTGAGATCCAGATCGCCGGCCTTGGCGGTGAATTCGCAGAGGGCGCGAACGGCGATGCGATAGCTCATGCGGAGGTCGCGGCCACCTGCCACTGCACGTGGCAGACGCTGACCGGGATGTCATGGGCAGCGAAGAAGTCCAGCCAGCGGCGCTGGTTGTCCTGCAGGCGGTCGCCCGGGCCCTTGACCTCGATCATCCGGTAGCGGCCTTCCGCCGGCCAGAACTGGATCAGGTCGGGCAAGCCGGTGCGGTTGTTTTCCGGATCCTCCAGCAGCCGTTCGAAGCACAGCCGCAGGTGCCGCGCCGGCAGGCAGGCCAGGGCCTGGTCGAGCAGTTCGCTGCCGAGGATGCCCCAGGCGACGAAGGGCGAGGCCAGGCCGCGCTTGCTGGCGAAGCGCTCGCGGATCACGCTCGGATAGGAGCCGTCGTCCAGGCGCGCCAGGCAGGCGGCGAAGGCCTCGGCCCGCCGCTCGCGAAAGCCCGGCAGACGCAGGTCGGCCGGTTCGCGCTGATAGGGGTGGAAGAAGGCGCCGGGGATGGCGAGGAAGATAGCGTCCCAGCACAGCAGCCCGAACAGGCTGGTGAGCAGGGTGTTTTCCACGTAGTGCACCGGCGCCTCGTCGCAACCCAGGTGCTCGCGCACCAGCCACTCGACCCGGCGCAGGCCATCGTTGACCAGTTCGAAATCGAGGCGCTCCACCGGGCTGGCCGGGCGGCGCTTGTTGGGTGGCCCGCCCTGCTTGCGCACCAGCCGCGGCAGGATGCGCGCCACCTGCTGGCGTTCGGCGTCATGGGCCGGGGCGGCGACGATGGCTTCCGCCAGCGCCTGGGCAGCGGGCCAGTCCTCCAGCCGTTCGAGCATGCGCAGGGCGCGGATGCGCGATTCGGGGTGCGCCGAGGCGGCGTAGAGCGCCTGGGCCTGGGCCAGCTCGCCGAGGCGTTCGTGGTGCTGCGCCAGTTCATGCAGCAGCTTGCCACGGCGCAATTCCAGCCAGGTGTTGGCGAAGCGCTCGGCGGGCAGTAGCGGCAGCAACTCGGCGGCCGGCAGCCCATCGCGCAGCGCCTGGCGGCAGCGCTGGATGTGGAGGTAGGCGTCCACCTCGTGGCGCTGGCCGAAGGCGCGGGATTCGGCGCTGAAGGCCACCGTCTCGTACTGGAAGATACCCAGATCGGCCAGCACGAAGTCGGTCCAGTCCTGGTGCAGGTTGCCAAAGAACAGCAGACGCAGGCGATCGCAGAGGTCCATCAGCGTCAGCCGCCAGACGCCCTCCGCCACCAGCTCGGGCACGCTGCCGGTCCAGCCGCTGAAGGCCAGGGGCGTGGCCTGCTCGGCCTCCAGCCGCGCCAGCCAGTCTTCCTTGCGCCCGGCCTTGGGCAGGCGATTGCCAAAGCAGCCGAGCAGCTCTTCCTTGCGCAGCAGGGCGAAGAGTTCGATCAGGTGCAATTCCGGATCGGCCAGCAGCCAGCCGAGCTCCACCAGCGGACTCGCCGCGGCGCGGGGGCAGCCGATCTCGCCATAGACCAGCTTGCTGGCACGGAACACCTCGCCCTTGCGCATCACCAGGCGCACCAGCAGCGCCCGCGAGGGCTGCGGCAGCTCGGCGAAGGCGGTGATGAAGGCCTGCTCGCGGTCGTCGAGCAGATCGGGATAGCGCAGGGCGACCCAGTCCAGTACCCGCTGGAAGTTGTGCAGATAGTAGAGGGGATCTTCGAGCGGAGCTTTCATGCGAAAGGTGCGAATAGGGTGGCGGCTGGCTATTTATCCAGCCCCGACCGGAGCGGGCAACCCCGATGCGATATGCGGTCATCCCGCCGGGGTCATGGCATTTCTTTCAGTTGAAGATCCCGACCGGTAGTCATACGATGACTGACAAAGACCACCACAACTACAAGTCCAGGAGTCTGAGCGTGAAGATCAAACGGATCACCGTCACCCCCATCGCCTTTCGCGATGCCCCGCTGCTCAACGCCAGCGGCATCCACGAACCCTATGCGCTGAGATCCATCATCGAGGTGGAAGGCGACAACGGCCACATCGGCCTCGGCGAGAGCTATGGCGACGCCCCGGTGCTGGCGGTGTTGAAGGCCATGGAAAGCAGCCTGGTCGGCCTCTCCGCCTGGGACCTCAACGGCCTGCGCGCCCGGGTGGTGGAGACCGTCGCCGGCCTCGCCGGCGGCGTGGTGGCCGGTGCCGAACTGGCGCCCGGCTCCCATCCGAGCAAGCAGGTGGCCAACGCCTATTCCGCCTTCGAGGTGGCCTTCCTCGATCTGCAGGCGCGCTCCCTGGGCATTCCCCTGGTCGAATTGCTGGGCGGTGCGGTGCGCCGCGAGGTGCCCTTCAGCGCCTATCTGTTCCTCAAGTACGCCGAGCATATCGATGCGCCCTACCCGCCCGATCGCTGGGGCGAGGCCATCAGCCCCGAGCAGGTGGTGGCCCAGGCGGCGCGGATGATCGAGGAGAACGGCTTCCAGAGCATCAAGCTCAAGGCGGGCACCCTGCTCGGTCCGGATCACGAGGCGGCCTGTATCAAGGCCCTGCGCCAGGCCTTCCCGCAGGCGCCGCTGCGCATCGACCCCAACGGCAACTGGTCGCTGGAAACGTCCCTGCGCATCGCCGAGGTGCTGAAGGACGACCTGCAGTACTACGAGGATCCGACCCCGGGCCTGGACGGCATGGCCGAACTGCATCGGCGCACCGGCATACCCCTGGCCACCAACATGGTGGTCACCGATTTCGACGAATTCCGCCGCAGCGTGGCCCAGAACAGCGTGCAGATCGTGCTCGCCGACCACCACTACTGGGGCGGCCTCCGGGACACCCAGATCCTCGCGCGGCTGTGCGACACCTTTGGCCTGGGCGTCTCCATGCACTCCAACTCGCACCTGGGCATCAGCCTCATGGCCATGACCCACGTGGCCGCCGCGGTGCCCAACCTGGCCTATGCCTGCGACACCCACTATCCCTGGCAGGAAGAGGACGAAGAGGTCATCCGGGGCGGCAAGCTGCCGATCCGCAATGGCTGCGTGGCGATCACCGATGCGCCCGGCCTGGGCGTGGAGCTGGACCAGGATCAGCTCGCCAAGCTGCACGAGCAGTTCCTCGCCATCGACATCCGCAGCCGCGACGACGTGCGCCAGATGCGCAAGTACCAGCCGGACTGGGAAACCCGCAAGCCGCGTTTCTAGGTCTTCGCCTCCTCTCCCATGCCCCTGACGACCGGCTCGCCCGCCGGCCGTCAACGGCTCCGCTTCCCGGCGTCGCGGTTGTACAATCCCCTCGGCACAAGGGTGCCCAAGAACAACGAGAAAGTACGCACAGGGAATTGGGGGACGATGTTGAACGCACCACGCCTCACCGCACTCATGCTCGGCCTGGGACTGGCGGTCAGCGCCACCCTCGCCCCGGCGCAGGACAGGGATCCGGCACGCGCCTACGTCGACGCCCTGCTGGCGAAGATGACCCTGGAGGAAAAGATCGGCCAGCTCAATCTGGTGAGCGTCGGGCCGGACTATCCCAAGGAAGCCATCATGGCGGACATCCGCGCCGGCAAGGTGGGCGCCATGTTCAACACCGTGACCCGCCCCGATATCCGCCAGATGCAGGACCAGGTCGCCCACAGCCGGCTGAAGATCCCGCTGTTCTATGCCTATGACGTCATCCACGGCATGCGCACCATCTTCCCCATCAACCTGGGCCTGGCCAGCACCTGGAATCTCGACGCCATCGCCACCAGCGGGCGCATCTCCGCCCTGGAAGCGGCGGCCGATGGCCTCAACCTGACCTTTTCCCCCACCGTCGACGTGACCCGCGAACCGCGCTGGGGCCGTGCCTCGGAAACCTTCGGCGAAGACACCTGGCTGACCTCGCGCATTGGCGCCACCCTGGTGCACGCCTACCAGGGCAGGGACCTGCGCGCCCCCGACAGCCTCATGGCCAGCATCAAGCACTTCGGTGGCTACGGCGCCGTGGAAGCCGGGCGTGACTACAGCAACGTCGACATGAGTCCGCAGCGACTCATGCAGGACTACCTGCCGCCCTATCGCGCCGCCGCCGAGGCCGGTGCCGGGGCGGTGATGGTGGCGCTCAACAGCATCAACGGCGTCCCGGCCACGGCCAATCGCTGGCTGCTGCAGGACCTCTTGCGCAAGGACTGGAACTACCAGGGCCTGCTGATCAGCGACCATGGCGCCATCAACGAGCTGGTGCTGCACGGGGTGGCCAAGGACACCCGCGACGCCGCCGAACAGGCGCTCAAGGCCGGCGTCGAGCTGAACATGCACGACGACGTCTACGGCAAGCAGCTGCCCGCCCTGCTGGCCGCCGGCAAGGTGACCCAGGCCGAGATCGACCAGGCCGTGCGCGACATGCTCTTGACCAAGTACCGCATGGGCCTGTTCGACGATCCCTATCGCCGCCTGCAGGGCCAGGATCCGGCCGACACCAATGCCGAATCGCGGCTGCACCGCGCCGAGGCGCGTCAGGTGGCCCGCGAGAGCCTGGTGCTGCTGAAGAACGAAAAGGCCGTGCTGCCACTGCGCAAGGGCGCCACCCTGGCGGTGGTCGGCCCGCTGGCCGACAGTCCGCGCGACGTCATGGGCAACTGGTCCGCCGCCGGCGTGGCCGCCCAGGCCGTCTCCATCCGCCGCGGCCTGGAGAACGCCGTGGCCGGTCAGGGCAAGGTGCTCTATGCCAAGGGCGCCAACCTGCTGGACGACCGCGATGTGCTGGCCTACCTCAACTCCTACGAACCGGCGGTCGCCGTGGATCCGCGCAGCGCCAGCGAACTGATCGCCGAAGCCGTGGCCACCGCGCGCCAGGCCGAGGTGGTGGTGGCCGTGGTCGGCGAATCCCAGGGCATGGCCCACGAGGCCTCCAGCCGCGCCCGCATCAGCGTGCCCGACACCCAGCGCGAGCTGATCAAGGCGCTCAAGGCCACCGGCAAGCCGCTGGTGCTGGTGCTGATGAACGGCCGCCCGCTGGCGCTGGAATGGGAGCAGGAACAGGCCAACGCCCTGCTGGAAGCCTGGTTCCCCGGCACCGAAGGCGGCAACGCCGTGGCCGATGTGCTGTTCGGCGACCACAACCCCTCCGGCAAGCTGACCATGACCTTTCCCCGGGAAGTGGGCCAGGTGCCGCTGTACTACAACCACCTGAGCAGCGGTCGCCCCTTCGATGCGGCCAAGCCGAACAAGTACACCTCGCGCTACTTCGACATCGTCAACGGTCCGCTCTACCCCTTCGGCTACGGCCTGAGCTACACCTCCTTCGAGGTCTCGGCACCGCAGCTGTCCAGCGCCACCCTGAAGAAGGGCGATACCCTGAACGCCAGGGTCACGGTCAAGAACACCGGCAGCCGCGCCGGCGCTACCGTGGTGCAGCTCTATCTGCACGACGTGACCGCCTCCCTGGCGCGACCGGTCAAGGAGCTCAAGGGCTTCCAGAAGGTGATGCTGCAACCGGGCGAGAGTCGCGAGCTGGACTTCCCCATCACCGAGGCGGACCTGCGCTTCTACAACAACGACCTCAAGCTGGTCTCGGAGCCGGGCGAGTTCAAGGTGATGGTCGGCCTGGATTCGGAGCGGGTGCGCGAGGGGAGTTTCACGCTGCTCTGAGGGGGCTCAGCCCTCACCCCAGCCCTCTCCCAAGGGGAGAGGGGGTATAGGCGCGCAGCTCGATGCCGCCTTGCCTTCCTGCGGGCCCTCACCCCAACCCTCTCCCAAGGGGAGAGGGGGTAAAGGCGTGCACCTCGATGCTGCCATGCCTTCCTACGCGCCCTCACCCCAACCCTCTCTCAGAGGGAGAGGGGGTAAAGGCGTGCATCTTGATACCGCCCTGCGTCCCTGCGGGCCCTCACCCCAACCCTCTCCCAAGGGGAGAGGGGGTAAAAATCCTGCACCTTGATGCCGCCGCATCCCTTCATGCCCCAGCCGCCCCCTCTCCCTCCGGGAGAGGGTTGGGGTGAGGGACAGGATGCGCGCCCTGAGTCCGACCCGTTGGGCTTCGCTGGCGCTCAACCCAACCTGCAGGACCCGTAGGTTGGATTGAGGCAGCTCTATCGCCGAAGCCCAACGAACCACGCCTCGTAGCGGCAGGCTCGCGGCCGATCAAGCCCCGCTCCTATTACAGTCCGTTATACGCAAGCAACGACTTGCTCTAGGCTAGAGCCCTTGGGATCAACAATAAGCAACCGCGGTATAACGGTCGGTCAATGAAGCAGCTCGCCAGCCTCAACGCCATCATGTCGCGCCTGCACGCCAAGCAGCTGCGCCTGCTCATCGCCCTGGCGGAAAAGGGTTCGCTGCTCAATGCCGCGGAAGGCCTGGGGCTCACCCAGCCGGGCGCCAGCAAGGCGCTCAAGGAGCTGGAGTCCGCCCTGGGAGTCGAGTTGTTCCTGCGCACCAATCGCGGCCTGCTGCCGACCCCGGCGGGTACCTGCGCCATTCGCTTCGCCCGGCTGATCCAGGCCGACCTGGACAATCTGCGCCTCGAACTCCACGCCATCGCCAGCGGCTCCGGCGGCAAGCTGGCCATCGGCACCATCATGGGCGCCGTGCCCCTGCTCACCCATGCCATCTCGCGGCTGCTGGACTTGCAGGCACGGCTGTCCATCGAGGTGGTGGAAGACACCAGCACGACCCTGCTCGGCCTGATCGACCAGGGACGGCTGGACGCGGCCATCTGTCGCCTGTCGGTCAGCGAGCGGCCGGAAAGCTACGACGCCCTGGTCATCAAGGACGAGTCCCTGGCGGTCATCGCCCACGCCGCCCATCCGGCCGCCCAGCGCGAGCGGGTCGAGTTGCGGGATCTCTCGGACAGTCGCTGGGTGGTCTATCGAGCCAACATGCCCATGAGACGCACCCTGGAACACGAATTCTTCGAGGCGCAGCTGCCCTTTCCGCTGCACCTGATCGAAACCACCTCGGCGCTGACCACCCTTTCGCTGTTGAGCCGCAATCCCCGGCTGGTGGCCCTGGTGTCGGTCGAGGTGGCGGACTATGTCTGCCAGCATGGCCTGGTCAGCCGCCTGCCGCTGGAGCTGAGGTCGCACAGCGAGCCCTATGAGCTGGTCTCGCGGCGCAGCGCCCAGCAGAATCCGGCGTTCGCGCTGCTGGTGGAATCGCTCTACGCCATCCAGCGGGAAGACTGAGCCGTCCCGCAGCTCAGGACGTGCGACTCGTCTCCGCGGCCTCCGCCCGGGCCGCCTTCGCCACCGCGGCGATGGCATCGCCGGCATGCGTGGCGCAGCAGTCCTCCTGCCAGCGATGGCGCCGCGTCAGCTGCCCGATGCCCGGATTGAAGGCGTTGGTCGGATCGAGCTGGCGATAGTGCCGCTCCAGTTCCGGCGCCGCGGCGTAGAGGTGACCGACATTGTGCTCGGCGGGATAACGGGCGCCGCGGGCCTCCAGCAGGGCCAGCAGGCGACGCTTGAGCGCCGCGCAGTCCCGGCCCTTCTTCACCAGGTATTCCTGGTGCAGCACGTGGCAGAAGAAGTGCCCGCAATACATGGTCACCTCGATCTGCTCCGCCAGCTCCGGCGGCAGGGTCTCGAACCAGTCCTGGGTGTTGCGCGGCAGGGCGATGTCCAGGGCGAGGATGTCCTCCACGGTGTCCCGGTGCACCGCCCGGTAGCGATTCATGGCATTGCCGACCGCGAAGCGATTGAGGAAGGCGGCGTTGCCCTCCTCCGCGTCGCACTCGATGAAGTCCGCGTCGGCGCTGGGCAGCCAGGACTGCAGATAGGCGCGGGCCTCGTCGATGCCGTCTTCGCCCATCTTCAGCAGCAGATGATGCTCGAAGCGCGCGGCGAAGGCGTTGAGGCGCGCCGGCAGGTGCTCCGGCAAGGGCGCCGCCAGACGTTGCAGCAGGCGATCGCCAAGCTGGGCACCCAGGCCCAGGCGTTCGCTCAGGGCATCGAAGCGGGTCTTCCAGGCAAAGGCCTGGGGCACCCGTTGCGCACCACAGCGCTGAATGAACAGGAACAGGTCCTTGCCGTAGGTACGACTGAGTTCGTAGGCCGTGCGGTGCATGTATTCGCCAGCGATGGGCAGCTGGGCGAAGTTGACCAGGATGTGCCGGCGGATGGCTTCCAGATCGGCGGCCCGATTGGAGCCGATGTAGAACACCCGGGTGTTGCGATCGGCGGCGAAGGTGTCCAGGCGCAGGGCGAACACGGCGATCTTGCCCGCCGAACCCGAGGCTTCGTACAGCCGCCGCGGATCGGCGTTGTAGCGCGCCGGGGTGGCCGAGGCCACATCGCGGACATGGCGGGCGTATTCGCGATCGGAGGCCATGGCCCCGGCCGGATCCTGCACGACGCTGTCGTCGAAGCGGCCCTCGTCGAGTCGGGTGAGGATCTCCTCGGGGCTGTCGCCCAGGGCCAGGCCCAGGTGGTTGACCAGTTGCAGGTGCCCGGCTTCGTCGATGCGGGCGAACAGCGACAGCTGGGTGAAGGCCGGTCCGCGGCGGATCAGCGAGCCGCCGGAGTTGTTGCAGACGCCACCGGTGACGGAGGCGCCGATGCAGGTCGAGCCGATCACCGAATGCGGCTCGCGGCCCAGGGGTTTCAGCGTCGTCTCCAACTGGCTCAGGGTCACGCCCGGCTGGGACAGCACCTGTTCGCCCTGACGCAGCAGGGCCAGGCGGGTCAGGCGCAGGGTGTTGATCAGCACCACCGGCCGGTCGTAGCCCTCGGCCACCGGGGTGGAGCCGCCGGTCAGGCCGGTGTTGGCCGCCTGGCAGATGATGATGGTGCCGGCGCTGTGGCAGCGCTGCAGCACGCGCCACATCTCCAGCAGGCTGCCGGGCCGCACCACGGCGAGCACCGCCCCGCCACCATAGCGGATGCCCAGGCGGAAGCGTCGGGTCGCGGCGTCGCCCTGTAGGACATGGCGCCGCCCGACGATGGTGTGCAACTCGCTGACCAGATCCATGACGTCCTCTTCACTGACAAGGAAAGCGGCAGCGAAGGATAGTCGCTTCCGCTCGAAAGGCGCGGCTGGCGCGGCGCGGCTACTCGGCCAGTAGCCCGGTAGTCGACGGCGCGGGCCGGCGGGTCACCCACAGCATCAGCGCCGCGCACCCCAGCAGGCAACCCCCGAGCAGCATCAGCCCGACCTGCGCCGAGCCGAACAGCGTGGTCAGCAACCCCAGCAGATAGGGCCCGGCGAAGCCGCCGAGATTGCCGAAGGAGTTGATGATGGCGATGCCGGCCGCGGCGGCGGCGCCCTGCAGAAAGGCGCCGGGCAGCCCCCAGAACAGCGCGATGGCGCTCAGGCTGCCACCCACGGCGAAGGCGACACCCAGGATCATCAGCAGCAGGTGCTGGGGAAAGGCCGCGCAGAGGATCAGGCCGATCCCGGCCAGCACCGACATCAGGGCGCCATAGGCGCGCTGGTTACCGGTACGCTGGGCCTGGCGGGTGACCCAGACCATGGTCGCCGCGCCGAACACATAGGGGATGGCGGTGATGAGGCCGATGTCCAGAACCGAGGCCACCCCGGCGTTCTTGATGATGGTCGGCACCCAGAAATTGATGCCGTAGTTGCCAAGCATCAGCAGGACGTAGATGAGCGTGAGCAGCCAGATGATGGGCAGGGCATACAGCCGCTTGAGGGCGATGCGCGGCTTTTCCGCGGCCTCCAGGGCCAGGCGCCGGGTGAGTTCGGCCTTTTCCTGCTGGTTCAGCCACCGGGCGTCCTGGATGCCGTTGTCCAGCAGCCAGAGCACCACCACCCCGACCACCACGGCCGGCACCGCCTCGATGACGAACATCCACTGCCAGCCCGCCAGCAGGCCGTTGCTGCCCATGTAGTACATGATGGCGCCGCTGAGCGGACCACCAAAGATGAAGGACACCGGATTGCCGAGGATGACGATGGCCATCATGCGGCTGTGCAGCGCCGCGGGAAACCAGTAGGTCAGGTAGAGGATGACCCCGGGAAAGAAGCCCGCCTCGCAGATGCCGAGCAGGAATCTCAGGCCATAGAAGGTCAGTTCGTGGCTGATGCCCAGCAATTGGGCGATGGGCCCGGTGAAGGCCATCAGCGACGAGACCAGGCCCCAGGTGATCATGATGCGGGCGATCCACAGCTTGGCGCCGACGCGATGCAGCATCAGGTTGCTGGGAACCTCGAAGATGAAGTAGCCGATGAAGAAGATACCAGCGCCCAGGCCATAGGCCGCATCTGACATGCCGAGGTCGCTGAGCATGGCGAGCTTGGCGAAGCCGACGTTGACCCTATCGAGATAGGCGATGATGTAACCGAGCAGCAGCAGCGGCAACACGCGCCAGGCCACCTTGCGATAGAGCGGATCGAATTGCACCGGGGATGCGGCGGTACTGGGATGGGCCATGATGTTTCGCGTCCTTTAATTGTTGTGATTGTCGCGAGGGTCTTGCAGAACGGCTGTCGGTCATCCGCAGCCCACTACCCGCCCGGATCGAGTCGAGGCGCAGGGCAGGACGGCGGATGGCACTGCAGCGGAAGGGCTTGCCGCTACACAAGCCAGGGCCTCAGAACGAGGCCTGGATCAGGTCGGCATAGTCCTCCGCCGAGGCTTCCCGGGGATTAGTCCGGTGGCTGTGATCGGCCAGGGCGCCGGTGACGATGCGCGGGATGAGTCCCCTGTCGACCCCCATCTGCGCCAGCCCCGTCGGCAGCCGCAGGGCTTCGGCCTTGTGCGCCAGCGCCTGCTCCACCGACAGCTGCGGCGGCAGTTCCATGGCCTGGGCGAGGCGTTCGAGTTTCTCGTCGCGGATCACCGATTCGGCGCTCCGGTTGAAGGCCACCACGGCCGGCAGCAGGACCGCGTTGAGGGTGCCATGGTGCAGCCGCGGATCGATGCCGCCCAGCGAGTGACTCAGGCTGTGCACGCAGCCCAGCCCCTTCTGGAAGGCCAGCGCCCCCTGCAGCGAGGCGCTGAGCATCTGGGTACGGGCTTCCAGGTTGGTGGGCTCGTTGAACGCCAGTTCCAGATGACGCCAGGCCCGGCGCAGGCCGTCCAGGGCGATACCCTCGGCCGGCGGATTGAAACCGGGCGCGAGAAAGGTCTCGATGCAGTGGGCCACCGCGTCCATGCCCGTGGCGGCGGTCAGGTGCGGCGGCAGGCTGAGCGTCAGCAGCGGATCGCAGATGGCCACCCGCGGGATGACATGGGGCGAGAGAATGCCGACCTTGCGGCCATCGTCGAGGATGATGATGGCGCCGCGTCCCACCTCGCTGCCGGTGCCGGCCGTGGTCGGAATGGCCACGATGGGCACCGTCGCCGCGGTGATCCGCGTCAGGCCGCCTTCGATAAGGGCGAACTGCTTCAGCGGTCCGGGATGGCGCGCGGACACGGCGATGGCCTTGGCCAGGTCGATGGGCGAACCCCCGCCGACGGCGATGATGCCGTCGCAGTCCGCATCCCGGAAACAGGCGACGCCCTCGCGGGTGGCGGCCTCGGTGGGATTGGCCGGGGTGGCGTCGAACACCTGGTAGGCGGCCAGGGGATTCTGCTCCACCAGCTGCTCGATGAGACCGGCGGCCACCACGCCCCGATCGGTGACAATCAGTGGCCGCTGGAAGCCCAGCCGGGCGTTGACGTCGGCCAGTTCGGCCGCACAGCCGGCACCGAAGCGGATCTCCGTTACATAGTTGATTATCGCCATGACCCGTCCTGTTATTCTTGAAATTGATAGACGGCCCGACTATAGCGAGGCGCCTCCTGGCCAAATACTGAGAGGTAGCGATAGCGGTATAACCGGGAGGCAACCCAGCCTGACCTCCCCTGCCGGACGCCCTCCCCATAGCGATGGCCGGGCCCGCTCTCCCGGGCGCTGCCGCTTTCCCCGGAGTCCCGATGCCCACCCCTACCCTGGCCGCCGCCCAATCCGTTTCGCTCGCCGGCGACCTCGCCGCCAATCTGCGCAGCCATCTCGACTTCATCGCCGCGGCTGCCGACGCCGGGGTGGAGCTCCTGCTGTTTCCGGAACTGTCCCTGACCGGCTATGAGCCGACCCTGGCGGCAGAACTGACGCTGGAAAGCAGCGATGCCCGCCTGCTGCCGCTGCGCGAAGCCTGCCGCGCGGCCGGACTGACGGCCGTGGTCGGAGCGCCCGTGCGGGGCGTGGCGGGATTGCAGATCGGCGCGTTGATCCTGGGCGCCGATGGCCGCTGTCATGTCCATACCAAGGAGTACCTGCATCCGGGCGAGGCGCCGCCCTTCGTGCCCGGCAGTGGCGGGGACTTGCTGGAGGTGAGCGAGCTGAAGGCCGCCCTGGCCATCTGCGCCGACAGCAATCACGAGGCCCATGCCGATGCCGCCCGTGCCCGCGGCGCCGATCTCTACCTGGCCTCGGCGGTGATAGGTCCGACCGGCTATCCCGCCGACAGCGCGCGCCTGGCCGGCCATGCCCGGCGCCTGGGCATGCCGGTGCTCCTGGCCAATCACGGCGCGCCCACCGGCGGTTATGCCTGCGTGGGCCGCAGTGCCTTCTGGCAGGCCGATGGCGGGTGTCTGGTCGCGGCGCCAGGCGACGGTTCCTGCCTGGTGCTCGTCCGGCGGGTCGCCGGTGCCTGGCAGGGCGAAATCCGCACCGTGCGACCCTGATCGCCGCACGGCGCAATCCTCTGACCGGAAAGCGGCTGCCAGGTCACGCCGCGACTGGATTCGCGTCCCGATATCCCGCGCCTCCTGCGACTAAAGGTCACACGTCAGACGCCGATAAGGCTCTGACATCCTCGTTCAGAACACCGCCAAGGATGCCTTTCGCAGCGTGAACGACGCTGTAACCGCAGGAGCGACACCATGGCCTTGAACACCATTCGGACCCGCTACACCCTGATCTTCCTCGGCTTCATCGGCGCGACCCTCGCGGCCACCGTCATCGGCATTCGCCTGTGGGTGACGCCGGACCTGGTCGCCGCCGGTGAATCCGCCGTGCTCACCCGCGTCAACGAGGTGGGCACCCGCATCTATCGCGAACTCAACCAGATCCAGGCGCAGCAGCGCTCCATCACCCAGACCGTGCCGCTGCTGGACAGCGCCGCCATCGACCGGGTGCTGCCCGGCCTGGTGGACCAGTACGGCGATGCCAAGGTGTTCGGCGGCGGCATCTGGCCGCTGCCCAACCAGCGCGAGCAGGGCCGCGACAAGTTCAGCACCTTCTATCACCGCGATGCCGGCGGAAAGCTGATCGTCAACACGCACTGGAACTCCCCCGAGTCGCTCAACTACTGGGAGCAACCCTGGTTCCAGGCTGGCCTCAAGGCTCCCGCCGGCCAGTGCGTCTGGGCCGCCGCCTACAAGGACGCCGCCAGCGCCGAGCCGCGCACCAACTGCGCCATGGCCATCCAGCGCGACGGCAAGGCCTTTGGCGTCTCGACCATCGACCTCACCCTGGGCTTCTTCAACCCCCTGGTGGACAGCCTGCGCAAGGAACTCGACGACACCGACATGATGATCGTCGAGGCCGACGGCAAGATCCTCAGCAACCTCAGCGAACTCGGCGATTCGCAGATCCTGAACAACGTCTCGGCCTATGCCACCCGTTCGCCCTTCGTCGCCGCCATCCAGCAGAACCTCGGCAAGCTCAAGGGCGAGGCCGTGGTGCGCGACACCTATGTCGACGAGCACGGCACGCCCCACACCTTCTTCCTGCGCCCGCTGGCCGGCACCCCCTGGCTGCTGGCCACGGCGCTGCCCACCTCGCTCATCGCGGCGACCAACACCGGCATCCTCAAGACCCTGGCGGCGATCCAGCTGCCGCTGGTCCTGCTACTGGTAGGCATCATGGTGCTGGCGCTCGGCAAGCTGATGGGTCGCCTAGGCCTGCTGCAACGCAACATCGAATCCCTGTCCGCCGGCGACGCCGACCTGACCCGGCGCATCCCGGTGCACGGTCAGGACGAGGTGGATGCGGTGGCCGGCGCGGTCAACGGCTTCATCGGCTATCTGCAGCGGCTGATCGGCGAGGTGGGCGACGCCACCGACCGCATCGACACCGGTCTCAAGCAACTGCACGGTCAGGCCCAGCAGAACGGTGCCATCCTGGCCCGCCATGCCAGCGAAACCGACCAGGCGGTGACCGCCATCACCGAGATGAGCGCCACCTCCGACTCCGTGGCGCGCAGCGCCAGCGATACCGCCACCCTCACCCAGGCCGCCAACGGCCAGGCCGAGCGTTCCCGCGCGGTGGTCCAGCAGGCCTCGGCCAGCGTGCTGGCCCTGGTGGATCAGGTGGAAGACGCCACCCTCAAGGTGCAGGCCATGCAGAGCGATGCCCAGCGTATCAACGACGTGCTCGGGGTGATCGGCGGGATTGCCGGCCAGACCAACCTGCTGGCGCTCAACGCGGCCATCGAGGCGGCCCGGGCCGGCGAACAGGGTCGCGGCTTCGCGGTGGTGGCCGACGAGGTCCGCGCCCTGGCCGGCCGTACCCAGCAGAGCACCGCCGAGATCAACGAGATGCTCAACCGGTTGCAGCAGGGGGTGAGTTCCGCGGTCGCGGCCATGGAAATGACCAAGGCCAGTTGCCAGAGCACTGCCGAGCGCACCCGCGAGGTCACCGAAGGCCTGGACGAGATGAGCGGTTCGGTGGTGCGCATCAGCGATCTCTCGACTCAGATCGCCGCAGCGGCCGAAGAGCAGAGCGTGGTGGCCGGCGAGATCAACCAGAACATGGTTGCCGTGCGCCATATCGTCGACGACCTGGTCACCAGCGGTCAGCGCACCGCCGAGAGTACCGCGGCGGTGCAATCGTCCAACGAGCAGCTGATCGCGGTAGTGCGGCGCTTCCGGGTGAGGTGACCCGAGCGCCGCAACATGAAAAAGCCGGGCACTGTGCCCGGCTTTTTCGTCTAGCCCACTAGATGCAGAAAATGCATGTGACGCTCGTACTGGTCGAGGATGTCGCCGATGACGTCCTCGCGGGACCAGCCCATGACGTCATGGTCCTGGCCCCCCTCGCGCAGATAAACCTGGGCGCGGAAGTACTTGCGCTCCTCCCCCGGCTCGCTGCCCATGACGAAACTGGGCATGGCGTAGGCGTGGGGTCTGACCTGGTAGACGAACTCGGGCTGCTCGGCCGGACCGACATACAGCCGCACCCCGCCATCCTCGCGGTCTTCCACGCCACAGACATAGCCCTGCTTGCGCCATTCCTCGGCCACCGCCAGGCAAGCCGGCTTGGCCACCTCGCCGATGAAGCGCACCACGTGGCTGCGCCGCGGAAACATCGCCAGGCCGCGCAGGCGGCGCTGCCAGCCGCCCGGCGTACGGCTGGTGGGCGGGGTGAGATTCAGCGACTGATGGCGCAGGCCGCGCTTGGTGGCGTCCAGCTTCAGGGCCTTGAGCAGGCCATGCATGCTGAACAGCAGGGCGAGGGTGAACGGCAGGGCACTGGCGATGGTGGCGGTCTGCAGGGCCTTGAGACCATCGGCCAGCAGCAGCGCGATGGCCACCAGCCCCATGCTGGCGCCCCAGAAGACGCGCTGCCAGACCGGCGTCTGGTCCTGACCGCCGGAGGCCAGCATGTCCACCACCATGGCGCCGGAATCGGCGGAGGTGACAAAGAACACCACCACCATGACGATGGCGATCAGCGAGATCACGCTGGCGAAGGGGAAGTGCTCGAGGAAGGCGAACAGCGCCAGGGAGCTGTCCTGGGATACCGCGGCGGCCAGATCGGTGATGCCCTCGGTGAGGATCATGTGGATCGCCGTGTTGCCGAACACCGTCATCCACAGCAGGGTGAAGCCGGCCGGCACCAGCAGCACACCGGAGACGAATTCGCGGATGGTCCGCCCGCGCGAGATGCGCGCGATGAACAGCCCGACGAAGGGCGACCAGGCCAGCCACCAGCCCCAGTAGAACAGCGTCCAGCCGCCGATCCAGTCGGTGGGTCGATAGGCGTTGAGGTTGAGGGTGCGGCTGACGATCTCGCTGAGATAGCCCCCGGTGTTCTCGACGAAGGTCTGCAGGATCAGCACCGTGGGGCCGAGGATGACCACGGTCAGCATCAGCAGCACCGCCAGGCCCAGATTGAGCTCCGACAGCCGCCGGACGCCCTTGTCCAGCCCCGAGACCACCGAGAGGGTGGCCAGCGCCGTGGTGACGACGATCAGGCCGATCTGCACCGGGGTGGACACCGGCACGCCGAACAGCACGTTGAGCCCGGTGTTGATCTGCGAGACGCCGAAGCCCAGGGAGGTGGCGACGCCCAGCACCGTGCCGATGATGGCGAAGATGTCCACGGCATGGCCGATGGGGCCATGGATGCGCTCGCCGATCAGCGGATAGAGCGCCGATCTCAGGGTCAGCGGCAGGCCGTGGCGATAGCTGAAGTAGGCCAGGATCAGGGCGACGATGGCATAGATCGACCAGGCGTGCAGGCCCCAGTGGAAGAAGGTGATGCGCATCGCCTGGCGCGCGGCGTCCACCGTCTGGCCATCGGCATAGGGCGGGTTGAGAAAGTGCATCACCGGCTCGGCGACGCCAAAGAACATCAGGCCGATGCCCATGCCGGCGGAAAACAGCATGGCGAACCAGGTGGTGTTGGCGTAGTCCGGCTCGCTGTGGTCCGGGCCGAGCTTGATGTCGCCATAGCGACTCATGCCGAGAAACACCACGGTGCCCAGGATGATGGCCACGGCGAGGATGTAGAACCAGCTGAGGTTGGTGATGATCCAGCCCTGGATGGCGGCGAACAGCCACTGGGCGTTGGCCTGGAACAGGCTGGCATAGAGCACCAGCACGAGTAGCAGCAGGGTCGAGGTCCAGAAGACCGGAGGACTGAAGGTGGGACGAGCGGCGGATTCTCCCTGGCCGGTCATAAAAGGGCTCCTGTTCATGAAGTGCGCACAGGTTGACTGCCCTCGCCCGTGATCGTTTCGCTGGCGACGCTGCGGGAACGGCGCATGCCGCTGTGTGCTACCGCACCAATCGCTGGGGCGCTAAGGGTCGGATACGCCAGCCAGCACAGTGGCGCCGGGTGCTCCCGCCAGCCCGCGAAACCAGCGCGCCGGCGCCACGCCGAAGGTCTGGCGGAAATGTTTCGTCATATGACTCTGGTCATAGAAGCCGGCGGCAACGGCCGCCTCGGCCAGCCCCCGACCGAGGCGCACCTGCAGCCGTACCTGGTCGAGACGGCGCAAGGTCAGGTAGCGATGGGGACTGGTGCCGAAGTAGGCACGGAAATCCCGGGTCAGACTCCAGCGATCCCGACCGGCGCAACGGGCCAGGTCGTCGAGGGTGACCGCCTGGTCCAGATGATCCTCCAGGTATTCCCGCGCACGCAGCGCGGCGGCGAAGTCCACCCGTCCGCGACTGGGCCAGGCCTGGCAGACCTCGGCCAGGGTCGCGACCAGGCCATAGAGGGCGTCGTCGCGAGCTAGGACATCGGATTGCGCGTCGAGGGCGGCGAACACCGCCTCGGTGGCCTGTGCCAGGCGCGGGTCAAGGGAAACGCCCTCCCGGTGGAAGGGCAAGGGCCGTCCACCCAGGATGTCCTGCACCAGGGTCGGCGGCAGATAGACCATGCGATAGCGAAAGCCATCGGCAGCGCCGGCACGCCCGTCATGGACCTCGTCCGGATGCAGGATCATGGTCTCGCCGGGCAGGCTGTTGGTCCGGGCGCCGCGATAGGAAAAGCTCTGCACACCGGCCAGGGTACGGCCGATGGCATAGGTGGCATGGCGATGGGGGTCGAAGGCATGGCCACTGAAGAAGGCCTCGATGGACTCCAGCTCGGCATGGGCTGGGGCGTGCCTCACCCAATCCGTGGCACCGGGCAATTCGATCTGGCTGCTCATGGCGACTCCTCCGGCGCTCAGCCTAGCAGACCGCGCCAGGCGTCGTGGAACAACAGCAGGGCGCAGCCAACCAGACTCAGGCCCAGCAGCCGATTCACCGCGCGAAAGCCGCGTCCCCGCACCAGGTAGCGCCCGAGCAGCGCCCCGAGCAAGGCGTAGCTCGCCGGGGCGCCGCAGGCCGACAGCGCCAGGGGCAGCGACCAGAGGGCGATCTTGCCCCCGGTCACCTGGGCCGCCGGAAACATCACCGTGGCGATGGGCAGCACCGCCAGCCACGCCTTGGGATTGAGGCCCTGGATCAGCAGGCCGCTGGCAAAGGTCAGCCGCGTGGCGGCGCCCTCCCCCTCCGCCGTCGGCGGCGCGGCCCGGGCGATGCGATAGCCGAGGTACAGGCAATAGCCACCGCCGAGGAGCGCCAGCCATGGCAGCAGCGCCCCCGAGACCACGACCGCCCCGGCATAGCCCAGCGCCAGAAAGAGCACCAGCATGGCGCAGCCCACCCCGGCATAGAACCCTAGCGCTCGGCGGGCCTGGCCGCGCAGACCGGCATTGAGGCCCAGGGCGTTTACCGGGCCAGGGCTGTAGATGACGCTGAAGGCATAGAGGACGATTTCCAAGGGGCACCTGCCAGGCTTCGAGAAGGAAGCCCAGGCTAGCCAGCGCGCCCGGGGTCTGGCTTGTACGTCTGTGGCTGGTCTGCCTTGAGAGTCATCGTATGACTCGGCAGAATCAGGCTTTCCTCTCCTGTCGCGGAGTCGCTCTTGTCCGGTGATCGCAACACCTCGCCCTGGCCTGGCCGCCCCGATGGCAAGCCGCCGACCCTCAAGGACGTGGCGCGCCTGGCTGGGGTCTCGCCGATCACGGTCTCGCGCACCCTCAACCAGCCGGAGATCGTCCGCCCGGCATTGCGTGAGAAAGTCTTTCGCGCGGTGCGCGAGAGCGGCTACCAGCCGGCCATGCTCACCACTGGCAGCGCGCCCCAGGAGAGTCGGCTGATCGCCATCCTGGTGCCCACCATCGTCAATTCCATCTTCGCCGACACCGTGCAGGCGCTCATGCAGACCCTGACCGAGGCCGGCCACCAGACCCTGCTGGGCCTGACCGACTATTCCACCGAACGCGAGGAGCAGCTGCTTGATGCCCTGTTGCGCCGCCGCCCCGATGCCATGGTGCTGACCGGCACCCTGCACACGGCCGCCAGCCGACTACGCCTGTCCCAGGCCGGCATTCCGCTGGTGGAGTGCTGGGACCAGGGCGAGCGGCCGCTCGACATGCTGGTGGGCTTTTCCCATGTCGCGGTAGGCCAGGCCGTCGCCCGGGCGCTGTTGGCGCGCGGCTATCGCCACTTCGCCAGCCTGACCCTGGACGATCCCCGCGGACGGCTGCGCCGCGATGCCTTACGCGACGAACTGGCCATCCAGGGCCTGGCCGCGCCAGCCGATGTCAGCCTGCCACCGCCGGCCACCCCGGCACTGGGTCGCCAGGGCCTAGCCCGCCTGCTCGACGTTGGCGCCTGCCCCGAGGTGGTGGTCTGCAGCTCCGATACCCTCGCCCACGGGGCGTTGGCCGAAGCCCATGCGCGCGGCCTGCGGGTCCCGGAGGAGCTGGCCGTGATGGGCTTCGGCAACCTGGCCAGCGCCGCCCATCTGATCCCGGCGCTGAGCACCGTGGACGTGCGCGGCGCCGAGATGGGCACCCAGGCCGCGGAGGCCCTGCTCGCCCGGCTGGCAGGCGCGGAGACACGGCTGCGACGGGATACCGGCTTCGAACTGGTCATGCGCGAGAGCACGCGCTGACGCTTGAATGATTGCGTAATCAGCTTAGCGTCCTCCTGCAGGTGCCGGCCTCGCCGCCGGCTTTGCCCGCTGAAAAGGACAATAACAATGCGCAACCCCACCGCTCCGTCGCGGCGGACCCACGTCCGCTATCTGGTCCTGGCGATGATTTTCCTGGTCACGGTATTCAACTACGTCGACCGCGCCACCCTCTCCATCGCCGCACCGGCCATGCGTCACGACCTCGGCTTCGACGCCGTGGCCATGGGTCTTGCCTTCTCGGCCTTTGGCTGGGCCTATACCGCCATGCAGATTCCCGGCGGCATCGTGCTCGATCGCTTCGGCTCGCGCCTGGTGCTGGGCGCCAGCCTGATTCTCTGGTCGGCGCTGACCTTCCTGCAGGGCTACGTCGAATTCTTCTCCTCGGCACTACTGGCTCTGTTCGTGCTGCGCTTTCTGATGGGGGTGGCGGAGTCGCCGGCCTTTCCGGCCAACAATCGCCTCACGGTGATGTGGTTCCCGCGCCAGGAGCGCGGCCTGGCCACCGCCATCTTCCAGTCGGCGCAGTATTTCGCCCTGGCGGTGTTCACGCCGCTGATGGTGATCCTGCTCAACCAATTCGGCTGGGAGCACGTATTCTTCTGGACGGGCGGCGCCGGCATCCTCATCGGCCTGCTGTGGTTCGCCACCGTGCAGGAGCCCCGGCACGACAAAAGGGTCAGCCAGAGCGAGCTGGACCACATCGAGGCCGGCGGCGGTCTGCCCGACCTGGGCGACACCCGGGCGCCCTTCAGCTGGCGCACCTTCAAGGCCATCAGCGGCAATCGCATGATGCTGGGCATCTACCTGGGGCAGTTCTGCCTGATCACCATCACCTGGTTCTTCCTCACCTGGTTTCCCACCTACCTGGTCGAGGCCAAGGGCCTGACAATGCTCAAGGTCGGCCTGATCGCCGCCATCCCGCCGGTGGCCGGCTGCCTGGGCGGCGTTCTCGGCGGACTCTGGTCGGACGGCATGCTGCGCCGCGGCTACAGCCTCACCGCCGCGCGCAAGACGCCGATCATCGTCGGCCTGCTGCTCTCCAGCAGCATCGTGGTGGCCAACTACACCCAGTCCATCGCCCTGGTCACCCTGGTGATGTCCATCGCCTTCTTCGCCAAGGGCGTGGGCAACCTCGGCTGGTGCATCGTCGGCGACGTCTCGCCTAAGCGCGCCATGGGCGTGAGCGGGGCCATCTTCAACTTCTGCGGCAACATCGCCAGCATCGTCACCCCGCTGGCCATCGGCCTGATGATCAACCAGCTCGGCTCCTTCGACGTCGCCCTCACCTACGTCGCCGCCATGGGCCTGCTCGGCGCCTTCTCCTACCTGGTCATCGTCGGCCCGCTCAAGCGCCTGGACCTGGGCGAGCTCAACGACGAGCCATCCGCCACCACAGACACCGCCCTGCCTGCCACCCGCCCCTGATCCCTCACCCCGGAGACTTTCCCCATGACCGACACCTCCTACAGCGCCGACCAGGACCGCATCGCCTGGGTCCGTCTGGCTTCCGTGTTCCTGCCGCTGGCCACCCCCATCAGCGACGCCAAGGTGCTCACCGGCCGGCAGAAGCCGATGACCGAGATCGCCATCCTCTTCGTCGAGATCGAGACCCGCGACGGCCAGCGTGGCCTGGGCTTCAGCTATTCCAAGCGCGCCGGTGGCCCGGGCCAGTTCGCCCACGCCCGGGAAATCGCCCCGGTGCTGCTCGACGAGAATCCCAGCGACATCCAGAAACTTTGGACCAAGCTCTGCTGGGCCGGCGCCTCGGTGGGTCGCAGCGGCCTCGCCACCCAGGCCATCGGCGCCTTCGACGTGGCCCTCTGGGACCTCAAGGCCCGTCGCGCCAACCTTTCCCTGGCGCGCCTGCTGGGCGCCCAGCGCGACTCGGTGCGTTGCTACAACACCTCCGGCGGCTTCCTGCACACGCCACTGGAGCAGTTGCTGGTGAACACCGATCTTTCCCGGGAAAAAGGCATCGGCGGCATCAAGCTCAAGGTCGGCCAGCCCGACTGCGCCCTGGACCTTGAGCGCGTCGCCCGCGTGCGCCGCCACCTGGGCGACAGCTTCCCGCTGATGGTCGACGCCAACCAGCAATGGGACCGACCCACCGCCCAGCGGATGTGCCGGCGCTTCGAGGAATTCAACCTGATCTGGATCGAGGAACCGCTGGACTGCTACGACGCCGAGGGCCACGCCGCCCTGGCCGCGGCCTTCGATACCCCCATCGCCACCGGCGAGATGCTCACCAGCATTGCCGAACACCAGGAATTCATTCGTCTGCGCGGTGCCGACTTCCTGATGCCCGACGCGCCAAGGGTGGGCGGTATCACGCCCTTCCTCAAGGTGGCTGCGCTGGCCGAGCAGGCCGGCGTGATGCTGGCGCCGCACTTCGCCATGGAATTGCATGTGCACCTGGCCGCCACCTACCCCACCGAGCCCTGGGTGGAACACTTCGAATGGCTGGAGCCGCTGTTCAACGAACGCCTGGAAACCCGTGACGGGCGGATGCTGGTGCCGACCCGCCCGGGCCTGGGGCTGTCGCTTAGCGACAGGGTCGCCGGCTGGACCGCGCAGGAAGCCGAATTCGGCCGGCGCGGCTGACACCCGCTCTGCGCCGCGAACTCCACACGGGTGTGGCACTCTATCCAGGCCAAGGCCTGGAAGAGAAAGCCCATGTTCGGATCGCTGCGCAGTCGTCTGATTGCCCTGCTGCTGATGCTCGGCGGCATGGCCGTCGGGGTCGGCTGGCTGATGATCCTGCTCTTGCGCCAGTCGGAAAGCGCCCAGCTCGGCCAGGCCACGGTGGAAGCCGAGCAGGCCTGCCAGGCCATCGCCAGCAGCTATCGCTTCTACAGCAATGGCTGGTCCGGCCCTACCGCGGGCCTCGCCGACCCGGCGCTGCAGCGCAGTCTCGGGGGCGTGGCCAGTGTCGCCCTGCTGCGCTATCGCGGCATGGCCGGCGGCCTCTGGCAGGAACAGGCGGGACTGCTGGCCGATGCCAGTCCCTTCCCCCTGACCGCCGCCGAACGCCAGCACCTGGCCGATCTCTCCGCCGCGACCCTGGCCGAGGCACGCAGCCTGAGCGACAGCTTCAGCGCGGACGGCGCCACGGTGCTGGTGGCCGCCTGCCCGCTGTCCGGGCCCATTGCCGATCTCGCCGCCTGGACCCTGACCCGCCTGACCTTCGCCGAGGGCAGCGGGCAGCGCCAGCTGAAACTGGGCCTGGGCCTGCTGCTGCTGGCCATGCTCGCCGCCACCCTGCTGCTCGGCCGACTCACCTGGCAGTGGTCGCGCCATGTCGCGCGGGTCGAGCGCGATCTGGGCGCCAATGCCAGCCACGACCTGCCCACCCTCGCCCTGACTGGCGAACGCGAGCTGGACCGGGTGCTGGCGGCGCTCAACCAGGCCGGGCAGCGCCTGACCCAGGCCCGGGACGAGGCCCAGCGACTGACCACCCAGGTCCACGCCAGTGAACGGCTGGCCGCCCTCGGTCGGGTGGCCGCCGGGGTCGCCCACGAGATCCGCAACCCCCTGGCCGCCATGCGCCTCAAGGCCGAGAACGCCCTGGCCGGCGACAGCGGCCGGCAGCGGAAGGCGCTGGACGCCATCCTCACCCAGGTCACCCGGCTGGACCGCCTGTTGCGCCGCCTGCTCGACCTCACCCAGCCGCTGCACCTGCAACCCACTGTCATCGCGCTGCCGGCCTTTTGCCGCGAGGTGCTGGCCGGTCACGAAGACCAGGCCGTCCAGCGCGGCATCCGCCTGACCGCCCGGGTGGCCGTCGATGAGGGCTGGTTCGATCGCGACGCCCTGGCCCGCGCCCTGGACAACCTGCTGCTCAACGCCCTCCAGGCCGCCCCGGCAGACAGCGAAATCCGTCTCGATGCCAGCCGGCGCGGCGACTGGCTGGTGCTGGCGGTGGAAGACGAAGGCCAGGGGCCGCCTGCCGAGTTGCGCGCCCAGCTCTTCGAGCCCTTCGTCACCGGTCGCCCGGAGGGCACCGGCCTGGGCCTGGCCCTGGTCCGCGAGACCGCCCGCGCCCACGGTGGCGAGGCGCGGCTGATCGATCCCTCCCTTCCCACGCGCTTCGAGATCCTCCTGCCATGCCAACCCTGCTGATCATCGATGACGACGCCGGTCTGCGCGACGCCCTGGCGGAAACCGCCGCGGACCAGGGCTACCGGGTGCTGCAGGCCGACGGGGGCGAAGCGGGCTTGCGGCTCCTGACGCAGGAGGCGGTGGACGCCGTGCTGCTCGACCTGCGCATGCCCGGGCTGGATGGCCTGGAGGTGCTGGCGCGCATCCGCGCCCTCCCCGAACCACCGGCGGTCACGGTGCTGACCGCCTTCGCCAGTGCCGGCAACACCATCGAGGCCATGCGCCTGGGCGCCTTCGATCACCTCACCAAGCCCATCGGCCGTGACGAGCTGATCCGGGTACTGGCTGGCATGACCGCCCAGCGCGGTCCGGCCAGTGCGCCACCGGCCACGGTCGAGGGCCATACCCTGGTGGGCGGCAGCGACGCCCTGCGCCAGGTGCAGAAGACCATCGGCCGCCTGGTGGACAGCGAGGCCACGGTGCTGGTCACCGGCGAGACCGGCACCGGCAAGGAACTGGTGGCCCGCGCCATCCACGAGCATGGCAAGAGACGCGGGGCGCCCTTCGTGGCGGTCAATTGCGCGGCCATACCGCCGGATCTGCTGGAAAGCGAACTCTTCGGCCATGTGCGCGGCGCCTTCAGCGGGGCCACCGCCAATCGCCTCGGTGCCTTTCGCGAAGCCCAGGGCGGCACCCTCTTTCTCGACGAGATCGGCGACATGCCGCTGCCGATGCAGGCCAAGATCCTGCGCGCCCTGCAGGAACGCGAGGTGACGCCGGTGGGCGGCGCGCCGGTGCGCCTGGACGTGCGTCTGGTAGCGGCCACCCACCGCGACCTGGCCCAGCGGGTCGCCAGCGGCGACTTCCGCGAGGACCTCTTCTATCGCCTGCACGTGGTACCCATCCACCTGCCGGCGCTGCGCGAGCGGCGGGCCGACATCCTGCCGCTGGCCGAACACTTCCTCGCCCCCAGCGGCCGCGTCCTGGCGGACGATGCCGCCGCCCTGCTCCTGCGCCACCCCTGGCCGGGCAACGTGCGCGAATTGCGCAATGCCATCCAGCGCGCCGCGACCCTGGCCAAGGGCGAACGCATCGTCGCCGCCGACCTGGCCTTTCTGCAGGGCGAGACCCCGGATGAGGTGGCCATCGACGCCAGCTGGCCGGAGGAGACCCTGGCCGAAGCCACCGCGCGCCTGGAACGCCTGCTGATCGAGCGCGCCCTGCAGCGCAGCGGCGGCAATCGCGCCGAAGCGGCCCGCCGCCTGGGCATCCATCGCCAGCTGCTCTACACCAAGCTGAGTCGGCTGGGCCTGGGTGTCGGCGCAGACGACAGTCCCGCTTAGAGCCTATTCAAAGTCTCGCGAGCTAGAGACAAACAAGGCGAAAATGACTGAGGAAGCGGAGTTTACGAGTGGTAAATGAGCATTCCGAAGCCATTTTCAACGCCGTTTGGCCGACGCGCAGCAGACTTTGGACAGGCTCTTAGGCTGTCCGCTTTGCCGACAGGTATGTCCGCCAGCCGGACGCAATGCCTGGCTCGGACGGTCTCCATAAATCGCAAGGTATTGATTTTTATAGAAAATAAAAGTTGGCACAGGCCCTGCAATATCCTGATCGTCAACCACCGCAGGAGTCATCCATGCCTACCAAGACCCAAACCCTCGTGATCGGGACCTTCGCCCTGCTGTCCGTCAGCGGCCTCGTCCTGGCACAAACCGCACCCGCCGGCAGCACCGCCTCCACCACCGCGGCCAGCGCCCAGATCCCTACCCAGCAGGGCCAGCTCAAGCAGTTCCTGCTCAATCCCCGCGGCGATATCGACGGCCTGATCCTGGCCGACGGCACCGAGGTCAACACCCCGCCGCACCTGTCCGAGCAACTGGCCGCCACCTTCAAGCCGGGTGACAGCATCAACGTCGCCGGTCTGCGCGCCGCCAGCCTGCCGCTGGTCCAGGCGGTGTCCCTGACCAACGTCCAGACCGGCAAGACGGTCACCGACGAAGGCCCCGATCGCGTGGCCGGTCGCCGTCCGCCGGCCCCCCCGGCACCGGGCACCGAGCGCGATGGCGACAGCCTCCAGGGCCAGATCGTCCAGTTGCTGCACGGTCCCCGTGGCGACGTGAACGGCGCCCTGCTGCAGGACGGTACCGCCCTGCGCCTGCCGCCCCATGAAGCCCTGCGCCTGCAAGCGCTGCTCAAGCCCGGTCAGACCGTAGCCGTCCGCGGCGAGCTGGTGGCCAATGCCCAGGGCCGTGCCTTCCGGGTCAGCGCCCTCGGCGCCGATGCCAACTCG
>NZ_JALNUX010000020.1:0-48432 GCF_026544185.1 Pseudomonas sp. GM_Psu_1
AAGAAAGTCGAACGGAGTTCGGGATGCCGTTGCTGAAACTGCTGAGTGATGGAAAATTTCATTCCGGCGTCGAGCTTGGTGAAGCCTTGGGCGTCTCCAGAAGTGCCATCTGGAAGCGGCTGAAGACGCTGGAAGATGACTTGGGCGTCGAGGTGTTCAAGGTTCCGGGACGGGGTTACCGCCTGGAGGAGCCCCTGTCGCTGCTCGATGCCGAGCGGATCACGCAGGAGGGCGGTTGGCCGGTAACGGTCCTGGCCTCCATAGACTCCACCAATGCCGAGGCGCAACGCCGTCTGCCGCAGCAGCAACCGCCATTCGCCTTGCTGGCCGAGCATCAGCAGGCCGGTCGTGGTCGTCGTGGCCGCGCCTGGGTCAGCCCCTATGGCAAGAATCTCTATCTCACCGCCGTGGTCTCCAGCCCGGGCGGGATCCAGAAACTGCAGGCCCTGAGCCTGACCATGGGTCTGGCGGTGATCCTTACCCTGCAACAGCTGGGCGTCGAGGACGCCTGCCTGAAGTGGCCCAACGACGTCCTGGTCCGGGGGCGCAAGCTGGCCGGCATCCTCATCGAGTTGTCGGGTGATCCGCAGGACGTCTGCCAGGCCATCATCGGTATCGGCATCAACGTCAACATGCGCCTCGCCGACAACATCGATCAGCCGTGGATCTCCATGGCCGAGGCCTTGGGCGGTCTGCAGGACCGCAACCAGGTCGCCAGCCTGCTGCTCCGGGAAATCGACAGTCTGTGGCAGATTCATCGCCGGTCCGGATTCGCCGCCCTGCGCAGCGAGTGGGAGCGTTATCATGGCTGGCAAGGTCGAGCGGTAACCCTGTCTTCGGGGGTTCGCTGTATCCAGGGCACAGTGGCAGGAGTTGCCGAAGATGGGGCTATTCTCATGCATGTAGACGGTCAGACGCAGGCATTCAGCGGTGGCGAATTGAGCCTGAGCCTAGATCATGATTCTTGAACTCGATTGCGGTAACAGCCTCATCAAGTGGCGCCTGCTCGCGGCCGGTGCCGAGGTGGTGGATACCGGCATCGTCGACAGCGACGACGCCCTGATCGCGGCGCTTTCCCAGTCGGACAGTCCTGCCCTGGCGGCCTGCCGGCTGGTCAGCGTGCGCAGCGACGAAGAGACCCAGCAGCTCAAGGAGCGGCTCACCGCCACCTTTGGCATCGCCTGTCACCAGGCCCTGCCGGTCGAGTTGTGGAATGGCGTGCGCAATGGCTATCGTGACCATCAGCGTCTGGGCATGGATCGCTGGCTGGTGATCCTGGCCGCGGTGCAGTTGGCCGAGGGCAAGGCCTGCGTGGTCCTGGACCTGGGGACGGCGGTCACCGCAGATCTGGTCGATGCCCAGGGCGAGCATCAGGGAGGGTTCATCTGTCCGGGGATTCCGTTGATGCGTCGGGAACTGCAGACCCATACCCGTCGGATCCGCTACGATCCACATTGGGCCAGTGGTGAACGCTACGAGGCGCCTGGACGCACGACCATCGAGGCCGTGGAGCGTGGGTGTCTGTACATGCTCAAGGGGTTCGTCCGTACCCAGTACGAACTGGCTCAGGAAATGTTCGCCGAAGGTTGCGAGATCTTTCTGACCGGGGGTGACGCGGAACTGGTCAAACATGTCGTTCCGGGCGCGCGGATTGTGCCCGATATGGTGTTTGCTGGATTGGCTTTGGCGTGTCCGCTCGAGAACGAATGATGCGTTGGTTGTTTCTGCTATTGGTGGTACTGAACGTTTTCTACTACATATGGCACCAACAGCAGGTGCCGTTGCTGGGTAAGGAAATCGCCCCTCTGGCGCTGTACAAAGGCGAGCGTGAGAACATTCGCCTGTTGAACGAGACGGCATCTGGTGACGCTGCGCGGCGTCAGTGACGGCGGTACCCTTCGATGAGGAGCGAAGATGCTGACGCTAGGTAATCTCTGCCTGTTGCTGGGCGCGGTCGGCATTGGTCTGTGGTTCTGGCATGCCCATGGCATTCGCGAGCGCGCGCTGCTGCTGGCCGAGCAGGAGTGTCGCCGCCGCAAGGTGCTGCTGCTCGATGGCGCCGTGGCTTTCTCGCGCTTTCGCTGGCTGGCCGATGCCCAAGGACGCAAGCGCCTGGCGCGACTGTTTTCCTTCGAATTCACCGTGACGGGAGAGGAGCGGCTCGACGCCTCTCTGGCCCTGTTCGGCAAGACCCTGGCCAAGGTCGAATTCGCCCCCTTCGTGGTACCCGAGGTCGAACGCCCGACGGCCGATTCGGTAGTGGCTTCGGCGCCTGCCTATCAGGCCAAGCCCGAGCATGGCCAGGTGGTCTATCTGGACCAGTGGCGGCAGCGCCAGCGTACCGAGACCAATCGGCGGCAAGAGCCGGAGTAGTCCGGCATACCTGCTTTCGACAGCTTTCCCTTCCCCCATCCCGACGCTCAGCACCGCTGCTCCGCTCCGGCTTTTTCGTTTCTCTTCATGTGATCCCTGATGTTCAGCCCTCTCGTTACCTTTCCTGCGCTCTATTTCGCCACCCTCCTGATGCTGGCCGGCTCCGGTCTCTTCACCACCTATATCGGTCTACGACTGACCGAGCAGGGGGCGGGGGACCTGTGGACCGGCGCCCTGATGGCGGCCTATTACTTCGGGCTGGTGTGCGGCGGCAAGTTCGGCCATCGGCTGATCGCCAGTGTCGGCCATATCCGTTCCTATGTGGCCTGCGCCGGTGCGGCGACGGTCACCGTGCTCATCCATGCCCTGATCGATGACCTGAACGTCTGGATCGCGCTGAGATTCGTCATGGGCGTGGTGATGATGAATCAGTACATGGTGATCGAGAGCTGGCTCAATGAGCAGGCGGAGAATCACCAGCGTGGCAAGGTGTTCGCCGGCTACATGGTGGCGGTGGACCTGGGGCTGGTGATCGGCCAGGCGCTGCTGGCCTGGCATCCGCAACTCGACTACAAGCCGCTGCTGCTGGTGGCCATCTGCTTCGCCTCCTGCCTGATTCCCCTGGCCATGACCCGGCGGGTGCACCCGGCCAAGCTGGTGGCGGCACCGCTGGAGATCCGTTTCTTCTGGCAGCGGGTGCCCCAGTCCCTGGTGACCATCTTTACCGCGGGGCTGCTGGTGGGGGGCTTCTATGGCCTGGCGCCGGTGTTCGCCAGTCGCAGTGGCCTGGATACGGCGCAATCGAGCTTCTATGTAGGGTTGTGCATCGTCGCGGGGTTCTGCGCCCAGTGGCCGCTGGGCTGGCTGTCGGATCGCCTCGATCGCTGCAAGCTGATCCGCGCCAATGCGGTGTTGCTGTGCCTGGCGGCGGTACCGCTGTGGGGATTGATCACCTTGCCCTATCCCTGGCTGCTGGCCGCGGGCTTCGTCTCGGGCATGCTGCTGTTCACCCTCTATCCGCTGGCGACGGCCTTTGCCAACGACCATGTCGAGCCCGAGCGGCGCGTGGAGTTGTCGGCGATGCTGCTGACCACCTATGGCGTGGGTGCCTGTATCGGACCGCTGCTGGCCGGTGCGGCCATGGAGCATTTCGGCCCGGGCACCTTCTATGTGCTGACCTCGGCCTATGCGGTGATTTTGATCGTCTTCGTGCAGCCCCGCTTCGTCAGTGGCGAACACCGGCTGGACGAGGCGCCGCTGCATCACGTGGCCATGCCGGATACGGTGAGTCCGATGGCGGCGGCACTGGATCCGCGCATCGACGAGGTGCCGCAGGAGCTGGTGGTGGAGGCGCCGGCCAGTATCGGGCCGGGTGGCGAGAAGAGCCACTGAGCGAGCCCGGCGCAAGGCCGGGCAGGAAGGGACGGCTAGGACTCAGGCCTGGCGGGTCTGGCCGGCCTTGATCAGGCGGTCGAGGGTCTGGGCCGAACCGTTTTCGGCCAGGGCATCATCCTGCAGGCGATGCTGCTGACGGTCGATCAGCCGACCCATGGGACGCTGGCTGGATTCTTCGGCCACCGTATCGTCACCGAGGCGCTGCTGCTGGTCTTCGATCACCTGGCCCAGGGGGCGCAGGCTGGATTCCTCGGCGATCCGGCGTTCCTGCACCTGGCGTTGCTGCTGCTTGATGACTTCACCCAGGGGACGCAGGCTGGATTCTTCGGCCAGGGTGCGCTGCTGCAGGCGCTGCTGCTGTTGCTTGATCAGCTGGCCCAGCGGGCGCTGGCTGGATTCCTCGGCGACCTGGGTGGCGGCGCTGGGGGTGAAGGCGAAGTCCTGGGCGAAGGTGTTCAGGGCCAGGGCGGTCAGGGCGAAACCGAAGGCGATACGCAGGTTCATGATGGTGTCCTCTGGGGAAACTGTGCTGGAGTGAGTTCAGTATCCCGAGCAGGACCGCTCGAAAAAAATAGACTGGCGAGATAGTGACTATCAGCGCCGTCGATGCCTTTCAGGAAGTCTCTAGCCTCCCGTCGATGATTCCTCCTTTTCCGCTTCGCTCAGGTGCGCGCCGCCGAACAGCTCGCGCAAGGCGGCGGCATAGTCGCGCGTGCCTATCACCATGCTGTTGGAGTGGGTCCCGCCGGGGACCAGCAGCAGGCGCTTGGGCGGCCGGGCCGCCGCATAGAGGGCTTCGCTGAAGCGGGGAGGGACATAGCGATCGTCGCTGCCGTGGACGATGAGCACCGGGATATGGATGTCCGGGATCTTGTCCAGGGAATCGAATTTCTCCGACATCAGCCAGCGCAGGGGAAAGCGGGTGTCGACCACCGCCGAGGCGGCATCGGCCAGGGTGGTGAAGGTGGATTCGATGATCAGACCGGCCGCGGCGGGGTAGTCGCCGGTGGGATCCCCGTCGCCGGCGATGCGCCAGGCCAGGTCCACCGCCACGGCGCCGCCCAATGAGTGGCCGTAGATGTATCTCTTGCGGGGATCCGGCTGCAGGCTCTGCAGGTGCTTCCAGGCGACCCGGGCGTCCTGGTAGACGCTGCGTTCGGAGGGCACGTCGCCAGGACTTTCGCCAAAGCCGCGATAGTCGATGGCCAGCACCGAATAGCCGAGTTGCCGAAGGGTGGCGATGCGCCGGACCTGGGCGGTGAGATTCCAGCGGGTGCCGTGCAGATAGAGCAGGGTGGGGGCGTCCGGACGGCGGGCGGGCCACCACCAGGCGTGCAGGTAGTCGGTGCCGGTCAGGCCGTCCGGCACCGGCAGGTTGAACTGGCGGACGCCTTCCGGCACGCCGGTGAACCAGCTGGCATTGCCCGGCTCGATGCTGAATACCCACTGGCGTTCGCGATAGGCCAGTTCCGAGTAGCCATAGGGGACCCCGACCCCGACCAGCAGGGTGACGAAGAGCAGCGGGATTAGGCGACGGCGGAGCAGGGTGGCGAGGGACATGGCTTTCTCTGGATACCGGAAGACGCAGGGTAGGGGCATTCGTCGCCTGGCGCGAACCCCCGTTTCGGTTGGACAGTCATCCTAGAGACAGCGACTGCAGTGACCCCCAACCTGAGGTGAGCCATGAGTGCGACGGCCAAGAAGAGCGATCCCGAACTCTGGGAAAAGGTGAAGAAAGAGATTACCGAGGGCGACAAGGGCGGCAAGCCCGGTCAGTGGTCGGCGCGCAAGGCGCAACTGGCCTCCCAGGAGTATCAGAAGCGCGGTGGTGAATACCAGGGCGGCAAGGGCAAGGACAATCATCTGCAGCAGTGGACCGACGAGAAGTGGGACACCCGCTCCGGCAAGAAGTCCGAGGAGACCGGCGAGCGCTATCTGCCGGAAAAGGCCCGGGACTCCCTGAGCAAGGAAGAGTACCAGCGCACCACCGCCAAGAAGCGCCGTGACACGCGCCGCGGCAAGCAGCATTCCAAGCAGCCGGCCGACGTGGCGCGCAAGACGGCGGCGGCGCGTGAGTCGGGCCTGGCCGGTCTGACCAAGGACGAGCTGATGAAGCGTGCGGCGCGTCGCGAGGTGCGGGGCCGGTCGCGCATGAAGAAAGACGAACTGGTGAAGGCGTTGCAAAAGGCAGGTGAAAAATGAGCACCAAGAAGGCTTCCAACGACGACAAGAAAGACGACAAGAAAGAGGTACGCAGCGAGTTCAAGCAGGTGGTCAACATGACCCCGAGCCAGCTGCGCAAATGGCTCAGCGGTGACACCAGCAAGGGCGTGGGCATGACCAAGGGTGGCAAGAAGGTCAAGGCCGCCAACGATGGCAAGGCGGTCGGTCATGCCATGGGTGAGCGCATCCTCGAGCTCAAGGGCAAGCGCCAGGCCGAGCTGGAAGACGACGACTACAAGGCCATGCGCAAGGTCATCGGCTATGTGCATCGCCACCTCAAGCAGCGACCGGACGGCGACATCGAAGACTCGCGCTGGCGCAAGTCGCTGATGAACTGGGGCCATGACCCCCTGCGTGACAAGCGCAGCGCCTGATCCCGACGAACCGCAGCCCAGGCTGCGGTTTTTCTTTTCATGCAGAGTGACTGGCCGAATTTGTGTGCAACTGTGACGCCGCAGCGCGGGCGCAAAGGAGTAGGGTAGCCGCCTAACTATCTGAATGCGTTCAAGGAGTTGTCGATGGCACCCCGGGATCTGTTGCTGGCACTGGTCGTCATTCTGGCCTGGGGGGTGAACTTCGTCGTCATCAAGCTCGGCCTGCATGGCGTGCCGCCCATGCTGCTGGGCACCCTGAGATTCTGTCTGGCGGCCTTTCCGGCCATCCTCTTCGTGCGGCGTCCCCAGGTGTCCTGGCGACTGCTGCTGGCCTACGGCTTGACCATATCCCTGGGTCAATTCGCCTTCCTGTTCTCGGCCATGTACGTGGGCATGCCGGCGGGGCTGGCCTCGCTGGTCTTGCAGGCCCAGGCCTTCTTCACCCTGGCATTCGCGGCGACCTTTCTCGGTGAGAAGGTGCGCCGGGCGAGCCTGGTCGGGCTGCTGGTGGCGGCGCTGGGCCTGCTGCTGATCGGTACAGAGCATGGCGTCACCATGACCCTGGCCGGCTTCCTGATGACCCTGGCGGCGGCGGCCATGTGGGGGTTGGGCAATATCGTCACCAAGAAGATCGGCAAGGTGGACATGCTCGGCCTGGTGGTCTGGGGCAGCCTGATTCCGCCCATTCCCTTTTTCCTGCTGTCGCTGCTACTGGAAGGTCCCGAGCAGATCGCCACGGCGCTGACTTCGCTGTCGGCCGGTTCGATCTTCGCCATCGTCTACCTGGCCTTTATCGCCACCCTGGTCGGCTACGGCATCTGGAGTCGGCTGCTGTCACGCTATCCGGCCGGCCAGGTGGCGCCCTTTTCCCTGCTGGTGCCGGTGGTGGGGCTGACCTCGGCCGCCGTGTTGCTCGGTGAGCAGATGACCCTCCAGCAGGAGGTGGGTGGCGTGGCGGTCATGCTCGGCCTGCTGATCAACGTCTTTGGCGGCCGCTGGCTGGATGCCAGGAGCAAGATGTCATCCAGTGCATGATGTTGCACGTTCGTAAATGATTGTGCATGATCTGCTGATCCTCTTGGAGTATCAGCCATGACTGCCATTCACCTTCCCGAAGAACGCCAGGCCGCGATCTTGGCCCTGCTGCGCGAACAGGGCCGGGTCCTGTCCGCCGAGTTGGCCGCGACCTGGGGCATTTCCGAAGACAGCGTGCGTCGCGACCTGCGTGAGCTGGCCCGCCAGGGGCTGTGCCGCCGGGTGTATGGCGGGGCGCTCTCGCTGCTGACGCCACCGGAGGCGCTGCCGACGCGTATCGGCCAGGACGAGGCGGCCAAGCAGACGCTGGGCCTGGCCGCGGCCAGGCTGGTGCAGCGCGGGCAACTGCTGTTGCTGGATGCCGGCTCGACCAATCTGGCCATCGCCCAGGCGCTGCCCACGGATCTCGACCTGACCGTGGCCACCAATGCGCCGGTGATCGCCGCGGCGCTGCTGCAGCGCCCGGGCATCCGGGTGCTGATGATCGGCGGCCTGGCCGCGCCGGAATCGGGTGCCTGCCTGGGTGCCCGGGCGCTGCGCGATCTGCGCGGCGTGCGCGCCGATCTGGCCTTTCTCGGGACCTGCGCCCTGGCGGTGGAAACCGGGGTGACCGGCTTCGACCTGGAAGAAGCCGAATTCAAGGTGGCCGTGGCCGAGCAGAGCGGTCAGGTCGCCGTCGCGGTGACCGCCGAAAAGCTCGACAGCGTGGCCTTCTATCACGTGCTCCGCCTCGATCAGCTGAACCACCTGGTGCTGGAACCGGGGCTGAGCGAGGAGCGTCTGCAACCCTATCGTGACGCCGGCCTGCAACTGCATTCGCTGGCCAGCGACCGCTAGCCCAAGGATCGCCATGACTTCCGCCGTTTTGCGTCGCCAGCGCCGCGCCACCTTTACCGTCTTTCTCGCCAACGGCTGCGGGATCGGCGGCTGGGCGGCGGCCATTCCCGAACTCAAGCGCGATCTGCTGCTGGGCGACGGCCAGCTGAGTCTGGTGCTGTTGGCGGTCGCCCTCGGCGCCCTGCTGACCATGCCCTTCGCCGGGGTGCTGGTGCCGCGCCTGGGAGGGACCGGCCGCCTTACCCGCCTGGGCATCCTGACCTTCGTGCTGGTGCTGAGCGGGCCCGGGGTGGCGCCGTCGCTGGGCTGGCTGCTGCCCTGCGCGCTATTGCTCGGCGCCTGCAACGGACTGATCGACGTGGCCATGAACGCCCATGCCAGCGATGTGGAAAGCCGCTGGAACGGTCCGCTGATGTCGTCCTTCCATGCCGCCTTCAGCCTGGGCGGCTTTCTCGGCGCCGGCCTGGGGGCCCTGGTGCTGCACCTGGGCGCCTCGGCGCTGGCGGTACTGCTGGCCGCCGCCCTGGTGGCGCTGGTGCTGGCCTTGCCCGCCGCCCTGGCGCTGGACGAAGGCGATCGCAGTCCGGTCAGTCATGCCCTGCGCCTGCCGGATCGGCGAGTGCTGGCACTGGGGCTGATCGCGCTGGGCTGCCTGATGCTGGAAGGCGCCATGACCGACTGGAGCGCCGTCTACCTGGGCCAGGTGGGCGGGGCGAGTCCGGTGGTGGCCACCCTGGGCTATGCGGCCTTTTCGCTGACCATGCTGGTGGGCCGGCTGTTCGGCGACGGCATCCGCGGCCGCTTCGGCGGTCCTCGGGTGATCGTAGGCGGTGCCCTGCTGGCGACCCTGGGCCTGGCCCTGGCGGTCCTCCTGCCGGCGCCCGGGACCGCGATCCTCGGCTTCGCCCTGGTCGGCCTGGGCCTGTCCAACGTGGTACCGGCGGCCTTCAGCGCCGCCGGCCAGGTGGCCGAGACACCGGCTGCCGGCATCGCCATGACCGCCACGGCCGGCTATCTCGGCTTTCTGCTCGGTCCGCCGCTGATCGGCGCCGTGGCGGGGCAGGTGGGCCTGCGCGGCAGCCTGCTGCTGCTGACCCTGATCGGGGTGGCGGTGGCGCTGCTGGCACTGCGTCAGCGCAAGACATGATGTCTATCCAGGGAACCCCGCTGCGCTGAGCAGACCCAAGAGGGAACGGAAATCCAAGGAGGCGGCCATGACGCGCCCACGCAAGATCCTCGCCTGGCTGCTGGGAATCATCCTGCTGCTGCTCGTAGTGCTGGTGGTGGTGCTCGCCACCTTCGACTGGAATCGGCTCAAGCCGACCATTAACGAGCAGGTGTCGAGCGCCTTGCACCGCCCCTTCGCCATCGAGGGCAACCTGGGCGTGGTCTGGCACCGCGAGCCGGATCAGGGCGGCTGGCGCGCCTGGATTCCCTGGCCGCACATCGCCGCCGAAGACCTGACCCTGGGCAACCCGGACTGGGCCAAGGAAAAGACCTTCGTTCACCTCGACCGGGTGCAGCTGCGGATCTCGCCGCTGGCGCTCTTGGCCAAGCAGATCTATATCCCGCGCATCGACCTCACGGGGCCGGTGGTCAATGCCCAGCGGCTGGCCGATGGCCGCAACAGCTGGACCTTCGAGACCGCCGAGAAGGACCCCAAGGCCGAACCCTCGGCCTGGACCGTGGACATCGGCACCATAGGCTTCGACGCCGGCCAGGTCGGCTTCGACGATGCCCAGACCGCCACCCGGCTGCGCGCGCGGATCACCTCCCTGGACGCCCCCATCGCCTATGCCGACCTGGTGGGCAAGCAGGGCACCTCGCGCCAGCGCTCCCACGTCAAGCAGACCCAGCCCTTCCAGTTCGCCCTGGCGGTGGAGGGCAGCTACAAGCAGGTGCCGGTCAGTGGCCGTGGCCAGATCGGCGGACTGCTGGCGCTGCAGGACGCCGATGTGCCTTTCCCCATCCAGCTCGATGCCCGGGCCGGCGAGACCCGCGTCCAGGTCTTTGGCACCCTGACCGATCCGCGGCGCCTGGGCGCCCTGGATCTGCACCTGGTGTTGGAAGGCAAGAGCCTGGCGCAGCTCTATCCGCTGACCGGGGTCACCCTGCCGGAGACGGCGCCCTATGCCACCGACGGCCATCTCACGGTCAAGCTCAATGATCCGGCGGGCGTGCGCTTCAGCTACGAAGACTTCAATGGCCGGGTCGGCAAGAGCGACCTGCACGGCGAGGTGCTGTTCACCGGCGGCAAGCCACGGCCCAAGCTCAGTGGCACCCTGCGCTCCGATCAGCTGCTGTTCGAGGACCTGGCGCCGCTGATCGGCGCCGATACCAAGGAACAGCAGGCGGCCAAGGGCGAGACCAGCAAGCAGCCGGCGGACAAGGCCCTGCCGGTCTCCGAATTCCGCACCGAGCGCTGGCGCGCCATGGATGCGGACGTGCGTTTCACCGGCAAGCGCATCGTGCAGAACGCGCAGCTGCCGATCACCGATCTCAACACCCACGTGCGCCTGACCGATGGCGTGCTGCTGCTCGACCCCCTGCGTTTCGGCGTGGCCGGGGGTGATCTGAACACCACGGTGCGCCTGGAAGGCGACAAGACGCCCCTGCAGGGGCGGGTCGATCTGCATGTGCGCCGGGTCAAGTTGAACCAGCTGTTCCCCACCGTGGAGACCATGAAGCGCAGCATGGGCGAACTCAATGGCGATGCCACCCTGAGTGGCACTGGCAACTCGGTGGCGGCGTTGCTTGGCACCAGCAACGGCGAACTCAAGCTGCTGATGAACGACGGCCGCATCAGCCGGAGCCTGATGGAGCTCGCCGGACTCAACGTCGGCAACTATCTGGTCGATCGGCTGTTTGGCGATGACGAGGTGGAGATCAATTGCGCGGTCGCCGATCTCGATTTCAAGAAGGGCCTGGTGCAGCCCCAGGTCTTCGTGCTCGACACCGAGAACGCCCTGATCAACATCACCGGCACCATCAACCTGGCGAGCGAACGACTGGATCTCACCGTCGATCCCCACAGCAAGGGCCTGCGCATCTTCTCGCTGCGCTCGCCGCTCTATGTGCGTGGAACCCTGAAGAATCCATCGCCAGGGGTGAAGGCGCTGCCGCTGGCGGCCCGCGGCGCGGCGGCGGCACTGCTCGCCACCTTCGCGGCGCCGGCCGCTGGCCTGCTGGCACTGGTGGCGCCGAGCAACGAGCAGGGCGCCCAGTGCAGCACCCTGTTGCAGCAGATGCGCGCAGGGCGTTGAACTCTTGCGCTAGAGCGGGTTCGCGGTACTTGACAGACGACCGTTCGGCGGCGTCTGACGGGCGGAAAAGAACCGCTCTGGTTGCCCGGGCTCTATAGAAATAACCCGAGTCGGGCAGCCTTTTCGCGGAGACCTCTCATGCGTGACGACACCGATAGCCAATACGAAATCCACTACAAGTTGCTGGGCGAAAGCTATACCGACCGTATCAGCAATCTCGACGTACCCATCACCGACGTGGTCCGCGAACTGGCTTGCCGGCACCTGGATGCGATCAACGACGAGCGCTTCCACCTGGCCGATATCGAGTCCGGTCAGGCGCTGGTGGCGCTGCACGATGTGTCCATCCATCGCGTCTCGCCGGAAGCGCCATGAAGCGCCTGCTAAGCGGTGGATTGCTGGCCCTGACCCTGCTGGGGCTGACGGCCTGTTCCACCGAGACGGTGGTGACCCTGCAGGACGGTACCCAGTACATCACCGAAGATCGTCCCAACACCAAGACGGCCGACGGCTTCTATGAATTCACCGACGTGGCGGGTCGTCATGTCCGGGTGAAGGCAGCCGACGTGGCCACCATCAAGGCGGAAGACTAGCCAGGAGACTGCCATGCCCCGCGGCGACAAGTCCAAGTACAGCGACAAACAGGAACGTAAGGCCGAACACATCGAGGAGAGCTACGAGAAAAAGGGCGTCTCCAAGGAGGAAGCCGAAGCGCGGGCCTGGGCGACGGTGAACAAGCAGTCCGGCGGTGGTGAAAAGGCGGGCTCCGGCAAGAGCAAGAGCGGTACTGCCAAGCGCGCGGATCGCAAGGACTCCGCACGGCGGGCGGTGGCCACCAAGCAGGGCCAGTCGCCCAACAGCGGGCGGGCCTCGGCACGGCGTTCGCGCAGCGGCAGCACCTCGCTCAGCGACATGACCCGCGACGAACTGGTGAAGAAGGCCGCCGAGCAGGATATTCGTGGTCGTTCGCGGATGAAGAAGGACGAGTTGATTCGTGCCTTGAGCTGACAGTCGAACACGCAAGAAAAAGCCGGACCTGGTCCGGCTTTCTTTTTGCCTGGCGCCTCAGCTGGGCAGCAGCCGGCAGGTGAGGCTCTTGATGTAGCGGGTCTCCGGGATCGCCGGGTGTACCGGGTGATCCGGGCCCTGGGCACCGCGTTCGAGGATCTGCAGGTTGCGGTCCAGATGGCGGGCGCTGCCGAGCAGGATGTTCTGCAGGTCGTCTTCGGGCAGGTGCATGGAACAGGAGGCACTGACCAGGATGCCGTCCTTGTTCAGCAGGCGCATGGCCTGTTCGTTGAGGCGGCGATAGGCGGCCTCGCCGTTCTTCAGGTCCTTGCGCTTCTTGATGAAGGCCGGCGGGTCGGCCACGATGACGTCGAATTTCTCTTCGCCGGCCTTGAGTTCCTTGAGCGCCTCGAAGACATCGCCTTCGACGCAGACCAGCCTTTCCGCCAGGCCGTTGAGGGTGGCATTGCGCTCCACGCCGTCGAGGGCGAAGCCCGAGGCATCCACGCACATGACCTCGCTGGCGCCAAAGGCCGCGGCCTGCACGCCCCAGCCGCCGATGTAGCTGAACAGGTCGAGCACCCGCTTGCCTTCGACATAGGGCGCCAGGCGCGCCCGATTCAGACGGTGGTCATAGAACCAGCCGGTCTTCTGGCCTTCGCGCACCGGCGCCTCGAAGCGCACGCCGTTCTCTTCCAGCGCCACCCAGTCGGGGACCTCGCCATAGGCCACTTCCACGTAGCTGGAAAGGCCCTCGGCCGCGCGGGCGCTGCCGTCGTTCTTCCACAGCACGCCGTGGGGCTTGAACACCTGCAGCAGGGCGGCCAGGATGGCGTCGCGCTGGCGCTCCATGGTCGCCGAGGCGATCTGCACCACCAGGATGTCGTTGAAGCGATCCACCACCAGACCCGGCAGGAAATCGGAATCGCCATAGACCAGGCGATAGCAGTGGCTGCCGAACAGCCGCTCGCGCAGGCTCAGGGCGACCTTGAAGCGGTGCACCAGCAGCGACTTGTCCAGCAGGTAGCCGGTGTCGCGGGAGAACAGGCGGGCGCAGATCAGGTTGTTGGGCGACAGCGCCACCAGGCCCAGCGGCTTGCCGCTGGTGGTTTCCAGGATGGCCTGATCGCCCGGCTCGAAGGCGGTCAGCGGGGTGGCGACGACGTCCACCTCGTTGCTGTACACCCAGAGGTGCCCGGCGCGCAGACGGCGGTCGGCATTGGCTTTGAGGCGCAGGCGAGGCAGGGTCATGAAGGTCTCCGGCGAAGGGGGCAAAAGCGCGGAATTATAGCGCAAAGCCACCCGCCCGGGCCGGCCGTCAGTCCCGCTGGCTGACCTCGATGTCGCTCAGTCCGGCTTCCTGGGCGCGCCGGGCGATGCTCGGCTGGGCATGGCGTTCCCAGGGCGCATCCACCACCACCTGGGGTTCCTCGACGTGCTTGATCAGCAACTGCAGCACGGCTTCCTCTTCGGTGACCGGCTCGAAGCTCTCCAGGTCGTGGGTGAGGGGCTCGCCGTTGAAGCGGTAACTGATCTGGTAGTGGTGCAGGGTATGCATGGACTCGATCTCGGCAGCGGGGAGATAGAAAGATGGACCCCACAAGCCCTCGGCGGTTGCGTCAGCCGCCGAGGGTATCGAGGATCGGACACTCGGGGCTGGCGTCGCCATGGCAGCAGGAGACCAGCTCGCCGAGGGTGCTGCGCAGGCGGGTCAGTTCGGCGATCTTCAGATCCAGCTCGGCGATGTGCCGCTTGGCCAGCGCCTTGACGTCGGCACTGGCGCGTTGCCGGTCCTGCCAGAGGCTGAGCAGCTGGCGGATCTCTTCCAGACTGAAGCCCAGCTCCCGCGAGCGGCGGACGAAGGCCAGCACCCGCAGGTCTTCGGCGCCGTACTGGCGATAGCCGCTGTCGGTCCGTCCGGCGGGGGCCAGCAGGCCGATCCGCTCGTAGTAGCGCAGCATCTTGGCGGTGAGCCCGCTGGCCTTGGCGGCCTGACCGATGTTCATGAGGGGAGGTCTCCGGACGGGCGCCAGCGGCCGAGCAGCAGGGCATTGGCCAGGACACTGACGCTGGAAAAGGCCATGGCGGCGCCGGCATAGACCGGGTCGAGCAGACCCAGGGCGGCCAGCGGCAAGCCGATGACATTGTAGATGAAGGCCCAGAACAGATTCTGGCGGATCTTGCGTTGGGTGCGGCGGGCGATGTCCAGCGCCGCGACGACCTGGCGCGGGTCCTCCTGCAAGAGGGTGATGCCGGCCGCGTGGCGCGCGGCGGCGGTGCCCGAGCCCATGGCGATGCCCAGTTCGGCGGCGGCCAGCGCCGGGGCGTCGTTGAGGCCGTCGCCGACCATGGCCACGCCGCCCCGGGTCGCCTGCAGCCGGGCCACCAGGGCCGCCTTGTCGGCGGGCAGCACCTCGGCCTCCCACTGGGTGATGCCCAGGGCCGCGGCCACCTGGCGGGCGCTGCCACGGTTGTCACCGGTCAGCAGCCAGCTGTCGATGCCATCGCAGCGTAGCTGGGCGATGGCCGCGGCAGCACCCGGGCGCAGCGCATCGCCAAAGGCCAGCAGCCCCAGCACCCGCGGCTGGCCGCCGCCTTCCAGCAGCCAGGACAGGGTCAGCCCCTGGTCTTCCCAGGCGCGAGCGGCCTCGACCAGGGGGCCGGCGTCCAGCTGTTGTTCGGCCAGGAGCCGCGCATTGCCCAGCAACAAGGCGCGACCCTGCCAGCTGCCCTGGAGGCCACGACCGGGCAGGGCGCGGATGTCTTGGGCGGGTGGGGTGTCCAGGCCGCGGTCACGACAAGCCCGCAGCACCGCCGCGGCCAGGGGATGCTCGCTGCCGCGTTGCAGGCTGCCGGCCAGGCTCAGCAAGTCGGCTTCCTCGATGCCGGGGGCCGTGGCCAGCTGGCAGAGGCGCAACTGGCCGGCGGTCAGGGTGCCGGTCTTGTCGAAGACCACGGTGGTGATGCCCTGGGCACGCTCCAGGGTCTCGGCGTCCTTGATCAGGATGCCGTGACGCGCCGCCACCCCGGTACCGGCCATGAGGGCGGCGGGGGTGGCCAGTCCCAGGGCACAGGGGCAGGCGATGACCAGCACCGCTACGGCCGCGAGCAGACTGGGCTCCAGGGGGTGGCCGCTCAGCAGCCAGCCGAGCAGGGTGACCAGGGCCAGGCTCACCACCACCGGCACGAACACCCGGCTGATCCGATCCACCAGCTGCTGGATGGGCGCCTTGGTGGCCTGGGCGTCTTCCACCAGGCGGATGATGCCGGCCAGCACCGTCTCGCCACCCAGGGCGGTGACCTCGATCTGCAGATTGCCCTCGCCGTTGATGGCGCCCCCCACCACCTCGTCACCGGGGCCCTTGGCGACCGGGCGGCTTTCGCCGGTGAGCAGGGCTTCGTCCACCTGGCTTTCGCCCTGCAGGATGCGGCCGTCGGCGGGGATGCGCTCGCCCGGGCGCAGCTGCAGGCGGTCGCCCAGGCGCAGGCGATTCAGGGCGACCTCTTCTTCCTGGCCGGCCGCATCCAGGCGCCGGGCGCTTTCCGGGCGCAGGGCTTCCAGGGCGCGCAAGGCCGCGCCGGTGCGGCGCTTGGCGCGGGTCTCCAGGTATTTGCCCAGGCGCACCAGGGCGATGACCATGGCCGCCGTCTCGAAATAGAGATGGGGGCTGTCCTTGACCAGCCAGAGATAGAGGCTCAGCCCATAGGCGGCGCTGGTGCCCAGGGCGACCAGCACATCCATGTTGCCGCTGCGGGCGCGCAGGGCATGCCAGGCACCGCGATAGAAGCGCGCGCCGACGATGAACTGCACCGGCGTCGCCAGCAGGAATTGCAGCCAGGCGGGCGGCATCAGGTGCCAGCCGAAGGGCGCCAGCAGCATGGGCAGGATCAGCGGTGCGGTCAGCAGCAGCGCCAGGGTCAATTCGAGATGCTCCCAGGGCACCCCCTGCCGCGCCGGGGCTGAACGCTCGTCTTCGGCGCGGCGATCCTGGGCGCCGTAGCCGGCGCCTTCCACCGCGGCGATCAGCGCCTGCGTCTCGACCGCGGCCAGGGTCCTGATCCGGGCTCTTTCGCTGGCCAGGTTGACCTCGGCGGCCAACACTCCGGGCACCGCACGCAGGGCCTTTTCGATCCGCCCGGCGCAGTTGGCGCAGCTCATGCCGGACAGCGCCAGGTCATGCTCGGCCTCGGCCACCCGGTAGCCGGCGGCGGTGACGGCTTCGGCCAGCGCCGGCGCCGCGTCACCCGGTGCGCTGACGCGGGCCTTTTCGCTGGCCAGGTTGACGCCGGCCGCGCTGACCGCCGGGACCTTCTGCAGGGCGCGCTCGACCCGACCGGCGCAGGCCGCGCAGGTCATGCCGCTGATGGAGAGTTCGAATTCGTGCATGGGCACCTCCTGATAACAGTGTTGACCTTGACCTCGGGTCAAGGTCAACACTGGAACCCGGTCCTGGCGCTGGCGTCAGGAGAAAGAGGTCAAGACAGACAGGAGCAGACCATGCATGTCATCAAGGTGATCGGAATGAGTTGCGCCCACTGCGTGAGCGCCATCGAGGCCGCGGTCCTCAAGGTGGACAATCGCGCCCGGGTGGAGGTGGATCTGCAGGCGGGCGAGGTGCGCATCGACAGCGCCGAGGTGGCTGCGCCCTTTCGCGTGGCCATCGAGCAGGCGGGCTATACCGTCGGCGACTGAACCCAGTCGCGCACGATGGCGCGGAAGAAGGTGGTGAACACCTGATCGGCGGCCAGCAGCGGGGCGAAGGTCTGTTCGTCGCGCAGCAGGTCCGAGAGGGTGCCGAGAAACAGGCTGTGCAGCATCCGGCTGGCCAACTGCGGCGTCACGCCCGGCTGCAGGCGATGCGCCTGGGCGGTGAAGAGGGCGTCGGTGATGCGGATGAACTGCCGCAGGAACTGCAGATCGCGCTCCTCGGCCTCGCGCAGCTCCTCGGTGAATTCGCAGCGGTGCAGCATGATGGTCATCACCCGCTGCTCCCGGCCGGGCTGGGTGAATTTCGTCATGCCTTCGATGCACAGCTTGAACAGCCGTTGCAGGCTGTCTTCCTCGCCGTCGACGCGCAGGCGCTCGGTCAGTTCGTCGGCCGGGATCCTTATCTGGCTAAGCATTTCGTGGAACAGGTGGGCCTTGTTCTGGAAATGCCAGTACACTGCACCCCGGGTGACGCCGCATTCGCGGGCGATCATTTCCAAGCTGGTACGCGCCACGCCATTGGTCAGGAACAGGGCTTCCGCCGCATCGAGAATGGCTTGGCGGGTCTGTTCGGCTTCTTCTTTCGTACGACGCATGGGCGATCTGACTGGCAGTGGGTCTGCCACGCAGTCTAGCGCGCCTCGCCGCTTTTACAAACATGATTGTATGTAACTGCGTGACACTTCCGCTTCCATCGGATCAGGCTTCATGACCTTTCGCTTATTGTTGATTCTCGGGGCCCTCTCGGCCTTCGCCCCCTTCGCCATCGACATGTACCTGCCCAGCTTCCCGTCGCTGGCCCGGTCGTTCGCCACCGATATCGAACACGTGCAGCTGAGTCTGGCGGTGTATTTCGCCGGTCTCGCCAGCGGCCAGCTGTTCTATGGCCCCCTGGCGGACCGCTTCGGCCGCCGCCTGCCGCTGCTGATCGGCATCGGCCTGTTCTGCCTGGCGTCGGTGGGCTGCGCCCTGGCGCCCAGCCTGCCCTGGCTGATCGCCGCGCGTTTCGTCCAGGCCCTGGGCGGCTGCGCCGGCATGGTGATCGCGCGGGCCGTGGTACGGGATCTCTGCGAGCCGATGGCCGCGGCGCGGGCCTTTTCGCAGATCATGCTGGTGACCGGCATCGCGCCCATCATCGCGCCCTTCGCCGGCAGTCTGCTGCTCAGCACCTTTGGCTGGCAGGCGATCTTCGTCAGCCTGGCGCTTTTCGCCGCCGCCTGCGGCACCGCGGTGGCGCTGTGGCTGCCCGAATCCCTGCCGGCGCATCATCCGCGGCCGCCGCTGCGAGGTGCCCTGCGCAACTACCTGCGGCTGCTGCGCGATCGCACCTTCATCGGCCACACCCTGACCGGCGGCATCGCCATGGCCGGCATGTTCGCCTACATCTCCGGTTCGCCCTTCGTGCTGATCGAGCTCTATGGCGTCGCGCCCGAGCACTACGGCTGGGTCTTCGGCCTCAACGCCGCCGGCTTCATCCTGCTCGGGCAGCTCAATGCCCGCCTGGTGGTCCGCCAGGGACCGGCCTTCTGGCTGCGCCGCGCGGTGGTCGCCTATGCCGCGGCGGGGCTGATCCTGTTGCTGGTCGGGGCCTTCCAGCCCAAGGCGCTGCCGGTGCTGATGATCCCGCTGTTCTGCGCCATCGCCCTGCTCGGCGGCATCGTGCCCAACGCCTCGGCCTGCGCCCTGGCCGGGCAGGGCGCCAATGCCGGCAGTGCCTCGGCGCTGATGGGCAGTCTGCAATTCATCCTCGCAGCGCTGGCCTCCAGCAGCGTGGGCGCGCTGCACAATGGCACCGTGGTGCCCATGTGCGCGGTATTGGCGCTCTGCGCGGTGGCCACCGCGCTCATGGCGCGCTGGACCCACAGCCGCACGCCTGCCTGAAGCGGAGTGGATTTTTCCCGGTCGGGCGGGTCAGATAGGCGAACCCTCACACTTCCAGGGACGCCGACATGACCTTCGCCTACTGGTGCATCTTCCTCGTCTACCTCGTGCCCTATGGCGCGGCCTACTACGCCAAGTTCAAGGGCAGCGGCTTCACGCCTGATGACAACCGGGATCCGCGCAGCTTTCTCGGCAAGCTGGAAGGGGCCCGGGCCCGGGCCAACGCCGCCCAGCAGAACGCCTTCGAGATCAATCCGCTGTTCGCCGCCGCGGTGATCGTCGCCCACGTCACCGGTGGCGCCGAGCAGGGCACCATCAACTTCTGGGCTTTTCTCTTCCTGCTCAGCCGTATCGCCTACACCTGGCTATACATCCGCGATCATGCCACCCGCCGCTCGCTGGTCTGGGCCGGCGGCATGTTCTGCTGCCTCTGCCTGTTCATCGCCGCGGCCTGAGTGCACCGTCGCTGCCGGTCTTGACCGGCAGCGACGGCTGTAGCTTCATTAGCGCCCTATCTTTCTCGGCTGGCCGCCTGCATGACGTCTCCTTCGCCCGCCCAGCAGGTGCTGGCACACTTCGCTCAGCTCGCCCAAGCCCGTGGCTACACCCTGGATGCCGCGCAACAGGCCGCAATCGACCGTTTCGCCCAGCTTGCCGACGAGCTCCTGCGCCCACGGCTGTTCCGCCGCCAGGCGCCACGCAGTCTCTATCTCTGGGGGCCGGTAGGCCGTGGCAAGAGCTTTCTGCTGGACGGCTTCTTTGCCGCCCTGCCATTCGCCGAGAAGCGCCGGGTGCACTTCCATGCCTTCTTTCGCGAACTGCACGAGCGGATGTTCCGCCAGCCGCCCGGCGGTGATGCCCTGGCCGCCAGCCTGGACGAACTGCTCGACGGTTGCCGACTGCTCTGCTTCGATGAATTCCATGTGCATGACATCGGCGACGCCATGCTCATCACCCGGCTGTTCAAGGCCTTGTTCAGCCGCGGCGTGGTGCTGATCACCACCTCCAACTATCCGCCCGAGGGGTTGCTGCCCAATCCCCTCTACCACGAGCGCTTCCTGCCGGCGATCAGGCTGATCGAGACGCGCATGGACATCCTCTCGGTGGCCGGTCCCCAGGACTATCGCGGCGCCAGTCCCGCCGAGCCCGATCCCTTCGGCGTCGGCGCCTATCTCTGGCCTGGCACTCCGGCACAGCGCCAGGCGCTGGGATTGCCGCCCCTGGCGCAGACACGCGTGGAGGTACCGGTCGGGCATCGCAGCCTGCCTGCCGTCAGCGCCGCGGATGGGCTGCTGCACTTCAGCTTCGCCGATCTCTGCGAAGGCCCCACCGCGGTCCTCGACTACCTGACCCTGAGCGAAAGCTGGCAGCGCTGGCTGCTGGACGCCGTGCCGCCGCTGCGCGACGCCAGTCCCGCCGCCCGGCAGCGGTTCATCAATCTGGTGGATGTGCTCTACGACCGGCGCCTGGCGCTGTTCCTGGTCAGCGCCGCGCCCCTCGACGAAACCCTGGCCGACAGCGACATCGCCGACATGTCGCGGACGCGCAGCCGGCTGTCCCAGCTGCGGCAGATCGGACCGGATTAACGCTCGGCCTTCAGCTGCGCACCTTCCAGATGCCAGCGGCGCTGCTCGGCCGAGGCGCCGTCGACGTCGTTGACCCGACGTAGTTGATAGCGGCCGCTGAAGGTCTGGCGGGTGCCGTCGACCAGGCGCGCCCTGACCGTCACCGGGACGCTGACATGGCTCGAACCGGCCGCCCCCTCGACCGGGCCCGGTTGGCCGAGGGTCACCTGCACGCTGCGGGTCCTGGCATAGCCCTGGCGGAATTTCTCGTAGCTGTTGCCTGGCTGGCCGTCCGGGCCCCACTGCTGCCAGGCGGTGCCGTAGTCCCGGGCATCCAGTGCCCGGTAGTACCGCTGGACCACGGCGGCCGCCGCCTCGGCGCTGCTGGGCAGCGGACCACAACCCGGCTCCCTGGCCGCTTCGCCATCGCCGAACAGCGCGCAGCTGCGGGCGATCTCGTCCTGCATCAGGGCGCAGCTGTTGGCGGCGTTGCACGGCGGATGGGTGGCGGGGGAGAGCGCCCGGCAGCGGGTGGCCAGGGCCTGGGCCGGCTGTCGCCCGATTTCCTGGGCGCAACTGCGCGGTGAAGGCTCCGCAGCGGCCAGGGCGCCAGCGGCGAGGGGCAGCAGCAAGACAGGGCAGAGCAGCCAGCGGGGGGGCATCGACGCGATCCTCAGGCAAAGCCCCAGCCTAGCAGGCCGGGTCTCTGTTGAAAAAAAGCCCGTGGCGGTCATCCGTCGTCTGGCCACCTAGCTGACGTAAAAACGTCATGCAGGCGGCGCAGGGTGGGTGGATCCCGTGTCGGAGTTCGCCCCATGCCTTCGTCCAGTCCAGCCGCTTCCCTGTCGCCGCTGTCCCATCCCCTGCACAGTTCGCGCAAACCCGGTCCGCTGCGGATCGTACTGTTCATCGTGCTGCTGCTGACCGGTCTGGCGGTGACCCTCGGCGGTATCCACAACGACGTCAGCGATACTCAGTCCCCGCCCACCACCTGGCTGCCCTTCGCTGGCCTCGCGCTGGCGCTGGTGATCGCCCTCGGCTTCGAATTCGTCAACGGCTTCCACGACACCGCCAACGCCGTGGCCACCGTCATCTACACCCACTCGCTGCCGCCCAATGCGGCGGTGCTCTGGTCCGGCTTCTGCAACTTCCTCGGGGTGCTGTTCTCCAGCGGCGCGGTGGCCTTCAGCGTCATCGCCCTGTTGCCGGTGGACCTGGTGGTGGAGATGGGCGCGGGCAAGGGCTTCGCCATGATCTTCGCCCTGCTCATCGCCGCCATCATCTGGAATCTCGGCACCTGGTGGCTGGGCTTGCCGGCGTCCTCGTCCCATACCCTGATCGGCTCCATCATCGGCGTCGGCCTGATGCACGCCTGGCTGGGCGGCCTGGATGGCAGCAGCGGGGTGGACTGGGGCCAGGTGGCCAAGGTCGGCTATGCGCTGCTGTTCTCACCGCTGATCGGCTTCGTCTGCGCGGCGCTGCTGCTGGTGCTGCTCAAGCGGATCGTGCGCGACCAGACGCTGTACCAGGAGCCAAAAAGCGCCGAGCCACCGCCGCCGTGGATCCGCGGCCTGCTGATCCTGACCTGCACCGGGGTGTCCTTCGCCCACGGCTCCAACGACGGCCAGAAGGGCATGGGGCTGATCATGCTGATCCTGGTCGGTGCCCTGCCGACCGCCTATGCGCTCAATCGAGCGGTACCCGCCACCGCGACGCCGGCCTTCGCCGCCGTGGCCGAGGTCACCGCCAGCGGGCTGCGCCAGGCGGCGCCCCAGGCCGCACCAGCCGATCCCCATGGGGTGCTGCTGGAATTCGTGCGCAAGCGGCAGAGCAATCCCGAGGTGCTGCCTGCGCTCGCGGCCATCACCGACGACATCGCCCGCGAGGTGCGCCAGTACGGCGCCCTCAACAACGTCCCGGCGCAAAGCATGCCCAACGTGCGCAACGCCATGTACCTGGCTTCGGAATCCATCCGCCTGCTGGAAAAGGAGCACCTGCCGCGGCTGGCGCCCAAGGCGCAGGAGGATCTCCGGGAATTCAAGCGGCAGATCGACCAGGCCACCCGTTTCATCCCGCTGTGGGTCAAGGTGGCGGTGGCCATCGCCCTGGGCCTGGGCACCCTGGTCGGTTGGCGGCGCATCGTCATCACGGTCGGCGAGCGTATCGGCAAGACCCACCTGACCTATGCCCAGGGCGCCTCGGCGGAGCTGGTGGCCATGGGCACCATCGGCGCGGCGGACGCTTTCGGCCTGCCGGTTTCCACCACCCATGTGCTCTCGTCCGGGGTGGCCGGGACCATGGCCGCCAACGGTTCCGGACTGCAGTGGGCGACGGTGCGCAATCTGCTGCTGGCCTGGGTGCTCACCCTGCCGGTGGCCATGGCGCTGTCCGCTTCACTCTACTGGCTGCTGGTGCAGCTGTTCTAAGAGCCTGATCAAAATCTGCTGCGCGTCGGCCAAACTGCGTTGAAAATGGCCTGGAAGGCCAGCCCCGTCGGAATGCTCATTTACCACTCGTAAACCCGAGCGCGGGTCCGATCCGCTTCCTCAGCTATTTTCGCGGGGCCGCCCAGGCCTTGTTTGTCTCTAGCTCGCGAGACTTTAATCAGGCTCTGACACGGCTTCGGTCAGGCAGCGGCGAAACAATGCCACGGCTGGCAGGTCACGCCCCGCATGGCGGGCGATGACCTGCAATTCACGATGGAAGGTAAGGGCGCCCAGGGACAGCCGCCGCACCCGCGGATGCTCCAGCCAGAGGCCGGCGCAGGGCACCAGGGCCACGCCCAGGCCGTGCTCGACCATCTTGACGATGGCATCGAGTTCGTCGAGTTCGAGCACCTGGCGCACCGCCAGGCGCTGCTCGCGCAGAAAGGCGCTGACCCGCCGCCCGCCAAAGGAGTGGCGGTCGTAGCGGATGAAGGGCTGGGTCTCCAGCAGCAGGCGCGGATCGTCGCCGGGCAGGTCCGGCGGGGCGATGAGCACGAAGGGTTCCTGCAGCAGGGTGGTGGCGTGCAGTTCCTTGGGCAGTTCGAAGGGCGGGCGGATGAGGATGGCCAGATCCAGTTCGCCGGCATCCACCTGGCTGAGCAGGGCCAGCGAGACGCCGGGCACCAGCCGCGGCTCCAGGCGCGGCGCCTGCTGGCGCAGCCGCACCAGGGTGCCGGGCAGCAGGCCGGTCTGGACGCTGGCGATGGCGCCGATGCGCAACTCGCCCTGGATCTCCTCGCCGGCGCCGGCCATGCGCGCATAGGTGGCGAGCATTTCCTCGGCCAGCGGCAGGGCGCGACGCCCGGCGGCATTGAGCAGGGCGCTGCGGCCATTGCGGTCGAACAGCTTCACGCCCAGGTGCTGCTCCAGGTTGCGGATCTGGGCGCTCACCGCCGAGGGCGTCAGGCCCACGTGCAGCCCGGCCGCGGCAAAGCTGCCATGGCGGGCCACGGCGAGCAGGGTCTTGAATTCGCGAAGCATGGGAGTGGCCTGCAGTCCGGGGCGGTCACTGTAGCGAGCCTGGCTGCCGAGCAACAAAATTTTTGTCGCTCGGAGGCAGGAAAATGCGCTTCATGCACAGGAAAACCTGGGGTGAGAATGGCTGCATCCCCCTCAACAGGATTTCCCCCCATGGCCCTGTCGCCCTTTCACCTCGCCATTCCCGTCTACGACCTGGCCGCCGCCCGGCATTTCTACGGCGACGTCTTCGGCCTCGCCGAGGGTCGCTCCAGCGACCACTGGGTCGACTTCGACTTCTATGGCCACCAGCTGGTGATCCACGAGCACCCCAAGACCGCGTCCCAGGAAGAGGCCCATACCAACGCCGTGGACGGTCACAACGTGCCGGTGCCGCACTTCGGCATCGTGCTGGGCTGGGACGAATGGGAAGCCCTGGCCGACCGTCTGCGGGCACGTGAGACGCAGTTCGTCATCGAGCCCTATATCCGCTTCCAGGGCCAGGTCGGCGAGCAGGCCACCATGTTTCTCTTCGACCCCTGCGGCAATGCCCTGGAGTTCAAGGCCTTCAAGGACATGAGCCAGCTGTTCGCCAAATAGGGCGACTCGGCAGGTCGGATGTCGCGCAACCTAGGCAAAAGACGCGGCAGCGGCCATCCTTGAAGCCTTGCCCGTCGCCCGGTTGCCGTCATGAATGCCCGCCAGCCCTTTCTCGATCCCTATCACCAGACCATTCGCCAGCTGTCCGACCGCATCGTCGCGGCCCAGGCGCCGATCCGCATCCTCGATGCGGTGAAGTGGGACGACGGGGTGCGCCAGGGCTTCCTGGAGGGCAAGGGCAAGCGCCTGCCGGCGGTGGATCGCGCCTTCTACGAGGGGCGCCCGCTAGGCTTCGACGGCGATGCGCTCAAGGGCGAATTCCAGAGCATCGAGCGCGAGGTCACCCGCCAGCTCGGCCAGTTCAATCCGGTCGGCCAGATCATGAGGCGCATGTGCCGCGAGTACCGCATGGTGATCCGCATGCTGCAGGCGCGCGGCACCCCGGACTTCGGCCTGATCTCCCAGGAACTCTATGGCGCGGCCTCGGATGCCTTCCACGCCGGCGATCCGACCCTGGCCGACCTGGGCATGATGATGTCCAGCTACCTCGACAACATCGCCCATCGCGGCGCCCTGGAAGACGAACCCAAGACCCTGACCGCCAAGGACGCCGTGCCCATCCTGCAGGCGCGGCTCAACCGGGTGTTCGGCGAGACGGAAGGCACCATCCGGGTGTTCGAGTCCGACGGCATCGTCGCCGATGCCGCGGCCGGCGCCGACTACATCAAGGTGCGCGCCGACGCCCTGTTCAACGAGCGCGACGTCCGCGCCCTGGAGGTCCATGAAGGCCTGGTACACGTCGGCACTACCCTCAATGGCCAGAACCAGCCGATCTGCACCTTTCTGGCCAAGGGCCCGCCGTCGTCCACCGTGACCCAGGAAGGCCTGGCGATCCTCATGGAGGTGATCGCCTTCGCCTCCTATCCGACCCGGCTGCGCAAGCTGACCAATCGCACCCGCGCCATCCACCTGGCCGAGGACGGCGCCGATTTCCTCGAGGTCTTCCGCTTCTTCCAGGAGCAGGGCTACGACTTGGAATCGGGCTACCAGAACGCCAGCCGGGTGTTTCGCGGCTCGACGCCGTCGGGGCTGCCCTTCACCAAGGACCTGTCCTATCTGAAGGGCTTCATCCTGATCTACAACTACATCCAGCTGGCGGTGCGCAAGGGCAAGCTGGAGCAGATCCCGCTGCTGTTCTGCGGCAAGACCACCCTGGAAGACATGCGCATCCTGCGTCAGCTGGTGGACGAAGGCGTGGTGGTACCGCCCAAGTACCTGCCGGCGCAATTCCAGGACCTCAACGCCCTGGCGGCCTGGATGTGCTTCTCCAACTTCCTCAACCACCTGAGTCTGGATCGGATCGAGGCGGACTACGCCAATATCCTCTGAGGCTTGCCCAAGCGACATGAAAAAGCCCCGGCGGACCGGGGCTTTTTCGTTGCAAGGCGTCGCGGGTATCACTCGCCCTTGAAGGCGGCCGCGATGCTGCGTTCGCCGTCACCCGCGCGCGGGTCGGTCGAACGCTCCGGCACGAAGGCCAGGGCGCGATTGAGGGCGCCGCAGGCTTCCAGGCCGCTGGCGCGGGCGATGGCTTCGGCCACGGCGCTGCCGGGGATGGTCTCGTCGCGCAGCAGCTGGTCGGTGATGTCGTCCAGCGCCGGCTTGAGCTCGGTGATCAGCGCCAGGCAGCGATGATCCAGGCTGTGCAGCAGCTGATCGGCGGCGGCGATGCTGGGCGCGGCGTCGAATTCGATACCGGCATCGCGCAGGGCCTGCAGGCTGAGCAGCGAGCCGCTCGGACCCATGCCCAGCGAGGCGACCATGGACAGCGCCAGCTTGGAGGCTTCCTGCAGATCCTGGGCGGCGCCCGAGGAGACCTCGTTGAAATACAGCTGCTCGGCGCAACGACCGGCCAGCAGCATCTGGATGCGGCCTTCGAGTTCCGACTTCAGGTGCAGGCGCTTGTCTTCGGTGGGGGTGATCAGGGTCACGCCCAGGGCCTGGCCGCGGGGCAGCAGGGTGACCTTTTCCACCCGACCGACATTGAGCACCGCGGCGACCAGGGCATGACCGGCTTCGTGCACGGCGATGCGGGTGCGCTCGGCCGAACCCAGCGGGGTGACGCCGACGGGTTGCTCGCCGATGCGGCAGGTCTCGATGGCCTCGACGAAGTGGGCCATGGTCACGGCGCTGGCGTTCTCGCGAGCGGCCAGCAGGGCGGCGTGGTTGCTGATGTAGGCGATGGCCGCCGGGGTCAGGCCCACGGTGCCGCGGGAGAGGGCGGCCAAATCCAGTTCGCCCTGGCAGGGCAGCTTGCCGGCATAGAGTTCGAACAGCGCGCGGCGGTCTTCCAGGCTCGGCAGCGGCACGGCGATGGTGCGGTCGAAGCGACCTTCACGGCGCAGCGCCGGATCCAGGGAATCGGCGAAGTTGGTGGCACCCAGCACCAGCACGCCGCTGGTGCCGTCGAAGCCGTCCAGCTCGGTGAGGAACTGGTTGATGATGCGGTTGGCCTCGGCATCGCTGGAGCGCGACTGCTCGGCGCGGCGGCCGATGCCGTCGATCTCGTCGATGAAGATGATGCAGGGCGCCTTCTTGCGCGCGGTGCGGAACAGCGACTTGACCTTCTGGATGCCGACCCCGAAGAACATCGAGGAGAAGTCGCTGCCGGTCACCTGGATGAAGTGGGCGTTGCACTCGGTGGCCAGGGCCTTGGCCAGCTGGGTCTTGCCGGTGCCGGGTTCGCCGGTCAGCAGCACACCCTTGGGCGGACGGGCACCCAGGGCAGCGAAGGCCTTGGGATTGCGCAGGCAGGTGGTGACGTCTTCCAGCGCCCGCTTGGCTTCGGCGGCGCCGACCACGTCCTTGAAGGAGATGCCGGTGCCCTTGCGGTGCAGCTTGAAGGGGCTGGCGAAACGCAGCGCCAGGGGCACGGCGAGCAGCAGCAGGAGCAGATAGCCCGGCAGGTTGATCAGCAGGGCGTCCAGCCAGGGATGGCGCTGCCCGGATTCGCTCCAGGTGGCGACCGGGAACAGCGGCTCGGCCTGGGTGGCGTAGTCGGCAAGCAGGCGATCGGCGATGCGGCCGCCGTTGTCGGCCACGGCATAGTGTTCGCCGCGGGTGGTGTCTATGTAGAGGGTGTGATCCCCGATCACGGCGCCGCTGATGGCCTGGGCGCGCAGATCGGCCAGCAGCACGGAGAGGTCACGTGGCTGCCCGGTCCAGTGTTCGGGCGCCTGCTGCACGCTGGCGAGCATGGCGGTGGCGGTCGGGGCCGGCGTGGCGGGCTTGAGCCACAGCCAGCTGGCCAGGCCGAGGACGGTGACGAGGGCCAGAGCGCCGGCGATGAGCAGGCGCGGATACTTGGAAACGACGGACTTCTTCATTCACATACCGTTAGGGTCGGAGCGACATCGGACGCGGACTCCCGGATTATCGGCCTGTGGCGAAAAGGGTGAACCTCAGTTCCCCGGAAAACGATGAGTGGACTCACCATCCGTCGAGTAGCGTCACACTTCTGGCCTTTTTCGCGGTCCGCAAGACCCTGTTGTTTTGCCGCAGATGTCAGGAGTCAACGCATCCATGCCCGATCCCATCGATTGTCGAAGCGGTCTTGCCGCATTGCCGGCGGTGTTGCTCGACCGCCTGCGCCAGGCCGACGAGGTGCTGGTCCTGACCGGTGCCGGCGTGTCGGCGGAAAGCGGCATCGCCACCTTTCGCGAAGCCCTGACCGGGCTCTGGGCGCGCTTCGACCCGGCGCAACTGGCCACCGCCGAGGCCTTTATCGAGGATCCGGTGCGGGTCTGGAGCTGGTACGAGGGACGCCGCGCCCAGGTGCTGGCCGCCCAGCCCAACCCGGCCCACCGCGCCCTGGCGCAGTGGGGCGACAGGCACGGCCGCTTCCACCTGGTTACCCAGAATGTCGACGACCTGCATGAGCGCGCGGGCAGTCGCGCGGTGATCCACCTGCACGGCAGCCTGCACGCGCCGCGCTGCTTCGAGTGCGCGCGCTCGCTGACGGCGCCGGCGTTGCCGGAAGGGACGGAGCAACTCGTGGCGCCGCCGCGCTGTCCCGCCTGCGGCGGCCTGGCCCGGCCGGGCGTGGTCTGGTTCGGCGAGTCGCTACCGGCAGAGGCCCTGGCCAGCGCCTGGGCCCTGGCCGAGCGCTGCGACCTCTGCCTGGTGGTCGGCACCTCCGGCCTGGTGCAGCCGGCGGCCAGTTTGCCGGGGGTGGCGCGCCAACAGGGCGCCACGGTGGTCCGCATCGATCCGCAGCCAGCGGCGGACTTCAGCGACGACTGGCAACTGCTGGGCGCGGCCGGGGTGATCCTGCCGGCGCTGCTGGAGCGCCTCTAGACCCTCAGTGCAGCGCCTGGCCACCGGTCCCCAGGGCATCCAGGGTGCGCTTGAGGGCGGTGTAGGCCTGGCGCTGGTCATCGTCTTCGGTCAGCAGGCCGTCGAACAGGGTGGCGACCAGCGCCGGATCCTGGGCGACGAAGCGATCGATGAGAACGTCGTTCTCCTGGCGCCCGGCGGTGATCAGCAGCACGGCGAGCTGGGCGACATAGCGCGCCGCCAGCGGATAGGCCTTGAGAAAGACCTTGAAGGGGGCATCGGCCAGCCCGGGGGCGAAGCCCTTGGCCAGGCCCTGCTGGGCGGCGGCGATGGCCTGGCGGACGGCGTCCTGCCAGTTGCCGGCGGTCACGGCACCCGCCGGCAGGGCGCGGCGCATCTGGCCGAGCAGGCTGTTGAGAAAGATGCGGCGGTTGGCCTGGTAGTCGTCATCGGTGTCGAGCAATTCGCGGCGAATGCGGGTCAGCACGCGGTCGTCCTCGGCATCGGCGGTCACCGCCTGCTTGAAGGCCAGGGTCAGTTCGCGATCCAGCAGACCGGGCTTGCGGCCTTCCAGTTCGGCCTGCAGCAGCGGCCCGCTGGAATCGGCGAAGAAGAAGCGCTCGGCGTGGGGCGCCAGGCGTTCGCGCAGGCGCGGCCAGAGCTCCGCCGCGAACAGTTGCTCGGCCGTGCCGCCGGAAACGATGACGCGGTGCTGCGGCGCCTCGGCCAGATAGTCGAACAGCGCGGGGGTATCGAGCGCGGTGCGATCGACGATGAGGTAACGGTGCTTCACGGCAACTCCTGAACGCGGCGGCCGCACCTGTCGAGGTACGGCGGGGATGGCCATTAGTCTATAGGAAGGTGGGAACGCTTGGCCCGGCCTTTGGCCTAACCAGCAGGGTGCAGCCCGCGACACCCTTCCTTTCGCGGCCGGAGGACACCAAGATGCGCAAGACCCCGCTGATCCTTGCCCTGAGCGCTGCCCTGGCCCTGGTGGCCGGTCCCAGCCTGGCCGCCAGCAACAACAACGACGCCGGGGTGACTGGCAACGGCATAGGCGCGCCGGGCAGCTCCAACACCAGCAACAGGGACAGCGCGGACGACACCTCCAGCGCCACGCCCTCGACCCAGAAGAAGGTCGACAAGACCCCGGCCACCAAGGCCCAGGGCAGTCAGCAGAAGCGCGTGCTTAACGATTGAGGGTCAAGCAAAAGGCGCCTCTCGCGGCGCCTTTGGGCTGGTTGGCATCTGACCGCAGGAAGCGGTTTCAGGAGGCGCGGGTGTAGCGTACCTGCCAGTCGAGTCGCTCATGGGTTGCCCGCTCGATACGGGCGCGACTGTCGCAGATGAAGGCTTCCAGCAGGGAGTTGTCCAGCAGATCGACCCGGGCGATGCGGCGTTGCAGGAGCGCCGTGCCGTTGGGCGCATAGACCTCGACGTTGAAGGTCGCCGGATCCTGGGCGGTCATGGCGCACAGCATCGGTTGAAAAGCGCCCTTGATAATGGTGTTCGCATCCGTGAACTTCAGCGGCTCGGCCATCGCAATCACTCCTGTCAGCTATAACGCTTCGACCGATTCTTGCGGTACCCGTTCGACTTTTGCCATGACCGGCTGGCAGATTTGTGATCCAGACGGTGGCGCTGGCCCGGCAAGGGACGGCCGGTCAGTTGATCAGGGTACCAAAGGCCTTGTCCGCCTCTATGACCTCGGGCAGCTCGCCCAGCAGCAGCTCCAGATCCACGCCTTCCAGCAGGGGATTGGCCAGGGCCGCCTTGGCCTGGTCGTTGATGCCGCCATGACGACGCAGGACAAAGGACACCAATCGCGCCTGGGCGACCATGCGCGCCTGGGTGGAATCCTCCGGCGCATCCTGGGGGTGCAGCTGGTAGGCGATGGCATGCTGGATCACCACCGGCAGCTGCCAGCGACGGGCCAGCTCGGCGCCCACCTCCGGATAGCCGAAGCCGATGGCCTGGTCGGCGGGCACCGGGGCGCGCTGCTCGGCGTCGATGCGCACGGCGATATCGGGCGCCGCCGTCCTGATCAGCAGCTCGCCGATGCTGTGCAGCATGCCGCAGGTGAAGGCGGTCTCGGCATCGGCACCGGCCTGGCGGGCGAGGACGCGGCAGATGCTGGCCACGTCGAAGCTGTGCTGCCAGAAATCCCGCGGATCGAAGCTGGGGTTGTGGCGGAAGGCGGCGGTCACCGCCGAAGCCAGGACCAGGGTGCGCAGGGCATCGAAGCCCAGGCGGATGGCCGCGCCTTCGATGCTGGTCGAGGGGCGCACGCCGCGAAAGCGCACCGAGTTGGCCAGGCGCAGGACCTTGGCGGAAAGCACCGGATCCAGCGCCAGATTGCGGGCGACGTCTTCGATGCTGCTGTCGGGATCGTCGAACTGCTGGATCAGCTCCTGAGCCACCTTGGGAATGCTGGGAAGGGTATGCAGGTGATCGAACAGAGCATCGATTTCCATGATGGCGCCTGGTTGGTTCTTTACCGATGGTGGGAGCTGATGAGTCGTCGAAAGCATGAACGACGGCCTGGGCACTGCCAAGCCTAGTCGAAGATCCACGAGCGAAGAGCTTAGCGGGCCGGACGAGCCGGTTTGCAGGACGAGCTGACCGGTGGCGTCATTTCGCCGCCGTCCGTTTGCCTGGTTCGCGTGCGGCCGTGGTCCTATGCGGTCTTGTCCAAGGCGAAGCGATGATCAGACGTCTATTGTCTTTCTTGAGTCCGCTTTCCGCCGACGACGGGCCACGAATGGGATAGCATCAGGTGATATCAGTTGGCCACTAAATTTGGCGTTCGAGTTGTGCAATGACTTACCAGACTCACATTCGCCAGATGCTGCAACTACCCAATGTGCTGGCGCAGAGCACCGGCATCCTGGGCTGGTTGATCAGCGTGCTGATCAATCCCTTCCTGACCGCCGGGGTGCCGGCCTGGGGCTGGCTGGCCTTCGCCGGCATGATCGGCTCCTGCCTGGCCATGACCACCGCCCGGCGATTTGCCGTCTGGCGCCTGTTCGCCCTGGTGTTCGTGCTGTTCGAGGCCCTGGCCTTCCGCTTCCAGATCCTGGGCATGGGCGAGGCCGGCTATGCCTGGATGATCCCCATGGCCATCGTCATCATCCTCGGCTCGACCATTCTGTTTTCCCATGTGCTCGACTACGGCATCGCGGCCGGCGCGGTCTGGCTGCTGCTGTTCTATGGCGAACTGGACAACATCACCGCAGCGGCCCTGCCGCTGTTCTGGGTGATGCTGGGGGCCAGCCTGGCACTGGGGCTGCTGCTCAATGCCACCTTCGTACGCATCGTCGCCAGCACCCTGGAACTCAAGGAACGCTATCGGCTGCAGGCGGAAACCGATGCCCTCACCGGGATCAGCAACCGCAGGGCGCTGATGCTGGACATGGAGCAGGTCTGCCGGGATGGCTCGCCATCCTGGTATTTCGTCATGCTCGACATCGATGACTTCAAGCGGATCAACGACAGATTCGGCCACGACGTGGGCGATCAGGTGCTCAAGGAGACTGCGACCATCCTCGGTCGGCATTTCCCCGATGGACGCTTCGGGCGCCTGGGCGGCGAGGAGTTCGGTGTGCTGCTCAAGCCCGAGGACGAGCGCCAGCTGGCGCAGCGGCTGCAGGCGCTGCTGGACGATATCCGCAGCAACACCCGCACCGGCAGCTGTTTTTCCTTCAGTGCCGGGGTGGCGCGCCTCGCCCCGGGCTATCAGCCCTCGGATCTGCTCAAGCAGGCCGATGGCGAGCTCTATCAGGCCAAGCGCGCCGGCAAGGACCGGGTGCACCACCGCGGCGGCATGATCTGCGGATGAAGGGGGCTAGCCGGCGCCCAGTGGGCTCTAGCTGACGTCCGCCTCCGGCGGCGGATGGGAGCGATTGCGGCCCAGGTGCTTGGCCCGGTAGAGCGCGGCATCGGCGCTGGCCAGCAGGTCGGCGGGCTGGGGCGGCGGGGTCTGCCCGGGCGGCTGCACGGCGATGCCGAGACTGACGGTGATGCGGCCGAAGGGACTGGTGGCATGGGTCACTTCCAGCACCTGCAGGCGTTCCTGCACCGTGGCGGCCACGCGCTGGGCGCCGTGCTCGTCGCAATTGGGCAGCAGCAGGACCATCTCCTCGCCGCCATAGCGCGCCGCCAGGTCGCCCGGGCGCCGCGCCGCCGAGGCCACCACGCCGGCCACCGCCTGCAGGCAGCGATCCCCCGCCGGATGGCCATAGTGGTCGTTGTAGGCCTTGAAATGATCGATGTCGATCATTAGCAGGCTGAGCGGCTGGCCATTGCGCTGCGCGCGCGCCAGCTCCACCGGCAGCAGGTTGTCGAACTGGCGGCGATTGCCCAGCCCGGTGAGGCTGTCCTTGAGGGTCAGCAGGTGCAGCTCGTCGTGGGCCTGGCGCAGGGCTGCCGCACTGCGCTCCCCGGCGCGGATCTCGCGGAGTAGCCGAAAGCCGAAGACCAGCATGCCGAGGATGATCAGGCCGACCACCGTCACCGATCTCAGCATGTCCTGGCGCCAGCCGGCGAGGATGTCGCGCCGGGAGATACCGGCCAGGGCCACCAGCGGATAGCCCTCCAGGTGCTGGAAGGCATAGAGGCGCTCCTGGCCATCGAGCATGGCGCGCACCAGGGCGGTACCGTTGGGCGCCTGGTTCACGTACTGGCGAAACAGGTCGCCAGTGGCCAGCGGGGTGCCGACGTGCTCGGGCACATAGGGACGGCGGACCATCAGGGTGCCGTCGTCCAGCGCCAGGGTGATGGCGCCCCGGGCATCCAGCTTGAAGCGCTCGTAGTAGTCGACGAAATACTGCAGGCGGATGGTGGCGAGCAGGACGCCGGCAAAGCGCCCGTCGCGGTCTTCCAGGCGCCGCGACACCGGGATGATCAGCTCGTGGGTGCTGCGGCTCTCGATCACCGCGCCGACGTGCAGCACATCGGCCGGATGCTGCCGGTGAAACTGGAAATACTCGCGATCGGCATTGTTGGCCCGCGGCGGCTCGCTGCTCTTGTCGGTCACCCGCCATTCGCCGTCGCGATCGTAGACGAACAACCCGTGCAGTTGCGGCAGGAGGGCGGCCTGGCGCGCCAGCAGGCGATGCACCCGCAGGCGGTCCAGTTGCTCGAAGGGTTGATCCTCCAGGCGATCGCGAATGCTGACCAGCAGCGAATCGGCTTCCTTGATGGCGTCATCGGCGTGCTGGGCGGCGGCCACGGCGATGTTGCCGACGTCGCTGCGGGCACTGGCGAAGGCATTCTGGTAGTTGCGCCACACCTGCCAGGATTCCAGTGCCAGGATCACCGCAACGGCGCAGACCAGCAGCCACAGCGCCCGGCGCTGGGTGGCCGGATTGCGCGGTGGAAGGGGGGTGTCGTCGGCGTCGACCATGGCGGGGCTGTTTCCTCGTCCTCGGTGTGCAGGAGACCGCGAGTCGACCGATTCACGCCACCGCACAGGGATAAAAGTCAGACAAGTCTACAGTTTCGTCGGAATCTTGCAGAGCGCGCGAATCCCTGCGCCATCGCCGTGGTCACTAGCGATACAGCCGTCTCCGGGACGGCGCCCCGTTACTGCCCCGACCAGGAGGTCACAGATGTCGCAGATCGCCGAACAGATCGTCGAAGACGCCATGCAGCGCATCGAGGAAAACGAGTCGCAGCATGCTGCCGATCCCGTGCGCAATTTCTCCCTGACCCTGACCGATCCCGCGGAGATCCGGGTCGGCGCGGAGATCTACTTTCTCTTCGAACAGCGCCTCAAGGGTTTCTACCCGGATGCCCGGGTCGTGGTGCGCGGCCATGCTGCCGAAGGCTACAACATCACCGCCCAGGTCGAGCGCCGCCGCTCGGCCTGAGTGCCAGGCCCGCACCCCGGGTCAGGTGCGGGCCAGCTTGACCAGCTGCCGGGCCAGTAGCGGCCCGGTCAGCACCACCCCGATCAGCCGCAAGGCCTGCATGGCCAGTACCAGGCCGACATCGGCGTGGGCATCCACCGCGATGATGGCCATGGAATCCAGGCCGCCCGGACTGGTCGCCAGGTAGGCGGTGAGAAAGTCCACGTGCATCAGCCGCGCCATCAGCAGCGCCGACAGGGCGCAGAGCGCGATCAGCAGCAGCGAGGCGAAGATCATCTTGGGCAGGGCGTGCCAGACATAGGCGACCGTGGCCCGATCGAATCTCAGGCCCACATAGCAGCCCATGGCGCCATAGGCCGCCGCCAGCAGCAGATGGGGCAGAGTGATGTCCAGCCAGCCATTGAGTTGCAGCAGGGTACCCAGGGCGATGGGCAGCAGCAGGGCGCCGGCGGGAAACAGCCGACCGCCCAGCCAGCTGCCGGCCAGGGCCACCGCCAGGGTCAGCGCCAGATTGACGGCGAAGTGGCCGTCCAGGCTGACCACGGTGGCCTGATGGCCGGTGCCGCTGCCTTCGGCGCCCAGCAACCGGCCGACCAGCGCACTGATCAGCACCACGCAGACGACCCGCACATATTGCATGGTGGCGACGATGCGTGGATCGGCGCCGTATTCCTCGGCCATGGCCACCATGGCCGCTGCCGCGCCAGGCGTGGTGCCCCAGGCGGCGGTGCTGCCCGGCAGGCCACCGAAGCGCACCAGCAGGGCACCGGTGAGCAGGCTTAGCAACACGGTCAGGGCGGTGGCCAGCAGCATCACCGGCCAGTGCTCGGCGACGGTGAGCAGCACCGCGGCGGTCATGGCATGGGCGATCAGGCAGCCCACCACGCCCTGGCCGGTCTGGAACAGCCGGCGCGGCAGGCGGATGGTGGCGCCGACGACGCCAAAGGCGATGGCCACCAGCATGGGACCGAGAAAGAGGGCCGCGGGCACCTGCAGCCAACTGAGTCCGCCGCCGACCAGGGCGGAGCAGAGGATCAGGGCCAGCCATTGCACCAGGGGCGGATAGGGCGAGGGGACAGAGGGGGTGGACAAAGCGGTCTCCGGACGGCGGGGAGCCGGCGCGGCGTACCGACCCCGGGGCCGGCTCGGGGCCGGCCCTGGAGGCGATTATACGACCTTTGCGGCTTTCAATGGCCTTTCAGTCGCTGAAAAAACCGCCCTGTCAGCGCACCAGATGCAGGAACTGCAGGTGGCGCTCGTACTGGTCGAGCATGTCGTTGAGGATCTGCTCGCGGTTGTAGCCCACCAGGTCATAGTCCTGGCTGCCCTCGGTCAGGTGCACCTCGGCGCGGTAGTAGCGCCGATTCTTCAGGTGCAGGCCGCCGATGCCGGCGCGGGCGAAGGAGGGCGTGAAATAGCCCTGCATGATCACCTGGTAGATGAAGGGGTGCTCTTCGCCGTGGCCGATGGTCAGCTGCAGATTGGCGTTGGTGGAATCGAACTGGGTTTCCACCACCAGGCCCTTTTCCCGCGAGACCTCGACCATCTCCTCCATGGCCGGGCGCACGGTGCTGTCCATGAAACGATAGACCTCGTCCCGCGAGGGGAAGTACACCGCCTGGGACAGCCGCTGGCGCCAGCCGCCGTGCCGGGCCTTGCCATTGGTCGCCACCGGCGCGAGGGAGTGCAGCCGCGCCCGCTGGCGCTGGGACTCCAGGTGCAGCGCCTTGTGCAGGCCCCACATCATCAGCAGCACCACCACCGAGAAGGGCAGCGAGGTCAGCACCACCGCCGACTTCAGGGCATCCATGCTGCCGGCGAACAGCAGGCCGCCGGTGACCACGGCCACGGCCGCGCCCCAGAACACCCGCAGCCACTTGGGACCGTCTTCATCGGCCTCGCCGCCCTTGGACGACAGGGTCGAGAGCACCACGGTGCCCGAATCGGCCGAGGTGACGAAGAAGACGAAGCTCACCAGCACGGCGACGCTGATCACCACGCGGCTGGCCGGATAGGTCTCCAGCACCTGGTAGAAGGCCATGGCCGGATCGGTGAGGGCGGTCTGCGCCAGGCCGGTCATGCCCTGGCCAAGGACCAGTTCCAGGGCGCTGTTGCCGAAGATCGACAGCCAGGCCAGGGTGAAGCCCAGCGGGATGAACAGCACGCCAAAGACGAATTCACGGATGGTGCGGCCGCGCGAGATGCGCGCGATGAACAGCCCGACGAAGGGCGCCCAGGCGATCCACCAGGCCCAGTAGAACACCGTCCAGCCGCCCAGCCAGTCGGAGGGCTCGTCATAGGCATAGAGGTCGAAGCTCTTGCCCGGCAAGGCCGAGAGGTAGTCGCCGATGTTCTGGATCAGGGTATTGAGCAGGTGCTGGGTCGGCCCGGCGAACAGCACGAACAGCAGCAGGGCGACGGCCAGCACCATGTTGATGTCGGACATGATGCGCACGCCCTTGTCGACGCCGGACACGGCGACGGCGATGGCCGCGCCCATCATCAGCACGATGAGGATCAGTTGCACCCAGTGGCTGTGGCTGATGCCGAACAGGTAGTCCAGCCCGGCATTGAGGTGCAGCACGCCGAAACCGAGGTCGGCGCCCAGGCCGAAGATGGTGGCGATGATGCCGAAGGCGTCCACGGCGTGGCCGATGGGCCCGTTGATGCGCTTGCCGATCAGCGGATAGAGCGCCGAGCGCAGGGCCAGCGGCAGATTGTGGCGGTAGGCGAAGTAGGCCAGGGCCATGGCCACCAGGGCGAACACCCCCCAGCCGTGCAGGCCCCAGTGCAGGAAGAGGATCTGCATGGCCTGCCGCGCGGCTGCCGGATTGCCCCCTTCGCCGGCCGGCGGCTGGGCGAAGTGGGTCAGGGGTTCGGAGACGCAAAAGAAGAACAGGGTGATGCTGATGCCGGCGGCGAACAGCATGCCGGCCCAGGACAGGTAGCTGAATTCGGGTTGGTCGTGGTCGGCACCGAGCTTGATCTTGCCGTAGCCGGACAGCGCGGTGACCACCACGAACACCAGATAGAGCGACATGGCCAGCAGGTAGTACCAGCCGACCGTATTGGCGGCCCAGGTCTGCGCCTGCAGCAACCAGGCGCCGGCCTGCTCTGGACGGCCGATGACGGCCAGGGAAAACAGTAGAATCACCGCGGCCGCGCAGTAGAAGGCGGGGGGATTCAGTTTTACGGTGCCGGATGAGGGCGTCGCACTCATGAGGACTCCTTGCGCACTGTCAAAGGGAAGAATGCTTTTTTAATTGATCGTTCGATTAAAAAAGAATACCACAGGCGACCTCTGAGGTGAACGCTTCGAGTCAGCGCAGCCTTGAAAGTTGCCGTCTAGAGGTCTTGCCTATGCCGGTGGTCGACTTTGGTCGAGACCAGGCCGAGCGGTCAGAACCGCGACCCCTTGGCAAAGTCTGTTGGTTATGACTCAGGCATCTTCTCCCTTCGGCTCCTATCGTCCGCTACTGCTTTTGGTAGAGGACGAGCCGTTGCTGCGGGAACTGGCCACCGAGGCGCTGGAGTCGCTGGTCGACCTGCAGGTGGTGGCCGTGCCGACCGCCGATGCGGCCCTGAGCTATTTGGAGCAGAACGGCGCCCGCATCGACGTGCTCTTCACCGACGTGCGCATGCCGGGGCGCCTCGACGGCGAGGCCCTCGCCCAGCTGGTCTCCCAACGCTGGCCCCATATCCCGGTGATCCTCACCTCCGGCGATCGCCTCACCGTGCCCCGCGGCGCCGGCCGCACCCGCTTCATGCCCAAACCCTGGCATATCGACGACATGGCCAATTGCGTCAACGAGGTGCTGGGGCAGAGTCGGGTGGCGTGAGGGTAGCCCGATCGGTTGTAAAGCCGCGACCTATGACCCACTATTCCGGGACTGATCTAGCTGGAGTCATGCCATGCGACCTTCTCTTGTCCTGGACCTGAAACGAGCTGTCATACGGGATGTTGCGTCACGTTTTCGAGTGGCCAATCCGCGAGTGTTCGGTTCAGTTCTCGAAGGTACCGATCAGGACGGCAGCGATTTGGATCTGTTGGTGGATGCCCTTCCAGGGGCAACACTGTTCGACCTGGGAGGGTTGCAGGACGAGCTTGAGGAATTACTGGGCGTTCCGGTAGATCTGGTGACCCCCGCCGATTTACCCGGATCCTTTCGCGCGCAGGTTCTGCTGGGGGCACGACCGATATGAATCGCACGGCGGACTATCTGGCTCATATGCAACAGGCGGCCAGCGAGGCACTGGGCTTTATTGAGGGTCTCACTCGGGAAGACTTCCTCGAAGACCGCCGGACACAGCAAGCGGTGGTCATGAGCCTGATCATCATCGGCGAAGCGGCAACCAAGATCATGGCTGTGGACGAAGCCTTCACCCAGGTGCATCCAAACATCCCGTGGCGCAATATGAGAGGCATGCGTAATCGTATCGCCCACGGTTATTTCGACATCAACCTCGATGTGGTCTGGGAAACCGTCGTTACCGCCCTGCCCGAACTTCTGGAACAATTGCGTCTGTTATCGGGAAGGTAGCTTCGTACCACGCTGTGCCCTCACCCCAACCCTCTCCCAAGGGGAGAGGGGGCTATCCGAGTGGGTTTCTGGCTTTATCCGCTCCGGCAGGATTGTGATCAGCTATCGGGCTGCACCCGCAGGGGCGGCCGCATCGGCTCGCCCTACGGCTGCCACTGCGGATCCTTGCCGCTCAGCTTGCGATCCAGGAAGAAGGCGGTGCTGATCAGCGCCAGGTGCGACAGGGCCTGGGGCAGGTTGCCGAGGGGGTAGCCGCGCTTGTCCAGTTCCTCGGCATAGAGACCCAGGGGGTTGGCGTAGCCCAGCAGCTTTTCGAACTCCAGGTGGGCTTCGTCGACGCGACCGGCGCGGGCCAGGCATTCGACGTACCAGAAGGAGCAGGCGACGAAGGCGCCTTCTTCGCCCTTGAGGTTGTCCGCTGGCGTGTCCGCCGGGTTGTAGCGGCGGATCATGCCGTCGTAGGCCAGGTTGGTCTTGATGGCGTCCAGGGTGGACAGCCACATGGGATCGGTGGCGCTGACGAAGCGCACCAGCGGCATCAGCAGCAGGGCGGCGTCCAGGCTCTTGCCGTGACGGGTCGAGGTGAAATGACCCAGCTCGGCGTTCCAGAAGTTATCCCAGATGTCTTCCTGGATGGCGGCGCGGGCGGCGTACCAGCGTTCGTAGGGCATCGGCAGCGAGCGCTTGACCGACAGCCGCATGGCGCGGTCGATGGCCACCCAGCACATCAGCCGCGAATGCAGGAAGTGCTCGGGATCGCCGCGCATCTCCCAGATCCCGGCGTCGGGCTGGTTCCAGTGCTCGCAGACGTGGTCGATCATCCGCACCACCTCCTTCCAGCCCTGGTGGGAGATGGCTTCGCCATACTTGTTGGACAGGTAGATGGCGTCCATCAGCTCGCCATAGATGTCCAGCTGGATCTGCTTGTAGGCCTCATTGCCGATGCGCACCGGACTCGAGTCGGCATAGCCGGCCAGGTGGTCGAGGGTTTCCTCGGGCAGGTCCAGGCCACCGTCCAGGCGATACATGATCTGCAGCTTTTCCGGGGCGCTGTGGCTGTTTTCCACGCACTGGCCCACCCAGTGGGTGAAGTCCTTGGCTTCCTGGGTGTAGCCCAGGCGCATGAAGGCATAGACGGTAAAGGAGGCGTCGCGAATCCAGGAGGCGCGATAGTCCCAGTTGCGTTCACCGCCCAGGGCTTCGGGTAGGCTGAAGGTGGCGGCCGCGGCGATGGAGCCGTGCTTGCAGGAGGTCAGCAGCTTCAGCGCCAGGGCCGAGCGGGTGACCATCTCGCGCCAGCGCCCCTGGTAGTGGCTCTTGGCGGCCCAGGAGGTCCAGTAGGTCAGGGTGTCCTCGAAGCAGAGATCGCTCTGGCCGGCGACGACCTTGTCGTCCTTCTCGCAGCCAAAGACGAAATCCAGCTGCTCACCCTGTTCCAGTTCGAATTCGGCCAGGGCGGCGTTGCCTTCCACCTGCAGGGTGACGCTCGACGCCAGGCGCAGGGTCGGCTGGCCCGCGGCCTCGAACAGGGCGCCGCCGTCCACCAGGCGGGCGCGGGTCTCGGCGCGGGCATAGTCGTGGGCCGGGGCGCAGACCAGGCGGAAGCGGCAGCGTCCGGCCACCACCTGCACGCGGCGGACGATGCGCGGCTGGGTGTCCTCGCTGCTGCACACCGGCATCAGATCGGTGATCTCGGCGACGCCTTCCGCCGACAGCCAACGGGTCTGCAGGATATTGGTGTCCGGCAGATAGAGCTGCTGCTCGCGGGCGTCTTCCCAGACCGGCGCCAGGCTGAAGTAGCCGGCCTTTTCCGAGTCGAGCAGGGCGGCGAATACCGAGGGGCTGTCCAGATTCGGCCAGCAGAAGTGGTCGATGGTGCCGTCGGTGGCGACCAGGGCGCAGGTGCGCAGGTCGCCGATGACACCGTGGGCGCCGATACTGCGGCGGGCGTGCACGGAGGTGGAATCAGCCATTGTCTTCGAATCCCGGATAGAGGCACATGCCGCCGTCGACGAACAGGGTGGTGCCGACGATGTAGTCGGCCAGGTCGCTGGCGAGAAAGACCGCCACATTGCCCACGTCGTCGACGTGGCCGACACGCTTGTAGGGGATCAGCTTGAGCAGTTCGCGGGCCTTGGCCTCGTCACCGGTCACCTCTTCGTTGATGGCGGTGGCGATGGCGCCCGGGGCGATGCTGTTGACGCGAATGCCCTCGGCAGCGACTTCCTGGGCCAGGCTGCGCATCAGCAGATTGACCCCGCCCTTGGAGGCGGCGTAGTTGACGTGGCCAGCCCAGGGAATGACCTCGTGGACCGAGCTCATATGGATGATCTTGCCCAGGGCGCGGGAGATGCTTTCGTCGCGGCCCTGCTTGCGGAACTGGCGGATCGCCGCCCGGGCGCAAAGGAACTGCCCGGTGAGGTTGGTGTTGATCACCGTGTTCCAGTCCTTGAGCGACATGTCGGCCACGGCCGCATCCTTTTGCAGGCCGGAGTTGGCGACCAGGATGTCCAGCCGGCCGAAGGCTTCCAGGGTGCGGTCGAACAGCGCCTGGACCGCGGCCTCGTCGCCGACGTCACCGCCAACGGCGATGGCGCGACCGCCGGCGTCCTGGATGCGCTTGGCCAGTTCCTCGGCCGGTTCGGCGCTGGAATGGTAGTTGATGGCGACGGCGGCACCGGCCTTGGCCAGGGCCTCGGCGACGGCGGCGCCGATCCCGGAGCTGCCGCCGGTGACCAGGGCGACCTGGCCGTTGAGGGAAAGCTGCATGTCCAGACTCCTGCACGGGAAAAGGTGTCTGACTGCTGACCGTCACGCGCGCGTCTAGGTTCAGCCCGCGAGCGTTGCCGGATATTCAGGCCGAGGCCGTGCGGAACAGGCTCATGCGGCGCTCCAGGTCCTCGGCCAATTCGGCCAGCTGGCGACTGGCGCCGGCGATCTGCTGCGAACCGCTGGCGGTTTCCAGGGTGGCCGCGTGGATGCGGTTGATGTTCTCGTTGACCTCTTCGGCCACGGCGGTCTGCTGGGCCGCGGCGGTGGCGATCTGGGCATTCATGGCGTTCACCGAGCCGACGTCCGCCTGGATGGCCGCCAGGGCCGCGACGGCGCGCTGGGTCAGTTCGGCGGTCTCGTGGGCCTGGCCGCGACTCTCTTCCATCTGCGCCGCGGCGCGTCCGGCGCCTTCCTGGAGGGTGGCGATCATGGCGCGGATCTCGCGGGTCGATTCCTGGGTGCGGGTGGCCAGGTTGCGGACCTCGTCGGCGACCACGGCGAAGCCGCGACCCTGCTCGCCGGCCCGGGCCGCCTCGATGGCGGCGTTCAGCGCCAGCAGGTTGGTCTGCTCGGCGATGCCGTTGATGACGGCGACGATGTTCTCGATGCTGGCGCTGTCGCTGGAGACTTGCTGCACGGTGACGCTGGCCTGTTCCAGGGCCTGCACCAGCTGGCCGATGGCCTGGCCGGAGCTGGCGACCAGCCGGTTGCCGGTGTCCACCTGGGCGCTGGCATTGCCGGTGGCCTGGGCGGCCTGGGCCGCGTAGCCGGCGACCTCGCCGATGGTGGCGGCCAGCTCGGTGACCGCGGCGGCCATGTGCTGGGCCTGGTTGGATTGCACATCGGTGTGGCGCTGGTTGGTCTGGGCGGTGCCTTGCAGCTGGGCTGCCGCCGCGGCGACCGAGCTGGCGGTATGGCGTACCTGGACGATGGTCTCGCCGAGGTGCGCGGTGGCGCTGCCCAGGGTGCCCATGACGCTGTCCGGATGGCGGGTGGCGGGGCGCTCGTCCAGGCGGCCCTCGGCCAGCCGGCGGATGGCGGCGGCCACGGCGTGGGGTTCGCCGCCCAGGGTGGCACCCATCTGGCGAATGATCAGGATGGAGACGGTGACGCTCAGCAGCAGGGCGAGGGCGCAGGTGACCAGCATCAGCCAGCGGAAGCCGCCGGCGATGCCGCGGACCTCGCCCAGGTGGCCGCTGGCGATGGCTTCTTCGTGATCGATGAGCGCATTGATGCGCTTGAGCCACTCGACATAGGCCGGCGAGACGCGCTCCAGCAGGAACACCCGGGCGCCTTCCAGATCGCCGGCCTGGCGCAGCTGCAGCAGGCGCTCGGTCAGCGGCAGGGCGGTGCCTTCGATGTCCTTGATGGCCGCCAGCAGGCGCTGTTCCTCGGCCGTGGCGCCCTGGCTGGCGAACAGCTGATCCATGGGCTCGGCGGACTGGCGATAGAAGGCCTTGAGCCGATCGATGTCGGCCAGGCGACTGGCCAGGGGCGCGGCGTCGTGGATCAGCACCGTATCGCGGATGGCGATGGCGCGGTCGTGCACGCTGCCGCGGAAGTTGATGGCGTAGCGCTGCTTGACGCTGGCGCCCTGGCTGACGGCGGTCAGGGTGTCATCGATGACGCCGACGCGCTGGACGCCGACGAGGGTGATCAGCAGCATCAGCACCAGGATCAGGCCGAAGCCCAGGCCCAGGCGGGCGGCCATGGAAAGAGGGGTACGCATGAAAACCTCAACGCTTCAAAGTGTGTGACATGGATCACATTTTGCGTTAAAGGTTTGCGCGATAAGTTTACTTCGGGCCGAGCGGTCATCCCCCAGGTATGAATGGCCCGTTGGCGGCAGGGCTGGATTCAACTGTCCTGGCGCGGCTCCGTCAGCCGGTCACGCCTGGCCAGACCGGGGAACAGCTTCATCCAGACCCCGGTGATCACCAGGGTACCGACACCCCCCAGCACCACCGCCGGCACCGTGCCGAAGAAGTGCGCGGTAACCCCCGACTCGAACTCGCCGAGCTGGTTGGAGGCGCCGATGAACAGGCCGTTGACCGCACTGACCCGGCCGCGCATGGCATCGGGGGTTTCCAGCTGGACGAAGGAACTGCGGATCACCACGCTGACCATGTCGGCGGCGCCCAGCACCACCAGGGTGGCCAGCGAGAACCACAGCGAGGTGGACAGTCCGAAGGCGATGGTGGCGACGCCGAACAGCGCCACCGAACCGAACATGATGCGGCCCACGTGGCGATTGAGGCTGACGTAGGCGAGCAGAAAGGACATGCCCAGGGCGCCCACGGCCGGTGCCGAGCGCAACAGGCCCAGGCCCCAGGGGCCGGTGAGCAGGATGTCGGCGGCGAACACCGGGAGCAGGGCGGTGGCACCGCCCAGGAGCACGGCGAAGAGATCCAGGGAGATGGCGCCGAGCACGTCCGGGCGACTCTTGATGAAGCGGATGCCGGCCAGCAGGTTGTCCAGGGTCGGCTTTTCCTTCTGGCTGGGCGTCTGCCGCGCCGGCAGGCTGGAGACCAGCAGGATGGCGATGCCATAGAGCACCAGCGCCGGGCCATAGACCCAGGCGGCGCCCAGGGCATAGAGCAGGCCGCCCAGGGCGGGGGCGATGATGGTGGCGCCCTGCATGGCCGAGGCCGCGGCGGCGATGGCGCGGGGAAAGATCGCCGGCGGCACGATGTTGGGCAGCAGCGCCTGGGTGGTGGGCTGTTCGAAGGCGCGCGCGGTACCCAGGCAGAAGGCCAGGATGAAGATCAGTTCGCGGGTCACCGCCTGATTGAGGCTGCCCACCAGCAGCACCAGGGCGATCAGGCCCTGGCCGGTCTGGCAGAGGGCGGCGACCCGGCGGCGGTCGTAGCGATCGGCGACATGCCCGGTGTGCAGCATGAACAGTACCCGCGGCAGGAATTCCACCAGCCCCACCAGGCCGAGATCGAGCACGTTGCCGGTGAGGGAATAGAGGTGCCAGCCGATGGCGACGGTGAGCATCTGGAAACTGCCGGCGGTGCAGATGCGGGCGAACCAGAAGGCGACGAAGGGACGGTGGTGACGCAGCTGCAGGGTATCGCCGGACATGACTGGGGCTCGCAGGGACAGAGGCGGCATCTTAAGCCACCCGGGGACTGATCGTCATACAACTGCGGGGTGCGACAGCCTGCCCGATGCGACATCCAACCACGTAAGCAAATGTATCGAGGAGGTCTATCCTAAAGCCTGACGTTGATCCACGTCAGCTTCCGACCTGGTCCAATGGGCTAGCGGCGGTGGCGCCTTTTTAGCGTCCCGCTAGAACCCCAGGCGACGCGGAGGTTCGAACCTCGGTCAGCGTCAAATCGACCGGCTACCCTCGATGGCCGGCGTGCCTGAGAGGAAAAGCTATGTTCGGCCTCGAAGCCCTGGATCTCGCCCGGATCCAGTTCGCCTTCACCGTGTCCTTCCACATCGTCTTCCCGGCGCTGTCCATCGGTACCGCGAGCTTTCTCGCCGTGCTCGAAGGGCTGTGGCTGAAGACCGACAACCACGTCTACAAGGATCTGTATCACTTCTGGCTGAAGATCTTCGCGATCTTCTTTGGCATGGGCGTGGTGTCCGGTCTGGTGATGGCCTATGAGTTCGGCACCAACTGGAGCGGCTTCGCCGACTATGCAGGCGCCGTGACCGGTCCGCTGCTGACCTACGAGGTGCTGACCGCCTTCTTCATCGAAGCCGGCTTCCTCGGCGTCATGCTGTTCGGCTGGAATCGCGTGGGCCGCGGCCTGCACTTCTTCTCGACGGTGATGGTGGCCATCGGCACCCTGATGTCGACCTTCTGGATCCTGTCCTCCAACAGCTGGATGCACACCCCGAGCGGCTACGAGATCGTCGATGGGCGTATCGTCCCGGTGGACTGGCTGGCGGTGATCTTCAACCCGTCCTTCCCCTTCCGCTGGGCGCACATGACCATCGCCGCCTACCTGTCGGTGGCCTTCCTGGTCGGCGCCTCGGCGGCCTGGCACCTGCTGCGCGGCAACGACAACCCGGCGGTGCGCAAGATGTTTTCCATGGCCATGTGGATGGCCCTGCTGGTGGCCCCGGTGCAGGCCTTCGTCGGCGACGCCCATGGCCTCAACACCCTGGAGCACCAGCCGGCCAAGATCGCCGCAATGGAAGGCCACTGGGAGAACCCCCCGGGCGAAGCGACCCCGCTGATCCTGTTCGGCTGGCCGGATATGGAGCGCGAGGAAACCCGCTTCAAGGTGGAAATCCCGGTACTGGGCAGCCTGATCCTCAAGCACAGCCTCACCGAGCCGATCCCGGCGCTCAAGGACTTCCCCAAGGAAGACCGGCCGCCGGCCTATGTGGTGTTCTGGTCGTTCCGCATCATGGTCGCCCTGGGCATGCTGATGATCGCCGCCGGCCTGTGGAGCGCCTGGCTGCGCTGGCGCGGCAAGCTGTTCGAGACCCGCGCCTTCCTGCGCCTGGTCACCTGCATGGGGCCGGTCGGTCTCATCGCCCTGCTGGCCGGCTGGTTCACCACCGAGGTGGGCCGTCAGCCGTGGATCGTCTACGGCCTGTTGCGCACCAAGGACGGGGTGTCCAACCACAGCGTCACCCAGCTCAGCATCACCCTGGTGGCCTTCGTGGTGGTCTACTTCGCCGTGTTCGGCATCGGCACCCTCTATGCGCTGCGCATGATCGGCAAGGGTCCGCACACCGGTGAAGGCGACCTGCCCACCTCCGGCGGCCCGGGCACCGATCGCCATCCCAAGCGTCCGCTGTCCGGCGCCGATGGCGGCCTGGAAGAAGACAACCCCACCGACCAGCTGACCGGAGACCGCACATGAACGGCATCCCTGGCATCGACCTCCCGCTGATCTGGGCGATCATCATCATCTTCGGCCTCATGATGTACGTGGTCATGGACGGCTTCGACCTGGGCATCGGCATCCTCTTTCCCTTCGTCAAGGGCAAGGAAGACCGCGACGTCATGATGAACACCGTGGCGCCCATCTGGGACGGCAACGAGACCTGGCTGGTACTCGGCGGGGCGGGGCTCTATGGCGCCTTCCCGCTGGCCTACTCGATCATCCTGCCGGCGCTGTACCTGCCGCTGATCTTCATGCTGATCGGCCTGATCTTCCGCGGCGTGGCCTTCGAATTCCGCTTCAAGGTCCAGGAAGGCAAGGAAGCCCTGTGGGACAAGTCCTTCATCTTCGGCTCGCTGCTGGCCAGCTTCTGCCAGGGCGTGGCCCTGGGTGCCTTCATCGAAGGTTTCCCGGTGGAAAATCGCCAGTACGTCGGCGGTCCGCTGGACTGGCTGACGCCCTTCTCGGTGTTCTGCGGCCTGGGCGTGATCGCTGCCTATGCGCTGTTGGGCAGCACCTGGCTGATCATGAAGACCGAGGGTCCGCTGCAGGCGACCATGCGCCGCCTGACCAAGCCGCTGCTGTTCCTGCTGCTGGCCTTTACCGCGGTGGTGAGCATCTGGACCCCGCTGAGCCAGGCGGCCATTTCCGCCCGCTGGTTCAGCATGCCCAACCTGGTCTGGTTCCTGCCAGTGCCGATCCTGGTCGGCGTGGTGACCCTGGCCCTGCTGCGCGCCATCCTGCGCGAGGATTCGCACCACGCGCCCTTCCTGCTGACCCTGGCGCTGATCTTCCTCGGCTACAGCGGTCTGGGCATCAGCCTCTGGCCGAACATCATCCCGCCGGCGGTTTCCATCTGGGAGGCCTCGTCGCCGCCGCAGAGCCAGCTGTTCCTGCTCATCGGCACCCTGTTCATCATCCCCATCACCCTGATGTACACCTTCTGGGGCTACTACGTGTTCCGCGGCAAGGTACGCGCGGGGGAGGGCTACCACTGATGCCCGGCCGCTCGCGCGAACCCAATCCCGCGGACAACAAGCCGCTCTGGCAGCGGCTGGCCTGGATGGCCGGCATCTGGGCCTGCAGCCTGGTGGCACTGGGCGTGGTGGCCTGGGTGCTGCGCCTGGTACTGACGGCGGCGGGGCTCAAGTCGCACTGACCCCTCGGGTGTTTCGGTGGATGAGGCTGCGCCGTCATCCACCCTACGCGGGGTTTGCCCTTTCGTAGGAGGCTTATCCCTCACACCGGATTACCCCCTCTCCCGCTTGCGGGGGAGGGGGCTGTCCGGCGTGACGGGATCGAACGCCGCGAATCAGCCCGGCTGCCGATCAGAACTGCAACGCGGCCCAACCC
>NZ_JALNUX010000021.1:0-36724 GCF_026544185.1 Pseudomonas sp. GM_Psu_1
CCGCACCTCGTAGCCTGGAAAACCGCACAGCGTTTTCCGGGTGAGGACTTGAACGCACCTGGACAAGGCTGCGCCGCTGTCCACCCTACGGCCCCCACCTCGTAGCCTGGAAAACCGCACAGCATTTTCCGGGGATGGTGGACCAGGCCAGACAGGCGGATGACGCAGAACCGTCATCCGCCTGATCGCAGACCTACTCTGCCAGGCGCCAGGTGGTGCCGCCCTTGCCGTCTTCCAGCACCACGCCCAGGGCGGTGAGCTGGTCGCGGATGCGGTCGGATTCCGCCCAGTTCTTTTCCGCACGAGCAGCAAGGCGCGCCTGGATCAGCGCCTCGACCTCGGCCGCATCTACCCGGCCCGCCGCATCGGCGCGCAGGAAGGCTTCTGGCTCCAGCTGCAGCACGCCCAGCACCTCACCCAGTTCGCGCAGCCGTCCGGCCAGGCCAGCCGCCGCCGCCGGATCGCTCTCGCGCAAGCGGTTGATCTCGCGGGCCAGTTCGAACAGCACGCCACAGGCACCGGCGGTGTTGAAGTCGTCGTCCATGCACTGGGCGAAGCGCTCGGCGTAGCTTTCACCACCCTGGGCGGGCGCCTGGGGCAGGCCCTTGAGCGAATGATAGAAACGCTCCAAGGCGCCCTTGGCTTCGCGCAGGTTGTCTTCCGAATAGTTGATCGGGCTGCGGTAGTGGCTGGCGATCAGCAGGTAGCGCACCACTTCCGGGTGGTACTTCTCCAGCACCTCACGCAGGGTGAAGAAGTTGCCCAGGGACTTGGACATTTTCTCGCCGTTGATGGTGATCATCCCGCAGTGCAGCCAGGCATTGGCGTAGGTCTTGCCGGTAGCCGCCTCGCTCTGGGCGATCTCGTTCTCGTGGTGCGGGAATTCCAGGTCGTTGCCACCGCCGTGGATGTCGAAGGTCTCGCCCAGGCAGCAGGTGGACATCACCGAGCACTCGATGTGCCAGCCCGGCCGCCCCTCGCCCCAGGGCGACGGCCAGCTCGGCTCGCCCGGCTTGGCGGCCTTCCACAGCACGAAGTCCAGCGGATCTTCCTTGGCCTCGCCCGGCTCGATGCGGGCACCGATGCGCAGGTCCTCGACGCGCCGCCGCGACAGCTTGCCGTAGCCGGCGAAGCGATTGACCCGGTAGTAGACGTCGCCATTGCCCGCGGCATAGGCGTAGCCCTTGTCGATCAGGGTCTGGATCATGGCGTGCATGCCGTCGATATGATCGGTGGCGCGCGGCTCCTGGTCGGGCTTGCGAATATTCAGCCGCGCCTCGTCCTCGTGCATCGCCTCGATCATCCGCGCCACCAGGTCGGTGAAGGGCTCGCCGTTGGCGTTGGCGCGGTTGATGATCTTGTCGTCGATGTCCGTGATGTTGCGCACGTAGGTCAGGTCATAGCCGCTATGGCGCAGCCAGCGGGTGATGACATCGAAGGCCACCATGCTGCGGCCATGGCCCAGGTGGCAGTAGTCATAGACGGTCATGCCGCAGACGTACATGCGCACCTGCCCCGGCACCAGCGGCGTGAAGGCTTCCTTGGTCTTGGTCAGGGTGTTGTAGAGGTGCAGCGCCATCATTGCCCCCAGGAATCGCGCAGGGTCACGGTGCGGTTGAATACCGGCTTGCCAGGCGCCGAATCCTTGAGGTCGACGCAGAAGTAGCCCTCGCGCTCGAACTGGAAGCGGTCTTCCGGCTGGGCCTGGGCCAGGGACGGCTCGGCGCGGCAGCCCTTGAGCACCACCAGGGACTCGGGGTTGATGTTGTCGAGGAAGCTGCCGCCCTCTTCGCTCTTCTCTGGCTGGGCCGAACGGAACAGGCGATCGTAGAGGCGTACCTCGCACTCCACGCTACCCTCGGCCGGCACCCAGTGGATCACGCCCTTGACCTTGCGGCCTTCGGGGTTCTTGCCCAGGGTGTCCGGATCGTAGCTGCAGCGCAGCTCGATGACCTTGCCGTCGGCGTCCTTGATGGCTTCGTCGGCGCGGATCACGTAGCTGCCGCGCAGACGCACCTCGCCACCCGGCTCCAGGCGCTTGTAGCCCTTGGGCGGATTCTCTTCGTAGTCGCCCTGGTCGATGTACAGCTCGCGAGTGAAGGGCAGCTGGCGCACGCCCAGGTCCTGCTTGGGATGCCGTGCCAGTTCCAGGTTTTCCACCTGGCCCTCGGGGTAGTTGGTGATCACCACCTTGAGGGGCTTCAGCACGCACATGGCGCGCGGGGCGTTCTGGTCCAGGTCCTCGCGGATGGCGAATTCCAGCATGGCGACGTCGACCACCCCGTTGGAGCGGGTCACACCGATCATCTCGCAGAAGTTGCGGATGGCGGCCGGGGTGTAGCCGCGACGGCGATAGCCCGACAGGGTCGACATGCGCGGATCGTCCCAGCCCTGCACATGGCCTTCGTCCACCAGCTGCTTGAGCTTGCGCTTGCTGGTGACGGTGTAGTTCAGGTTGAGGCGGGCGAATTCGTACTGGCGCGGCTGCGCCGGCACCGGCAGCTTGGCCAGGAACCACTCGTACAGCGGGCGATGGTCCTCGAACTCCAGGGTGCAGATGGAGTGGGTCACGCCTTCCAGGGCATCGGACTGGCCATGGGTGAAGTCATAGCTCGGATAGATGCACCAGGCATCGCCGGTCTGGTGGTGATGAGCGTGGCGGATGCGATAGAGGATGGGATCGCGCAGGTTCATGTTGGGCGAGGCCATGTCGATCTTGGCGCGCAGCACCTTTTCGCCGTCCTTGAATTCGCCGGCCTTCATGCGGGCGAACAGGTCCAGGTTCTCGGCCACCGAACGGTCGCGGAAGGGGCTGTTGCGACCCGGCTCGGTGAGGCTGCCGCGGTATTCGCGGGCCTGCTCGGGGGTGAGGTCGCAGACATAGGCCAGGCCCTGTTCGATCAGGTTGACGGCCCAGGCGTAGAGCTGGTCGAAGTAGCTGGAGGCGTAGCGCACCTCGCCGGCCCAGTCGAAGCCCAGCCAGTGCACATCGCTCTTGATGGCGTCGATGTATTCCTGGTCTTCCTTGGCCGGGTTGGTGTCGTCGAAGCGCAGATGGCAGTCGCCGCCGAATTCCTTGGCCAGGCCGAAGTTCACGCAGATCGACTTGGCGTGGCCGATGTGCAGGTAGCCGTTGGGCTCCGGGGGGAAGCGGGTGACGATCTTGGCCTGCTTGCCGGCGTCCAGGTCAGCCTGGACGATCTGCCGCAGGAAATGCGCGGGGGCGGCTTTGGCGGCGGTGGACGAGTCGGAAGTCGGCTTGCTCATGGGATCCTTAACTGGGCAGACGCGCGGCCAGGGTAGGCCGGGCAAAGGTAAACCCGTATCATAGCCCAACCCGTCAAGTCCCGGCGAAACCCTTGAGGCCTTCGCCGGGTCTGGATGCTGTCCCCCTTAGCTACGGATTCGCTGCCATGATCAAGCTGCACACCAACCACGGCGTCATCACCCTGGAACTCTTCGAGGACAAGGCGCCCGAAACCGCGGCCAACTTCAAGGAATACGTCAAGAGCGGTCACTACGACGGCACCATCTTCCACCGTGTGATCAGCAACTTCATGGTCCAGGGCGGTGGTTTCGAGCCGGGCATGAAGCAGAAGCCGACCCGCGCCCCGATCAAGAACGAAGCCAACAATGGCGTCTCCAACGCGATCGGCACCGTCGCCATGGCCCGCACCATGGACCCGCACTCCGCCTCGGCGCAGTTCTTCATCAACGTGTCCGACAACACCTTCCTCAACCACACCGCGCCCACCAGCCAGGGCTGGGGCTATGCGGTGTTCGGCAAGGTGGTCGAAGGCATGGACGTGGTCAACGCCATCAAGGGCGTCGCCACCACCAGCAAGGCCGGTCACCAGGACGTGCCGAGCGAAGACGTGATCATCGAGAAGGCCGAGATCGTCGAGTGATCCTACTGGTCTCCGACCTGCATCTCGAACCGCAACGCCCGGACCTGGTCCGGGCGTTTTTGCATCTCCTCGAAACCCGCGCCCGCGGTGCCGAGGCCCTGTACATCCTTGGCGATCTGTTCGAAGCCTGGATCGGCGACGACGCCATGGGTGCCTTCGAGCAGGAGATTGCCACGGCCCTGCGCCAGCTGGCTGACAGCGGCACGGCCCTCTACCTGATGCACGGCAATCGCGACTTTCTCATCGGCAAGGCCTTTTGCCGCCAGGCTGCCTGCCGCCTGCTGCCGGATCGCCATATCGCCGACTTCCACGGCCGTCGCGTGCTGCTGATGCACGGCGATACCCTCTGCACCCGCGACGAGGGCTACCAGAAGCTGCGCCGCATCCTGCGCAACCCCCTCACCCTCTTCGTCCTGCGCCACCTGCCGCTGGCCAGCCGCCAGCAGCTGGCGCGCAAGCTGCGCAGCGAAAGTCGCCAGCAGACCCGAGCCAAGGCCATGGACATCACCGATGTCACCGAGGCGGAGGTCGAGCGGGAAATGCGCGCCGCCCGGGTGACCACGCTGATCCACGGCCATACCCACAGACCCGCCCGTCATGAGCTGCTGCTCGATGGCCAGCCGGCCGAACGTATCGTGCTGGGCGATTGGGACCGTCGCGGCTGGGTGCTGGAAGCCAGCGCAGCGGGCCTGAGCCAGGTCGATTTCGCCCTCGACGAACGGTAATGACGCAGCCAGGCAAGCCTGGCTTTCTCTCGGCAAGTCCCTGAGCGGAAAGGCAATCCTGGGCGGCCACCTGGTCCTGGTCGCCCGAGCTGCGACCGATCGTCACATGGCGACTACAGAAATCCGCGCAGGCGACCGATGACGAGGGTGTAAGGAGATGTAACCCTTTTCCGCGGAGACGCCCATGCAACTCGACACCCTCTTTGCCCAGCTGCACAACCTGCCCAACGTCCCCGAAGTGGCGCAGGTCCTGATCCGGCAATTCGACGACCCCAACACCAGCATCGAAACCCTGTCGCGCACCGTGGCGCGTGACCCGGTCATCGCCGCCAAGGTGCTGCGGCTGGCCAACTCGGCGCGCTTCCGCGGCGCCCGCGAATCCACCAGCATCGAAGACGCCGCCCTGCGCCTGGGCTTCAACACCCTGCGCACCCTGGTCCTGGCTTCGGCCTTCGCCGGCGGCTTCAAGGCCGCACCCGGCTTCGATCTGCAGGCCTTCTGGTACAACAGCTTCCTGGTCGCCAGCCTGTGCAAGCCGCTGGCCAAGCAGGCCGGTCTGGACCAGGAAACCGCCTTTACCTGCGGCATGCTGCATGACATCGGCGAGTTGCTGATCCAGAGCGGTGCGCCGGAGCTGGCCCCCAGCCTGGCCGGTCGTGCCACCGCCAGCAGCCATCGCGCCGCCGACGAGACCCTGCAACTGGGCTTCGGCTATCCGGAAGTGGGCGCCGAGCTGGCCCGTCGTTGGCAACTGCCCCAGGTGCTGCGCGATGCGATCGGCTATCAGGCCCGCCCGCTGCAGGCGCCGGAAGGCAACGGCTATGCGCTGATCGTGGCCCAGGCGGTCGCCGTGGCCGAGGTGCTGCACGAGAATGCCGGCGACAGCAAGGTGCAGGACCTGAGCGGCCCGCTGTTCGCCAGCATCGACCTGGAACAGCTGACGGCCGTGCTGCCCAACGCCCGGGATACCGCCGCGACCTTTGCCCAGGCCGCCTGACCCCCGGAGGGCCTGGTCAAATCGCAGGCAAGAAAAAACCCCTGGAGCTGGGCTCTCAGGGGTTTTCTTAATCTGGCGGTGAGGGAGGGATTCGAACCCTCGATAAGATTTCTCCTATACACACTTTCCAGGCGTGCTCCTTCAACCGCTCGGACACCTCACCAGATTTGCTCAGTGGCTGCATCTGCATCACCGAGGCGCGCAACTATAGGCAAAGCCGATTTCGATGGCAAGCTTTTTCTTCAATCGATTCATACATTTGCATTCACGACCTGAAAGGGCCTGCACCCTGCCCCGTTCACGGGATGACCGGCTGGTCGCTCTTCCCTCGCTCCAAACCGCTGATACCTCCGACCAACGGTAGCGTCGCACGCATTTTCCTAATCACCTGAAAGCAAAGGAAAAATCCCCTGGTACGACATTTCTGATAACCGCCTGGCCGGTTACCGCCACAAAACTGAAATTTATGTTCTATAGCTACTGGATAGTGCTCAAGCCTGCGGGTATCAGTAACTGCATGCCGCTGTTGCGCAAGCGCTTCCCGCTGAAGACGTAAAGGCTCTAAACAGCTAACAATAAAGGCCCCGAGTCATGTTCAAGAATCCCGTCCCCAAGTGGCGTCAGGCGAGTTTCGTCCTCATCGTCACCACCGTCGTGCTGGTCATCCCCAACCTCTCGCGGTTCTTTGGCTGATCCCTAGCGCCAGTAATCCGCAGGTGCTGCCGGCAAGGCTGCCAGCAGATCACGCAGCCCTTCCCCCCAGCCCTTGCGCAGGGCCTGGAAGTAGGGATCCTGTTCGTCGATCCGATGACTGCTGACCTGCGCCAGCCGATCGCGCGGATAGACCACCAGATCCAGCGGTAGCCCCACCGACAGGTTGCTGCGAATGGTGGCGTCGTAGGACAGCAGCGCGCAGCGCAGGGCTTCTTCCAGCGGCGTCGCGAAGGACAGCGCCCGATCCAGGATGGGCTTGCCGTATTTGCTCTCGCCAATCTGGAAGTAAGGCGTGTCCTCGGTGGCGCTGATGAAGTTGCCATGGGGATAGAGATTGAACAGCTCCGGCTCCGCGCCGCGGATCTGCCCACCCAACAGAAAGGAACAGCTCAGGTCCAGGCCGTGACCGCTGGGCGCATCCTCGGCATCGCGCTGCAGGACCTCGCGCAGGGTCTGCCCCAGCAGCCGGGCGGCGTCGTACAGGGTGGGTACGCCGTGCAGGTTGTCCTGCTCGCTGTCCAGGCGCTGTCGCAGCAGACTGATCACCGCCTGGGAGGTGGCCAGATTGCCTGCCGACTGGATGATGATCAGGCGCTCGCCAGGGATACGGAACAGGTGCAGCTTGCGAAAGGTGGCGATGTTGTCGACCCCGGCATTGGTACGGGAATCGGCGACGAATACCAGGCCATCTTGCAGTTTCATGGCGACGCAATAGGTCATGCGAACCTCGGCTGATCGAACGGTCGACGCGGCAGCGCCCGACAGCAAAAGAAAAGACGGCCCCTGGCCGCCTTTTCGTCTGCTATGGGCAGCGCCGATTATTGCTGTTGCTGCGCCTGCTGCAAGGGCTCGACCAGCACCCTGGCCTCCATGTGCTCCACCCCGCCGCCGCGGCGCATGCCGCGCACGGGACAGGCGTCCAGGTAGTCCAGACCGATGGCCAGCCGTAGGTGCCGCTCCGGCCGGGCCAGGCGATTGGTGACGTCGTAGCTGTACCAGGCGCCGTCATGCCAGGCTTCCGCCCAGGCGTGGCTGGAGAGGTGCGCGCTGTCGTCGGTGCACAGATAGCCGGACACATAGCGCGCCGGGATCCCCAGGCTGCGGGCGCAAGCCAGGAAGGCATGGGCATGGTCCTGGCACACCCCGGCGCCCTTGGCGAAGGCCTGGGCGGCATTGCCGTCCACCTCGGTGGAGCCGGGCACATAGGTCATGCGCTCGTGCAGGCGCTCCATCAGCTGGATAAGGGTGTCGCGATCGCGGCGACCGTCGCAGACCTCGCGGGCGAAGGCGGTCAGCGCCTCGTCGGCCTCGGTCAGCCGGGTCTGGCGCAGGAAGGGAAAGGCCGAGGCCTGGCAGGGTTCCGCCTCGAAGGTCTCGTCGATCTCCACCTGGCCGCTGGCGGTGATGGTGATGGCGTCGTGCGGCGTATCCAGGGTCAGCACATGCAGGATGTTGCCGAAGGGATCGCGCTGCGCCCGCGCCGGCCGTGGCAAGGCCAGCTCCCAGCCGAGGATCCGCTGACGGGCATCATCCTGGGGCGTGAGCCGCAGGTACTGGATGCTCGCGCGTACCTGGTCGGCGTAGCGATACAGGGTTTCGTGATGAATCGCGAGTCTCATACGGTCTCCAGGTAAGCGGTATTGATGGCGCTGCCGAGCTGGCGGACATGGACGATGAAGTCGCCGATCCAGGCATGGAGTCCTTCTTCGAGCACCTCGTCGATGCTGGTATAGCGCAGCCGCGCCTCGAGACCGGCCGCCAGGCGCTTGGCCTCGCGGCCGTTCTCGCCGGGCAGACTGGCCAGCACCCGGTGCAGTTCGATCACGCAGGCCAGCAGCGAGCGCGGCAGGTCTTCCTGCAACAGCAGCAGTTCGGCGCCATTGCGCACGTTGAGGGCATCGCGATAGAGCTCGGTGTAGGCCTCGAAGGCGCTAAGGGCGCGCAACAGGGCGCTCCACTGATAGAAGCCGCGGGCGGAGGCGTCGCTGATGGCTTCCGCCTCCTCTTCCCCCAGTACCTGGTAGCGGGCGTCGAGCATGCGCAGGGTGTTGTCGGCGCGCTCGACGAAGGTGCCCAGGCGGATGAAACGATAGGCGTCGTTTCTCATGATGGTGCCGACGGTGGCGCCGCGGAACAGGTGGGAGCGCTCCTTGACCCATTCGCAGAAGCGGCTGATGCCGAAGCGGATCAGACCGGTGACGGCAATCTCGCGCATCTCCAGCCAGGTGGAGTTGACGTTCTCCCACATGTCGGCGGTGATGCGTCCACGCACCGCGTGGGCATTGCTGCGCGCGGCCTGCAGGCAGCAATAGATGCTGCCGGGGTTGCGCTCGTCCAGGGCGAAGAAATGCAGCAGGCGCTCGGGGTGCAGAGCGCCGTGCTTTTCCCGGTAGTCATCCAGGGTGCCGGTGATGAGCAGCGGCATGGCCAGCTCGTCCAGGCCTCCGCCCTGCCCGCTCTGCGGCATCATCGACAGCGAATAGCTGACGTCCAGCATCCGCGCGAGATTCTCGGCGCGCTCCAGGTTGCGGGACATCCAGTACAGATCGGCAGCGGTACGACTCAACATGGTGGGGTCGCCTTTCAAAGGTCCTTGCGAGGCCGCCGGGGCGGCCACTGTTCTGTGGCGATCTAGTCCTGCACCACCCAGGTGTCCTTGGTGCCACCGCCCTGGGAGGAATTCACCACCAGCGAACCTTCGCGCAGGGCGACCCGGGTCAGGCCACCGGGTACCAGGCGCGTCTTGCGACCGGACAGCACGAAGGGCCGCAGGTCGATGTGCCGCGGCGCGATGCCGTTCTCGACGAAGGTCGGGCAGGTGGACAGCGACAGGGTGGGCTGGGCGATGTAGGCGCTGGGATTGGCCTTGAGCCGGGCGCGGAAGGCTTCGATCTCCATGCTGCTGGCGGTGGGGCCGACCAGCATGCCGTAGCCGCCGGAGCCATGGACTTCCTTGACCACCAGCTCGGGCAGGTTGGCCAGCACATGGGACAGTTCGTCCGGCTTGCGACACTGCCAGGTGGGCACGTTGTAGAGGATCGGCTCTTCGCTGAGATAGAAGCGGATCATCTCCGGGACATAGGGATAGATCGACTTGTCGTCGGCCACCCCGGTGCCGATGGCATTGGCCAGGATGACGTTGCCGGCGCGATAGGCCGCCAGCAGGCCAGGGACGCCAAGCAGGGAATCCGGATTGAAGGCCAGGGGATCGAGGAAGGCGTCGTCGAGGCGGCGATAGATGACGTCGACCTTCTGGAAGCCCGAGGTGGTGCGCATGAACACCTGTTCGTCGCGTACCAGCAGATCGGCGCCCTCCACCAGCTCCACGCCCATCTCCCGGGCCAGGAAGGCGTGCTCGAAGTAGGCGCTGTTGAAGCGCCCCGGGGTGAGCACCGCCACCGTGGGGTTGTTGACCGGGGTGGAACTGCGCAGGGTGTCGAGCAGCAGATTCGGATAGTGGTCGATGGGCGCGATGCGCTCCAGGGTGAACAGCTCGGGAAACAGCCGCATCATCATCTTGCGGTTCTCGAGCATGTAGGACACCCCGCTGGGGGTGCGCAGGTTGTCTTCCAGCACGTAGTAGGCACCGTCGCCATCGCGCACCAGGTCGACCCCGGCGATATGGGCATAGATGCCATTGGGCAGGTCCAGTCCCTGCATCGCCAGCTGGTACTGGTCGTTGGCCAGCACCTGCTCGGCGGGAATGACCCCGGCCTTGATGATGCGCTGGTCGTGATAGAGGTCGTGCAGAAAGAGATTCAGCGCCTGGACGCGCTGGATGCAGCCGCGCTCGATGATCTGCCATTCGCTGGCGGGAATGGCCCGCGGTAGCGCATCGAAGGGAATCAGGCGCTCCGTGCCCTGCTCGTCGCCATAGAGGGTGAAGGTGATACCGGCGCGATGAAACAGCAGGTCGGCTTCACGCCGCCGCTGGGCCAGGAGTTCCGGGGGTGTCTCGCTCAGCCATTGCGCATAGCGACCATAGTGCGGTCGGCATTGCGCCTGGACGTCATACATCTCGTTATACAGTTGGCGGCTCATGCCGATCTCCTTGTCACCCACGGTGCAGCTTCGCAAGCCGCGTGCCAGCGCAAGAGGCTTGTAGATCAAGCTCTTGCGCGGCATCGGGTCGCGCGGTGCACCAAAGCCAGGCACGTAAGCGTGCGCATGCACCGCAACGTTTCCGTCATGAGCCTAAGACGGTGCGGCGGGCGGAAAGTGCGATGATTGAGCGGCGGGGTGATTTCAGAGGGTGAGACGGGCATCCCCGGCGGGATGCCGCCTCGGCAGGGCTTGGATCAGGCAGAGCTGCGGCTGACTTCCTGGGTCACGCCCCAACCGTCGAGCTGGCCGCCCAGGGGCACCACCACCGCTTCCAGATCGCTTTCGAAATCGTCGATGGTGGCGTGGGTGGCGAACATCACCTTGCTGACCTGCAGATGCCAACCCCCCTCTTCGTGCGGCATCACCTGGGCATTGAGGGACTCGCCGTGAAACTGGTCCGCAGCGATGCGGGCCTTGCCTTCATCGGCGAAGATGGCGAAGAAGTCGATTGGATGGAAACGGGCGAAATCGAAGCCGCCCTCCTTCATCCGCTGCAGCAGGTTCAAGCTCACATCATCGGCAAACGACAAGGACATAGGACAACCCTCCTCTGGTTCGGATGATCTTCTCGCCGAAGCGTCGCTACCGACGTCCGGCGAGTCGCGGCTGAAAACTCGAACGGTGCCGCGACCGCCAGGGCTTACGCCTTGCCGATGGCCTCCAGCACGTATCGAGGTAGAGCAAAGGCAGCAGCATGCAGCTCCGGGGTGTAGTAACGGGTCTGGATGCCTGTATCACTGTAGCGCTGCGCCAGGGTTTCGGCATCTTGCCGACGCAAGGTCACGTCCTTGCTGCCCCAGGCGAGGGTCATGACGCCCCCTATGTAGGTAGGCACCGCTGACAGATAAAAGTGCCAGTCGGCGAACAGCCCGGACATCCGGCCGGCAGTGGTCCTGACCTCGTCCAGTTGCAGGAAGGGGGTACCGTTCTGGGCCACCATCACGCCGCCCTCGTTCAGGCAGCGATGGCAGGCCTGGTAGAAGTTTTCCGAGAACAGCACCTCGGCCGGGCCGATGGGATCGGTCGAGTCGGAGATGATGACGTCGTAGCGCTCGGTGGTGTTGGCGACGAAGTTCATGCCGTCGTCGATTACCAGATTCAGCCGCGGATCCTCGAAGGCACCCGCGGAATGGCCGGGGAAGTGCTCCTTGCACATCTCCACCACCGAACCGTCGATCTCGACCATGGTGATGTGCTCGACCCCCTGGTGCTTGGCCACTTCGCGCAGGATGCCGCCGTCGCCGCCGCCGATGATGAGCACCCGCTTGGGCGCCGGATGGGCCAGCAGGGGCACGTGGGTGAGCATCTCGTGATAGATGAATTCGTCGGCCTCGGTGGTCTGGATCACGCCATCCAGGGCCATGACCTTGCCCAGCACGGCGTTCTGGAAGATCACCAGGTGCTGATGCTCGGTGCGCACCTCGTGCAGCATGCGCTCGACGGTGAAGCGCTGGCCATAGCCGTCGTAGAGGGTTTCCAGGTAGTCGCTCATGTCGATCTCCGCAGGTGGCAGGCCGAGACGAGCAATGCCCGGCCAAAAGCCGGGCATTGTAAGAGCTGGATGTGACAGGCTCCAGTGTTGTGCTGGCTAACCCTTGTGGGTGGGCGCGGTGGCCGAGCGATTGCCGCGCGGGCCGGCGGCCGCCCAGGCGATCAGGCCGATCACCGGCAGCACGATGATGAGCACGGTCCAGCCGATCTTGGCGTTGCTGGTGCTGTCACTGCGGATGACGTTGACGATGGCCCAGATGTCGAGCAGGAAGACGATGAAGCCCAGTACACCGCCAATGGTGGAATTGATCATGTCGCGACTCCCGTTGCGAGGACACAGGTCTCGTCAATTGGGACTGGCAAGAGCGGCGTCGAGTTCGGTCGGCTCGCTTGGCAGCGGCGCCGGCCGTGGGCTTCAGCTGAAGGCCGCGAGATCGATGTCAGCGAAGGACGCCACGCACGGATGATCGCCGAGCTGGCCACCGGCACGCACCAGGCCACAGGTCGGCAGACCCGCCTGGCGCGCGGCATCCAGCTCTTCCACCACGTCGGAGAGAAACAGCAGGTCCGCCGGCTCGTGGGTGGTGGCCGAGGCGATGCGCGCATAGGACGCGGCGTCGCGCTTGCCGCCGGTCAGGGTATCGAAATACCCGGAAAACAAAGGGCTGAGATCGCCGTGCTCCGAGCAGCCGAAGATCAGCTTCTGCGCCTGTATCGAGCCCGAGGAATAGACGTATAGCGGCAGCCCGGCCGCGTGCCACTGGCGCAGCGCCTGGACCGCGTCGGGATAGACGTGCCCCTTGAGGGTGCCGGCGCGATAGCCCTGCTCCCACACCTGCCCCTGCAGGGCCTTGAGCGGGGTGGCCTTGCGGTCGGTGGCGATCCATTCCAGGAGGATGGCGATCACCCGCTCCACGTCGGCGTCCAGCTCGCCGGCTTCGGCGCGCACGGCGTCGAGCTGCTCGGCCACCGCCGGCTCCCCGGACTGGGCGCGCACCAGCGCCGGCAGGTGCTCGCGGGCATAGGGAAAGAGCACGTCGAAGACGAAGCTGACGGCGCTGGTGGTGCCTTCGATATCGGTGAGGATGGCCTTGATCGTCACGCCTCGACCTCCAGGCGCGGGAAGCGCTGGGCGATGTCGACGCCGGTGAAGTGGGCCACCCAGCCGTCGGGATTGTCGAACAGCCGGATGGCGACAAAGGACGGCGACTCGCTCATGTCGAACCAGTGCGGGGTGCCGGCCGGCACCGAGATGAGGTCGTCCTTCTCGCAAAGCACGGCGTAGACGTGATCGTCGATGTGCAGGGTGAAGAGCCCCTGCCCGGCGACGAAGAAGCGCACCTCGTCCTCGTTGTGCCGGTGCTCTTCGAGGAACTTGGCGCGCAGCGCCTCCTTCTGCGGATGCTCGGGATGCATGCTGATGACGTCGACGGTCTGGTAGCCGCGCTCCTGGATGAGGCGATCGATCTCCGGCCGATAGGCGGCGATCACCTCATCCTGGCTGGCGCCGGGTGCCACCGGGGCGGTGGCCTGCCAGCGCTCGAAACGCACCCCGACCTCGGCCAGGGTGGCGGCGATGTGCTCGCCATCGCTGATCACCTTCAGCGGCTGGCGCGGTTCGGCATCGTGGTAGACGGTCAGTCGGCTCATGGACGCAGGCTCCGGGTCTTGAGTTCGCATTCGAAGAGGAATTCGAAGGCTTCCACGTGGCGCAGGGCATCGGCCATGCGCGGGCCCCAAGTATAGAGGCCGTGTCCGCGGATCAGGTACCCCACGCAGTCGGGGTGCACGTTCAGCCAGGTCTGCACCTTGTCGGCCAGGCGCGGGATGTCCTGGTCGTTGTCGAACACCGGGATTTCCACCCGCACCTCGTGGGTGGTGACGCCGTGCAGGGCCTTTTGCAATTCGTAGCCGTCCAGCAGCAGGCGATCCCCTTCGAGCTGGCGCGAAAGCACCGTCGAGTTCACTGAATGGGTGTGCAGCACGGCGCCGATCTCCGGCTGCCAGCGATAGAGCTGGGTGTGCAGCGCCGTCTCCGCGGAGGGCTTCTTGGGCTCCAGCGGCGCACCGTCGAGATCGGTGGCGAGGATGTCGTCCAGCTCCAGCTGGCCCTTGTGCTTGCCGGACACGGTCAGCAGCAGGCGGCTGTCGGACAGCCGTACCGAATAGTTGCTGCTGGTGGCCGGCGACCAGCCGCGACCATAGAGGAAGCGACCGGCGTCGATGATTTCCCGGGCCAGTTGCTCACGCTGCTGGATCATGGAGGGTTCTCCTTGGTTCTGTACGAAAAGTCGCCGAGCGACGGTCAGGCGAGGCGAAAAACGCTGAGGAAGCGGAGTTTACGAGAGGTAAATGAGCATTCCGAAGTGTTTTTCAACGAAGCATCACCGAGCGCAGGCACTTTTCGTACTGGACCTAACGGACAAGAGGATGAGGAAGGCCCCGGCCAGCGCCGCCAGGGAGGCGCCGGCAAAGGCGGCAAGGGCACCGGACACCTGCCAGGCATAGCCAGCATACAGCGCGCCGAGCGCCCCGCCAGCCCCGGACAGGGCGGCATAGAGCGACTGGGCCTGGCCCTGGCGGCGGCGGTCGAAATGGGACTGGACGAACTGGATGGCGGCGGCATGGAAGCAGCCGAAGGTGGCCGCATGCAGCAACTGGGCGAACAGCAGCACCGCCAGGTGATCGGCCAGGGCGCCCAGCAGCAGCCAGCGCCCGGCGGCGATGAGAAAGGCGGCGACCAGCAGGGTGTTGAGCGCCAGCCGCGCCAGCAGCTGCGGCATCACCAGGAAGATCAGCACCTCGGCGACCACCCCCAGCGACCAGAGTTGGCCGATGACGCCGCGGCCATAGCCGAGGTCTTCCAGGTGCAGGGTGAAGACCGTGTAATAAGGACCGTGGGACAGCTGCATCAGCGCCGCGGCGAGGAAGAAGGCCAGCACCCGTGGCTGGCGCAGGGTGGTCAGGAAGGGCTCGGCCGGCGCCTCGGGGCGCTGGCCCGGATCGACCTTGACCCCCGGCACCGCCAGCGAGGCGAGCAGGATGATCGCCATCACCAGCAGCAGGTAGGCCGGGTAGAGATCCAGACTGACGTATTCGAAGGCCCAGCCGAGTCCCGCCACCGCGGCAATGAAGCCGATGGAGCCCCAGAGGCGGATACGCCCATAGCGCTGTGGCTGGTCGCGCAGGTGGGCCAGGGTGATGGCTTCGAACTGCGGCAGCACCGCATGCCAGAAGAAGGCATGTCCGGCCATGATCAGCGCCAGCCAGGCGAAGCCCTGGCCCAGGTAGATGCCGGAAAAGCACAGCAGGGTGCAGGCGGCGCCCAGGCGGACGATGCTCAGCCGGCGGCCGGTGCGATCGGCCAGCCAGCCCCAGAGATTGGGCGCCAGCACCCGCATCAACATGGGGATGGCCACCAGTTGGCCGATGGCGGTGCCGGAAAAGCCCAGGTGGTGGAAGTACAGCCCCAGGTAGGGCGCCGTGGCCCCCAGCAGCGCGAAGTAGGCGAAATAGAAGCCCGACAGCCGCCAATAGGGAACCGGCATCGTCCGTCCGCTGATCAGAGTTGCGGTAGGACGGGCGTGCCCACCCGCACCTCGGCGTTCTGGGCGCGGTGACGCAAGAGGTGATCCATCAGCACCAGGGCCATCATCGCCTCGGCGATGGGCGTGGCGCGGATGCCCACGCAGGGATCGTGGCGACCCTTGGTGATGATATCCACCGGTTGGCCGTGGACGTCGATGGAACGCCCCGGGGTGGTAATGCTGGAGGTGGCCTTCAGCGCCAGGTGGGCGACGATGGGCTGGCCGGAGGAGATGCCGCCAAGCACGCCACCGGCGTTGTTGGACAGGAAGCCTTCCGGGGTCAGTTCGTCCCGGTGCTCGGTGCCGCGCTGGGCGACGCTGGCGAAGCCGGCGCCGATCTCGACGCCCTTCACCGCGTTGACGCTCATCAGCGCATAGGCCAGCTCGGCGTCGAGGCGATCGAAGATCGGCTCGCCCAGCCCCGGCGGCACGCCGTCGGCGACCACGGTGATGCGCGCACCCACAGAATCCTGATCGCGGCGCAGCTGGTCCATGTAGGCCTCCAGCTCCGGCACCCGGTCCGGATCGGGGCTGAAGAAGGCGTTCTCTTCCACGCTGTCCCAGGTCTTGAAGGGGATCTCGATGGGACCCAGCTGGCTCATGTAGCCGCGCACCCGGATGCCCTGGGTGGCCAGGTACTTCTTGGCGATGGCACCCGCCGCCACGCGCATGGCGGTCTCCCGCGCCGAGCTGCGACCGCCGCCGCGATAGTCGCGCAGGCCGTACTTGTGGTGGTAGGCGTAGTCGGCATGGGCCGGGCGGAACAGGTCCTTGATCGCCGAGTAATCCTTGGACTTCTGGTCGGTGTTGCGGATCAGCAGGCCGATGGGGGTACCGGTGGTGACGCCTTCGAAGACCCCGGAAAGGATCTCCACCTCGTCCGCTTCCTGGCGCTGGGTGGTGTGGCGGCTGGTACCGGGCTTGCGCCGATCCAGGTCGCGCTGCAGGTCGGCGAGGTCCAGGGGCAGTCCGGGTGGGCAACCGTCGACGATGGCGACCAGCGCCGGGCCATGGCTTTCGCCGGCGGTGGTGACGGTAAACAGCGTGCCGAGGGTATTGCCGGACATGCGAGGGCTCCGCGCTACGGGTGAAAGGTATGGATTCAAATTGGGAATGGGCGATTTTACACGCGCCGTGGTCTTTTACACGGATTGTGTGCGGGATAGGCCCCCACACCCCAGCTCTCCGGTGCCCTTCCCGCCATGCGTCTGCTGTTCTCCCTGCTGCTGTGCCTCGCCCTGCCCGCCCTCGCCACGGCGGCCGATCCCGTGCTCTATCGTCCCCTCCAGCTCGACACCGGCAGCGGTGTGCTCAAGGGCAGTCTGATCCTGCCCCGTAGCGACAGGCCGCAACCGGTGGTGCTCTTCGTTTCCGGCTCGGGGCCCATCGATCGCAACGGCAACGCCCCCGGCGCGCGCAACGCGGCCCTGCAGCGGCTGGCCGAGGCCCTGGGCCGGCAGCGGATCGCCAGCGTGCGCTTCGACAAGCGCGGCGTGGCCGAGAGTCGCAGCGCCGAGCCGGACGAGAGTCGCCTCAGCGTGGAGCGCTATGTCGACGACCTGGTCGGCTGGATCCGGCTGCTGCGCGCCGATCCGCGCTTTTCCGCGGTGATCCTGCTCGGCCACAGTGAAGGCGCCCTGATCGCCAGTCTGGCCGCCGACCAGGTGCCGGTCGCCGGGGTGGTGACCCTGGCCGGCAGCGGCCGGCCCATCGACGTGGTGCTGCGCGAGCAGTTGGCGGGCAAGCTGTCGCCGGCCGGCCTGGCCAGCGCCCAGTGGATCATCGACCAGTTGCTGCGCGGCACCCCGGTGCCCGAGGTGCCGAAGGAGTTGCTGGTGCTGTTCCGCCCCAGCGTCCAGCCCTATCTGATCTCGCTGTTCCGCCAGGATCCGGCCAGGGCCTTCGCCGGCATCCACGCGCCGGCGCTGATCGTCCAGGGTACCCATGACGTCCAGGTGGAGGTCGACGATGCCCGCGCCCTGCAGCGCGCCAAACCGGATGCGGAACTGGCCATCATTGCCGGCATGAACCACATGCTGCGCATCACCCCGGCGGACTTCCAGGCGCAACTGCCCAGCTACGACAATCCCAACCTGCCCCTGGCCCGCGCGCTGGTCGAGCGCGTGACCGCCTTCGTCGCGCGCTCAGGTTCCTCGCGCGCCGGCCGATAAGCCAGCAAAGGCGCCCAGGCGGCGCACCCGCTGGAGCCCGTCCGTGGACACCCCCGATCACGCATCACCGGCCGTCGAGGCCGCACCCAACGAGCCCCATCCCTGGGCCAGCCTGCCGCCGGAGCGCTTTCAGCTGCTGCGGCTGATGCCGCAGCCGGCGGATCGCCGGGTCGGCGCGCGCCCACTGCGCTTCGTGCAACTCGGCCTGGTCGAGCGCCATGGCGACGAGGAAAGCCTGCTGCGGCTGACGGTGCAGATTCCCGGTCAGCTGCTGCACCGCGAGGTGAACGTGCTGGAGGTCTGGGTCGACCATCGCCAAGGCGAAATCCGCCTCGGCCCGGAGCGCGGTCTGCAGATCGAGCCGGAAGAACGCGGCCTGGGACGCTTCCTGCTGGCGCGGGCGGCCGCCTGGGCACGCCTGCGCTGGAGCCACTACCGGGTGCAGGACCTGCCCCTGGCGCGCCGCGACGCCCTCGACGAAGACAGCCGCAAGCGCCGCGACCACGTGCTCGGCGCCCAGGGCTTCACCGTCGAGACGGCAGCGGATGACGAGCGTCAGCAGCTCTGTCGGGCCGCCCGGGTCAGCCAGCTGCGCGAGGACTGGAATGCCGACAAGGTGCAGCTGCTGTCTCTGCTGGACGGCGCCACCCTGCTGGAGCAGTGCGACCGGGTGATCGACGAGCGCGATGCCAGTCTGCGCCAGCTGGAGGACCGCATCGCCCTCTATCGCCGCGATGACATCTCGCTGCGCTTCGCCATCGGCTGCCTGGCGGTGTTCTGCCTGTTCCAGGCCGCGCTGCTGATCTGGATGGCGCTGCGCTGAGCGGTCTGGTGCCGCGCCAGGCACCCTTGCCGACGACCTGTCGGCAGCGTCCAGGCGCCACCCCTCGCCCGAGGCTTGCTCCCCCGCCGGACCCTGCTAACGTAGCCACCCGTTCGCATCCATCCGCCCGGAGTGTCCGCTGTTCATGGTCTCGCCTCTCCTGTTTCGCCCGCGCGCGCCCCTGCGTCTCGCTACCCTCGGCCTGCTGACCGCCCTTGCCGGCTGCCAGTACCTCGGCGAAGAGCAGCCGACCCGCAGCCAGCCGCAACTCAAGGGCAGCCTGCCGCTGCGCGGCCTGGCGCAGACCGCCTCGGTGCGCCGCAATGCCGACGGCCAGCCGCTGATCGAGACCACCACCTTTCACGATGCCCTGTTCGCCCTCGGCTACGTCCATGCCAGCGAACGCCTGGCGCAGATGGTCGAGCTGCGCCTGCTGGCCCAGGGTCGGCTGGCCGAGGCCTACGGCGAAAGCCGCCTGGACAGCGACAGGTTCATGCGCGCCGTGGACCTGCGCAAGGCCGCCCAGGTGGCCTACGGCAACGCCTCGCCACGGATGAAGGCCTTCTTCGAGGTCTATGCCCGGGGGGTCAACGCCTATCTCTATCGCGCTGGTGAACGGGTCCAGCTGGATGACCACGACTACCGCGCCGAATACTGGAAGGCCGAAGACAGCGCCCTGCTCTTCGAACTGCTCAACTTCGCCCAGGCGGTGGACCTGCGCAAGGAAACCGCGGCGCTGGCCCTGGCCACCCAGGTCGGTCCCGAGCGCCTGGCCTGGCTCCTGCCCACCTACCCGGACGAACCCCTGCCGGACGAGGAGACCGCCAAGCTGCGCGGCCTGAATCTGCGCGGCCAGCTGCCAGGGCTCGAAGCCCTGCTGCAGGTCCAGCGGCAACTGGCGGAGCAGGCGCCCTTCGGCGGCCCCACCGGTACCGCCTGGGCGGCCACCCCAGGGCACACCCGCAGCGGCCGCAGCCTGCTCGCGGTGGACAAGGTCAGTGCCGTCGGCCAGTCGCCCTTTACCCTGGTGACCCTGAGGGCGCCGCGCTTCGAGGCCGTGGGCACCACCCTGCCCGGCCTGCCGCTGTTGCTCGACGGCTACAACGGCAAGCTGGCCTGGGGCGCCGCGACCCTGATGGGCGACAGCCAGGACCTCTACCTCGAACGCCTGCAACGCCAGGGCGGTCGCCTGCAGGTGCAGAGCGGCGGTCAGTGGCAGCCGGCCGGCGAGCGGGTGGAGACCTTTTTCGTCCGCGGTGAAAAGCCGCGGCGCGAGACCCTCTATACCAGTCCCCGCGGTCCGCTGCTGAATCTGGCCCTGGCGCCGGACGCCAACGGCTACGGCCTGGCCCTGCGCAGCAGTCGCCTGGAAGCCGACAAGAGCCTGGACGCCCTTTTCGACCTCTCCCGCGCCAAGGATGTGGAGCGCGCCTTCGAACTGGCTCGCGACCTGCGCGCCAGCGACTGGAATCTGGTGTTCGCCGATGCCGAGCACATCGGCTGGCAGGTGACCGGGCGCTATCCCAACCGCCGCAGCGGCCTGGGTCTGCTGCCCTCGCCCGGCTGGGACGAGCGCTACGCCTGGGATGGCTACGCCGATCCCATGCTGCACCCCTATGACCAGGATCCGGCCCAGGGCTGGCTGGGCGCCGCCAACCAGCGCGTGATACCGCGTGGCTACGGCATGCAGCTGTCCAGCAACTGGTCGGGCCCCGAGCGCCAGGAGCGCCTGGCGCAACTGGCCGGCCGTTCGGCGCGCCTCGATGGCCGCGACGCCATGGCCCTGCAGCAGGACCAGACCACCACCCTGGCCGCCAAACTCAAGACCCAGCTCGACTCCCCCGGCTTCGCCGCGCCGCTGCGCCAGGCCATCGCCGCCCTCTCGGCGGGCCAGCGCCCGCAGGCGGAAGAGGCCCTGCGGCGTCTGCAGGGCTTCGACGGCCGTCTGGCCGCCGGCTCCGGTGACGCGGCGCTCTACGAAGCCTTTCTCCAGGCCCTGACCGAACAGACCTTCGCCGACGAACTGGGTGGCACCAGGAGTCCGGCCTGGCAGGCCTTCACCACCCTCAGCGACACCGGCTACAACGCCATCGTCGATCACCTCCTGGCGCGTGACGACAGTCCCTACTGGGATGACGTCAGCACCGCCGCCCACGAAGACAAGCCGGCGATCTTCGCCCGCGCCCTGGCCGCGGCCGTCGCCACCTGCGAAGCCCGGCTGGGTAGCGATCGCGCCAGCTGGCAATGGGGCCGCCTGCACCGCCAGGACGGCAACGCCTATGGTGGCGACGGCTCGACCCTGGACCTGACCGCCAGTCACTGGGGCGGCAATGACCAGGTCTGGCTGGCGCCGGCGCTGCGCCTGGTGGTGGACTTCGGCCTGGCCGAACCGCTGCAGGCGAGCCAGGTCGGCACCCCGGGCAAGGGCTGGACCCGCGGGCAATACCAGAGCCTGCCGCTGCAGCCGCAGAATCTGGAGCGCGTCTATGGGCGCGACCGACTGCTGCTGATTCCGCAGAAGTAGTCCCACCGCCGGCAACCCGCGACTTGGCGCGGGTTTTGCCCCGCTTCTGACAGACCTCAGCCGGCGTCGCCCTCGTTCGCCGCGCCGCGGACCGCTGCAAAGGCGCTGTCCCGCAGGCGCCCTGGCAATGAAAGCGCCCGTTGATGGTGCCGTGCCTGTCACCATAATGGTGCAGACCTTAGTCGAGACGCCCATAGCGGTGCACATAGAGGCGCCCTGGCGTCTGTCAGCCGCCGGAGACACCATGCCTGCCCAGCCTTCTCCCCACGCCGCGCACCTCTGGGTCGCGGGTTCGGATGCCCCGGAAAAGCCGGAGCTCAACCTGGGCTTCCTGCCCCTGAGCGATGCCGCCTCGATGATCGTGGCGGCGACCCAGGGCTTTGGCGAACCCCATGGCCTGACGCTCAATCTGCACCGCCAGCCCTCCTGGTCGGCGCTGCGCGACAACCTGCTCAACGGCCAGCTCGACGCCGCGCACTGCCTCTACGGCCTGGTCTATGGCGCCCATCTCGGCCTGGGCGGCGCGCCCGCCACGCCGATGGCGGTGCTCATGAGCCTGGCGCAGAACGGTCAGAGCCTCAATCTGGCGCGTAGCCTCACCCGGGAAGGCGTCCGGGACACGGCCTCCCTGGTGGAGCGGATCCGCCAGCCAGACGCCAAGCCGCTGACCCTGGCGCACACCTTTCCCACCGGCACCCATATCTTCTGGCTCTACTACTGGCTGGCGGCCCAGGGCATCCATCCCCTGCAGGACGTGCGCACCGCGCTGGTGCCGCCACCGCAGATGCCCGAGCATCTGGCCGCCGGCCGGGTCGACGGCTTCTGCGTCGGCGAACCCTGGGGCGCCGCCGCCGTGGCGCGCGGCCAGGGCTTCACCCTGACCACCACCCAGGCGATCTGGCCGGACCACCCGGAAAAGGTGCTGGCCTGCACCGGCCACTTCGCCGAGCGCTATCCCAATACCGCCCGGGCGCTGATCCGCACCCTGCTCGACGCCAGTCGCTTCATCGAGGAAAGTCGCGAGAATCGCCTGGGCACCGCCCAGCTGATCAGCGGCGCCGACTACGTGGACACCGACGCGGCGCTGCTCGCCCAGCGCTTTCTCGGTCACTACGAGGACGGCCTCGATGGCCACTGGGAAGACCAGCACCCCCTGGCCTTCCATCGCCAGGGCGCGGTCAATCCACCCTATCTCTCCGATGGCCTCTGGTTTCTGACCCAGTTCCGCCGCTGGGGCCTGTTGCGCGAGGAGCCGGACTACCTGGCCATCGCCGAGGCGGTGCAGTGCACCGAGCTGTACCGGCAGGCCGCCACCGACCTGGGGCTGGCGGTACCGCCGACCAGGCGCAGCAGCACCCTGTTCGACGGTCGCACCTGGGACGGCAGCGATCCGGCCGGTTACGCCCGCAGCTTCGCCATCCACGCGCTCAGCGACTACTAGGGAGAACGACCTTGCGCATCCTGCTCATCGACGACACCCCCAAGCAGGTCGGCCGTCTCAAGGCCGCGCTGATCGAAGCCGGTTTCGAGGTCATCGAGGAATCCGGTCTGACCATCGACCTGCCCGCACGCATCGAGGCCCTGCGGCCGGACGTCATCCTGTTCGACACCCAGTCACCCGGGCGCGACGTCATGGAACAGGTCTGCCTGGTCACCCGCGACCGGCCGCGCCCCATCGTCATGTTCACCGACGAGCATGACCCGGCGGTGATGCGCCGGGCCATCCAGTCCGGCGTCAGCGCCTATATCGTCGAAGGCATCCAGACCAGTCGCCTGCAGGCCATCATCGATGTGGCCCGCGCCCGTTTCGAGACCGACCAGGCCCTGCGCGCCGAACTCCAGGCCCGCGAGCAGCAGTTGCTGGAGCGCAAGAAGGTCGACCAGGCCAAGGGGCTGCTGATGAAGATGCGGGGCTGCAGCGAAGACGAGGCCTATACCCTGATGCGCCGCCAGGCCATGAGCAAGCAGCAGAAGCTGATCCAGGTGGCCGACCAGATCATCGCCATGAGCGAACTGCTCGGCTGAACCGGCGCCAGGAGCCCGCCACGGGAAATGGTCTGGCTCCGCTTTGTGTGGCACTATCCGCGCCCCCTGGATATTCACCCTCGAAAAGGACGTCTGTCATGAGCTCATTGCAAGCCGAAATGCTGGTCGAACAAAAGGTCGCCAACGCGCGCAAATCCACCGGCGCCGCCTACCTGATCTGGTTCTTTCTCGGCATGCTCGGCGGTCATCGCTTCTACCTCGGCCGCACCGGTACCGCCGCCATCATGCTGGTGCTCTCGCTGCTCGGCTGGGTCACCTTCTTCATTCCCTGGATCATCCTGGGGATCTGGTGCCTGATCGATGCCTTCCTCATCCCCGGTATGATTCAGCAGCACCAGGACAAGGCGCGCCAGCAGGCGCGACTGGAAGTGGCGGCGCTGCAGGCCGGTCACGCGCTCTGATCCGCACCGGGGCGCCTTGCCAGCGGCGCCCCGCTGATTTTTCCCTCGACAAGCGCAGCGACCTGCGGCTACTGTCCGCTGCAGGTCACCTCCTGTGACCCACGTCGCTCGGACGGTTCCGGGCGCTTACGTACTTCGAGGAACGCATGACTGATTCCAGTCCCGTGCGCCGCTTTGCGCGCATCGATCGCCTGCCCCCCTACGTCTTCAACATCACCGCCGAACTCAAGATGGCCGCGCGCCGTCGCGGTGAGGACATCATCGACCTGTCCATGGGCAATCCCGACGGGGCGACTCCGCCGCACATCGTCGAGAAGCTCTGCCAGGTCGCCCAGCGCGAAGACACCCACGGCTACTCCAGCTCCAAGGGCATTCCGCGCCTGAGACGCGCCATCTCCCACTGGTACCGCGATCGCTACCAGGTGGAGATCGATGCCGACAGCGAAGCCATCGTCACCATCGGCTCCAAGGAAGGCCTGGCTCACCTGATGCTGGCCACCCTGGATGCCGGCGACACCGTGCTGGTGCCCAATCCGAGTTATCCGATCCATATCTACGGCGCGGTGATCGCCGGCGCCCAGGTGCGCTCGGTACCCCTGGTGCAGGGCATGGACTTCTTCGCCGAACTGGAGCGGGCCATCCGCGAAAGCATTCCCAAGCCGAAGATGATGATCCTCGGCTTTCCCTCCAACCCCACCGCCCAGTGCGTGGAGCTGGATTTCTTCGAGCGCGTGGTGGAACTGGCCAAGCGCTACAACGTGCTGGTGGTGCACGACCTGGCCTATGCCGACATCGTCTTCGACGGCTGGCAGGCGCCCTCCATCATGCAGGTGCCTGGCGCCAAGGACATCGCGGTGGAATTCTTCACCCTGTCCAAGAGCTACAACATGGCCGGCTGGCGGATCGGCTTCATGGTTGGCAATCCCGAGCTGGTCGCCGCCCTGGCGCGCATCAAGAGCTATCACGACTACGGCACCTTCACTCCGCTGCAGGTGGCGGCCATCGCCGCTCTGGAAGGCGACCAGCAGTGCGTGCGCGACATCGCCCAGCAATACCAGCAGCGCCGCGACGTGCTGGTGCGCGGCCTGCACGAAGCCGGCTGGATGGTGGAGAACCCCAAGGCCTCCATGTACGTCTGGGCCAAGATTCCCGAGCCCTATGCCCACCTGGGTTCGCTGGAATTCGCCAAGAAGCTGCTGGCCGAGGCCAAGGTCTGCGTCTCGCCGGGACTGGGCTTCGGTGACTATGGCGACGACCATGTGCGCTTCGCCCTGATCGAGAACCAGGACCGCATCCGCCAGGCGGTGCGCGGCATCAAGCAGATGTTCCGTGCCGACGGCCTGCTGCCCAAGGCGGCCGCGCGCAAATCCGGGGTCGAGCCGGCCTGAGTCTTCGCCGCGCCGTCGACCGGCGGCGCGGCGAATGCTTGTCAGTCCGGGCGTTCCAAGCTATAAGCCGCTAGTGACCTCCCGGGATATCGCCATGCTGAAAGGCCTGTTCAATTTGCTCAAATCGCCCTCCGCGGACGATCTCAAGCTGGCCGCGAGCATCAACAACTCCTACAAGTCCATGCGCGTGGTCGGTCGCGGCACCCTGCGCATCGATCCGGCGGAGATCTTCGACTCCCCCGAATTCAAGGAAGACCTGGACCGCGCCCGGCGGCTCATCAACCGCTGATGTTCCTGCTGCTGCTCCTGCCGATCCTGGTCAGCGGTTTTCTCGTCTGCCACAAGCATCCGCTGTACTTCTACCGCCTGCATCGCTACGAGGGCCAGTACCTCTATCTGCAGAGCGCGCGCTTCGGCCTGTTCTGCACCCTGCTCGCCGTGATCCTGCACCTGGGCATCGCGCAAATCGTGCAGGGGCGCAGCTGGTCCTGGGGTGAGCGGACCTTCTCCCTCGACTACTTCGCCGGTCTCGCCGAGCTGCTGCGCCGCACCGGCACCCTGGAAGATCCGCTGCAGGCCGCCTGGATCCTGCTGGTGACGGTGACCGCCCTGCTGATTCCCACGGCCTGGGCCACGCTGGCGCGCTGGACCATCAAGCGCAAGTACGGCCTGAGCGAGGACAACTACCGCACCTTCATCCTCGCTGGCATCCTCAAGGACAGTCCGCTGGACGATCTGCTGATGACCGCCTCCATCAACAAGGAGACGCTGATGCTGACCCTGGAGGAGCGCAAGGTGTACGTCGGCCGCATCACCACCCTGGGCGAACCGAGCGAAACGGAAGGCGCCGACCAGGACGTCTGCATCAAGCCGATCATGAGCGGCTACCGGGACAAGGACAAACTCTGGGTGACCTTCACCACCCACTATGCGGACAAGGGCAAGGACATCTACCTGACCCTGAAACAGAGCCAGATCGTCTCGGCAACACGCTTCGATTTCGACGCCTATGAAGCGTTTCGCTCAAGCGTAAGCCGCGCCTGATCTGGCTTCGCGCACTTTCTTCAGGGAACGTATGACTTTTTGGGCAGGTCCCATTTGCAGGCGCGTTCACCGCACAGCGGTGAGCCCCTTCCCTTACTGCCCAAGAAAATCAGGAGCACGTCCATGACGCCCATGCTGAAGAAAGCCTCCAGCCTGTCCCTCGCCATCCTGCTGGCTGCCGGTGCCGGCCTGGCCCAGGCCGCCGACAAGCTGTCTCCGGCCGAATTCGTCGACGACGCCTCGGCCAAGGGCATCGCCGAGATCGAAGCGGCCAAACTGGCCCTGGACAAGAGCAAGTCCCAGGACATCAAGACCTTCGCCCAGAGCATGATCGACGACCACACCAAGGCCAACGAGCAGCTCAAGAGCCTGGCCCAGGAGAAGAAGCTGAAAGTCTCCACCGACGCCGAGCTGATGGACAAGGCCAAGGCCATGATCCTGCAGGTGCGTGACGACTCCTTCGACCGCTCCTATGCCAACAACCAGGTCGTGGCCCACGAGCAGACCATCGAGATCTTCCGCAACGAAGCCAAGACCGGCGATGACGCCGCGCTCAAGGCCTTCGCCGAGAAGACCCTGCCGAAGCTGGAGCACCACCTCCAGGAAGCCAAGGCGCTGCAGACCAAGTACGCGAAGTAATAGCGTCATCCCAATAGAAAAGGCCGTGGCGAGTGATCGCCACGGCCTTTTCCTGCAGCCTATCGCGGCCATGGGCCGCTCCTACAGAGGCTACCGTACCTGTAGGAGCGGCCCATGGCCGCGATCCGAACCCGGCCCGCACAACTTCGTAAGCGCCAACAAGGGGCAACCCGCCGTGACGGCGCTCAATTCTTGTGCAGCGCCTTGACCGATTCAGACGCTGCCAATATCGCGATCCCCAGCTAACACTGGGCTCACTCAACTTGGCTTCGCTCTTGCAAAGACCTCGGCAGGGGTGGCCAACGGCGGTCACCCAACCGACAAAGGCGTCAGTTCACCTCCCGGCAACGGGCAAGGGTGACTGGCGCCTTTTTCATGCCCGTGACGTGCCCGAGGTGCCTCCATGAGTCCCAGTTTCTGGAAAGCCGGCCATGCGCCGACCCTGTTCGCCGCCTTCCTCTACTTCGACCTGAGCTTCATGGTCTGGTACGTGCTCGGTCCCATGGCCGTGCAGATCGCCACCGACCTGCAGCTGACCACCCAGCAGCGCAGCATGATGGTGGCCACGCCCATTCTCGCCGGTGCCGTCCTGCGTCTGATCCTGGGCTTCGTCGCCGATCGGCTGTCACCCAAGACCGCCGGCATCATCGGCCAGGTGGTGGTGATCCTGGCGCTGCTGGTGGCCTGGCAGCACGGTGTGCACAGTTATGAGCAGACCCTGGTGCTGGGCCTGTTCCTCGGCTTCGCCGGTGCGTCCTTCGCCGTCGCCCTGCCGCTGGCCTCCCAGTGGTATCCGCCGCAGCACCAGGGCAAGGCCCTGGGCATCGCCGGCGCCGGCAACTCCGGCACGGTGTTCGCCGCCCTCTTCGCCCCGGCGCTGGCCAAGGCCTTTGGCTGGACCAACGTATTCGGCTTCGCGCTGATCCCGTTGATCCTGACCCTGGTGGTCTTCGTGCTCTGCGCCCGCAACGCCCCGGAACGGCCGGCGCCCAAGAAGCTGGTGGACTACGGTCGTGCGCTGAACGACAAGGACAGCTGGTGGTTCATGTTCTTCTACAGCGTGACCTTTGGCGGCTTCCTCGGCCTTGCCAGCACCCTGCCCGGCTACTTCCATGACCAGTACAGCCTGGAGCCGGTGGTGGCCGGCTACTACACCGCCGCCTGCGTCTTCGGCGGCAGCCTGATGCGGCCCCTGGGCGGTGCCCTGGCCGACCGCATCGGCGGGATCCGCGCGCTGCTCGGCATGTATACCGTGGCCGCCATCTGCATCGCCGCCGTGGGCTTCCACCTGCCCAGCGCCATGGCGGCCCTGGCGCTGTTCGTGGTGGCCATGCTCAGCCTGGGCGCCGGCAACGGCGCGGTGTTCCAGCTGGTGCCCCAGCGCTTCCGCAAGGAAATCGGCGTCATGACCGGGCTGATCGGCATGGCGGGCGGCATCGGCGGCTTCGCCCTCACCGCCGGCCTGGGCGCGGTCAAGCAGGCCACCGGCGACTATCAGCTGGGCCTCTGGCTGTTCGCCGCCCTCGGCGTGCTCGCCTGGTTCGGCCTGCTCAGCGTCAAGCGCCGCTGGCGCACCACCTGGGGCTCGGCTGCCGTTACCGCAGCGCGGGTCTGAGACCCGATTCAAAGTCTGCTGCGCGTCGGCCAAACCGCGTTGAAAATGGCCTGGGTCGCCAGCCCGGTCGGAATGCTCATTTACCGCTCGTAAACCCGAGCGCGGGTCCGATCCGCTTCCTCAGCCATTTTCGCGGGGCCGCCGAGGCCTTGTTTGTCGCTAGCTCGCGAGACTTAGAACAGGGTCTGAATGAAAACCAGCGGCCAGGGGCCGCCGGTTTTCATTCAGGGGGCGGAACGCACATAGCTGGTCAGCACGTGATCCCGCCAGACCCCGTCGATCTCCAGATAGCGCCGCGCCAGGCCCTCGCGCTCGAAGCCGAGCTGGGTCAGCAGATGGGCGCTGCGGACGTTCTCCGGCAGATGGTTGGCCATGATCCGGTTCAGGCCCAGCTCGGCGATGACGAAGTCCCGCCCCAGGCGTACGGCCTGGCGCATCAGCCCCCGCCCCTGCCAGGCCGCATCCAGGCCGTAGCCCAGGTAGCAGGCCTGGAAACCCCCGCGAACTATCTGGCTGAAATTCACCGTGCCTATGACCAGCGGGCCCGCTCGCAGCACCAGGCGCAACTCGCTCAGACCCGGCCCGCCGGCGCGGTAGGCGGCCGCCTGCCCCTGCCATTGCGCCAGGGTATAGAAGGCGTCGGAGCGCCGCGGCATCGACAGCGCCAGGTGCTGGCGATTGCGTCGGTAGTAGTCGGCCACCGCGGCGGGATCGGCCAGGGTCAGGTCGACCAGTTCCACCGCCTCGGTCACGGCGAAGCGCGGTGGATACTGCAGCGGAACGCTCAGGGCGGTCATGACTTCACCTGCGGCGGCAATTCATAGACCCAGGTGGCGCAGCGCTGCCCGTCCGGACCTTCGCGATCGTTTTCCAGCACCCGGACGCGCCGGAAACCGACCCGTTCGGCAAGGCGCTGGCTGGCGTCGTTGGCGGCCGAGGTGGTGAGAAAGAACCCGGCCGTGCCCCGCTGCTCGACGAAATACCGCAGTGCGGCGGTCATCAGGCCCTGCCCGGTATGCAGGCTGTGCAGCCAGTAACCGATCTCGAAGCGCCGCCCGCCGTCCAGTGGCGTGAGCCCCAGGCAGCCGAGCAGTTCGTCACCGCGCACCAGGAAGTAGCGTTTCTCGCCCTGGGCGAGGGTGAAGGCGCCGCGGGCCGCGAGCAGGCTGTCGCGGGCCTGGGCGACGCTGGTCTGTTCGCGCGCCCAGGCAAGGAAGCGGCGGTGCTCGGCATAGCTCCAGTTCAGGGCGTCGGCGAAGGCCGCGGCCAGGCGCGGTTGCGGCCACACCAGCTCGAAGTCGGCCAGGGCGATGCGCGGTGGAAAATTCATGGCGAGGTCCCGAATTCCAGGCGCGGCACGGCGGCCAGCAGGCGCTGGGTCATGGCGTGAGCGGGCGCGCGCAGCACCCGTTCGGCGCTGCCCTGTTCGACGATGCGGCCGCCGTCCATGACCGCGATACGATCGGCCAGGTACTCGACCACGCCGAAGTTGTGGGTGATGAACAGATAGGCCAGGCCGCGCTCCGCCTGAAGTTCGCGCAGGAGATCGAGGATCTGCGCCTGCACCGAGACGTCCAGCGCCGAGGTGGGTTCGTCGCATACCAGCACCCGCGGCTCGACGATCAGCGCCCGGGCGATGGCGATGCGCTGCCGCTGGCCGCCGGAGAATTCATGGGGAAAACGCTGCAGGGTGTCACCCGGCAGCCCGACCCGCTCCACCAGGGCGGCGGCCCGTCTCTGGCGCTCGGCGGCGTCCAGTTCCGGGCGCAGGGCCAGCAGCCCCTGTTCCAGCGTCGCAGCGATGCGCATGCGCGGATCCAGGGAGGCGAAGGGATCCTGGAAGACGATCTGGATCTGCCGGCGCAGCCGTTGCAGGGTGCGTCCATCGGCCGTGAGCAGCTCCGCGCCTTCCAGCCGGGCACTGCCGCCGATGCGCGGCCCGTCGAGCAGGCGCAGCAGGGCCTTGCCGGTGGTGGTCTTGCCGCACCCGGATTCGCCCAGCAGGGCCAGGGTCTCGCCGGCGTGCAGGTCGAAGCTCACCCCGTCCACCGCCTTGACCCAGTCCCGAGTCCGGCCCCAGGCACCCCGGCGGATCGGATAGTGCACGGCCAGGTCGCGTACCTCCAGCAAGCACTCGCCCGGGGTTCGCGCGGGCAAGGTGCGGGGTACTCCTGCCAGGGTCTGGCCGCGCTTGGCGAAGGTGGGAATGGCGGCGAACAACTCGCGGGCATAGGGATGCCGGGGCGCCTGGAAGAAGTCCGCCGCTGGTGCGCTCTCGACGATCTCGCCGTGGCGCATCAGGGCCACGTGATGGGCCACCTGGCGCACCACCGCCAGGTCGTGGGTGATCAGCAGGATGGCCATGCCCAGTTCGCGCTGGATGTCGGCCAACAGCGCGAGGATCTGTGCCTGGACGGTGACGTCCAGCGCCGTGGTGGGCTCGTCGGCGATCAGCAGATCCGGCTCGGCGGCCAGCGCCAGGGCGATCATGATGCGCTGCTTCTGGCCACCGGAGAACTGGAAGGGGTAGTCGTCGATCCGTCGCTCCGGCTCGGGAATGCCCACCCGACGCAGCCATTCCACCACCCGGGCGCGGGCGGCGGCGCCGCGCAGCGCGGTATGGGCGCGCAGGGTTTCCTCGATCTGCTCGCCGATGCGCATGACCGGATTCAGGCTGGTGGCGGGCTCCTGGAAGATGGTGCCGACGCGCCCGCCGCGCAATTCGCGCAGGCGGCCTTCCGGCAGTCGATGCAGGTCGGTGCCGGCCAGCAGCGCCGCGCCGCGGGCGATGCCCAACGCAGGCGGCAGCAGCCGCAACAGCGAGAGCGCCGTGACGCTCTTGCCGCTGCCCGATTCCCCGACCAGGGCGAAGGTCTCGCCGCGGGCGATGGCCAGGCTCAGGCCGCGCACCGCCTGGCGCGTGCCCTCCTCGCCGTCGACCAGGATCTCCAGGTCGCGGATTTCCAGCACCGGGGTCATGGCTGCACCTCGCCCTGGCCGGGACGGCGCCTGAGCCAGGCGGATCTCAGCCGACGACTGCGCGGATCGAAGGCGTCGCGCACGGCGTCGGCGAACAGATTGGCCGCCAGCACCAGGGCCAGCATGAAGGCGAAGGCGCTAAGCAGATTCCACCAGATCATGGGGCTGCGGGACATTTCGGTGCGGGCGTCGTTGATCATGGAGCCGAAGGAATTCATGGTCGGATCGACACCGATGCCCAGGTAGGAGAGCACCGCCTCGTAGAGCACCAGGCTGGAAAATTCCAGGGTCAGGGTGATGAGCACCAGGTAGAAGACGTTGGGCAGCAGGTGCCGGCGCAGGATGGTGAAGTGGGAAACGCCGAAGGCCCGCGCCGCCTGCACGTATTCCAGCTCGCGCAGCTTGAGCGCCTCGGCGCGCAGCAGGCGGCAGAGGCCGGCCCAGCCGGTGAGGCCGAGGATCAGGCAGAGCATGAAGAGACGCAGGTCGGCGCGCGCCGCGCCGGTGTCGAACAGCTCCGGATGGCGGTCGATGAACACCTGCATCATCAGCACGCAGGCCGCTACCAGCAGCACCCCGGGGATGGAGGTCAGGGTGGTGTAGAGGTAGGTGATGACGTCGTCCACCCGGCCCTTGAAGTAACCGGCGGCCAGGCCGAAGACGATGGCCGGTGGCAGCATGGCCAGGGTGGTCAGGCTGCCGATGACGAAGGCGGTGCGGATGCTCTTGAGCGACTGGTAGAGGACGTCGTTGCCGGTGCCGTCGGTGCCCAGCACGTGGTAACCACTGGCCAGGGCGATCACGCTGCCGGACACCAGGCAGACGCCCAGCCAGGTCAGCAGGATGGCGCGCCAGGGCGTGGCGGTCTGGCCGCGGAGGATGAGTCCGCAGCGGCTGGCTAAGCCACCCGGCTCGCGCAGCCGTGCCGCGGCCAGGGCGGCAGTCGCCAGGGCCAGCGCCAGACCGCCGAGCAGGCCCAACGTCAGCCGCTTGAGGACATCGCCCCGCCACTCGGTAGCGGGATCGCGCAACGTGGTGCCGGCATGCTTGAGGCGGGGGAAGTCCCGCAGCGGCGCGCCCTCGGCGCTGGTGCCCAGGGTTTCCTTGGTGAACTGGTGGGTGGCGAGCGGCGCCGAATAGGTCTTCTCGCGCTGGGTCAGGCTGGTCTCGGCCAGCAGGCCGTCGAGGGCCGAGAGCACCGTGGGCGAGTAGATCGGCGCCGTGGCGCCAGGCGTCGCGGGTAACTGGGGCCGGTAGTGCAGCGAATCCAGCAGGGCGATGGCGACGAAGCTGGCCAGCACCACGGCCGCGCTCATCGCCGGGGCATCCTGCAGCACCCGGCGCCAACTGGCGCGCAGGGCCGGCTGGCGACGCGCGCGCCAGGCGTAGATCAGGCTGCCGGCCACCAGCAGGTAGAGGGCGAGGTCGGTCCAGAGCAAGACGAATTTCGGCATGGCGGCTACCTGAAGCGAACGCGCGGATCGGCGAGGGTGTAGGACAGGTCCGCCAGGATCAGGCCGACGATGTAGAGCACCGACCCCAGGAACACCATGGTGCGGACCACGGCGAAGTCCTGGCCGTTGATGGCGTCGATGGTGTAGCTGCCCAGGCCGGGAATGCCAAAGAAGGATTCGGCGATCAGGCTGCCCATGATCAGCAAGGGAATGGCCGAGACCACCCCGGTGAGGATAGGCAGCGCCGCATTGCGCAGCACATGGCGCAGGAGCACCTGGCGCTCGGCCAGGCCCTTGGCGCGGGCGGTGCGCACATAGTCCTTGCCGATCTCTTCGAGAAACAGCGCGCGATAGAAGCGGGCCTGGCTGCCGAGGCCGGCTATCACCGCCACCAGCACCGGCAGGGCCAGGAAGCGCAACAGGTTCCAGCCCTCTTCATAGCCCGAGAAGGGCACCAGGCGCAGCGTCTTCGCGAACAGCCACTGGCCGGCGATGATGTAGAACAGCGAGGAGATCGACAGCAGCACCACGCAGAGCACCACGCCCCAGAAGTCCAGCCGGGTGGCGCGAAAGAACACCAGCAGCAGGGCGAAGCCGACGCTGGCCGCCAGGCCGAGCACGAAGGTCGGCAGCGCCAACGCCAGACTCGGGCCTGCGCGCTCGGCGATCTCTCGGCCGATGTCGCGGCCGCTGTCGGAGGTGCCGAAGTCGAACACCAGCAGACTGGCCGACCGTTCGAAGAAGAGCGTATCGGTCAGCTGCTCCATTCCTTCACGGGTGGTATTAATGAGCAGCGGCTTGTCGTAGCCGTGCTCCGCCTTCCAGTCCTCGATGGCTTCGGCGGTGACGTACTTGCCGCCGATGGCCAGGCGCGCCATGTCGTCCGGGGTGTTGACGGTAAAGAACAGCAGAAAGGTCAGCAGATTCACGCCGATCAGGATGAGCACGCCATAGGCCAAGCGCCGCAGCAGATAGCCGATCATCGCCGCCCCTCCCCGTTGCCGTCGCCAAAGGCGGTCTGCCGCTCCCGCCGCCGGAGGCTGCGCCAGGCCGGCCAGATCAGCAGCAGCCCCAGCCCCAGCAGCAGCCACAGCGGCCAGAGCACCGGCCGGTTCCACTCCAGCACCTTGCGCTCGCGCAGCGCCGGGTCCAGGCGCAGATAGCGCAGCTGATCGCGCACCATCTGGGTCGGCTTGGCGTTATAGACCCACTGCTGATAGGCCCCGGCCGACAGGGGATTCCAGCCGAACAGCCAGGGCGCGTCCTGCTGCACGAGGGCGACCATGCGCCGGATCAGGGCGACCTTTTCCGGTCCGTCATCGAGACTCTTCATCTGCTCGAACAGCCGGTCGTATTCGGCATTGCTGTAGTTGCCGGCATTCTCGCCACCGTGCTTGGCCTTGCCCTGGGGACCGTAGAAGAGGAACAGGAAGTTCTCGGCATCGGGATAGTCGGCGTTCCAGCCCCAGAAGAAGATCTGCGCCGCGCCCTTGCGCATCTTGTCCTGGAATCTGTTGTAGTCCGAGCCGCGCAGTTCCAGCTGGATGCCCAGCTTGGCGGTCTGCTGGCGCATCCAGTCGAACATGGCGCTGTCGCCGCTGGTCTGGGCGTCGTATTGCAGGATCAGCGGCCGCCCGCTGCTGGCATCGCGGCCATCGGGATATCCGGCTTCGGCCAGCAGCCGCCTGGCCTCTTCGATGGGTCGCCGCTCGGGCTTACCATCCACCATTCGATAGACCACCGGGTTGCTGCCGGCCGGCGGCGCTTCATAGCCCAGCACGCCCGGCGGCAGCGGGCCATTGGCGACCAGGCCGTTGCCGTTGAGAAAGACGGTGATGTAGCTCTCCCAGTCGAAGGCGATCGACAGTGCCTGGCGCAGCTTGCGATTGCGCACCTGCTGCTCGGGCGTTGCGCCCTGCCCCACCACCGGATCCAGCCAGTTGAAACCCAGGTACCAGTTGGACGCCTCCACCGCGGTGGGCAACTTGAGGCCACGCTCGCGGTAGAGCTCGGCGGAATCGGCCGAATCACCGGCCTTGGTGCGCAGCGCCACGCCATATTCGCCGCGCTCGACCTGGGGGGTGTCGTAGTAGCCCTGGATGAATTTGCCCATCAGCGGCACCCCTTCCTTTTCCAGGCTGAACACCGCGCGGTCGATCAGCGGCATGGGCTTGCCGCAGTCGTCCAGCCGTCCCTGTTCGCGATCCTCGGGCTCCCCTTCGCAGGGATAGGGATCGGCGTGGTAGTTGGGATTGCGCTCCAGCACATGGCGGCGATTGGGGATGGACTCGGCCAGGCGATAGGGTCCGGTGCCCACCGGCCAGCTGTTGAAGCCGAGGTTGTGCTCGGCCATCCCCGGCTGGCTGTAGAAGCGATCCGCCTCCCAGGGCACCGGCGCGGCGAAGGTCATGGCCAGCCAGTAGTTGAACTGGGGGTACTTGCCGATCACCCGCAGCCGCAGGGTGTGGTCGTCTAGCACCTCGACCCCGGGCAGCTCGCCCTGGCGCAGGTCCAGCCAGGGCAGCGGCGCGCCCCTGGGCAGGCCGGCGCGCAGGGCCTTGTCGGCGGCGCGCAGGCCGTCCCCGAAGGCCTGCATGCCGACCAGGTGCTCGGCGAAGATGGCGTAGCTGGGCGAGACCAGCCGCGGACTGGCCAGGCGACGCAGGCCGTAGGCGTAGTCGGCGGCGGTCAGCGCGCGGCTGCCGGTCTCGGGAAAGTCGGGGATCTGGTAGCGATCGGCCAGGTCGGCGGGCTGGATCGGGAAGTAGCGGTAATGGCCCTGGGCATCGCGGGCAAAGGCCGGATGGGGCGCATAACGGGCGTCGCGGCGGACGGGGATGTCGTAGACGCTCTCGGCGATCTCCGCGGCCGGTGCGTCGTCCGGCAGGCGCCGGCCCTGGGCATCCAGGTAGTAAGGCGTGACCACCCGCTCGGCGCCGCGGGGGATCAGCGCGTAGGGCCGCTTGAAGTAGTGGTAGCCGTAGAGGGGTTCATAGATGTTGTAGGTGAAGTTGGTCTCGTCGCCGGAATAGGAACTGGCCGGATCGAGGTACTTCGGCGAGCGGGTGGTGAAGGCGGTATAGAGGGTATTCTGACCTTCGGCTCCGGCGCGGTAGGGGCTGTTGATCGGCGTATCGGGTGAACAGCCACCGAGCAGCGCCAGGGTCAGCAGTGCGAGGAGTTGTCTGGACAGTCTGGGCATCGCGTTCCTGCACCGAAAGGGACCTGAGGCGGCAGCGTCCGCCTAACCGGCTAAGCTTGAGCTATTTTCCCGCGAGGCGCAGCACCCCATGCAATCCCGGAAAGATTTCGACAAGATCGTCCACTGGTCCCAGCTCCAGGCGCCCGACGGCCCCGGCTATGCCGACAGTGACGAGCGCTTTTCCCTGGGTGCCGCCTTCGGCCGCCACTTCGGCTTCGCCCGCCTGGGCATCCACCACGAATGGCTGCCACCCGGTCGCCGCACCTCGCGGCCCCATGCCGAGGCCACCGAAGACGAATTCATCTATGTGATCTCGGGCCACCCCACCGCCTGGATCGACGGTCACCTCCAGCGCCTCAAGCCGGGCGACGGGGTGGGTTTCAAGGCGGGGGATGGCGTCGCCCACACCTTCATCAACGAGACCGACGAGCCGGTGGAGTTGCTGGTGGTGGGCGACACCAGCCGGGCGGACAACCGCCTGCACTATCCGCTGCATCCGGAATACACCGCCGGTCTGGGGGACAAGCAGTGGCAGGACTGTCCCAAGCGGGAACTGGGGCCGCATACGGGTGAGGCGATATCGCGCAAAAAGGACGACGAGTGCCCTTGAATCCGTTGCGACTCCCCGCCTCCATCCGCGCCAACGCGGGACTTCTCACCCAGTTGCAATTGGCGCCCGATACCTGCTTCGGCTGTGGCGAGCATCGGCTTGATTCTCATGCCGAGAGAAGCGGTGCCTCCCTACCCTGCTTTATCGCGGCCATGGGCCGCTCCTACAGTGTAGGAGCGGCCCATGGCCGCGATAGCCTGCACACGGCTCCTTATCCTACTGTTGGGCTGCGGCGATGGAGCTGCCTCGACCCAACAGGGCCTCAGCCAACACCTTGGTGCGTGGAAAACGCTGCGCGGTTT
>NZ_JALNUX010000022.1:0-32609 GCF_026544185.1 Pseudomonas sp. GM_Psu_1
CGATGTAAGCCTTTTGCCATAGCCTGGGGAACATGGCGACCGCCGCCTCGACTAATGCTGACCCCCGCCGAAGATCCGCCATGGCCCTCTCGACCTCCTTCGCTATCGTGCAACAGCAGATGCGCCGCGCTGCCGGCCTGGTCTGGAGTACCTCTCCCGCGCTGATGATCGGCCTGATCCTGGCGACCCTCGTCGCCGGCCTGCTGCCGGCACTGGCCGCCTGGCTGGGGCAGCGCATCGTCGATGCCGTGGTGGCGGCCATGCGGCTGCATGCCGACCAGGGCCAGGCACCGCTGTGGCCGGTACTGAAGTTCGTGCTGGCCGAAGCCGGGGTACTGGCGGCCCTGGCAGGCGCCCAGCGGCTGCTGTCGGTGCAGCAATCGCTGCTGCGGGTACGCCTTGGGCAGACCGTGAATCTGCTGATCCTGGAAAAGGCCCAAACCCTGTCGCTGGCACAATTCGAGGACGCCGACTTCTACGACAAGCTGGTGCGGGCCCGGCGCGAGGCCTCCATCCGGCCCCTGGCGCTGGTGACCAAGTCACTGACCCTGTTGCAGAACCTCATTTCCCTGATCAGCTTCGCCGTGTTGCTGGTGCATTTCTCGCCCTGGGCGCTGCTGTTGCTGGTGGTGGGCGCCCTACCGGTGTTCCTGGCCGAGGCGCGCTTTTCCGGCGATGCCTTTCGCCTGTTCAGCCGTCGTGCGCCCGAGACCCGCCGCCAGACCTATCTGGAGACGCTGCTTTCCCACGAGGCCTACATCAAGGAGGTCAAGCTGTTCGGCCTGGCGCCGCTGCTGCTGGAGCGCTATCGCACCACCTTCGCCAAGCTCTACGCCGAGGACCGCCGCCTGACCCTGAGACGTGACGGCTGGGGTTTCGTCTTTGGCCTGCTGGGCACCCTCGCCTTCTATGCCGCCTATGCCTGGGTGGTGCTCGATACCGTGCGTGGCCGCCTGAGCCTGGGCCAGATGACCCTCTACCTCACCCTGTTCCGCCAGGGCCAGGCCGCGGTCAGCGCCAGCCTGACCGCCCTGGGCGGCCTCTACGAGGACAGCCTCTACCTGAGCAATCTCTATGACTACCTGGGCCAGCCGACCAGCGCCGAAGGCGGCAGCCTCACCGCCGGCAGCCAGCCTGGCGACGGCCTGAGATTCGAAGGGGTCGGCTTCACCTATCCGGGTGCGGCCGCGCCAACGCTCAAGGACATCGGCTTTCACCTGGCGCCGGGCCAGAGCCTAGCGCTGGTGGGGGCCAACGGTTCGGGCAAGACCACCCTGATCAAGTTGCTGACCCGCCTGCACAGCCCGACGCAAGGCCGTATCCTGCTCGATGGCAGCGATCTGCAGGAGTGGCAGCCGGCGGCCCTGCACAGGCGCATCGGCGTCATCTTCCAGGACTTCATCCGCTACCAGCTCACCGCCGGTGAAAACCTGGGCGTCGGCGACACCCAGGCCTTCAATGACGAGGCGCGCTGGCGCAAGGCGGCCGAGCAGGGGCTGGCCGACGAGGTCATCGCCGGTCTGCGCGAGGGCTACGAGACTCAGCTCGGACGCTGGTTCATGGGCGGCCAGGAACTGTCCGGCGGGCAGTGGCAGAAGATCGCCCTGTCGCGCGCCTACATGCGCGAGGACGCCGACATCCTGGTGCTGGACGAACCCACCGCCGCGCTGGACGCCGCGGCCGAGGCGGTGATCTTCGAGCGCTTTCGCGCCCAGGCGCAGCAACGTATGACCCTGCTGATCTCCCATCGCTTCTCCAGCGTGCGCAACGCCGACCAGATCCTGGTGCTGGAAGATGGGGAGATCCGCGAGCGGGGCGATCACGAGGGGTTGCTGGCCAGCGGTGGTCGCTATGCCCAGCTGTTCGATCTGCAGGCCAGAGGCTATCGCTGATCGCCGGTGGCGAACTTCGCGCCAGGGGCTCTGCCCAACGTTTGACAACCACTCGCGGAGGCCGCATGAACGATCAGATCAAGGAAAACCCCGACGACCTGGACATCGATCCGGACATCGCGCCCGATCCCGAGGAGCCCGTGGGCGAAGATCCGGATGACAAGCCGGTAGAGGAGCGCCTGCCGCAGAAGAATCCGCGCAATCCGGAGTACAGCTGATGAACGCCATCCTGCCGCTGCCCGAGGATGAAGACCCGGAAGGGCTGCATCCGGCGGAGTTGCCGGCCGACGAGGACGATGCGCCGCCGGTGGATCCGCTGTGAAATCTAGCGTCAGTATTCGGATAGCGCTGGCGTAGGGTTTGCCCTCACCCCGGCCCTCTCCCGGAGGGAGAGTGGAAAGAGCGGCTCGCAGGTTGGGTTGAGCGCAGCGAAGCCCAACGGGTGAGTCATCACTTCTGGATTATTGGGCTTCGACGATAGAGCTGTCTCAGCCCAACCTATGGGTCTCACGCGATGAAAAAGGTCCGCCGTAGCGGACCTTTTCTTTTGCCCTATTTCGCGCCGGGTTGCGGTTTGTAGAGTTCGAGCAGCTTGAGCGTGACGCCATTGGTCCAGCCGAAGCCGTCCTGCAACTCGTACTCGCCGCCACCGCCACCCTGGCCGCCGGTGAGGTCGTATTTCTCCACCAGCTTCTGCTCGCGGGCGTAGAGGTTCTGCACCTGGGTCAGGAAGCGGGTGCCAATGTCGGCGGCCAGCTTGTCCTGCTGGTAGCGGCGCAGGCCGTCCACGGCCACCCACTGCAGCGGTGCCCAGCCATTAGGTTCGTCCCACTGCTGGCCGGTCTTGACCGTGGTGGTGGCGATGCCGCCCGGACGCAGCAGCTGGTTGGCCACGGTCGCCGCGGTCTGGTCGGCGCTGCTCTGGCTGGCGGCGCCCACGAACAGCGGGAACAGGGTGGCGGCGGAGAGCTTGTCGGTGCGGCGCTTGGCCTGCCAGTCGAAGTCGGTGTAGTAACCGGCGGGATTCCACAGGTAGCGGTCGATGGCCTGCTGACGGGTCTTGGCCTTCTGGCTGTAGGCCTGGACGCAACTGGCCTCGCCGGTCTTCTCGCAGGCCTTGGCGATGGTCTGCTCCAGGTGATAGAGCAGGCTGTTGAGGTCTACCGGCGCGATGGCGGTGGTGCGGATGGTCGCCAGGGTCTTGCCGTCGCCCAGCCAGCGCGAGGAGAAGTCCCAACCGCTCTCGGCGCCGGCGCGCAGGTCACGATAGACCTCGCCGGCCGGTCGGCCCTTGGCCTGGGCGGCGGTGGCCAGGTCTTCCATGTAGGACTCCTGACGCGGGGTGTCGCGGGCATCCCAGTAGCGATTGAGCAGGGTGCCATCGGCCAGTCTGACCACATGGGCATTGGCCTGGCCCGGTTGTAGGCCTTCGGCGCCGGCCATCCAGTAGGCGTATTCCTTCTGCAGCTGCGGCAGGTAGCGACGATAGGCGGAGTCGCCTTCCAGGCTGGCCTGCAGGTCGACCATGTAGGCGAAGAACGGCGGTTGCGAGCGACTCAGGTAGTAGCTGCGGTTGCCGTTGGGGATGTGACCGTAGACGTCGATCTCATGGGCGAAGTTGTCCACCATGTCGCGGACCAGGTCGGTGCGCCCGTCCTTGGCCAGCCCCAGCATGGTGAAGTAGGAATCCCAGTAGTAGACCTCACGGAAGCGGCCACCCGGCACCACATAGGGCTTGGGCAGCGGCAGCAGGCTGCTGTAGGCCGGCACCTCTTCGTAATGGCGGGTCAGCACCGGCCAGAGGTCCTTGACGTGGGTGGGCAGGTCGGCCCCCGCCTTGGGCGGGGCGGCCTTGATCGGATCGGATTCTTCGAAGTTGGCGCTGACGAAGGCCTTGAGGTCGAAGCCGGGCTTGTCGCGCTGGGCCAGGTAGTCCTGGCGGATGTCGGCTGGATTGCGCTTGGGCAGGGCATCGACGAAGTGCTTCTGGTCGCTGAACAGCTTGCCCTGCTGTACCGCGGTGAACAGCTCGGGATAGGCCTGGTCCGGCGGCACGGCGCGGGCGTTGCTGGCATCGCGCCAACTCCAGGTCGGGGTTTCCGGCTTGCTGCCCTCATGGGCGCAGGCGGCGAGAAAGGCGATGGACAGGGACAGGACGAGCATCCGCGCGGGTGGCGCAGGTGGCAGGCGTTTCATGAAGCGCTCCTTTTCTTGTCGACACGACAGCAGCCGCAACGGAGGTTGCGACTCGAAAGGATCGACCCTGGCGCGCCGCGACAGTTCGCCGCGACCGGCTCAGCCGCCCGGACGCAGACGCCTCACGCAGCGCGCCAGCTCTTCCAGGCCGAAGGGTTTGCCGATAAGTTCGACGCCCTCTTCCGCCAGCTCCGGCAGGGACGCCGGATCCGCCTGGCCGGACAGATAGAGCACCGGCAGTCCGGGCGTGGTGGCTCGCGCCTGCTCGGCCAGTTGCCGGCCGTCCAGCCCGGCGAGACCGAGACTGGTCACCAGCAGGTCGATGCGCAGGGTGCCGGAGGCGATGAGCGCGACGGCGGTGGCGCTGTCGGCCACCGCCAACGGCGTGTAGCCCAGTTCCGCCAACACCTCGCCGATGATGACGCGGACTTCGCGCTCTTCTTCGACGATCAGCGCGCAGTCGCCGGAGACTTCCGGCAGCACCGGGCCCTCGGCGTCGTTGGGCGCGCTTTCCGGCGCCGGCCGGGCCAGCAGCCGCGGCAGATAGAGGCTGATGCAGGTGCCCTCGCCCACCACCGAGTGGATCTCCACCTGGCCACCGGACTGGCGGACGAAACCGTAGATCATCGACAGCCCGAGTCCGGTGCCGCGCCCGCTGGGTTTGGTGGTGAAGAAGGGTTCGCAGGCGCGCTTGAGGGTATCGGCGTCCATGCCGGTGCCGGTATCGCAGACCTGGATGCGGACGAAATCGCCGTCCACCGTCTCGATCGGCAGACCGATGCTCAGGGGTCCGCTGACATTGTCCACCCGGATGCTCAGGTTGCCGCCCTCGGGCATGGCGTCGCGGGCGTTGATGGCCAGGTTGAGGATGGCGTTTTCCAGCTGGTGCGGATCGCAGTGCAGCAGCCAGAGGTCGGTGTCGAGCTGGACGTCCTTGCGGATCTTCTTGCCCAGGCTGTGGCGCAGCAATTCGTGCATGCCCTGCACAAGCTGGCCGGCATCCACCGGGCGGGGTTCGAGCACCTGGCGGCGGGCGAAGGCCAGCAGCCGCTGGGTCAGGGCCGCGGCGTTCTCCGCCGAGCGGGTGGCGGTGTCCAGGTAGCGTTCCAGCTCCTGGATACGGCCCTGTTGCACCCGGCGGCGCATCAGGTCGAGGGAGCCGACGATGCCGGTCAGCAGGTTGTTGAAGTCGTGGGCGATGCCGCCGGTGAGTTGGCCGATGGCTTCCATCTTCTGCGCCTGGCGCAACTCTTCTTCCAGGGCCACCAGTTCCTGGCTGCGCACCTCGATGCGCTCTTCGAGGTTGCGATTGAGTTCGTCCAGCGCCTCGCGGGTGTGGACGGCTTCGCTGACGTCGCGGGAAATGGAGAGGAATTTCAGCGGGCTGCCGTCATCGCCGAGGATCGGTGTGACCACCACGTCCCACCAGCGCCGGGTGCCCTTGGCGGTGGGCGCGAGTCCGGTGAAGCGGCCGATGCCACCCTGCCGCGCCGCCTCGATGGCGGCGGTCACCTCATGGCGCTGCTCCTCGGGCCAGAGTTCGGCCCAGAGGCGGCCCTGGAAGGGAATGAAGTCGTCGATCTCCATGACCATGAGACCGCCCGGATTCATGTACTCCAGGCGCCCTTCCAGATCGATCAGCTTGATGCAGTCGACGCTGCAGACCATCACGCTGCGCTTGAAGGCCTCGCCCTGCCAGAGTTCGGCTTCATGGCGACGCTGCGCGGTGACGTCCAGCAGTACGCCGCCGGCCTCGCGCCGCTGGAACTGCAGGCAGCGCAGCTGGCCATCGGCGCCCTGGCGCCAGGCCTCCCAGACCTGCCCCGGGGCGGGCAGCAGGCCCTCGGGTGGCGCGCTGCGGCTCTGCAGATCGCTCAGCAACTCGGCGGGCGCGAGCCCCCGGGCCAGTACCTCGGCGTCCCGTTCCAGCATGGCCGCGCAGGCAGCATCCGCGCGCCATCTGGCGCGGCTGGGATCGTATTCGAACAGGCCGACGGCAAGGAACTGGGACATGGTGGTTAGTGGCCGGTAGGAGAAGGAGATGTCATAACGCCAGCAGACGAGGCGAACCCGTCTACGTTAACAGTTTCGACGTTTCGCTTCGCGCTGGGCTTCGACCACTGCACCGGAAAAATTACTCACTCGGTAGCGTTTTTCTCCACCGCATAGCGCCGCTCCAGGCCGCTATGGCCAAGGCCGACGCCCTTGCGCACCTTGAGCTGCACCGGGATGCGCTCCTTGAGGGCCTCCACGTGGCTGATGATGCCGATGGTCTTGCCACTTGCATTGAGCTGGTCGAGGGCATCCAGGGCGACCTCCAGGGTCTCGCCATCCAGGGTGCCGAAGCCTTCGTCGAGAAACAGCGAATCGATGCCGGTGCGCTGGCTGACCAGATCCGACAGGGCCAGCGCCAGGGCCAGGCTCACCAGGAAGCTCTCGCCGCCGGAAAGGGTGCGGATGTCGCGCAGGGCATCGGCCTGCCAGGTGTCGAGGATCTGCAACTCCAGTTCGGCGGCCTGGCGCCGGAAGAGTCGATAGCGACCGTGCAGGCGCATCAGCTGACCATTGGCCAAGTGCACCAGGTGATCCAGAGTCAAGCCCTGGGCGAACTTGCGGAACTTGGCGCCATCCGCCGAGCCGATCAGGCCGTTGAGATGCTGCCAGAGATCATGATCGCGCTCCTGGGCGGCGATCTCGCCGAGCAGCGCCTGCAGGCCGTCCCGCCGCCGTTCGTCTTCGCGCAGGGCGGCATTGACCTCGCCCTGGCGCTGGCCCAGGGCGCGCAATTCGGCGCCGGCGGCGGCCAGTTCGGCATCCAGCTCGGCGGCGCTGCGGTCGGTGAGCGGCTCGGCAGCCAGGGCGGCGTGCCGCTCCCGCGCGGCCCCTGCCAGGGCGCGGGCTTCGGTCAGGGCGGTCTCGAGGCGGGTGCGCTCCGCGGTCAGGGCGCTGTGCTGGTGGTCGTCCAGCTGTGCGGCGCGCCAGGAGTCGGCATCGGCGAAGGCACTGGCGGCCAGGGCGGCCTGCCAGCGCTCGCCGGCTTCGCGGGCCAGTTGCACCTCACCCGCCAGCCGCTCGTGCAGCGCCTGGTGCGTGCCCTGCAGCGCCGCACCCTGCTCGCGGCAGTCTTCCCAGGTCGCGGTCGCCTCGGCGAGCACGGCCGTAGCGGCCTCCGGCGCTACCGGGGCGGGGGTGACCTCGCCGGCGCGCTGGCGCCAGGTCGCGACCAGCGGGGCCAGGATGGCCAGGCGCTGGGCGAGGTCCCTGTGCAGCTGCTGCAAGGCCTGAGCGCGCTGGCTGTCGGCCTGCCAGAGCCGCCACTCCTGGTCGCGCTGGGCCAGCCATTCGCCGGCACGACCAGGGACCTCATGGCCCCAGCCAGCCAGTTCCTCGCCCAGCTGCCGCTCGGCCCTGGCCTGTTGTGCCTGGGCCTGACGCAGCTCCTCGGCACCTTCGGCCAGCGCCTGGCGCGCCCGCTCCCAGGCGGCCTCGGCCAGCGCCAGGCGCTGTTCGGCATCGGCCTGCTGACGCGCCAGGCGCTGGGCTTCGTTGCGCCCCTCCTCGCCCTGCTGACGCAGGCCATCGAGGGTGGCGAGCACCTGCTGGATGCGCGCCAGTTCCTGATCCTGCCGGCGGCGCAATTCGGCGATGGCACCGGGCGCCTCGGGATCGGCGCCCAGGGCCGTGCAACGCTGGCGCCAGAGTTCGCCCAACTGGTCCAGCTGCTGACTGGCCTCGGCCTGCTGATCGTTGGCCTGATCGAGTTGCGCCTTGAGCGCCGCCAGGGCTTCGCTGAGGTCCTTGCCTTCCTGGGTCAGGCGCTCCAGCTCGGCCTTGGCGTCCTGCAGGGCGGTCTGGGTGGCGGAGACGTCCAGGGCGGCATAGTCGGCCACCGCGGGGTGTTCGCGGGAGCCGCACAGCGGACAGGGTTCGTCGGGCTGCAACTCGGCGCGCTGGGCTTCCAGGCTGCGGATGACCCTTTCCTGTTCGAGCAGCTTTTCGCGCTCGCGCACCTGCTGGGCGACTTCACGATAGCGTCCACGCAGGGCCTCCAGGCGCACCTGATGCTCGCCATGCTGGCGCTGGCGTTCACCCTGGCTGCGCGCCAGGCGCTCCAGCTGGGCCTGCAGCTGACGCCGACGCTCGACCAGCTGGTCCAGCTGGTCCACCTCGTTGACCCGTCCCAGCGCCGCCTGCCAGAGGGCGCGCCAGGCCTTTTCGTCGCGGCCGTCCAGTGCGGCCTGCCAGCGTTCGTGCTGGGCCTGCTCCGCCGTCTGGGCCTGGGCGGCCTGCGCCTGCGCACGGGTCAGCGCCCCCTGCTGGGCCTCGCGTTCCTCGGCCAGCAGCTGCAGCTGACGGGTCTGTTCTTCCTGGCGGCGCGTCAGGCGCGCCAGGGCCTCGGCTCTTTCGTCGCGCAGGGCCAGCTGGCTGCGCCAGTCGCCCAGGCGCTCGCCGAGTTCGGCATGGCGGGTCCGCTCGGCCAGACTCTGCTCCAGGCGCTGTTGTTCATCCAGCGCCTGCGCCTGCTCCGCCTCGGCCTGGCGCAGCTGTTCGCCACTGGCGCCCAGGGCCTGGGCCAGGGCGGCGTCGCGGCGGCTGGCCAGGGTCTGGATCCGCTGGTCGAGTTGGGCCAGTTCGTCCCGGCTGCGCTGTTCACGCGCCGCGGCCTCACGCCAGGCCTGTTCGATGGGCAGCAGCCGCGCCGCCGGCTCGGCCGCGGCCAGCCGTTGGCGCTGCGGCTCGGCGGCGTCCCAGGCCTGCTGCGCCGCAGCCAGCCGGGTGGCGGCCTGCTGCTCGCCCGCCGTCGCCTGCTCCAGGGCGCTCAGCCACTGGCGCTGGACCTGCAAGGTCTTGAGGTCCGCGCCCAGGCGTTCTTCGCGCTGCGCCAGGCCGGTGCCTTCGGCGGCCAGTGCCTGACGGCTTTCGTCATCCAGCACCTCGACCCCGGCGACGCGTTGGCGCAGGCCCTCCAGCACGCCCTTGGCCTCGCGCGCGCGTTCGAACACCCGCTGGGAGATCTGCCCGTACACCGCGGTCCCGGTCAGCTCTTCCAGCAATTCGGCGCGCTGGCTGGCGCTGGCTTCCAGGAAGGCGGCGAAGCCCCCCTGGGCCAAGAGCATGGAACGGGTGAAGCGCTCGAAGTCGAGGCCGGTGAGTTCTTCGGTGAGTCTGAGCTTGTCGCCGGTCTTTTCGGCGAGGATGCTGCCGTCGAGCCTGGCCAGTTCCACCTTGGGCGGCTGCAGGGCGCCATCGGCGCGGTCGCGGGCGCGTCTCTGGCTCCAGAAGGCTCGATAGCGCTCGCCACGCACGGCGAATTCCACCTCGGCGAGGCAGTCGCCGGTGTGACGGGTCATGAGTTCGTTGCTCTCTCCGCCCACCTTGCTCATGCGCGGCGTGCGGTGATAGAGCGCCAGGCAGATGGCGTCCAGCAAGGTGGTCTTGCCCGCCCCGGTCGGCCCGGTGATGGCGAACAGGCCGCTACTGGCGAAGGGTTCGGCGGTGAAGTCGATCTTCCACTCACCCTTGAGGGAATTGAGGTTCTTCAGGCGCAGGGTGAGGATCTTCATCGGGCTTTTCCAGGACGACTCGGCGAACCGCCGATTCTGGCATTGTTGGGCGCGCTCGCCCATGCCAACCGACCACTCGACCTGTGGTCGTGCCCACCGCTGAACTTGCCCCCGCCTACGCTCTCAACTGCAAGGTATCGCTCTGCAACCACGTATCCCGGGAGGATTCGTCGTGCGCTCGCCCCTGTCTCCCTTAGATTTTCTCGGCATGCCCCTGCTGGTCGGCCTGGGCACCCTGGCGCTGGTCAGCTGCAGTGGCGGCCACAAGGTCGCGGCGCTGTGGCAGCCGCTGGCGACCTGGCTGGTCTAGGTGCTGAAAGTCCGGTGAGCCCTTAGATCCCCGGGCGACCCCTCACGGCATGAATACCGCCCTCATGCAGTTCTTGTCCTTGGACTTGAACAGCTCGTAGCCATAGGGCGACTCTTCCAGGCTCATCGGATGGGTGAGCAGATAGGACGGATCCAGTTCGCCCTTCTGGATGTGTTCGAACAGCCGCTCCACATAGCGCTGGCCCGGCTGCTGGCCCGATCTCAGGGTCAGGGCCTTGTTGACGATGGCGCCCATGGGGAATTTGTCGATCACCCCGCCATAGACCCCGATCACCGAGACCGTGCCACCCTTGCGACAGGCGCGGATGGCCTGGCGCAGCGCCGAACCGCGCTCGGTGTGCAGGCGCAGCAGCTGCTTGGTCTTGTCGTAGGCGTAGTCGACCTGGGTGCCATGGGCCTCCATGCCGACGCAGTCGATGCAGCGATCCGGACCGCGGCCACCGGTCAGCTCCAGCAGCGCCTCATGGATGTTGGTGGTCTCGTAGTCGAGGACGATGGCGCCGGCCTTCTCGGCCGCCAGTTGCAGGCGATCGCTGAAGCGGTCGATGGCGATGACCCGTTCGGCGCCCAGCAGGTAGGCGCTGCGAATGGCCATCTGCCCGACCCCGCCGCAGCCCCAGACCGCCACGGTGTCGCCGGGCTGGATGTCGGCGATGTCGGCGGCGTAGTAGCCGGTGGGCACGGCGTCGGAAACGAACACCGCCTGGGCGTCGCTGACCCCGTCGGGCACCTTGAACAGATTGACGTCGGCATAGGGCACCCGCACATAGGTGGCATGGCTGCCGGCATAGCCACCGAAGGCGTGGCTATAGCCGAAGATGCCGGTGCAGGGCTGCCCATAGGCCAATTCGGTCAGTTCGGGCTTGGGATTGCTGTTGTCGCAGCAGTTGTAGTCTTCGCGCTGGCAGTGCTCGCAGTCACCGCAGCCGAGGATGGAGACCGTCACCACCCGGTCGCCGATGGCCAGGCCCTGATTGCGCAGGCCGCTGCCCAGTTCGACGATCTCGGCGAGGAATTCGTGGCCGATGATGTCGCCCGGCTTCATCGCCGGGACGTAGCCGCCCAGTAGGTGCAGGTCCGAGCCGCATACCGAGGACATGATGACGCGCACGATGGCGTCACGCGGGTTGAGGATCTCCGGATCCGGGACGGTTTCCACCTGCAGACGGTTGGGGGCTTGCCAGGTCAGGGCGCGCATCATTCGGTCCTCGCTTGGGTGCCCAGGCCGGCGTCGAGGTCGGCCTGGGGTTCGTCGGCCGGACGGCTCACCGGCGGATGGGGGGGCGCCAAGGGTCGACCGCTGCGGGTGACCTCGGGGGTGGCGATCTCGCCGGTCTCCAGTTGCTGCTTGAGGCGCCGCAGACCCAGGTTGACCGCCTTGCCGGTGAAGCGGCTGATGCCTTCGGTGACCGCATGGCCGAGCAGGCCGGCCGGGGCTTCGCAGGCCAGTACCGCCTGAACCAGGGTGCCGCGGCCCTGGGGCGCGTCGCTGAAGGTCAGACTGGCCTTGTGCGCCATGACCGTGCCGGGCACGGTGCTCCACAGCAGGAATTCGTTTTCGCGACGCTCGCTCTGCTCCAGGGTCCAGCTCAGGGTGCGCCCCAGGGGACCGGAGGCATGCCAGTGGCTGTCGCCATCGGCGCCCAGCTCGATGCGGTCGACGAAGGGCAGCAGCTCGCGCAGGTGCTGCAGGTCAGTGCAGTAGGCGAACACCTCTTCACGCGGCTTGGCGATGGTGACGCTGCGCTGGATGGCGGTGGGATTGCGCCAGCCCCAGCGCTCGGCCAAGGCCTGCTCGAAGGGCGAAGGCTGCAAGGCGGCCTTGAGTTCGCACCGCTGTCGGACCCCGCGGCTGAGCGCCATGGCCCCCAGGGCCAGCTTCACGCAGCCGGTCAGACCACCGCGGCGCAGACCGCCAAGGATCAGCAGGCCGCCGCCCAGCAGGGACACCAGGCGTTCGGTGCCCTGGACATTGGGTACCTGGTTGTCGGTGCGCTCATGGCGCGTGGCAGCGAGGGGTTGCGATAGGTCGTGCATGGGGTCTCCTCCGGTATGGGCTACATAGAGAGGGTGACCCCGGGCAAACGGGCCTTGTTCCGGACGAAAAAGCTGGTCCGATGGAAGCGTTTCGCTGCGATCAGGCCGGCAACTCGCCGAGAACCTCGCGGTAAAGGCCTTCCAGACGACTGCGCAGCTCGTCATCCAGGGTCTCGGCGGCCAGGCGCTGGCTGAAGACGTCCAGCGGACTGAGCTCCTCCAAGGTCTCGCGCGGATTGCCCTGCAAGGTAGGCGCTACCAGGCTGCGCGCACGCCTTACCCGCAGCACCTCCAGCGGCAGGTCGGCCACCAGTGCCGAGATACGCGGCTGCAGATCGGCCAGGTAGTCGTCACCGACCACCACCACCTCGGCCCACACCGGGCACGCGGGACTGCCATCGGCCGCTGCCTCGATCAGAGCCGCGCCCAGGGTGTCGAGGCTGCCCTGCACCACGGCCAGGGGCTGGAAACAGGGCACCGCCAGGGGCGTGATCCGCTCCAGGGCACTGCCGAACTCCACCAGCAGGACTTCCTTGTCCCGCTGCTCGTCAAAACTCAGGCACAGCGGCGAGCCGCTGTAGCGCACCTGCTCCAGGCCGCCAACCCGCTGGGGTCGGTGGATATGGCCGAGGGCGATGTAGTCCGCCGGCGGAAAGGCGCTGGTGGGAAAGGCGTCGAGACTGCCGACATAGATCTCCCGCACCGACTCGCTGGCGCTGGCGCCCACGGTGGTCAGGTGGCCGGTGGCGATGATCGGCAGCGTCGCGCCCAGTTCCGCGCGGCGCGCCTCGGCCAGGGCGTAGAGCTCGGCGTAGTGGCCCTGGATGGCCTGCTGCAGCGCCTGGCGCTTGTCATCGGCGCTCTGCCCGGCCTGGCTCTGCAGCACGTCACGCGGCCGCACGAAGGGAATGCCGCAGAGCAGCGCGCCGAGCTCGCCGTCGCGGCGACGCAATTCCAGCAGCTGGTCGGCTGGCGTCGCGCTGACGCAGGGGATCACCCGGGTGTCCAGGCAGGCCAGCAATTCGCGGGACTCGGCCAGCACCGCGGCGGAATCATGGTTGCCGCCGAGCACCACCAGGCTGGCGCCGGTAGCGCGCAGGGCGACGATGAAGCCGTTGTACAGCTCGCGGGCGTAGCTCGGCGGCGTGGCGGTGTCGAAGATGTCTCCCGCCACCAGCACCACGTCCACCTCCTGCTCCGCCACCTGGTCGACCAGCCAGGCGAGAAAGGCGCGATGCTCGGCCTCGCGGGTGCGCCCGAGGAAATGCTGCCCCAGGTGCCAGTCGGAGGTGTGCAGCAGGCGCAGGCCGCTGGCGGGCGAAGCCTTGCGGGCGCGCCTGGGCTTGGGTTTTTCCTCGGGGACGGCGGGCAGATCGAACAGCGGGAGGTTTTCCATGGGTATCGGCGGTCAGCGCGGCAAAGGGCGTAGTATCCTCTCCGGGGCGCCGGAGGGAAACCGCCCCACGCCCCGACCGGACCGGCGTGCCTAGTGCCTGAAGCCTAGTACCGCGGCTCTAGACGCTGACCGGAGGCGGCATCGAACAGGTGCAGGTGCTCCTGCGGCGCGCGCAGCTGCAGGACGTGGCCCGGCGCCGGCCGCTGCTGATGCGGCAGGCGCACCACCAGCCCCTGCTCGCCCCAGCGCCCATGGGCCAGGTTGTCGGCGCCGAGGATCTCCAGGGTGCGGACCACCAGCGGCAGCCCCTGCTCGGGGTCGCTGCAGGGTTGCAGGTGCTCGGGCCGGATGCCCAGGCAGACCGGGCGTCCGGCCAGGTGGCGATAGCCCGGCCCGAGGGGCAGCCGCAGACCGCCCGGCACGTCGCAGTGACTGCCCGCGGCGTCGACCTGGCCGTCCAGCAGATTCATTGCCGGACTGCCGATGAAGCTGGCGACGAAGCGCGTCGCCGGGCGTTCGTAGACCTCCACCGGGGTGCCGAGCTGTTCGACCACCCCTGCCTGCATCACCACCACCCGCTGGGCCAGGGTCATGGCCTCCACCTGGTCGTGGGTGACATAGAGGCTGGTGGTCGCGAGTCGCTGGTGCAGCTGCTGCAACTCCAGGCGCATCTGCACCCGCAGCTTGGCGTCCAGGTTGGACAGCGGCTCGTCGAACAAAAACACCGCCGGATCGCGCACCAGGGCGCGGCCCATGGCCACCCGTTGGCGCTGGCCGCCGGACAGCTCTCGCGGCCGCCGTTCGAGCAGGCCATCCAGTTCCAGGATGCGCGCCGCCTCCTTGACCCGGGTGGCGATCTCGGCGCGGCCGAGACCGGCGATCTTGAGGCCCCAGGCCAGATTCTCGGCCACGCTCATGTGCGGATAGAGAGCATAGTTCTGGAACACCATGGCGATGCCGCGCGCCTTGGGTTCCAGCGCGGTGACGTCACGCCCGCCGATGTGGATGCTGCCGGCGCTGACCCGCTCCAGCCCGGCCACCAGCCGCAGCAGGGTGGACTTGCCACAGCCCGAAGGGCCCACCAGCACGATGAATTCGCCATCCGCCACCTGAAGATCAAGCGGCTGGATGACCTGGGTCTTGCCGTTCCAGCTCTTGGAGACGGCCCTGAGTTCGAGGTTTGCCATGGTTACTTTTCGCTATCCACCAGACCGCGCACGAAGGCGCGTTGCATGACCAGCACCACTGCCACCGGCGGGATCAGGGTGAGCAGCATGGCCGCCATCACCTGGTTCCACTGCGGCGCCCGCTCGCCGAGCGAGAGCATGCCGCGAATGCCGGCCACGGCGGTGCCGAGATCGGGGTTGCTGACGATCAGCAACGGCCAGAGGTACTGGTTCCAGCCGTAGATGAAGGTGATGACGAACAGCGCCGCCAGGTTGGTCCGCGACAGCGGCAGGACGATGTCGCGAAAGAAGCGCATCGGCGAGGCGCCATCGATGCGCGCCGCTTCCAGCAACTCGTCGGGCAGCGTCAGGAAGAACTGGCGGAACAGGAAGGTGGCGGTCGCCGAGGCCATCAGCGGCAGGGTCAGGCCGGCGTAGCTGTCCATCATTCCCAAATGGCCGATGGTGTCCACGGTGGGAAAGATGCGCACCTCCACCGGCAGCATCAGGGTGATGAAGATCAGCCAGAAGGCCAGGGTGCGCAGTGGAAAGCGAAACCAGACGATGGCGAAGGCCGAGAGGATGGACACCGACAGCTTGCCCAGGGTGATGCCCAGCGCCATCAGGAAGCTGTTGAGCAGCAACCGCCAGAACGGCGCGGTGCTGTTGCCCACGCCCTGGGTCCAGATCAGGCTGAGGTTGTCCCAGAGATGGCGCCCCGGGATCAGGCTCATGGGCGTGGCGAACACCGCCCGGTCATCGAGGGTGGCGGCCACGAAGGCCACATAGAGTGGAAAGAGGATGACGCCGATGCCCAGCACCAGCATCAGGTGGCACAGCAGCGTCAGTCCGCGGCGATTCTCGATCATTGATAGCGTACCCGGCGTTCGACATAGCGGAACTGCACCACCGTGAGCACGATGACCAGCAGCATCAGCACCACCGACTGGGCAGCGGAGGCGGAGAGGTCGAGCCCGGTGTAGCCCTCGCGGTAGATCTTGTAGATCAGCGTGGTGGTGGCCTGCACCGGACCGCCGCCGGTGGCGGCGTCGATCACCGGAAAGGTGTCGAAGAAGGCGTAGACCAGGTTGACCACCAGCAGGAAGAAGCTGACCGGCGCGATCAGCGGCAGCGACAGCTGCAGGAAGCGGCGCAGCGGCCCGGCGCCGTCGATGGCGGCTGCCTCCAGCAGCGAGCGCGGGATGGCTTGCAGCGCCGCGAAGAAGAACAGGAAGTTGTAGCTGATCTGCTTCCACACCGAGGCGAGCACCACCAGGAACATCGCCTGGCCGGCGTTCTGGGCGTGGTTCCAGTGATAGCCGTAGCGCTCCAGCAGCAGGGTGAGCAGACCGAGACCGGGGTTGAACAGAAAGATCCACAGCACCGCGGCGATGGCCGGCGCCACCGCATAGGGCAGCAGCAGCAGGGTCTGGTAGACCCGGCTGCCGCGCACCACCAGGTCGACCAGCGCCGCCAGCACCAGGGACACCAGCAGGCCGCAGCCGGTCACCAGCGCGCTGAAGGTCAAGGTGGTCCAGAAGGAGGCCAGATACAGCGGGTCCTGGAATAGCTGACGGAAGTTGTCGAGGCCGACGAACTGGCTGGACAGGCCGAAGGGATCGACGCTCTGCAGCGAATACCAGAGCGTCTTGCCGGCGGGCCAGAGAAAGAACACGGCGGTGATCGCCAGCTGGGGTGCCAGCAGCGCATAGGGCAGCCAGCCGGTGGGAAAGACCTGACGGGATGTGGACATGGGCGCACGCATCGTCGCGAAAAGAGGAGCGGCGCCGGCAGTCATCGGCCGGCGCCGCCAGGGCGGATCCCAGGCTTACTGGGTGGATTTCTCGAAGCGGCGCAACAGCACGTTGCCGCGCTGCACGGCGGCATCCAGCGCCTGCTGCGGGGCCTGCTTGCCGGTCCAGACGCTTTCCAGCTCTTCGTCGATCACCGCGCGGATCTGCGGCATGTTGCCCAGGCGCAGGCCCTTGGTGAAGGCCAGCGGCGGCTTGTTCAGCATCTGCCGGGTGGCGATGTCGGCCCCCGGATTCTTGCTGTAGAAGCCCTGCTCGCGGGTCAGGTCGTAGGCCGCCTTGGTGATCGGCAGGTAGCCGGTCAGCTGGTGCCATTCGGCGGCGATCTCCGGCTGCGCCAGGAAGGCGAGGAATTCGGCCACGCCGCGCTTCACCGCCGCATCCTGGCCCTTGAACACCCAGAGGCTGGCGCCGCCGATGATGGCGTTCTGGGGAGCGCTCTTGAGGTCGCCGTCATAGGGCATCATGGCCACACCGAAGTCGAATTTGGCGTAGTGGCGGATGTTGGCCAGCGAGCCGGACGAGGTGGTCAGCATGGCGCAGTCGCCGTTGTAGAACTTCTCCGTGGGTTCGTCCTTGCGACCGACGTAGGTGAAGTCGCCGCGCTTGCCCATCGCCTGCAACAGGGCGATGTGCCTGACCTGCGGCGCCTGGTTGAACTCCAGCACCGCGTCGCTGCCCAGGTAGCCGTTGTCCTGGCTGGCGAAGGGCAGGCCGTTCCAGGCGCTGAAGTTTTCCAGCTGGACCCAGCTCTGCCAGCCGCTGGTATAGCCGCACTTCAGGCCGGCGGCGCGCAGCTTGGCGCTGTCGTCGGCGAGCTCCTTCCAGGTCTTGGGTGGCGCTTCCGGATCGAGGCCGGCCTGCTTGAAGGCCGCCTTGTTGTAGTAGAGCACCGGGGTGGAACTGTTGAACGGCATGGACAGCAGTTGACCGGTCTTGGCGTCGCTGTAGTAGCTGGCGACGGTGGGTACGAAGCCCGCTTCATCCAGCTTCACACCCGCATCCTTGAACACCTGGTAGACCGGCTCGATGGCGTTGGACGCCATCATGGTCGCGGTGCCCACTTCGTAGACCTGCAGGATGGCCGGCGGCTTGCCGGTCCGGAAGGCGGCGATGCCGGCCGCCAGATTCTGCTCGTAGTTGCCCTTGTACACCGGCTGCACCTGGAATTCCGGGTGCGCCTGGTTGAAGCGCTGGGCCAGGGAGTCGACCTCCTTGCCAAGCTCCGCATCCATCGAATGCCAGAAGGGAATGGGCGTGGCCGCCCAAACCGGGCCGCCGCTCAGCAGCCCGAGCACCACACCCAACGTCATACCGCGAAGCGAAGCCTGCATGTCCGTACCGCCCTTGTCGAAGGTCCAGGAATCGAAAGCGCGAAAACGCGCCTCCCGTGTTCGGAAGGCAACATGCCAGGGAAAGATGACAGTCAGGCTACAGTGAAGGCGGCACACGCAATCCCTCTGAAAGGTGCGCCGTAGAGCCATTCAGCGACGAAACCCGGGCGCGCGCGGCGGCAGCCCGACGCGACCAGGTCGCCCCAGCTGCCAGGTACTAGCAACGACCCGCTGGCGATGACGCCAGCGCCAGTCGCTGCACCAGGCTGGGCACCAGGCTCAGCACGCCCAGCAGCGCCATGCCCAGACCGACCCACAGGGGTGCGCGCAGGCCCTGGCCGGCATCGATGGCCGCGCCGCCGGCCCAGGCGCCCACCGCCAGGCCCGCGGTGATCACCGAGGTGTGCAGGGTGTTGACCAGCGGGCCCGGCGTGGCCGCGGCCATGACCCGGGCGACCATGGCCGGGTTGAGGGCCACCCCGGTCAGGCCGATCAGCACCAGGGCCAGCAGGCTGGCCGCGGCGCTGTCGGCGCAGCTGACGAAGAGGGCGAAGCCCAGCGCCAGCACCGCCAGACCGACACCCTGCACCTTGAGGGTGTAGCGATCGGCCAGGCGCCCCACCAGCAGATTGCCCAGCACGTTGGCGAGGCCATACCCCATCAGCAACCAGGGAATGGTGGTGGCCGCGAAACCCGTCACCTGGATGAGGATGGGCGAGAAGTAGCTGAAGCCGGCAAAGGTCGCGCCGATGATCAGGCCGCTGGTGAGGTAGGCCGCCCAGAGTCTGCCACTGACCAGGGTCCGCAGCTCCCCGCCCAACTGCCCGGCCGCGCGCGCTGGCGCCCGCGGCACGCAGAGGCCGACCAGCAGGGTGCAGCAGGCCGCCAGCAGGGCAACCGCCCAGAAGCTGGCGCGCCAGCCGGCCAGTTGCTCGATCAGTACCGTACCCGGCACCCCGAACACCGGCGCCAGCATGAGTCCGGACAGGATCAGCGAGGCCGCCCGGCCGCGGCGATCCGGCGTGACCAGGTTGGCGCCCAGGGTCAGACAGAGGCCGATGCTGGCGGAGCTGGCGATGCCCATGAGCACCCTCCCCGCCGCCATCACCGGATAGCTGACCGCCAGCGCGGCCACCACGGCGCCGACCAGATAGAGCGCCAGCAGCCACAGCAGCGCCGACTTTTCCGCCAGGCGCAGGGCCAGCAGCAACAGGGTCAGCGGCGGGCCGCCCAGGGCCATGCCCAGGGCATACCAGGAGATCAGATAGCCGATCTGGCCGAGGGAGACACCGAGATCGGCGGCCAGCGCCGGCATCATGCCGGCCACCATGAATTCGGCGGTGGTCAGCGCGAAGATGGTCAGGGCCAGCAGATAGATGAGACGGGGGATGGCGGGTGAGGCAGTCATGACAGGCGAAACATTCCAGAACAGCGGACAGGAGCGGCGGTAGCGGACCGGACGTGCGGACAGGGGGCGCGCATGCCGGAGGTGGGAGCGCAGGCCCAGGGGTCGAGCGGCAAGGCGGCCACCTTAGTGGCTGGGCCAGGGCCCGGTCAAACGCCGGGCCGCCGGGCTAGATGCGGAAATCCTCGGCGATCAGCCCGGCCAGAGAGGCGCAGGCGGGGCTGCGCTCGCCCGGTGGCGAGGCCAGTCGCAACTCGTGCACCGGCAACGCGGGAAAGCCTTCTTCCGGCGTCAGTTCGCGCATCGGCGGGGTCATGCGTGCCCGGTCGGTGATGGCCACCGCCTGCCCCAGTTCGACCGCCGCTTCCAGCGCCGAAGAGGCGGCGCTGGTCACCACGGCATGCCAGCGCCGGCCCTGGCGGATCAGCAGGTCGATGCCCAGTTCGCGATAGCTGCAGCCCTCGCCGTGCAGCGCCAGGGGCACGCTGGCGTCCGCGCTCAACTGCAGTCCGGGACCGGCGACCCACACCGGCTGGGTATGGCCGAATCTCTGGCCGTCCGCCCGGTCGGTGCGGGGCGGCCCCACCAGCAGCGCCAGGTCCAGCAGGCCCTGGCCGAGCCAGCGCCGCAATTGGCTGCTGTTGCCGGTGAGCACCTCCAGGACGATTCCGGGATGCTCGCCCTGCAAGCGCGGCAAGACGGCCTTGAGCAGGCGCGCGGCATAGTCCTCGGCCACGCCCAGGCGCACCTCCCCCACCACCGGCTGGCCGGTGAGACCGGCGAGGATGCGGTCATGGGTCTGCAACAGGTCGGCGGTCTCGAGCAGCACGCGGCGTCCGAGCGGGGTCAGGGTCACGGCCTGGTTGTCGCGCTCGAACAGTCGGCCGCCGGTCTGCTCTTCCAGCCGGCGGATCTGGCTGCTCACCGCCGAGGGGCTGCGATTGAGCTGCAGCGAGGCGGCGCGAAACTGTCCCAGCCGCACGATGGTGTGGAAGGTACGCAGGACATCGATATCGAGGGGAGCGGGCATGATGCGTTTTTATCGAACCATAGCTACCGATAATGTCGTTTGAGTGTATTACCACCCTGGGCCAGGCTCAAGGCATCCCGTCAGCTGGAGTCCGCTCATGCCTGCCATCCTGTCTTCCCCCCTGCTGCGCCAACTCGCCCTGGTGCTCTGCTGGAGCGCCGGTTTCGTCGGCTATCGCTATGCCGCGGACCACGCCCCTACCCTGCTGGTGACCTGCTGGCGCCTGCTGCTGGCCGCCCTCCTGCTGCTGCCCTTCGCCTGGGCCGAGGTGCGGCGCTTGCCGCTGAAGATCATCGGTCAGCAGGCGGGCATCGGCGTGCTGGCCTTTGCCGGCGCGGTAGGACCGGCGGCCAAGGCCATCGAACTGGGCGTCTCACCCGGGCTGGCGGCGCTGCTATCGGATCTGTCGCCGCTGCTGGTGGCGCTGGGCTGCTGCCTGCTGCCGGGCCAGCGCACCAACGGCCGCCAGTGGCTCGGCCTGGGCCTGGGCCTGACGGGCGTCCTGCTGGCCACCGGCGCGGGACTGGGTTTGGGCGTGGCCCCCGCCTGGGCCTATGCCTTGCCCCTGGGCAGTGCCCTGGCCCTGGCGCTGGCGACCCTGGTGCAGAGTCGCCTGCCGCCGAGTCGACTGGCGCTGCGGACGCAGCTGTTCATCCAGCTCGCGGCCAGCAGTCTGGTGATGCTGGGGGTGGCCGGGGTGGAAGGCCCGCTGACGCCACCGCTGACCCTCGGCTTCGCCCTGGCGGTGCTCTGGCTGCTGATCCCGACCCTGCTCGGCTTCGGCCTCTACTGGCTGTGCCTGCGTCAGGGCAGCCCGCAGGCGGTGAGTGGCGCGCTCTACCTGAGTCCGCCGGTGGCACTGCTCTGGGCCTGGGCCTGCTTCGACGAACCCCTGGCGCCGGGCATGCTGCTCGGCCTGCTGTTCGCCCTGGCGGGATTGCTGTGCCTGAATGCGGCGGAGCGGACCCGGCAACCGGAGCCGGCGCTGGGCGGGTCACTCTCTGAGGAGGGTGCGATGCCGACGGCCGTCAGCACCGGCGAAGGCCTCGCGTGGCGAGGCCGACGGGCGGTCAGGCCTTGTCGTCGGCCTGCTCGTCGTGGTCCTTGAGCGCGGGTTTCTTGCCCGGTTGCGGCGCGTGCTCGGCATCGGGTGCGATGTCCTCGCCCTGATGCTTCTTTTCCTGCTGCACTTTCTTGTCGTGGGCGACGTTACGTGGATCGGTCATGGCATTTCCTCGCTCGATAGGACAGTCAGCCCCCTTCGCCGCAGCACGCAGGCCGAGATGCCCGGGGTGAAGTTTCGAGCGAGACGGCGCGGAGCCGTTCCGGTACGCCGACGAAACGCTCTGAGGCGGGCCCTTCCGGCCGCTCCGCGCGCGTGCTGCGGGCCTGCTGCAGCCTAGTACTTGAGCCGCCGCTCCTTGGACGGTGGATAGCCGAAGTAGGCCGAATACCTCTTGCTGAAGTGGGTGACCGAGGTGAAGCCGCAGGCCACCGCCACCTCCAGCACCGACAGGGTGGAATGCTGCAGCAGGCGGCGCCCCTCGGTGATGCGCAACTCCAGGTAATAGCGCATGGGCGCGGTGTCGAGCTGCTCGCGAAACAGCCGCTCGACCTGACGCCGCGAGCGACCGGCGTAGTCGCACAGCTGCTCGATGGTGAGGGGCTCCTCGATGTTGGCCTCCATCAGGGTCACCACCTCGCGCAGCGGCGGGGTCATCTGCACCTTGAGCGTCGGATTGACCTGGCGAAAGCGCGATTCCTCGAAGGCCAGGATGTTGACCAGGCCATCGGCCAGGGCGCTCCCGCACTGGGCGCCGATCCATTCGAGAAAGAGGTGGAAGGCACCGCTGGGACTGGCCGCGGTGAGCCGATCGCGATCCAGCACATGGCTTTCCGCAGAGGTCTTGCACCCGCGCACCCGTTCGCTGAAGGCGCTGCGCTGTTCGGGATGGATGGCGCAGCGATAGCCGTCCAGCAGCCCGGCCTGGCCCAGTTGCCAGGCGCCGTTCCACAGGCCGCAGAGGGTCACCTGCTGCCGGGCCACGCGCAGCAGCAGCGCCTTGAGCCGTGGATCCAGTTCCAGCGGCGTCCGCAGGCCGCCGCAGACCACCAGCAGGTCGAAGCGGGCGCCCTCCGCCGCACGGTAGTCGCCGTCCGGGCGGATGACGATGCCGAGGTCACTGAGTACCTCGGCGCCGGTCGGGCTGTAGGTGCGGGTGGCGAAGGTGCCGGCGGCCAGCAGGTTGGCGGTGACCAGGGTATCCAGCGCCTGGGTAAAGGACGGCAGGGAAAAGTGATCGAGCAGGATGAAGCCGACCAGCCGGGAAAATTCCGGCCGCGGTCGCATCGACTGCAATTGCAGGTAGTTCTTGCCCTGGATACCGCTGCCAAAGGTTCTGGAATCGATCACGCTGCGCTGCCTGCTGGGACCCTGGGTCATGCTAGCCGAAGCGCGGCCCGGCGATGATCGGACTGCGACAGCGGCGCACCGACGACCGCCATCCCACCTGACGCCCTTAGCCTGCTAAGCTTCGCCGCTTTTTTGCCACCTGCCCGTGCAGGTCGCCGCAGCCGGTGGGTGCACCGCCCTGCGCCCCATGACCGTGAATGGCCGCCAGAGCCAACGTCCGGCCCCTTCAACTGCCAGCTGGAAACCCCATGTCCACCGCCTCTCCGAGTCTGCAGCGCCGGCTCAAGCCCCGTCACCTCAACATGATCGCCATCGGCGGCTCCATCGGCACCGGCCTGTTCGTCGCCTCCGGCGCCACCGTGGCCACCGCCGGTCCGGGCGGCGCCCTGGCGGCCTATGCGCTGATCGGCCTGATGGTCTATTTCCTCATGACCAGTCTCGGCGAGATGGCCGCCTACCAGCCGGTGTCGGGTTCCTTCTCCATCTATGGCAGTCGTTTCGTCGAAGACGGCTTCGGCTTCGCCCTTGGCTGGAACTACTGGTACAACTGGGCGGTGACCATCGCCGCCGAGCTGGTGGCGGCGCAGCTGGTGATGGGCTTCTGGTTTCCCGAGGTGCCGGGGCTGCTCTGGAGCGCGCTGTTTCTCGGCCTGATGTTCCTGCTCAATGCGGTATCGGTGCGCGGCTTCGGCGAGAGCGAATTCTGGTTCGCGCTGATCAAGGTGACCACCGTGGTGGTCTTCATCGGCCTGGGCCTGGCCGCCATCCTCGGCATCTTCAGCGGCATCGAGCCGCCGGGGCTGACCATCTTCACCCAGGGCGAGGCGCCCTTCGTCGGCGGTCTGCAGGCCATGGTCGGGGTAGCCATGATCGCCGGCTTCTCCTTCCAGGGCACCGAGCTGATCGGCATCGCCGCCGGCGAGTCGGAGAATCCGCGCAAGAACGTGCCCATCGCCATCCGCCAGGTGTTCTGGCGCATCCTGATGTTCTATGTGCTGGCGATCTTCGTCATCGGCATGCTGATCCCCTACACCGATCCGCGACTCCTGCAGAACGACGCCACCGACGTCTCCGTCTCGCCGTTCACCCTGCTGTTCGAGCGCGCCGGCCTGGCCTTCGCCGCCAGCCTGATGAACGCGGTGATCCTTTCGGCGGTGCTCTCCGCCGGCACCTCGGGCATGTATGCCTCGACGCGGATGCTGCACAGCCTGGCCGAACAGGGCAAGGCGCCGCGCCTGTTCGCCCGCGTCGCGCGCAATGGCGTGCCGCGCAACGCCCTGCTCGCCACCACCGCAGTGGGCGCCCTGTGCTTCTTCACCTCCCTGGTGGGCGACAAGGCGCTCTATGGCTGGCTGCTCAACACCTCGGGCATGTGCGGCTTCATCGCCTGGCTGGGCATCGCCGTGTCCCACTATCGCTTCCGCCAGGGCTACCTGGCCCAGGGTCGCCGCCTGGAAGACCTGCCCTATCGCGCCAAGCTGTTTCCCTTCGGGCCGCTGCTGGCCTTCGCCCTCTGCCTGGTGATCACCCTGGGGCAGAACTACGCCGCCCTGTTCGGACCGAACGGCGTGGACTGGCTGGGCCTGGCCGCCACCTATATCAGCCTGCCGCTGTTTCTCGCCGTCTGGCTCGGCTATCGCGTAAAGCACCGCAGCCGCCTGGTGAAGCTCAGGGACATGGACGTCAGCCCGAGCGGCGACTGAACGACCCTCCGCGAAACCCGCCGCGCCGGCTGCGCCCGGCGGGTCCCGTGCTAGCATCCTGGCCTTTACGGTCGATTCGCCAGCGCTGCCATGGGCACCCTCGCCTCCCAACTGATTCCCGACATCCTCACCTACATCGCCTCGCACCAGCTGGCGGTGGGCACCCGACTGCCCGAGCGCGCCCTGGCCGAACGCCTGCGGGTGTCGCGTTCGCCGGTGCGCAGCGCCTTGCAGCAGATGGCCGACCGGAGCCTGCTGGCGCGGCATCCCGAGGGCGGCTTCGCCGTGGCCGCCGCGGCCCTGAACGCCACGCCCCAGGCGCGCGAGGAGGTCTCCGCCAGCGAGCGGCTGTACCTGACCATCGCCCGCGATCGCATCGAGGGTGAGCTACCGCTCAAGGTCACGGAAAACGAGCTGATCCGCCGCTACCAGGTCACCCGCGGGCAACTGGCCGACATCTTGAGGCGCATCGTCCAAGAAGGCTGGGCCGAGCGTCTGCCGGGCTACGGCTGGAGTTTCGTCGAAGGCCTCACCTCGCCCGACGCCTATGCCCAGAGCTACCGCTTTCGCCTGCTGCTGGAACCGGCCGGCATCCGGGAAGCCGACTTCATCCTGGATGCCGAGGCCTTGCGGCGCTGCCGCGACGAGCAGGCGCTGCTGGCCGCGGGCCGGGTATTCGAGGCTTCGCCGGCGGAGATCTTCGACGCCAACACCCGCCTGCACGAGACCATCGCCCGCTGCTCGGGCAATGCCTTCATCCTCGATGCGCTGCGCCGGCTCAATCGCCTGCGCCGGCTGATCGAATACTAGAAGTCGGTGGATCGCGAGCAGGCCCAGCGCCGCTGCCAGGAGCACCTGCAGCTGATCGATCTGCTGCTGGAGGACCGCCGTGAAGAGGCCGCGGTCTTCATGACCCGGCACCTGGGCAATGCGCTGCAGGAAAAGCAGACGGCGCCGGCGCGCTGAGCCTGCGGCGCCAGGGGCCTGCCCGCGAGGGCGCGGGAGCGTTAGACTGGCCGACTTTCCCAGAGCCTATCCAACGTCTACTGCGCGTCGGCCAAACGGCGTTGAAAATGGCTTCGGAATGCTCATTTACTACCTGTAAACTCCGCTTCCTCAGCCATTTTCGCCTTGTTTGTCTCTAGCTCGTGAGACGTTGAACAGGCTCTCAGCTAACCGAGTCCGCCATGCCGATCCGTCACGCCATCGTCCATCTGATCGACAAGAAGCCCGACGGCCAGCCCGCGACCCTGCACGCGCGGGACGCCGAACTGGCCGACTCCCAGGCCATCGAGAATCTGCTGGCCGATCTCAACGACAGCTACAACGCCAAGCCCAACAAGGCCTGGGGCCTGTTCCACGAAGAATCCGGCGCCTATCCCTTCAGTGGCTGGCTGCATGCCTATCTGGAAGGCGAACAGGATTTCGTCGCCTTCAGTCGCCAGGCAGTGGAGCACCTCAAGGGCCTGATGGAGAGCAGCAACCTCTCCACCGGCGGCCATGTGCTGTTCGCCCAGTACCAGCAGGGCATGACCGACTACCTGAGCATCGCCCTGCTGCACCACAGCGAGGGGGTGACCGTCACCGAAAAGCTGGAAGTGGCGCCGGCCAAGCACCTGGACCTGGGCCAGCTGCACCTGGCGGCGCGCATCAACCTGTCCGAGTGGCGCAACAACAAGCAGTCGCGCCAGTACATCTCCTTTATCCGTGGCAAGGGCGGCAAGAAGGTCTCGGACTACTTCCGCGACTTCATCGGTTGCCAGGAAGGCGTCGACGCCAAGGGCGAGACCCGTACCCTGCTCAAGGCCTTCAGCGACTATGTGGAGAGCGAGGACCTGCCGGAAGAGGCCGCCAAGGAAAAGACCGACACCCTGGTGGACTACGCCAGCAGCCAGGCCAAGCGCGGTGAGCCTATGGCCCTGGATGCCCTCTCCGAGTTGATGGACGACGAGGCGCCACGCGCCTTCTACGACTACATCCGCAACAAGGATTACGGCCTGGCGCCGGAGATCCCGGCGGACAAGCGCACCCTCAACCAATTCCGCCGCTTCACCGGCCGCGCCGAAGGCTTATCGATCAGCTTCGAGGCGCACCTGCTGGGCTCGCGCATCGAATACGACGAAGGCCAGGATCTGCTGATCATTCGCGAGGTGCCGACCCAACTGAAGGACCAGCTCAAGCGGCGCAAGGACTAGGTTCTGTACGAAAAATGCCTGCGCTCGGTGATGCTTCGTTGAAAAAGGCCTGGATCGCCAGTCCGATCGGAATGCTCATTTACCGCTCGTAAACTCGAGCGCGAGTCCGATCCGCTTCCTCAGCCTTTTTCGCGGGGCCGCCTAGGCCTCGCCTGACCTTCGCTCGGCGCTTTTTGGTACAGAACCTCACGACCGCCTGGCCCCTGGACACCCGGGGTTGCAAACGCGGTCACCGATCGGGCGCCCCCGGCTGGACAGCGGCCAGCCAAAGGGGGCACAAGATGTCCCTTCTTTTCCCTCTCTGCCGAAAAAGTCGAAATCATGAGCCAGTACCCCTTCGAACGCCGCATCGTCATCACCCTGCAATCGAACAACGAACTGACGCTCGACGCCGCCCTCGACCAGGCCGTGTCGCGCATCAAGCAGGGCGAGATCCACGGTGGCGACGAAGGCCTGGCCACTGCCTACAGCTTCCATGTGGACACCGTGGCCGAAGGCCCCTCCGGTCCGGTGGACCTGGGCGAGTACCTGGGCCGCCCGGCCACCAAGGCCGAGCAGAGCGTGGTGGACGCCGGCGTGGTGCCGCGCTTCCGCCTCGGCCAGAGCGTGGCCGTGCAGGTCGGCAATGGCGAACCCAAGCCCAGCAGCATCCAGGAAGTGCGCCTCTTTCCCCAGGTGGAAGGTCCCTGCTGGCTGTACCTGGTGGAAGAACGCGTCCACCGCGACTACCTGCCGGCCAAGAAGCTGCGGGCGATCTGAGCGACGCCACGATGTTGGGCTTCGCTGGCGCTCAGCCCAACCTACCGCCCCGGAGGTTGGACTGAGACAGCTTCATCGTCGAAGCCCAACAGGCAGACCTGAGCCCAACAACCCTACTCAACCGAAGGCGGCGATCTGGCGATAGAGCGACAGCGCCGGCGCGGCTGTCGTGCCGGTCATCTGGGTGAGGATACTGCCATCCAGCGCGGTGCTCGCGCCGGCGCCCTGCCCGTCCGCCGGCTGCGTCGTCCATTGGGGTGCGCCATCCGCCCCGGTGCTGACGCCAAAGGTCGGCGCCGATAGCTGGGCGATTTCCTGAGCGGCAGCGGTCGCCACGCCGCCGGGGCTCAGGCCGTCGATGAGCTGGCTGCTCAACTGATTGGGTTGCCAATTCGGCATGCCGGGATTCAGCGTACCGAGGATGCCGGCATCTTCCGTGGCGGCGGGTGCCCAGTTCCAGGACGCGGCACCCTGATTCTGCGGGGAGAGCCCGGAGAAGGCCACGTTGGCCGCATCGGTGCCACGTTGCGCGCCCTCGAAATAGGCGAGCTGACGTTCAGCCGAGGTGAAGGTGCCGGAATCGTCGCTGGCGATACGCGCCAGGCTGTTGCTGTCCAGGTTGGCGAAGGGATCCTGCGTGGAGGCATCGGCATAGCGACTGTCGTCATGGTAATAGCTCACCAGCAGGTGATTGGCCGCCTGCTTCGCCAACTGGATACGGTCGGGACTGGCCCCCTCGGGCATCTCACCGAGCACGGCGGCGTCGGTGCCCTGGCTGCGGATCTGCTGCTGGAGGATCTGCATGAAGCCGTCGAGATCTGCATTGCCGTTCGATTGCCCCGGCAGCAGACCGGCGATCAGCTGGGCCGCGGGCGACAGGTCCACGGCGACGGCGCTGCCACTGGACGCAGCACCAGTCTGGCCACTGTCGGCCGCCGAGGTAGTCGGATTGCCCGTCGCGCCTGGACGGGCAGGTTGGGTGCCTGCCGTTGTCGCCTGCATCTGGCTGTCGATCGCCATCACGTCTGTACCCTCCGGCCGCCCGGGCGGCTCGCCTCAGCCTCCTTTATGCCAGGGCAACCTTAGGCTTTGCTTAGCACCGGAAGACATCGGCAAGAGCACGCAGGTGTCACGACCGACCCTACGCCCGGCGCTCCCAGACCTCGCAGGCATAGGCGGGACGGTCGTCTTCGGCGGCATGCTGCTGCCGCGAGACGAGTTCCCAGTCGGCCTCGTTCCAGGCGGGAAAGAACACGTCCCCGTCCGGCGCCAGGGCGACGCGGGTCAGGTAGAGCCGCTGGGCCAGCGGCAGTGCGTCGGCGAACAGTTGGGCGCCGCCGATCAGCATGATCTCGCTGGCCTCGCGTTCCCGGGCCCAGGCCTCGGCACGCTCCACGGCAGCGGCCAGCGACGTCCGCACCTCGGCACCTTCGGCCGCGAGATCAGTCTGACGGGAGACCACCAGATTCAGCCGACCCGGCAGCGGGCGGCCCAGGGAGTCCCAGGTCTTGCGACCCATGACCAGCGGCTTGCCGAGGGTCACGGCCTTGAAATATTTGAGCTCCGCCGGCAGGTGCCAGGGGAGACGATTGTCGATGCCGATGACGCCGTTGTCGGCCACGGCGACGATCAGGCTCAGGGGGAGAGAGGTTTTCATGGTGACAGAGCATAACAGAGGCGTTAACAGCCAGGGCGCCAGGGACTATGCTCGGCGTTTTTGCCGCAAGGGCGCCGACGCGTGACCGCAACCCCCTCTCCCGCCTTCGAGGATCTCTGGCTCACCGAAGCCCTGCGCCTGACCGAAGAAGACAGCGGCCCGCTGGAAGACGCCGAGGCCAATCGCCAGGCACGTGCGGCCGGCGGTCCCTTCGAGGCGCGACTGGTGACGCGCGCCCGCCTGCTCGGTCAGCGCGACGGTCTGCTGGCGGCACGGCGCCGCTGGCGCCAGGGTGCGCTGCTGGCCGCCTGGCTGCTGGGCATCGTGGCGCTGTTCTGCGGCGCGGGTCTCGCCGCCGGGGCGCTGGGCGATGGCAGTCGTCCGGTCAATGTGTTCTGGGCGCTGGGCAGTCTGCTCGGCCTCAACCTCCTCAGCCTGCTGGTCTGGGCCCTTGGCCTGCTGGGGGGTGGCCGGCAGTTGGCCTCGCCGCTGGCACGCCTCTGGCTGTGGCTCTCTGGCCGCCTGGCGCGGGATGCCCGCGCCCTGCACCTGGGTCCGGCGCTGGTCGGGCTGCTCGGTCGCGCCCGCCTGCTGCCCTGGGCGCTGGGCGGTCTGGTCCACGGCCTCTGGCTGCTGATCCTCGGCAGTGCCCTGGCGACCCTGCTGGCGCTGCTTTCCGGACGCAGCTATCTGTTCGTCTGGGAGACCACCCTGCTCGGCAGCGATACCTTCGTGCTGCTGACCCAGGCGCTCGGCGCCCTGCCCCAGCTGCTGGGCTTTCCGCTGCCCGACCCGGCCAGCATCGCCGCCAGTGGCGATGCCGCCAGCCCTCTGGCCGCGGCACGCCAGGCCTGGGCCGGCTGGCTGCTCGGCGTGGTGCTGGTCTATGGCCTGCTGCCCCGGCTGCTGCTCACCCTGCTCTGCCTGTGGCGCTGGCGACGCGGTCGCCAACGGCTGCGGCTGGACGTCGAGCGCCCCGGCTATCTGCACCTGCGCGAACGCCTGCTGCCCACCAGCGAACGCCTCGGGGTGAACGACGCCGCCCCCGCGCAGCTGCCCCAGCAGGATGCCGGGAGCCTGGCCCGGACCGGTGACGAGGCGCTGCTGGTGGGCATCGAACTCACCGACCATACCTGGCCGCCGCCGCTGCCCGAAGGCGTGCGTGACGCCGGCGTGCTCGACGACGGCCAGGGCCGGCGCCATCTGCTGGAACAGCTGACCCGCTATCCGGCCCGCCGCCTGCTGATCGCCTGCGATCCCCGCCGCTCGCCGGATCGCGGTACCCTGACCCTACTGGCCGAATTGTCGCGCTGCGCCACGGCCACCCGCGTCTGGCTGTTGCCCGCGCCCCTGGGCGGCAAGCTTGATCCGGTGCGCCTGGACGACTGGCGCCAGGCGCTGGATGCCCTGCGCCTGGCACACTGCACCGGCGATCTCGAAGAACTGGCCTGGCTGGAGACGAATCCATGAGCGGCCCCCTGCGCCTGGCGCTGGTCGGTCACACCAATGTCGGCAAGACCTCGCTGCTGCGCACCCTGACCCGCGACGTCGACTTCGGCGAGGTCTCCCATCGTCCCAGCACCACCCGCCATGTCGAGGGCGCGCGGCTGTCGGTGGATGGCGAAGCCCTGCTGGAGCTCTACGACACTCCCGGCCTGGAAGATGCCATCGCCCTGCGCGATTACCTCGAGCAACTGGAGCGCCCCGGCGAACGCCTGGACGCCGCCACCCTGCTCGACCGCTTTCTCGACAGCGTGGAAGCCCGCCAGCGATTCGAGCAGGAGGCCAAGGTGATTCGCCAGCTGCGCGCCTCCGATGCCGGTCTCTATGTGATCGACGCCCGTGAGCCGGTGCTGGCCAAGTACCGCGACGAACTGGCGGTGCTGGCCGGTTGCGGTCGTCCGCTGGTGCCGGTGCTCAATTTCGTCGCCGCCGACGGCCACCGCGCCGACGATTGGCGCGCCACCCTGGCCCGCCTCGGCCTGCACGCCCTGGTGCGCTTCGACAGCGTCGCCCCGCCGGCGGACGGCGAGGCGCGCCTCTACGAAAGCCTGGCAACGCTGCTGGAAAGCGGCCGCCCGGCGCTGCAACGACTGATCGCCGATCACGCCGAGCAGGCCCGCCGCCGCCATCAGCAGGGGGTGCGGCTGATCGCCGATCTGCTGGTGGACGCCGCCGCCGCGCGGCGCAGCGTGGCGCCTGGCGAAGCCGAGGTGAATACCGCGACCGCCGAGTTGCGCGACGCCCTGCGCACCCGCGAACAGCGCTGCGTGGAAGACCTGCTGCGGCTGTTCGGCTTTCGCCCGGGCGATGCCCACGCCAGCGACCTGCCGCTGCTGGACGGGCGCTGGGGCGACGATCTCTTCAATCCGGAAACCCTGCGCCTGCTGGGCATCCGCCTGGGCGGCGGCGTGGCGGCCGGCGCCGCGGCCGGGGTCGGCCTGGACCTGCTCGCCGGCGGTCTGACCCTGGGCGCCGCCACGGTGCTGGGCGCCCTGGCCGGCGGCCTGGCGCAGACCGGCGGCCACTATGGTCGGCGGCTGTTCGGCAAGCTGCGCGGCGGACGGGAACTGTCCATCGACGATGCCGTGCTGCGGCTGCTGGCCGTCCGGCAGCGACAATTGCTGGCGGCGCTGGAAACCCGCGGCCATGCCGCCCAGGGCGCCATCGAGGTGGCCGCCCCCGACGAGCAGCGCTGGCGCGAGGGCAAGCTGCCCGCCGCCGTGCAGGTGGCCCGGGCCCATCCGGAATGGTCGGCGCTCAATCCGCGCCCGCGCCTGCAGGCCGACGACCGCCAGACCCGCATCGACGAGATCGCCGCCGCCCTGGATGCGGACGCCTAGCGGCGCTCCAGCTCGGCGAGAAAGACCGCCACCGTGGCCATGCAGGCTTCGCGTTCTTCCACGTGGGGCATGTGGCTGGAATGCTCGAAGATGCGCCAGCGGGCATCCGGGATGAGTCTATCGAAGGGCTCCACGCAGGCCGGGGTGGCCTCGTCGTGACGCCCGGAGATCAGCAGGGTCGGCACCTGGATCCGCTCGAGCCGCTCGATCACGCTCCAGTCCCTGAGACTGCCGATCACATGGAATTCGGTGGGGCCGTTCATGGCGTGATAGACGGTGGGATCGGCGTCGATGGCGGCGAAGGTCCGCGCCACCTCGGCCGGCATGGGCTGCACGCGGCAGACATGGCGGGCATAGAAGACCTCACTGGCAGCGCGGTACTCCGGCGAATCGGTGGTGCCGGCGGCCTCGTGGCGCTCCAGGGTGGCCTGCACTTCGGCCGGCAATTCGGCCCGCAGCCCGGCCGCGGCCTCGCGCCAGAGCGCCATGGACGCCGGCGAATTGGCGATGACCAGCCCCCGTAGTCCTTCAGGCTGGCGCACCCCGTGCTCGGCGGCCAGCATCCCGCCCCAGGATTGGCCGAGCAGCACGTACTGGCAGATACCCAGGTGGCGCAGCAGGTTGTCCAGTTCGTCGAGAAACAGCGCCACCGTCCAGAAACCCGGATCGATCCCGCGCAGGTGGGTGGAGCGGCCGTTGCCCAGCTGGTCGTAATGCACCACCGGCCAGCCGCGCTCGGCCAGGTCCTTGAAGCTGTCCACATAGTCATGGGTGCAACCGGGACCGCCATGGGCCACCACCAGCGGCAATCGCCCGCTGGCCAGCTCACCGGTGACCCGGTACCAGGTCTGATGGCCGTGGAAATCGGCGTAGCCTTC
>NZ_JALNUX010000023.1:0-32390 GCF_026544185.1 Pseudomonas sp. GM_Psu_1
TCCAGCTGTCGCACTAACCTAAGGTTTTACCCGTCTTCTGAAGTCAGCGGGCTGTAGCCCGTAACGCGCCAGCTTGACGTACAACCCGGCTCGAGAAACGCCTAAACGGACCGCAGTCTGCCGTAGATTCCCACCTGTTTGCTCCAAGGTCGCGCGGATCAGATCGCGCTGTCCCAACTCCAGTGGCGTGAGGCTATCGCCTTCAGGAGTAAATGGCTCAGCAGCATCGAGCATGCCGGACGGCAGGTCCGCCGAATGGATGAGCGCGCCTTGTGCCAGGTTCATCGCTCGCTCGATGACGTTCTCCAACTCCCGCACATTTCCGGGCCAGCCATGCGCCATGAGCAGTGCGAGGGCTTCGTCGGCAATGGCCAGCGGCGGCCGCTCTAGGTTCCGGCCCACGCTTTTAAGTAGGCTCCTCACAAGCAGCGGGATGTCCTCGCGGCGCTCGCGCAACGGCGGGACCTGCAGCGGAAGCACATTGAGGCGATAGAAGAGATCTTCGCGGAAGCCTCCGCTCGCGACCGCCTGGGCCAGATCGCGGTGGGTAGCGGCAATCACCCGGACGTCGACCACCTGGGTCTTCTTCGACCCGACCCGTGTTACCTCGCCTTCCTGAAGCACCCGAAGCAGGCTCACCTGCGCTTCCAAGGGCATGTCGCCGATTTCATCCAGAAATAACGTACCGCCATCGGCCAGCTCGAACTTCCCCGCAGCACCGCCGCGGGCAGCCCCAGTGAAGGCGCCCTCGACATGGCCGAAAAGCTCGCTCTGCACCAGGTCGCGTGGGATAGCGCCGCAGTTCACTGCAATGAAGGGGCCATGGTGACGGGCGCTAGCGTTATGGATCGCCTGGGCGAACAGCTCCTTGCCCACGCCGCTCTCCCCCAGCACCAGCACCGTCGCCTCGCTGCGGCTGGCCGCCTGCGCTACCCTCAAGCTGTTCTGCAAGGCCGGAGAGCGCCCCTGGATATCGGTGAAACTGTAGCGCGCCCGCGTACCTAACATCTGCCTGGTGATCTCGCGGATACGGCGATTCTCCCGTAGCGACAGCACCCAGCCACCTTGGGCAATGGGCGAGGCCGACGCAAGGCATGGCAGGCCGCTGCCGTCTGGCAGCAGTAGGGTGAGATCTCGATCCTGACGCTCCCATCGGCGATCCAGCCAGAGGTCGAGATCGGTATCCTGGCTGACGAAGCTGGCGAAAGGGCGCCCCTGCTGTGAATCATCAAGCTGCAGCAGCCGACGGGCGTAGCCGTTCAGGCTGCGGATGCGGTGGTGATCATCGAGCAGGATGACACCTTCATTGAGCACCTCCAGCACCCGCTGCTGTTCGTCCAGCAGCGCGGTGAGGGCCAGCTGCCGAGAGATAGCCTCTGCCGCTGCCTGTACCGTGCCCAGGGTGTGGCAGTGGAAGTTGCCCACTGCCGCGGTTAGGGTCAGGGCACCGAGCAATCGTCCCTGCGTGTCGTGCACCGGTGCCGAGGCGCAATGCATCCGCCGCTCCCGCAGCTCGCGCTTGAAATTCTCACCGGCGAGAACAAACACCAGCCGCTGCTCACGCAATGCCAACCCGGTGCAGTTGGTACCCTGCACCGACTCCAGCAAGCGACTGCCCAAGGGCGTGAGATCCACTCCGCAGGCGGCCAGCGTTACACCCTCGGCATCCGCCAGGTTGAGGTGCCCATCAGGGTTGTAGCGCAACAGGTCGGCCATGATCGGCGCGGCGATGTCCAGCAATTCGCGTTGGGCTTCCAACCGCCTGCCTAAATCGTATGAGTCGACGAATTCGTAATGAAATTCGTCGGCGGCGATGCCCGCCCCGCGACTGCGCAGCCAAGACGCGCGGATCACCGGCCGTACCGGATCCAGGTCATCTACACCTGCGATGCAGGCCTTCCAAGCGGCTTTCAGCTCGCGCTCGATACGATTGGCAACGGTCGACCGCTGAAGATCGGCGACGAACTGCAACTCGCCCATCAATTCGCTCGCAAGTGTCTGCTCAGGCATCAGAAGCTCCCTGTCCAACCGTTGGACATGTCCAGTTGGACATGTCTTTTTTATAGACATACTTCATGGTTGGCAAGGTCTGGAAGCCGCATCGTGGCTGCATTTCTCGTACTGGCATGGCGGTTGCTCCCGCCCTACCGGGCTCGCTGCCCACACGTACAACAAATATAAGAGGATGCCTCATGCCCCAGACGAAGAATTCCCTATCCCTCGGCCTCATCGGAGCCGGCCGCATGGGTACCTTCCATGCCACTGCCCTCGCCCAGCACCTGCATGGCGCGCGCCTAATTGCCTTGGCGGACCCGGCGGCTGGCGCCGCTGCCAAACTCGGAGAAAGCCTGGAGGTCACCCACATCCATACCGATCCGCAGGCGCTAATCGATGATCCGTCCGTGGAGGCCGTTGTGATTGTCGCGCCCGCTCGCAGTCATGCTGAACTGGTGATTGCCGCCGCCCGGGCAGGCAAGCCGGTGTTCTGCGAAAAACCCATGGCCGTGACCCTTGAGGAGGCCGATCGTGCCATCGCTGCCTGTGCTGAAGCAGGCGTTGCCCTGCAGGTGGGCTTCAATCGGCGATTCGCCACCAGCTTCCGAACCGCTCGCGAACTGATCACCCAGGGACGCATCGGCACGCCTCAGCTGCTGCGCTCGCTCACCCGCGATCCAGGGCTGCACAACCCGGCGGCGGTGAAGCCCTGGACCATCTTCCTGGAAACCCTGATCCACGATTTCGATACCCTCAATTTCTTCAACCCGGGCGCCCGGGCGACCCAGGTGTACGCGGTGGCCGACGCCTTGGTGCGTCCCGACTTCCGCGACCAGGGGCTGCTGGATACCGCCGTGGTGACCGTTCGCTACGACAATGGCGCTATCGCCACCGCCGAGGCGAATTTCCAGGCGGTATATGGCTACGACGTCCGCGGCGAGGTCTTTGGTAGCGCAGGCATGCTCACCGCCGGAGACGCCCGTACCAGCGAGTTGCTCTGCTACGGCGCTGAGGGCATCAGCCAGACCACGCAGCGCTCCGATGCCGAGCTACTGCGTGACGCCTATCTGGCCGAACTGCGTGCCTTCGTCGACGCAGTGCGCCAGGGTACGCCGGTGCCGGTAGGAGGCACCGATGCCCGGGCCGCGTTAGCCATCGCCCTGGCCGCCATCGAGTCGGTGAAAACCGGCCAACCGGTCGACGTCGCGGAGTGATGCCATGACCTCATCCCCCTTCATCCTGGCGGTCAGCGCCGAAATGGTCTTTCTCGATCTGCCCTTCGTCGAGCGCGTCCGCCGCCTGCATGCCTTGGGCTTCGCCGTGGAAATCTGGGACTGGACCCGCCATGACATCGACGCCCTGGCCGCCACCGGGGCGCGCTTCACCTCGATGACCGGCTACGTCTCCGGTGACCTGGTCAGCACCGAGGGCCGCGCTGCGCTGCTCGCCAGCGCTCGGGAGTCCCTGGCCGTGGCCGAGCGCCTCGGCTGTCCCTCGCTCAACCTGCATGGCACCGGCCTGGACAATCGCGGCCTGCCGATCAATCCCCTGACATCGGTGAGCGGCGGCCAATGGCTGGCAGCCGCTACCACCCTGGCGGACATCGCACGTCTGGGCGCAAGCGCCGGCAAGGTCTTCCTACTGGAAAACCTCAACACGGCCGTGGATCACCCGGGCGTTCCCTTCGCCCGTGCCGAAGACACCCTGGCCCTGATCGAGGCCGTTGCCAGCCCTCACCTGCGCCTGAATCTGGATCTCTACCATGCCCAGATCGGCGAAGGAAATTTGATCGAGCTGATTCGTCGTGCAGGGCCGGCCATAGGCGAAATTCAGGTAGCCGATGTCCCCGGACGCTGCGAACCAGGTACCGGCGAAATCCACTACCCGGCTATCGCCCGAGCACTCGCCACCCTCGGCTATCGCGGTGTGGTCGGCCTCGAAGGCTGGGCCTCGGAAGGTGATACCGAGCGCGCCCTGGAACGTTTCCGAACGGCCTTCTCGCTGTAGTCCCGGCTCGCCACTGCAACATCAATAACAACAAGAGGAAACCGCCATGATCCTTCGCAAATTACTCTGCGCTACCTTTGCCTTCGTTCTGATGCCGTTTGCCCTGGCCGATTACCGCATTGGCGTCAGCATCGCCAAGGTCGACGATAACTTCATGACCTATGTGCGTCGTAATCTGGAAGAGGCCGGTAAGGCCGAAAAGATCAGCATGCAATTTGAAGACGCCCAGGGCGACGTCGTGCGCCAACTGAATCAGGTGCAGAGCTTTCTAGCCCAGAACGTGGATGCGGTGATCGTGCTACCGGTGGATACCGCTGCCACCGTCAACATCACTCGGGCCGCCACCACTGCCAAAATTCCACTGGTCTACGTGAACCGGCGCCCGGATGATCCCAAGCTGCCTGCCGGGGTGGTCGCCGTAGCCTCGGATGACCTGCAAGCCGGGCAGTTGCAGGGGCAGTTCATCGCCAAGCAACTGAACGGCAAGGGCAATATCGCCCTGATCATGGGCGAGCTGACCCAGAACGCCACCCGCGGCCGCTCCGAGGGCCTCAAGGAAGCGCTCAAGGCTTATCCTGACATCAAGGTGGCTGCCCAGCAGAACGCCGATTGGGACCGCAGTAAAGGCATGGACCTGACCAGTAATTGGTTAACTGCAGGCACCCATTTCGATGCCATCGTCGCCAACAACGACGAGATGGCCATCGGCGCCGCTATGGCGCTGCAACAGGCCGGCATGGGCAAGGGTAAGGTTCCAGTGGTAGGGGTGGACGGGCTGCCCGACGGCCAGGCGGCGATCAAGCGCGGCTTGCTCGCGGCATCGGTATTTCAGGATCCAAAGGGGCAGGCGCTGCAGGCGGTACAGTCCGCGCTCAAGATGATCCGCAAGGAACCGGTCCAGGCGGATGTCTGGGTGCCCTACGAGCTGATCACGGCCGATAACCTGGCGACTTACGCAGCACGGTTCAAATAGCGACTCGATGTACGCCAGCCTGGACCTGGCGGCGTCCCGAAGGCATACGGGGCGCTGCCAGAATAGAGGGATCGCACTGCAACAACGCGCCTCGAAGGCCGGAGGCTAGCTCCTGGGATCACAGCACCGCGTCTAGCGCTGCAAAAGGTCTCAGTATCCGTTTCGTACACCCCTGGTCACCGCTCGCTTCCTGTCATGGCCAGTCTTTTACCAGCGACCTGAAGTAGAGGGTGAAGATCAGTCGCACATCCATGAGCGGTGCGAAGATGTCCTGGTCACGCAGGATGCCCGCCAGCGTGCCGGAAAAGAGGCTATGCAACTGCAGGCTGGCATCTCTCGGCGTTACGCCGGCCTGCAGGCGCTGCCGTTGGCCGTCGAAGAGGCGCTCGACGTGCGTCACGAATTCGCGAGTCAAGGCATTCTCCCGCTTCTCGACTTCGTGCAGTTCCTGGGTGAATTCGCAACGGTGCATAACGATGGTCATGACACGCCGTTCCCGTCCAGGCTGAACGAATTTTTCCATGCACTCCACGCACAGCTCGTACAGCCTTAACAGGCAGTCGCCCTCCCCCTCCGCACTCAACTGCTGGGTAAATTCATCAAGTGGAATGCGGATGCGATTGAGCATCTGATGAACCAGCTGCGCCTTGTCCGCGAAGTGCCAATACACAGCTCCTCGGGTGACTCTACACTCTCTTGCGATCATTTCGAGGCTGGTGCGTGATACACCATTCTCGAGAAACAACGCCTCGGCTGCATCCAAGATGGTCTGCCGGGTTTGCTCAGCGTCTTCCTTCGTACGGCGCATTAGGTATCTCGTTCCAGAGGCGTCTATCTCGGCAGTGTACCGTTTGGCCTGCCATTTACAAACATTCGCGCATGTATGCGTCCATAGGCTACCCCTTCAGCATCTTCACAGGATGCGTGCTCGTCATCGCTAGGACCTGCTCAGATGCCATCGGCTTAGTTAGGGCAGCCGTTGAAGAAAAACAGGGAGAGAGCCATCTCTTCCTGGTGGACTCAATTTCTAACTGAAGACGACGTAGGGAAACGCCGCTCCTACCGCTACGCGAGTCCAAAAAATGATTGTGTGCAGCGCTTAAGGCATACGTGGCCGCGCTGCGCGTGCTGCCGAGTTCAGCAGCGATCAGGCCCCTGTCCAACGCTTGAACAGCACGCTGGCGTTGACGCCTCCAAAGCCGAAGCCGTTGGACAGGGCATATTCAATCGGTATCTGCCGTGCCTGCAGGGCAACAAGGTTCAGGCCTTCGGCAGCCGGATCCGGATGGTGCAGATTCAGCGTCGGCGGCACGACCTGGTCACGCAGGGCGAGCACGGTGAAGATGGCCTCGATGCCGCCTGCGGCGCCCAACAGATGCCCGGTGCTCGACTTGGTGGAGGTGATGGCTACCGGGGACGTATCGCCAAACACTGCGCGGATGGCGGCCAGCTCGCCCTTGTCGCCCACCTGGGTGGAGGTGGCGTGGGCGTTAATGTGCTGGACTTCGGTCGCGTCGATCCCGGCCTGGCGCAGCGCCTGCGTCATGGCGCGACGGGCACCGCTGCCGTCTTCCGGGCCGGCGGTGAGGTGATAGGCATCGGCACTGGTGCCATAGCCCAACAACTCGGCCAGCGGGGTGGCACCCCGCGCCAGGGCATGCTCCAGCGTCTCGATCACCAGCAGCCCCGCCCCTTCGGCCATGATGAAGCCGTCACGCTCTTGGTCGAAGGGCCGCGAGGCCTCCTTTGCACGCTCGTTGAACCCGGTGGACAGGGCGCGGGCCACAGCGAAGCTGCCCAGGCTGACGCGGTTGATGGCGGCCTCGGCCCCCCCGCAGAGGGCGATGTCGGCCTCGCCGCTGCGAATCAGGCGGGCGGCGTCTCCAATGGCCTGTACACCGGCGGCGCAGGCGGTGATGGGCGCTCCCAACGGTCCCCGGAAACCATGCTGGATAGAGACGTTACCCGCCGCCATATTGGCGAGAAACGACGGTGCGGTGAAAGGCGATAGCCGGCGTGGGCCACGCGCATCGGTGGTCCGTACCGCTTCGGCGATGGCACCGAAGCCGCCGACCCCGGAGGCAATGATGGTCGCCGTCCGCTCGCGTTGCGCCTCGCTGGTCGGCTGCCAGCCGGCCTGGTCGAGCGCTTCCTTGGCCGCCACCAGGGCAAACTCGATGAAGCGATCCATCTTCTTCAGGTCCTTGGCGGCGATGGCCACCAGGGGGTCGTAGCCCGCTACCGGATCCTCGGCGCGGTCGGGAACCTGACCGGCGATGAGACTGCCCACCCCGTCGCTGACCTCGGCCGGCAACAGGCTCAGTCCCGAGCGACCGGCCAGCAGCCGCGCCCAGACGGCATCGGTACCGCATCCCAGTGGACTGACGGTACCTACGCCGGTGACCACGATGCGTGTTCTGTCGTTGCCTTGCATTGCATTACCTCTTCTCTCGATGGACGAAGCGCCTGCGGGCGGCCTCGTGTCTTGTTCGCGCCCGATCAAGGCGCGTGCGCAAGGTCGGTGGCCCTAGGGCTTGTCCTTGCAGCGTTAGTCGCGATCGTTTTCTGTAGCGGCCTATGGAAAGTCTTCCGAGCGCCCCTCTGCCAAGGTGTTCTTGCTCGCATTCGCAGCACGGAAGCTGCTGGCCCCGGGGAGCGTATTCACGGGTACACACAGGACTGCGGTGAGTAGCGCCAAGGCGATATGGCACAGATAAACGGGATCGAAGTCGGCACGTTGCAGACTGGGACTGCCAAGGAGCAGAACGGTCAGAGCAACGCCCATGACCGATCTGATCTGGCGGATGGCCTGGTTTATAGCGCCGCCCACGGCGTAGTGATCGGCAGACAGGCGACTGACCGCCGCGCCCGCCAGCGAGGGCATCACCAGGCCGACGCCAACGCCACTGAGCACCATGCCCGGCAGCCACTGTGTCAGGTAAGCGGGCTCGAGCCCTGGAACCAGGAGGAACCACAGTCCGCTCATGGCGTAGACCAGGCATCCGATCAGCAGCAATGGGCGGTGGCCATACCGGCTCGCTACCCGGCCCGACAGTGCAGCGGTGGGTACCACCAGCAGCGGTCCCGGCATCATGGCCAGACCGGCCAGGGGCAGCGGGTACTTCCAGATCGCGCTCATGTAGAAGAAGAAGGCGAAAAACATCATCGAAAACGCGATGCCGAAGCTTAGGGTCGCAAGATTGACGTAACTGTAGGTGCGGTTGTGAAACAGGCGCAGGTCCACCAGTGGAGCTGCGGTAGAGCGCGCCCAGACGACGAATCCAACCAGGCACGCCAACCCGACGCCCAGTGCGCCCAGCAGCGCCTGCCGTGACCAGGCCGGAGAGTCGGACTGCACGAGGGATAACGCCAGGGCACCGATGCCGACCACCAGCAGGCCCATGCCCACCAGGTCCAGCGGCCGCCCTTCGGTCTGTTGTTTCGTCTCAGTCAGCAGTCTTGTTCCGCGCCAGAGCGCGAAGACGCCCAGGGGTACGTTCAGGTAGAACGCCCACTGCCAACCGAGCGAAGCGACGACGAAAGAGCCGAGGCTGGGACCGACGGCCGCGGCCAGGCCTCCGACCGCTCCCCACAGGCTTACCGCCACCGCCCGCTTGGTGATCGGAAAGGCGGCCAGCACCAGCGACAGCGACGCGGGCGTGAGCAAGGCAGCCCCGATGGCTTGCGCGACCCTTGCTGCCACCAGCCATCCGACGGAGCCCGCAAGGCCGCAGGCAACGGACGCACCCACGAACAACCAGACCCCGGCTAGGAATACCTTCTTGCGTCCATGCCGGTCCGCCAAGCCACCGGACGGAATGAGCATGGCGGCGTATACCACCGTGTAGGCGTTGAGTACCCAGGAAAGATCTGCTGGTGTTGCGTCCGGGAATCCGGCCCGCAGGGCGCTGAACGCCGCGAACAGCATGGTGCCATCCATGGCCACGAGAAACACCGCGATGGCGGCCACCCAGAATACCGGCCAGGGTGAAGCGGTCGCGGTCGCTACCCCTATCGGTGCGTTTTCGCCGGGGACGGGTGGCACGTCGGTATGGGTGCTGTCCAGGTGGGTCATGGGAGGTCTTCGCTCAGTGGGCTTAAGGGCGTGTCCTGCAAGGGAGGTGGCCCGCAGGTTGGCGCGGATCGGGTCAAGCCAGCCCGAAGGTCTTTCGCAAGCCCTTCTCGACGGGACCGGCCGGCATGAAGCGACGCAGCCTGGCCAGGAGCGTTGCCTCCCCTTTGGGCGTGTGCCGCATCTTCCAGCCGCCCAGCGCCGCCTCGACGATCGTGCTGGCCACGCCTTCGGGATCGGGTGCCTTTTGAACAGCCTTTTGAATGGTCTGGGCGACCACACCAAACTGCTGCTCGTATTGCGGGATCTTGACGGCGGTCTGGGGCGCATTGAGATCCAGGTTCGTCCGGGTGAACGAGGGCTCGACCAAGGCCACGCGAATCCCGAACTGGCGTACCTCGTGGTCCAGCGTTTCCGATAGCCCTTCCACCGCATGCTTGGAGGCCGCATAGAGCGCCATATACGGGGCCGGCAGGAAACCTAGCACCGAACTGACATTGACGATGCGACCGGCGCCTTGCGCACGCATGTGCGGCAGCACCGCCTGGATCGTGCGCAGGAGGCCGAAGACGTTGGTGTCGAACAGGCTCCGGGCTTCACCGATCAAGGTCTCTTCCAGCGCACCGAGCAAGGTCCCCCCGGCACTGTTGACCAGGACATCGATCCGTCCGGCCCGCGCGATGATGGCGGCGGTTCCGCGTCGTACCGAGGCTTCATCGCGGACGTCCATTTCGACGAGTTCCACACCCGGGATGGCCTGAGCGGCTAGTTGACGCCGGACGGTGCCGAACACCCGGCACCCTCGCCTGGCCAACAGGATAACGGTAGCGCGCCCGATGCCAGACGACACGCCTGTGATAAGGACAACTTCTGCTTTCGACATGTCAGTGCCTATGAGTGGAATGAAGGGGACAGAAGTGATCAGCCGTGCTCAGGAGATGGCTTGATCCTGAACCAGATGGCATACATGGCCGGCAGGAATACGAGCGTGAGCACGGTGCCTGCGAGAGTGCCGCCGATGAGGGTGTAGGCCAGGGTGCCCCAGAACACCGAATGGGTAAGCGGAATGAAGGCCAGCACCGCCGCCAGCGCCGTGAGGATCACCGGGCGCGCTCGCTGGACGGTGGCCTCGACCACCGCCTGGAAGGGCGGCAGGCCGTCGTGTTCGTTCTGATGGATCTGGCCGATGAGGATCAGGGTGTTGCGCATCAGGATGCCTGACAGCGCGATCAGCCCGACCAGGGCGTTGATGCCGAAGGGTTGCTGGAACAGGATCAGCGTCGGTACGACCCCGATCAGCCCCAACGGGCTGGTCATGAAGACCATGATCATCGCGGCCATTGAGCGCACCTGAAGGATGATGATGAGCAGCGTTAGCGCGATCATCAGCGGGAAGATCGGCAGCATCGCCTCCATCGCCTTGCCCGATTCCTCGATGGCGCCCGCCTGCACGATCCGATATCCCGCCGGCAAGCGGTCGATGATCGGCTGCAGTTGCTTGAGCACGGCAGTGGAAACGTCCGGCGGTTGCAGCTCTTCGGCGATGTCGCCGCGCACGGTGATAGTCGGCACTCGATCACGCCGCCGTATGATGGGCTCTTCCATCTGCACCTCCACCTCGCCGACCTGCGACAGCGGAATACGCTGCCCCTGAGCGCCGACTAGAGTGAGATCGGCCAGCCGCGCGGGGTCGAGGCGAACGTCGCCCGCTGCGCGAGCCACCACCTGGACGGTGCGGATATCTTCGCGTACCGCCGTTACCGGCACGCCGCTGAGCAGGAATTGCAGCTGCTGCGCCACTGAGCTCGAGCTCAAGCCTATCGCCTGCAGGCGATCCTGCTGCAGTTTGAAGTGCAGCACCGGCGTACGGGTGCCCCAGTCGGTGTTGACGGTGCGCATCATTGGACTTGCGCGCATCACCTGCTCCACCTCCCCTGCCACACGACGCAGCACCTGCGGATCAGGGCCGCTGACCCGGTAGGCGACCGGGAACGGTGAATAGGGCCCAAACACCAGTTGGGTGACCCGCAGTCGTGCCTCGGGCGCAAGCCCAGCGGCAATGGCCTCACGCAGGCGCAACTTGAGCGATTCGCGGGCCTCCGGGTTGTCGGTGCGGATGATGATCTTGGCGAAGGAAGGATCCGGCAGTTCCGGGCTCATCGCCAGGAAGAAGCGCGGCGCGCCCTGCCCGATGTACGAGGTCACGATTAGGGCATCGTCCTGCTGGGCGAGCCAGGCCTCGACCTTGGTCGTCGCCCGCTCGGTCTCGGTGATCGAGGTGCCATAGGGCATCTGCACCTCCACCATCACCTCGGGACGATCGGAGATGGGGAAGAACTGCTTCTTGACGACAGCCATACCTAGTATGGCGCCGACGAACAGCGCTATTACCAGTATCGCGACTAACCATTTGCGCGCGATCACCTGGCCAAGCACTCGGCGAAAGCGGTTGTAGCGTGGCGTGTCGTAGAGGGCGGTGTGGCCGCCTTCGACGGTCTTGGTTTCCGGCAGAAGCTTGACGCCCAGGTAGGGCGTGAACACCACCGCCACGACCCAGGAGGTGATCAGCGCGATGCCGACGATCCAGAACATGTTGCTGGTGTATTCGCCTGCGGTTGAGCGGGCGAAGCCATTGGGCATAAAGCCCACGGCCGTTACCAGAGTGCCGGCTAGCATAGGGGCGGCGGTATGGCTCCAGGCATAGGCCGACGCCTTGACCCGGCTATAGCCCTCCTCCATCTTCACCACCATCATCTCGATAGCGATGATGGCATCGTCCACCAGCAGACCCAGGGCCAGGATCAACGAGCCGAGGGTAATGCGATCAAAATTCTTACCCGTGGCGGCCATGATCAGGAAGACAGCGGCCAGCGTCAGGGGCACCGCAGCGGCTACGACGATGCCCACCCGCCAGCCCATGCTGATGAAACACACCACCATGACCACCAGCAGCGCAACGAAAAACTTGACCATGAACTCATCGACCGACGAGGCGATGTTGACCGCCTGATCGGTCACCTTGGTGAGACTCATTCCCAAAGGCATCTCAGCGTTTATGGCGCCGACCTCGCTTTCGAGTGATTTGCCGAGGTCCAGGCCATTCCAGCCGTCGCGCATGACGATGCCAAGCAACAGGGCTGGCTCGCCGCCGTTGCGGATGACGAAGGTCGCGGGGTCCTCATAGCCTCGCTTGACCGTCGCGACGTCCGTCAACTTGAAGGTGCGGCCTTTGACGATCACCGGGGTATCGCGAATGGCATCGAGCTGATCGAAAGCCCCATCCAAGCGGACAAACACCTCGGGGCCGCGGGTTTCTATGAAACCTGCGGGGGTCAGGACATTCTGCGCATTGAGCGCGGCGAAGATGTCCTGGGGCGAGACGCCCAGGGTCGCCAGGCGATCATGGGAAAATTCCACATAGATACGCTCGGTCTGCTCCCCCAGAATATTGACCTTCTTGACCCCCGGTACATGCAGCAGGCGCTGGCGCAGCGTCTCTGCCTCACGCGCCAGCAGCCGCTGCGGCTCGCCCCGGGCCTTGAGCGCGAAGAGCGCGAAGGTGACATCGGCGTATTCATCATTGACCATTGGCCCGATGACTCCGGCGGGCAGGGTCTTGGCTTCGTCACTGATCTTCTTGCGCGCCTGGTAGAACTCCTCCGGGACCTCGGCCGGCGGCGTGCTGTCGAGCAGCGTCAAGGTGGTAAAGGCCAACCCCGGACGGGTATAGGTTTCCGAGCGGTCGTACCAGTGCAATTCCTGCAAGCGCTTCTCCAGCTTCTCGGCAACCTGATCCTGCATCTCCTGCGCCGTTGCACCTGGCCAGGCCGTGATGATGGTCATGACCTTGACCGTAAAGGCCGGATCTTCCGCCCGGCCCAACTTGAAGAAGGCCAGCACCCCACCGACCGAGATCAGCAGGATCAGAAACAGGGTAATGGAGCGCTCGCGGACAGCCAGCGCCGACAGATTAAATCGGCTCTCGCTCACGGCTGCTTTCCTTCAAGGGCACTGTTGGCATCTGTGGCCAACCGGATCGGTTGGCCTTCATGTAGCAGATGAACGCCGAGGGCCACGACCCTGTCACCCTGCTGCAGCGGTCCGTCTACCAGAGCGGTGTCATCCGACACCTGACGAACCTGCACGGGTACCCAAGCAACCTGTTCGGGCGAGCCCTGGATACGCCAGACCCCCGCGCCCTTGCCCTCGTCGTACAGCGCACCCAATGGCACCTTCAAGGCGTTCGCCCGCTGCACAGTGTCTTCCGGGATGCGCAGTGTCACCGTTGTGCCCAGGGGAGCACTGGCCAGTGCCCCTTCGAGCACATAGCGCGCCTCAAAGGTACGAGTCTCGCGGTCGGTGCTATCCGACAACTGCCGCAGCCGCGCTGGTCCCGGCTGTTGCGCCCCACCTAAACGGCTGGCTTGTGCCAGTGAGCCAAGCGCCGGACGCAAGGTCTCCGGTAGCTGGACGACGACCTCGCGGGCGCCCGCGCGGGCCAGGCGCACCACAATCTGTCCTGCTGCTACGACCTGCCCGGGCTCGGCTAAGGTGTCGACCACGGTGCCATCCGCATCGGCAACCAGGACGGCATAACGGCTGGCATTGAGCGCTACTTCGGCCTGGGCTTCGGCAGCCTTGAGCTGGGCCCTGGCCGTATCCGCAGTGGCCTTGATCTGATCGTAGCCGGAGACCGAAATTGCCCCTGTGCCTCGCAGGTCGCGATAGCGAGACTCATCGTCCGCCGCTTGGCGAGCCCGCGCCTGGGCAGCTGCCACGGCTTCGCGCTGAGCCTGCAGCGCCAGCTGCAGATCGATGGGATCGAGTTTCAGCAGCGGCTGCCCGCGCTTGACGGTTTCCCCGATGTCTACCAGCCGTTCAGCGACCTTGCCTGTCACGCGAAAGCCGAGATCGCTCTGGATCCTCGCGGCGACGATACCGGTAAAGGTACGGCTAGCGCTCTCGGCGGGCTCCGCCACTGCAGCTCGCACCAAAGGCGCCTGCGTACGGGGGTCTCCTTGGGAAGGGGCGTTGCAGCCGGCAAGGGACAGCGGAAGGACTGTAGCCACCACAGCAGTGGAGAGCAGACGGCGCGCGAACATGGAAGCTCCGAGAGGATGCCAGCAGAGCGCGCAATGTGATACGAGTGACCATATTAGTCAATAGTCACAAATCGATTTAGGGGGCGAGGCTTCGCAGCACCAGGTTGGCCAACTCGGCAGGAGCGACGTCAAAATGCTCAAAGCTGTACTGGAGCATCAGTGGATTCAGATAGGGTCGCAACACGAGATAAGTCGCCAGTGTCACGTCGTCGATGGGCGTCTTGCGTTCGAACTGTCCCTCCCAGCGGCCCTGCACCAATATCTCCTTGAGAAGCTCCTGCACACGTGCTTCGTAGCTGATCGTGGCAGGCCATCGACCCGTCGCCGCAGATATGGCAATTTCATATAGTTTTCGATCATCTGAAAACAACTGCAGCGTTGCAGTAGGAAGGCTCTGGAAAAGCCTTCTTAGCTTCTCTTGAGGTTTAGTGGTCGAGGCAACCGCTGCCCTGGCCTCAGCCTCAATTTTCTGGAGGCAATCCGCACAAATAGCTTCGCCGATCGCCTGCTTCGAATCGAAGAATTTGTAAATGTAAGCCTTGGAAAACCCGATGCTTTTGGCGAGTTCGGACACGGTGGTTTTCTCGTACCCGTAGAGGCTGAAGTGCTCTTTCGCTGCCACAATGATCTGGTGACGGACGTCGTGCTCAGCCGGTCCACGGGACTGGCCAGGTGAAACTAATTCGTTAGTCATGGGATAGGCGTTCCGGCGGTTGCAAAAGGAAACGGAAAGTGACCAATATACACATCAGTCACCATAACCGTTAGGCGTTGCTCAGGATAAAAGCCCATGCGCTCCAGACTCCAGATCATTCTGCTCACCAGCGCTACCCTGATGAGCGGCTGCACAGTAGGGTCCGACTACCAGGCCCCTGTAGTCGCATTACCTGCGGCTTTTCAGCAGAGGCCGGTGGCGGCGCCCCTGGCCGATCAGTCCCTTGCTGGCTGGTGGGACCGTTTCAACGATCCGCTCTTGAGTCGCCTGGTGGAACAGGCGCTTGCGCAAAATCTTGATCTGGCCCAGGCCGACGCACGCATCACCCAGGCTCGCGCTGGCGTTACCGCCGCCAAAGCCGCGCTATTGCCAGTAGGCAATCTTAATGGCCAGGCCGGTCGCGCCTATCAGTCTCTGGAAACTCCGCTCGGACGGGTGCTTAACTCATCACCCAGCTACGACAGGAGCGGTTCTTCTTATGAAGCCAATCTCAACTCAAGCTGGGAGCTAGACGTGTTTGGTGGCCTGCAGCGAGGCCGCGAGGCCGCCCAGGCCGACTACCAGGCCTCCTTGGCCGGCGCCAGTGCCGTGCGCCTAGCCGTGGCTGCCCAGACAGCCGATCTTTACCTCGATATCCGCGGTCTGCAGACTCGCCTGGCGATCGCTCGGCGTCAGGTCGATACCCAGCGAGGACTGCTGTCGATGGTCACGCTATTGAATGGCAAGGGGTTGGCAACCGACAGAGAGCGTAACCAAACCGCTGGTGGGCTAGCTGAAGTTCAGGCGACGATACCGGCTCTGCAATACGCTCTAGAACAGGGGTTGAACGCCCTCGACGTCATGTTGGCCAAGCCGCCTGGCACCTATCGAGCTGAGCTGGCAGCGGTAGCACCTATTCCCACGGCGCCTCGTATTGAAACAGCTGGCAGTCCCACCGACCTGCTCCGTCGGCGTCCCGATTTGATTGCAGCCGAGCGGCAACTGGCTGCCGCAAATGCACGGATAGGCGTAGCGGTTGCCGAGTATTATCCCAAGTTGTCCCTGAACGCGTTGATCGGCAGCGCGACCACAATCTCCGGCAGTAACTTGTTTAGCCACGATGCCAATCAGGCCCTGGGCGCCCTGGGCGTACGTTGGCGACTATTCGACTTCGGTCGCATTGATGCTCAGATCCAGGCAGCCAAGGGCCGCGATGCGGAATTGCTGGCGGCTTACCGGTTGGCGGTGCTGCGTGCTACCGAGGACGTTGAAAACGCCCTCACTGCTCAACTCCGCCGAGAAGAGCAGGCAGCATTGCTTGCCTCTAGTGAAGCCTCCCTAGCTCAGGCTCGCCAGGCGTCATCGCTTGCGTATCAGAAAGGTGTAGTGCCCCTGATCGAGGTTCTGCAGGCTGACGAGCGTTTGTTACGGACCGCAGACGCACGTGCTCAGGCGCTAGCCTCTGCTGCGCAAGCGACGGTCGCGACGTTTAAGGCGCTGGGGGGCGGTTGGCGTTCGAATGCAGCCACTCTGCGTGACGAAGAAGTAGGTCAACGCAAGCAAAAACCTTTGTCTCATCTAACTCAACGCATGAAATCGAGCGAGACCTCGGTGTTTCTAGAGCTTTAGATTCTGGCTCTACATTTCCTTTGCCCTTATATCGCGCGTGGGGCGCGGGCGGATGGAGGGGGGAGCCCGGGCGGAGGAGGTGCAAGGGTTGGGGAGTGGTTGGAGGGTGAGATATGTGCAGAGGTGGTAAATTTTTGTTTTCACTGGTGTGACCGTTGCAACCCTTGTCCAACGGAGCACTAACGTTTAACGGCCGATCCAAGCAGAGCGGAAAGGCCACATGTTGGTATGTTAGGCCTCGCTCTTTGACCTCGCTACCGTCGGTGGCGATGCGATACATCACGCGGAGGCCAACGTCACTGTTTGCCTCCGCGAAGAAGGGCCGGATTCATCCCTTGCTGGTGCCTATTCCGACAGAAAACCTCGACCCCCAGCTGCCAATTGCTGCAGTCGCGGGCAGATCTCGGTGCCGCGTTCGGCCAGCGCGGCCGACCAGCCTTCCAGGGTACTGACGATGTGTGCCAGCCCGCAGTCATCGGCGTAGTACAGCAGGCCGCCGCGATAGCGCGGAAAGCCGTAGCCGTGCAGCCAGACCAGATCGATATCCACCGCCCGCTCGACGATGCCTTCCTCCAGCAGCCAGGCCGCCTCGTTGATCATCACGTATAGGCAGCGTTCGAGGATTTCCTTGTCGCTGTGGTTGCGTGGGGCGATGCCACGGCGCTGGCGATGGGCGGCCAGCATTTCGGCAACTATGGGATCCGCCTGGCCCTGCCGCTGGCCGGGCTCATAGCGGTAGTAGCCGGCGCCGGACTTCTGCCCGAGCCGGCCGGCAGCGTGTAGTTGCTCGATGAGGTCACAGGCCCGTTCTGCGGCACTGAGCGCCTCGCCCCGTCCCTGGCGATTGCGCCAGGCGATGTCGATGCCTGCCAGGTCACGCAGCTCGAAGGGACCCATGGGAAAGCCGAAGTCACGCAGCACCCGGTCGACCTGCTCCGGGGCAGCGCCCTCTTCCACCAGCAAGGTCGCCTCGCGCTCGCGCACCGCCAGCAGGCGATTGCCGACGAAACCATGGCAGTTGCCCACCGCCACAGTGGTCTTGCCTAGGCGCTCGCCCAGTTGCACGGCGGTCGCCAGCACCGCCGGTGCGACCGTGCGGGTGCGGACCACCTCCAGCAGCCTCATCACCTGCGCTGGGCTGAAGAAATGCATGCCGATCACCGCCTCGGGCCGGCCGGTCACCGCGGCGATGGCGTCGATGTCGAGGTAGGAGGTGTTGGTGGCCAGGATGGCGCCGGGCCTGGCCAGGCGATCGAGCTGGCGAAAGACCTCCTGCTTGACCGCCAGATCCTCAAAGACCGCCTCAATGACCAGGTCGACCTCGGCCACCGCCGCCAGGTCAATCGCACAGCGGATCAGGGCGGCGCGCGCACTGGCCTGCTCCGCCGTGAGCCGACCCTTCGCCAGGGCGCCGGAAAAATAGCTGTCAATCGTTGCCCGTCCGCGCTCCAGCGCCCGAGGCTGGGTATCGATCAGGACGGTCGGTATACCGGCATTGGCGAGGCAAAGGGCAATACCGCTACCCATCAGCCCCGCGCCAATCACCGCTACCTGCCGTAACTCAAGGGGTGGCGCTGCCTTGGCCAGGGCCCGGTTGCGCCCGGCCAAGGCGCGTTCGGCAAAGAACACGTGGCGCAGAGCGCGAGCCTGGGCGGACTCACGGCGGGCAACGAACAGCTCGCGCTCGCGCACCATCGCTTCGTTGAAGGGCAGCTGCCAGGCGCCCCGCAGAGCTTCCAGCGCCTGCACCGGCGCCTCCTGGCCAGGCAACTTGCGGAGCAGCGCGCGGGCCTGGGCTTCGAAGGCCTCCAGATCAAAGGGCGCTAGCTGACGTTCGCCGGTTGGGCGGCTTGCAAGTCCCGGCTGTTCTTGCAGGAAGGTCTGGGCCAGCGCCAGCGGCTCTCCCTGCCCCAGGCCATCGATCAGCCCGGCGGCAAGCGCTGCACCGGCATCCAGTCGGGCACCGCCCACGATCATATCCAGCGCCAGCGGCGCGCCCACCAGCCGCGGCAGCCGTTGGGTGCCGCCCGCACCCGGTATCAGGCCCAGGCTGACTTCCGGCAAGGCGAAGGTGGTGCCGGTCACCGCGATGCGGTGATGACAGGCCAGCGCCAGCTCCAGGCCGCCGCCCAGTACCGTGCCGTGCAGAGTGGCGACTATCGGCTTGGGCGATGCCTCGACCGCCGCCAGCACCTCGGGCAGGTGGGGCTCCTGCAGTGGAAGGTCGAATTCGCGAATGTCGGCGCCGGCGACGAAGGTCCGCCCGGCACAGCTGATCACCAGGGCCCTGATCCCTTCATCCGCCAGGGCCTCCTGCAGCCGCGCCAGGAGCCCCGCGCGTACCTCGCGTGACAGGGCATTGACCGGGGGATTGTCCAGGGTGATGACGCCCAGGGCGTCGCTGCGATGCAAGGTTACGGTCGTCATGGGGTCTCCCGAGGGGGTCAGAGCAGCGACAGCGGATAGCTGGCGATGACGCGGACGTCATTGGCGTCGCGCGAGAAGTCGGAGCGGTAGGTGGCGCTGCGCAGACGCAGGTTGAGGCCTTTTAGCGAGCCGCCCTGCAGCACGTATTGCAGCTCCACATCCAGTTCCCGTTCGCCGCCTGACTGGCCACCGCGCAGTTCTGCCTGGCTGCCACGCACGAAGCGCGTCATGAAGTTCAGGCCAGGGATACCGAGCTGGCCCAGGTCGTAGTCGTAGCGCGCCTGCCAGGAGCGCTCGTTGGTCTCGGCGAAGTCGCCCACCTGGACGAAGTTGACCAGATAGGGATCGGTGCCATTGACGTAGGGAAAGGCCGTTGAGCCCGACATCTTCTGATAGCCCAGGCCAAAGGAATGGCCGGCGCGCTTGTAGGTACCCAAGGCGCTGAAGGCGCGGTTGTCGATCCGCCCGCCGCGGGCGCTGCCCTCGTCGTCGCTGTCGAATAGCCGCACCTCGGTGAGGAAGGTGCCCCAGTCGCCTTTGCGCCGGTCAGTCAGGCCGAGAAAGCGCTGGCGATAGACGTCTTCCAGCACGGCGTACTGGGCGCTCACATCGGTGGTGGTGCCGAAGCGATAGAGTGCGCCGACGACATTGAAGTCGCCCCCCTCCAGAGAACCGCTGAAGCGGCGATTCTTGTTGTTCAGCGAAAGGCCATCGGCGCCGGAGCTGTCGCGATAAACCGTGCGCTGGATATTGGCGCCGGTCAGGGTCAGGCCCTTTATTTCCTTGAATTCGAACTGGCTGCCCTCGAAGGTCTGGGGCAGCAGGCGGCCATTGTTGGTGACCAGGGTCGGCCAGCGTGGCAGCAAGGTGCCGACGCGCAATTCGCTCTTGGAGAGTCGCGCCTTGAAGGTCGCCCCAGCCTTAGCATATTCGTCGGGTGCGCGACCCTCGTCGTCGACCGGCAGCAGACCGGTACCGGTCCGACCGCGGCCCGAATCGAGCTTCAACCCCACCAATCCCAGGGCATCCAGGCCAAAGCCAATGGAGCCCTGGGTAAAGCCGGATTCATACTTAAGGATGAAGCCCTGGCCCCACTCTTCCCGCTTGGACTGGCCGCTGCCGTCGCGAAAGTCGCGATTCATGTAGAAGTTGCGCAGCTCCAGCGAGGCTTTGCTGTCTTCGAGAAAGCCGTCGGCATAGGTAATGGACGACAGCAGGGCAGCACCCAACCCTGCCGCCAGGATCGGCTTGTCATGACACTTGTGCATAGGAGATCTCTACCGAGCCCTGACCCTACCGGTGGCGTGCCAGGGCGGTGGAAGGAAGCGCGGCTCAGCGCACCTGGGTCAGGTAGTCAGCGGCGGTGCCAGGGATCTGGCTGTCCTGAATACGGCCCAGGAAAGTAATGGCGCGCTGGACTTCTTCGTCGGTGAGATAGGGCGTCGCCGGGAAGGACTTGCGGTTGTTCTTCCAGGCGGCGGCGTAAACTTCGTCGTTGACGCCTTCGAAGCGGGTGCGTACCGCCTTGGCCGCTTCATCAGGATGCTGGTTGATCAGCTGGGTGGCGTCGCTCAGGGCGGCGAGGAAGGCCTTAACCGTGTCCGGATGCTGTTGCGACCACTCGCGGCGAGCACTCAGGGCGATCGAGGGGTAGCCGTCCAGGGCCTTCACCTGCCCCTCCGACATGTCCAACAGGGTAAAGCCCTTCTGCTCGATCACCGCGCTGTCCGACGCCGGCGATGACAGCGCGAAGCCGTCGATGCGGCCCTGGGCGAAGGCGGCCAGCATGGCGCCGCCGTTGTTCAGATACAGCAGGGTGAAGTCCTTTTCCGATTGCAGCTTGGCTTCCTGGCCAAGGAAGCGCACCAGGAAGTCGGCGCTGCCGCCGGTGCCGCTGACCGCCAGGCGCAGGCCCTTGAAGGCAGCCAGGCGCTCTTCCACGGTGGAATTGGCATTCAGTCCCAGGCGATCGGCCACCTCCTGGCGGATCACCACGTTGCTTGCGTACTGGCCGACCATGCGCCCCAGCAGGGTCACGTCGGCGCCCTTCACCTTGGCGTTGATGGCGTTCTGGATGGCGCAGGAGCAGAATTCCACCGAGCGGCTCACCAGCCCGGAGGCGGCAGCGCCGCCACCCTTGAACTTGACCAGGCTGACGTCTAGTCCGTGCTTCTTGAACAGCCCGGCATCCAGCGCCACGAACAGCGGCATGTGCACGAAGCCTTCGGTACCGATGGCCACCTTGACCGCTTCGTCGGCCTGCACGACAGGGTTCGCGGCCAGCAGCGCGGCGCTCAGGCCGAGGGCGGAAAACAGACGCTTCAGGGACATGGTTGAGACCTCTCTTCTTGTTGTAATGAGTGGATACGGAACGATCAGATCGAGAGTTCGCGGGCGTCCTGCTCCTTCTTCCAGGGCATCAGCGCGGTTTCCAGCTTGCGCACCGCGGCCTGCAGCAGCAGGGCGAGGAAGATGATGGCCAGCAGCGCGGCGAAGACCCCAGCGGTGTCCAGCTGGCCAGCGGCGTCCTGCAGCAGGTAGCCCAGGCCGCGGTTGGCCGCCATGATCTCGCCGACGATGGCGCCGATCAGCGCATAGGGCACCGACAGTTTGAGGCCGGTGAACACCCACTGGATGGCCGACGGCAGCACTACCTTGCCGATCAGATGATGCTCCTTGGCGCCCATCAGTCGCAGGATCTCCAGCTGCTCGCGCTCCACGGCGCGCACCCCGCTGTAGGTATTGAGGAACACCAGGAAGAACACGATGGTGGCGGTCAGGATGATCTTCATCTCGATGCCGATGCCGAACCACATGATGAACAGGGGCGCCAGGGCCACCTTGGGCAGGCTGTAGATGGAGATGAGGATGGGGTCGAGCAGCTTGGCCAGGGTCTCGTTGCGACCCAGCAGCAGGCCGACGCTGATGCCGGCGCAGGCGCCGAAGAAGAAGCCGGCCAGGGTCTCGACGACGGTGATCCAGCCATGGGCGAACAGCCGGCCGCTGGAGACCAGCTCGACGAAGCGCCCGCCGATCTCGCTGGGCGAGCTGACAAAGAAGGGATCCACCAGCGGTCCCGAGGCGAACTGCCAGGACAGCAGGATGAAGGCGAAGATGGCAACGCGGCCGAGAAAGATGTTCATAGCAGTAATCTCCAGGGGTGGGCCGCTCAGGCGTCTTGGCTCGGGGTGATGAATTCCCAGAGGTCACCGCAGATCTGGTGGTAACGCGGGTCCTTGCGCAGCTGCAGGATGTTGCGCTCGTCACCCAGGGGGATGGTCACGTCGCGCACGATGGTGCCGGGACGGCCAGAGAAGATCAGGCAGCGATCACCCAGGGCGACTGCCTCGTCGAGGTCGTGAGTGACGAAAAGCACGGTCTTCTTGAGCTGCCGACTGAGCTTGAACAACTCGGTTTGCATGCGCATGCGCAACTGGGCATCGAGCGCCGCGAAGGGCTCATCCATCAGCAGGGTTTCGGGATCGTAGGCCAGCAGCCGGGCCAGCGCGGCGCGCTTGCGCATGCCGCCGGAAAGCTGGCTGGGATAGGCCTTCTCGTGGCCTTCCAGGCCGACCAGGGCGAGCAGGTCGCGAATGCGCGCCTGGCGCTCGGCCTTGCCCACGCCGCGGATCTCCAGCGGCACGGCGATGTTGCCGGCGACGTCGCGCCAGGGCAGCAGGTGATCGCTCTGGGTCATGTAGCCGGTGCGGCCATTGATGCCCTTGACCGGCTGGCCGCCATAGAGCACCTGGCCTTCGGTAGGGGCGAACAGCCCGGCCACCATGTTGAGCATGGTCGACTTGCCGCAGCCGGAGGGACCGACGATGGTCACCACCTGGCCCTGCTGAATGTCGACATTGATGCTATGGGAAGCCTGTTTCGCCACGCCCTTGACGGTAAAGGCCTTGGCGACGTTGCGAAAGGAAATCACGGTGGGCGCCGGGGCGATGCTGCCGATCGGCTCTCGAGGGGTGGCGTTCTTCAGTACGGCGGACATGGCGTTACTCCCGGTTCAAGGACGTGGCGTCGGGTTCAGGACTCATGAACGACGCGACGGCGCCAGACGGTAGGGATGCACACGATGGGAGGTAGGACGGGAAGCTGTTCATAGTGACCTACTTATTGTTATGAGTCAGAAATGAAGCGTTCTTGGATTATGCAAGGGTGAATCGGGGCGACAATGGCGCTGTTCCATCCTGTGGAACAGCGTCTGCTTAGCTCAGAACGGTGAGGCCATCGAGGGCAACCACCCCCTGCCCTTGCGGCCTGACCAGCAGCGGATTGATCTCGGCCTCCTGCAGTCGCTCGCCTAGGCGCTGGGCCATGTCCGAGAAGGCGACAATGCACCGCGCGGCGGCCTCGACATCGGCCTTGGGACGGCCGCGGAAGCCGTCCAGCAAGGGATAGGTGCGCAATTCGGCGAGCATTGTCCGGGCGTCGTCCAGGGTCACCGGCAGCAGGCGCAGGGTGGTGTCCTGGAACAACTCGGCGGTCACCCCGCCCATACCCAGCAGCACGGCCGGACCCAGTTGTGGATCGCGGATGAAGCCGAGGATCAACTCCTCGCCGCCGCTAACCATCTCCTGCACCAGGAACGCCTCGGGATTGAAGCCGACCTGGGCGGTCACTTCGTCGCGCATCCGTTCCAGGCGCCCACCGATGTCCTCGGGCCGCTGCCGCAGGGCCACGCCACCCACCTCGCTCTTGTGCGGGATGCGGGCGGAAAGCACCTTGAGTACCACCTCGCCACCCAGATCGCGGGCGGCCGCCTCGGCCTGGCGCGCGTCCGCCACTACCCGCTCGCGGGTCACCGGAATGCCGAAGGTCTCGTACAGCTGCTTGCTGCGCGCCTCGTCCAGCGGACCTGGCTGCAGGTCCGCCAGAGCCACCGGCTCGGCCGAGGGGGCAGCGCCGACCAGCCCCAGCCGCTGTCTTGCAAAGCTGCCTTGCAAGGCCAGCGCCTTGAGCGCGCCGGCGCAACTCTCGGGCGCACTGAAGGCCACTCCATCCGAGCCGTTGATGCGCTGCGCCGCTGCCGGAGCATGGGGACTGATATAGGCCAGCACCGGCTTCTCCGAGCTGGCCAGGCTGTCGCGGATGGCATCGGCCATCAGGTGCGGCTGGGCGACGCCGGAGGAGCCCACCACGCTGATCACCGCATCGTAATCGGGACTTTCCAGCAGGATGCTGATGGCGCCGCGCATGACCTCGGGCTGCAGACCTGCCAGTGTCAGGTCGATGGGGTTACGGTCGAGCACCGCCTGATCCCCGACGTCCAAGGCGCGCAGCCGCGCCGCCGTCTCCGCGCCAGGCGGCGGAGTCTGGAAGCCGTTCACGCCGAGGTTGTCGGCGATCAGAGTGCCGGCGCCACCAGTGGAGGTGAGGATGGCCACCCGGGTGCCCTGCATGACACGGCCGCAGGCCAGCGCGAAGGGAATGTCCAGCAGGTCGGCGAAGGTCTCGGCGCGGATCACCCCGAGCTGGCGAAAATAGGCCGAATAGAGGTCATCGGAGCCGGCCAGGGCGCCGGTATGGGAAGCGGCGGCGCTGGCGCCGGCCTCCGAGCGACCGACCTTGAACACCACCACCGGTTTACCGGCAGCACGGGCGCGACCCACGGCGCGGGTGAATTTGGCAGTGTCGCGCAGGCCTTCGAGGTAGAGGGCAATCACTGCAGTGGCCGGATCGTCGGCCAGATGGTCGACGAAGTCCGCGACGTCCAGATCCACCTCGTTGCTGGTGGAGATCAGTTTGGAGAAGCCGATGCCGGCCGCCACGCCGCGGGAGAGCAAGGCGCCGAGGATGCCACCGCTCTGGGACACCAGGGCTACCTTGCCCGGCAGCAGGGCGTCCATGTCCAAGGCGCCGCTAGCGGACAGGGTGATGCGCTCGCTGACATTGACCAGGCCGATGGTATTGGGACCGAGGATACGCATGCTGCCGCGTGCCGCCTGCAACTCGGCCTGGCGGCGGATGCCACTCTCCCCCGTTTCGCCATAGCCACCCGCCAGCACGATGGCCGCGGCGCAGCCTAGCGCCGCCAATTCGGCTACCGCCTGGTTGGCGCGCTCGGCGCCGAGCAGGATGACCGCCACGTCGGGCACCTCGGGCAGCTCGGCGATGGACGGATAGCAGCGCAGGCCGTCGATCGCCTCATAGCGCGGATTGACCGGATACAGGCGCCCTTGGAAACCGTGCTTGCGCAGGAAGGCAATGGGCCGGCCAGAGGTCTTTCGGGCATCGCCCGAGGCGCCGATGACGGCGACGCTGGCCGGACTGAGCAGACGGTCGAGAGCGCTCATCGTTGGCCACCATTGCTCTTGCGCGCCAGGAAGGCAGCGACCGACTCCTGGTGTTCGCTAGAGGTGTAGCAGATGCCCTGGGCCTGGCTGCCCATGGCCGAGATCTGCCCCTGGGTCAGTTCGAAGGTATTGTTGAGGATCGATTTGCTCAGGCCCAGCGCCGTGGCCGAGCCGGCCGACAGCTGCAACGCCCAATCCTGGGCCGCGGGGAGCAGGTCGTCATGGGGCACCACCCGGTCGATCATGCTGATGCGCTCGGCTTCGCTTGGCGAGACGGTGCGACCGCTGAAGATCAGTTCCTTGGCCCGGCTCAGTCCGACCCGCCGCGGCAGGAAGTAGAGACCGCCACCATCGGGGATGAGGCCGCGGGCGATATAACTCATGGCGAAGGATGCCTGCTCCGAGGCGATGATGAAGTCGCAGCTCAGCGCCATGTCGCAGCCCAGGCCAGTGGCGGCGCCGTTGACCGCAGCGAGGGTCGGCTTGGGCAGGTTGTGCAGCAGCGACACGGCGTGGTGGACCCGTTGCTGGCGCTTCCAGCCGTTGAAGGCCACCGAGCCGGCCGGCGCACTCATGCGCGCCTGCATTCCCTTGATGTCGCCACCGGCGCAAAAGCCCTTGCCGGTACCGGTCAGGATCAGCGCCTTGATCTCGTTGTCGGCGGCGATGCGCTCCAGGTGCTCGATCAGCAGGGTGCGCATGTCATCGCTGATAGCGTTGCGCGCCTCGGGACGGTTCAGCGTCAGGGTGGCGATGCCCTGGGTCACCGACAGCTCGATGGGAGTCGCGGATTCGGGAGTTGTCGTCATGGGTGGCCTCTCTCTTATTCTTGGGTTGATTGGCTGCCCGGATCTGCGCCAGGCTTGAAATCAATCTGCGCGAGGAGACCTGTCATGACAACGGACGCATTCCACCAGGTGGAACACGCTGGCGCCGAGCTGTACACCGCCGATCTGCCTGGTCAGGGCAAGGCGCCCGCCAACCGCTCGCTGGAGCGAGGCCTGGACGTGCTGCGAGCCTTTCGTCCGGGGACCGAATACCTCACCAACGGTGACCTCAGCGACCTCCTCGGCCTGCCCAAGTCCACGATCAGCCGCCTGACCCAGACCTTGGTACGTACCGGCTTCCTGGACTACGACGGCGGCCGCAGCGCCTACCGCCTGGCCCCGACCTTCCTTGGCCTGGCCCATGCCATGTACCAGGGCAGCAGCCTCCTGCAGGCCGCTTCACCGTTGATGATCAAAGTGGCGCGGGAACACCAGGTCAACGTCAGCCTGGCGGCGGCGGACCGCGACGAGATGATTTACCTGGAATCGATCCGCCTGAGTCAGCGCAAGACGCCGCGCAACGTCTTGGTCGGCCAGCGCCTGCCGATGGACATCACCTCCCTCGGCCGCGCATCCCTTGCCGGCCTGGGCGAAGCCCAGCGCGAAACCCTGATCGCCACCTTTTGCGCGCGGCGCTGCGAGGCCCGTGGGGTGCCACTGGAACAGGAAATACGCGCTGCCATCGCCAGCGTGCACAGCAAGGGTTACTGCCTGGCCGCCTGGCAACCTGAAGTGGTGGCCATTGCGACGCCTCTGGGTCTACCCGGCTATCGCAGTCATGCCCTCAATATCAGCCTGGCCACGCCGCTATCGCTGGCGGAGATCGAGGAGCGCTACTCAGGCGTATTGATGGAGTTGGCAGCTGCGATCAAAGAGGCGCACAGAGCCTCACAGGCCTGATCTTCTCAATGGCCCAGCCAATGAGTGGCTTCTTTCCAAGCGCCAACAGTTACCAGCTCTTCCAGCGTCTCAAGCACGATCTTCTTCCAGCTCAGGGCCAGGCGACTGCTACGAAGCTCCTTGAGCCGTGCCAGCGCCACTGTCAAGCGAATGCCAGGCCGCTCGATCTCGTGACCGACCAGTTCGCCGCGGTCAATATTCTGCTGCACGGCGGCGTGGGCGAGGATCGAATAGCCCTGCCCCGCGGCGACCAGCTTCTTGGTCAGGCCGACGCTTTCTACTTCCAGTATTACGTTCAGGGGAACCGTATTTTGCGCCGCCACCTGCTCAACCAGACGTCTATTGCTGAGTGGCAGCCCGGGCAGAATCAGTGGCACCTCGCCTAGCGCGGACAGCCGCTGCGAGCGACTGGCTTCGCCTGGCGGCCCTACCAGCACCATGCGTTCGCTGAACAGTCGCCGTACCTCGAAGGCCTCTCAATAGGTTCGGGCTAGCCCTTGACATAAAGCTTTTGTGATCACATATTTCATCTCACAAAACAAGAAAGGAGCCGGTCATGTCCGACGCCCCCCTCGCCTTTCCCGCACTGCGGCAAGTGGCTCGCGCCACCCTGCAGGACCAGGTCTACCGCCAGCTGCGCGAAGCCCTGATGAGCGGCCGCTTCCAACCGGGTCAGAAACTTACCATCCGTGGCCTGGCCGAGGCTCTGGGCTCCAGCCCCATGCCGGTGCGCGAGGCGCTGCAGCGTCTGAGTGCGGAAAACGCCTTCGAGGTATCGGGCACAGCCCGCTTGCGTGTGCCGATGATGACGGCGGCGCGCCTGCGCGAGATCCGCGACGCCCGGGTTGCCCTCGAAGGGCTGCTTGCAGAGCGCTGTATCCAGCGCCTGGAAGCCAGCGACCTGACGCAGATCGACGCCATTTACCAGGACATGCAGCAGGCCGTGGACAACCATGACGTGCCCCGCTACCTCTGGACCAACTTCGCGTTCCACCGACGCATCTACGCCGTCGCCCGTGCCGAACTGATCGTGGCCGCCGTGGAGACCTTCTGGTTGCACATGGGTCCCTGCTTCGCCCTGGTGGCGCCCGAAGCGGCTCATCTCGCGCGCTCCATGGAGGCCCACGCCCGTATCGTCGCCGCCCTGGAGGCCCGCGATGGCGCCGCCGCCCGCGCCGCTGTCGCGGACGACATCATGCAGGCAGCCGACTCACTCGGCCGCCTGCTGGTCCAGCGCGAAGGTTCCAAGAGCAACGGAGGCAAACGCGCATGAGCGTACTCGATCGACTCATCCCCTACCCCAACCTGCGGGTACTGATCTCCGGCGGCGCCGCCGGCATCGGCGAAGTCCTGGCCGCGGCCTATCTGGAAGCCGGCGCCCAAGTCCATGTCTGTGACGTCAGCGAAACGGCCCTGACAGCGTTCCGCGAACGCCATCCCACCGCCCTTGCCACCCGTGCCGATGTCGCCGTGGCCGCGGACGTTGCCCAGGTCTTCGCCGCACAGCGCGACCACTGGGATGGCCTCGACGTGCTGGTCAACAATGCCGGCATCGCCGGTCCGACGGCAGGCATCGACGAAATCGACGAAGCCGACTGGCAGCGCACCCTGGACATCAATCTCACCGCCCAGTACCGCTTTGCTCACCACGCCGTGCCGCTGCTGCGCGAATCGGACCATGGCCATCTGCTGCAGATCGCTTCGGTGGCCGGCCGCCTGGGCTATGCCTGGCGCACGCCCTATGCCGCCACCAAGTGGGCCATCGTCGGCATGATGAAGTCCCTGGCGGCCGAATTGGGCGCGGCCGACATCCGGGTCAACGCCCTGCTCCCTGGCATCGTCGAAGGACCGCGCATGGAGGGTGTGATCCGCGCGCGTGCCGAGCAGCTCGGCCTGCCGGAGGCGGAGATGCGCGAGCAATACCTGAAGAAGATTTCCCTGGGGCGCATGGTAACCGCCGAAGACGTCGCCGCCATGGCGCTGTTCCTCTGCTCGCCTGCAGCGCGCAACGTCACCGGCCAGGCGATCAGCGTGGACGGCAACGTCGAGTACCTCTGAAGTCCCAGCGTTTCCACAACAACAATTCACAGGAAACCCGTGTCATGGCCCACGCTCGTCCCGTCATCATCACCTGCGCCGTCACCGGTGCCATCCATACCCCGTCGATGTCGCCGCATCTGCCGGTCACTCCCGAACAGATTGCCGACGCCGCCCTGGGCGCCGCGGCCGCCGGTGCCGCCATCGTCCACCTTCATGCCCGCGATCCTGAGGATGGTCGGCCGGTGCAGGATCCGGAGCTGTTTCGCCGCTTCCTGCCACGCATCAAGCGGGAAAGCGACGTCATCATCAATCTCACTACCGGCGGCGCTCCAACCATGGGCGTGGAAGAGCGCCTGCAACCTGCGTTGCAGCTCAAGCCGGAGCTGGCATCGCTGAACATGGGCTCGATGAACTTCGGCCTCTACGAAATGCTTGGCCGCTTCAAGGACTTCCAGCACGCCTGGGAACGGCCCTACCTGGAAGAGAGCGACGACCGCATCTTCCGCAACACCTTCCGCGACATCGCCCACATCCTCGAGGCCTGCCGCGAGAATCACACGCGCTTCGAGATCGAGTGCTACGACATCGGCCACCTCTATACCGCTGCCCACTTCCTCGAGCGCGGTCTGCTGCCGCGGCCGCTGTTCATCCAGTCGGTGTTCGGCCTGCGCGGCGGCATCGGTGGGCATCCCGAGGACCTCATGCAGATGCGACGCACTGCCGACCGGCTGTTTGGCGCGGATTATCTATGGTCGGTACTCGGCGCCGGACGCAACCAGATACCACTGGCGACCATGGGCCTGGCCATGGGCGGCAACGCACGGGTCGGCCTGGAGGATTCGCTGTGGGACGGTCCGGGCAAGCTGGCCGCCTCCAACGCCGACCAGGTCCGGCGCATCCGCACCGTGGTCGAGGCACTCGGCGGCCGGGTGGCCAGCCCCGATGAGGCCCGCGAACTCCTGGGGCTGAAGGGACGTAACGCCGTCGACTTCTAGCCCGCCCACCAGACCGCGCTTCCCACAAAACAACAACAGAGAGGGAAACATCATGCGTATCGAGATCGTCGCCGACCTCAAGACCACGCTTGGCGAAGGGCCGCTGTGGGACGTGGAGCAGCAGCGCCTGTACTGGCTGGACAGCTTCGACGGCCGCATCCTGCGCTGCACCGCCGACGGCCGCGAGTTGCGGGCCTGGGACGTCGGCCAGAAGATCGGTTCCATGGCCCTGCGCCGCGAGGGCGATCGCGCCCTGGTGGCCCTGCAGGGCGGCATCCACGATCTGGATCTGGCCAGCGGTGAACTGACGCTCATCCACGCTCCTGAGCCCGACTTGCCCCACAATCGCCTCAACGACGGCAAGGTGGATCGCCAGGGACGCTTCGTCTTCGGCTCCATGGACACCCTCGAAGAAAGCGCCTCAGGCCGGCTCTACCGGCTGGACCCGGACCTGTCACTGCACGTCCTGGACGAAGGCATCATCTGCTCCAACGGACCTTGCTGGAGCCCGGATGGCAGCACCCTGTACTTCACCGACACCTGGACCGGCGAGCAGTGGACCTATGCCTATGACACCGCAACAGGCACGGTAGGCGAGCGGCGCACGCGCAACCGGATCGACACCGCCGGCGGCGGTGCCGCGGATGGCGCCACCGTGGATGCCGAAGGCTACCTTTGGCAGGCCCTGGTCTACGCCGGGCAATTGGTGCGCTACACCCCCGATGGCCAGGTGGACCGGATCATCGAGATGCCGGTAAAGAAGGTCACCAGCGTCATGTTCGGCGGGCCCGAGCTGGACGTTCTCTATGTCACGTCCATGGCTCGCCCGCCCCTGCCACGCTTCCCCGGCGACGGCCAGCTGCGTGGTGCCCTGTTTGCCATACACGACCTGGGCGTACGCGGCATCGCGGAGCGTCGTTTCGCCGCCTGACCCACCCCACCGCTTCCAAACCCTTCAGGTTCTGACAGGGCGCCTCGCTGGCGCCCGGAGCACACTCATGCACACTGCAAACAAGGCCTCGCTGCGCCAGATCCACCGCTATTCCTGGGTTTCCCTACTGGTCTGCTGGCTGATCTGGATTCTCAACGCCTATGACCGCGAAATCGTCCTGCGCCTGGGGCCCACCATCTCCAAGCACTTCAACCTCACCCCCGATGACTGGGGCACCATCGCCACCCTGATCATGCTGGCCCTGGCCCTGCTGGATATCCCGGGGGCGATGTGGAGCGACCGCCATGGTGCCGGCTGGAAGCGCGCACGTTTCCAGGTACCCCTGGTGCTGGGCTACACCGCGCTGTCGTTTTTCTCCGGCTTCAAGGCCCTGAGCCATAGCCTGACCAGCTTCGTCGCCCTGCGTATCGGGGTAAACCTGGGCGCCGGCTGGGGCGAGCCGGTCGGCGTGAGCAATACCGCCGAATGGTGGCCAGTGGAACGCCGCGGTTTCGCCCTGGGCGCCCACCACACCGGCTACCCCATAGGCGCGCTGCTCAGCGGCCTGGTGGCCAGCTTCGTGCTCACCACCTTTGGCGAAGACAACTGGCGCTATGTCTTCTTCTTCGCCTTTGTCGTCGCTGTACCCCTGATGGTGTTCTGGTCGCGCTATTCCACCGCCGAGCGAATTACCGCGCTGTATACGGACATGGCAGCCAAGAGACTCACCCCACCCGACCTCACCCCCAGCGGTCAGGTCGCCAAGGGCCAGGCGTGGCGTACCTTCACCGCGACCCTGAGCAATCGCAACATCGCCCTTACCGCTGGCAATACCCTGCTGACCCAGGTGGTGTACATGGGCATCAACATCGTCCTGCCGGCCTACCTCTACAACATCGCCAAACTGTCGCTGGCCGAGTCGGCCGGCCTCAGCGTGGTCTTCGCCCTCACCGGCATTCTCGGGCAACTGATCTGGCCTACCCTCTCGGACATCATCGGGCGCAAGATCACCCTGATCATCTGCGGCCTGTGGATGGCCGCCAGCGTCGCTGCCTTCTACTTCGCCAGCAGCATCACCCTGATCATCTTGGTGCAGCTGCTGTTCGGCCTGGTGGCCAACGCCGTCTGGCCCATCTACTACGCCGTCGCCTCAGATGCCGCGCTGCCGTCGGCCACGTCCACCGCCAATGGCATCATCACCACCGCCATGTTCATTGGCGGCGGCATCGCGCCGGTACTGATGGGCTGGCTGATCAGTGCGGGAGGCGGCTGGACCAGCCTGAGCGGCTACGTCTCCTGCTTCTTCCTGATGGCGGGCTGCGCTCTGGGCGGTGCGCTCCTGCAGCTGGGTACCCGGACACCGGCTAAGCCTACAGTTATAGCGCAGCCCATTAAGCCAAGCTGAATTCGCTTATGAGCTCGCTAGCGTGGCCCCGCGACCTTCGACTAGGTAAGTGGACCGAAACAGGCGATCGATTACCTCCCCCTTCCTGCTT
>NZ_JALNUX010000024.1:0-27329 GCF_026544185.1 Pseudomonas sp. GM_Psu_1
AAGCCGCTTCAGCGTCTGCGCCGGAAGTGGGGCGCATTATAGGGGAGTTTCAGAGCAGGTCAACAGGTTATTTCAAGAATCTTTCAGCAGGGATGAAAAAGGCCACCAAAAGGCGAGCTGTCACCTGTGCGAGGTAAGATGCCGGCAGACTATGTTTCGAGGACTGCATGACTTCCATCCTGGCTCGCTATCGACAACAGCTGAGAAACACCCTGGGCGACTGGTTTCCCCGTACCACGCTCTTCCTTAAAGGAGAGCAGGCGCCAAGCGGCCAGAAAAAGGTGCAGCCGACCAAGGCCCGCAAACGGCAGGCCGAGCCCAGAGTCTCGGTCAAGGCGGCGAACAGCGAGCAATCCATTATACAGGCTACCCCGGCCATCCCCTCCCCCGCCGGCATCTATGGTCCCGCACTCACCATCAAGCGCTCCCAGGAGCAGCGGATGAAGGTACGTGTCGAGCAGGCCGTGGCTCAGGGCATCATCCAGCCACCCTCACCTGAGCAGTGGAAGATGATCCTCGCGCGGGCTCCGGCTACCCGTATCTTCGCGGGGGCCGGTTCGGGCAAGACCACGACGCTGGTGCTGCGAGTGGTGTTCATGCTGTGCCACCTCGACATCCCGCGCGAGCAGCTGACCGTCATCTCCTTCACCAAGGCGTCCTGCGAAGAGTTGCGCGCCCAGCTCAAGCGCGTCCTGGCCTTCTGGGAGGCCCCGCTGGATGACGAGGCGGCACGCGAACTGGTAAGAACCTTTCACTCGGCCCTGGCTCAGTTGGCGCGCACCGAACTGAGGGCGACACAATGGTTCGAGCAGCTGTCCAGCCAATCGAAAGGTGACGACGAACCGGACAACGGCATGTTGGCTGGTGCCAGCCTGAACGAGGCTCAACGGCAGCTCCTGATACAGGCCTACGAGCAATGCTACCGCGAGGACGCCGGCTTTCGGCGTCGGGTCCATCTGTTGCTGGAACTGGCGCCGCCCAATGAGGAGGAGCCACCCGGCGCGCCACCCTTGCAGCCCTTCGTCCTCAATGGCGAACGTCAACCCCAACCGCTGCCCGACCTCTTCTATGGCCAGGCCTCATTCGCCGAGACCCTGGGGTTGCGGGTCGGCTCTATAAAGAGCAGTCAGCTGGAGTGCTCGACGCGGGACCGGATCTTCCTGGAGGCCATGCAGCAATTCTGGCGACACTTCGGCAAGCTGCTGAGGGAACAGCGGCTGATCACCTTCAATACCGCCTTTGCCGTGCTGACGGATCGCCTGGAAAAGAAACCCAGTCGCGCCCTGATTGCCCGTCTGCAGCCCTTCACCCATTTGCTGATCGATGAATTCCAGGACATCTCGCCGCAGATCGCCCTCTGGCTGCGGCAGGTACAGCGCAGGCTCGCCGAGGAGCAGGTTGCGCCTTCGCTGATGGCCATCGGTGACGACTGGCAATCCATCTACGGCTGGAGGGGCAGCTCGCCGGAGCTGTTCATTCACTTCGACCGCTGGTTTCCAGGCCAGACGCCCAGCCAGACGCTGATGCTGGGGACCAACTACCGTTCTTCACCGGACATCGTGGCGGACGGGGAACGCATCCTGACGCAGGTACGCCACAAGCAGCCCAAAAAAACCCAAGCCTCCCGCGCGGCGGATGACCAGGGTCATGGGGTCAAGGTCGTGCCGCAATTCGATATCGCCCGCCAGTTGGCTGCGTTGCTGAACGAGATCGAGGCGCAACGGACGTATGCCGCGGAACGAGAGCGGCCGGAGCGGTGTGCGGTCATGGTGATGAGTCGCCTGAACGCGCCCTTGAAAGCCATCAACGAGCAGTTGGGACGTCAGCCAGGCGTACGCACCTGCACCATTCACCGAGCCAAGGGCTTGCAGGCCGAGGTGGCGATCGTGCTGGACGATGGCCAGCCCCAGCAGCCCCACCCGTTGCGCAACGCCCTCTATGCGACCAGCGGACATTTCCAGCAAAGCTATGACGACGCCATGGCGGACGAGGCGTTGCGCCTGAGCTATGTGGCGGTGACCCGCGGGGTCAGCCGGGTGCTGTGGTACACCCGGCAGCCACGGGGTGCGGCGGCAATATTGGCGGGTTGAGTCAGGTTACGTAGCGGGCGCTGTGATCTCGCACTGCGGTTGAGCACCGGCGAAAATCGAGCGCCCGTCCGAAACAACATGTAGGCCTTCTCCACCTAGCCGCGCAGGCCTGCAGCAATAGTCTCGCTCAGCACCTGCAAACGCCGCGACTGCACGGAGCCCTCATCATGATGAGCCTGCAAAAGCAGAAAGCGTGCCGAGGGTAACGCTGGCAAAGCGTCTTCGGCGAGTAGGCGCAGCCCCTGGCCGGTAACGGCGGAAGCATTCAGGCATGCGATGCCAAGCCCTGCCGTCAGTGCAGCCTGCAAACCGGCCACACCGGACGCGATATGGCTGATCACGTAAGGAATACCTGCGGCCTGCAGACGGCTGCAGGTCAATCGATGCAGGGAGCAGCCTTCCGGCAACAAGGCTAGGGGCACGGGTCGTCCCGGCTGCAGCGGATTCGTATTCGAGGCGCCTACCCAAATCAGCGGTTCCTGGTGTAGCGGATTGATCGTCACCCCGGGTGCAGCTTTGCGGGCGACATCCAGCTTCATGACGATGGCCAGGTCCAGCTCGCCTTCGCGCTGAGCAACCTCAAGCTCGTCGCTCCTGCCGATACGGGTACGCAGACGCAGTCCAGGCAGCTGTTGATGCAGGCGTGCCAGCAGGCTCGCCAGATCGACCGGACGAAAATAGTCGGTCACTCCCAGGCAGGCCTCACCTTCAAGAGGGATCCCGTGGAGATCACGCCAAGCCGCATCGGCCATTGCCAATAGCGGCCTGGCATGGGCCAGCAAACGCTCGCCTGCAGCAGTAGGTCTCACGCCGGCCTTGCTGCGAATCAATAGAGTCTGGCCGGCGCGCTCTTCCAGCTTACGTAGTTGTTCGCTGAGAGCTGATTGCGAGAGACAGCGCAGTGGTACCGCCGCCGAAAGGCTACCTGCATCGACAGCCGTAACAAGCGTACGCAATAGATCCAGATCGAAGCCTGACATGAGCATCCATTCCAAAAGCCGATGGATGATATTTTATCTTCCTGCTTTTCCACTGCAACCAGTCTCTTCAGACTGGGGCCACCAACCAACGAGGAAGCAGCCATGCCCCATATCGTGCTCCATCTATCAGGCGAGCGAGACGTAGCGCTCGGTCAACGTGCCGCAGCCGTCATCAATGACTTGGTCGCAGAGCATCTGGGCAAGCGCCCGGAGCTGATGGCGACTACTGTTCACTATATAGCTGCTGCGGACTGGTTCCTGGGCGGGGAATCGCTGGCGACGCTCGGCGGCAGTGCCTTTCATCTCGACATCAGCATCACCGACGAGACGAACACAAAGGGCGAAAAGGCGCGTTTCCTTCATGAAATCCAGGCGGCCATGGCGAAACTCCGGCCCGATGTGCACGAGCTCTGCTATGTGCATCTGATCGACGCGCGGGCGGCTGCCTATGGTTTTGGCGGCCGGAGTCAGGAATGGCGACACCAGCAAGCCGGAGTCTGATTCCGCAGCTGGCCGCCACTCTTCCCAGAGGCGGCAATCGATACCGCTACTACTCGATCACATCGAAGTCCTTGAGGTGTTCTTCGGACAGCTCAAGGCCCAGACCGGGCTTGTCATCGTCGAGTTGCAGGTAGCCGCCAACGGGCTGGGGTTCGCCCTTGAAGACGTAGTAGAAGAGTTCGTTGCCTACCTCCACGTCGAATACCGGGAAGAACTCGGCCATGGGCGAGGCGGTGCTGGCCATGGTCAGGTGGTAGTTGTGCATCTGGCCGGCGTGGGGGATGACCGGCACCGACCAGGCTTCGGCCAGGGCGTTGATCTTGCGCGCGGCGGTGATGCCGCCGACGCGGTTGGTGTCGTACTGGATGACGTCCACGGCGCGGCGTTCGAGCAGGTCCTTGAAGCCGTAGGAGGTGAATTCGTGCTCACCGCCGGAGATGGGCATGATGCCCATCTTCTTGAGTTCGACGTAGCCTTCGATGTCATCGGCGATGACCGGCTCTTCCAGCCAGCGCGGTTCGAATTCGGCCAGCTTGGGCAGCATGCGGCGGGCGTATTCCAGGGTCCAGCCCATGTAGCACTCCAGCATGATGTCGACGTCGGGGCCGGCCAGCTCGCGCAAGGCGCGCACCTGCTCGATGTTACGGCGCATGCCGGCGGGGCCGTCCTTGGGCCCGTAACCAAATCTCATCTTGAGGGCGTCGAAGCCCTGGTTGAGATAGCCCTGGGCTTCTTCCAGAAACAGATCCAGATTGTCATTGGCGTAGAGCTTGGAGGCGTAGCAGGGGATCTTTTCCTTGGTCCGGCCACCCAGCAACTTGAACACCGGCTTATCTACCGCCTTGCCCATCAGGTCCCAGAGCGCCAGGTCAACGGCGGAGATGGCGGCCATGCCGATGCCCTTGCGGCCCCAGGCGTGGGTGCGCCGATACATCTTCTGCCAGAGGTATTCGTTGTCGAAGGGATCCTGGCCCAGGACGATGGGGGTCAGGTAGAGGTCGATGATTTCCTTGGCCACCCGCGGCGCCAGGGCGCAGTTGCCGAGGCCGACCAGGCCGCTGTCGGTTTCGATCTCCACCACCAGCCAGCCGTGGAAGCGGAAGGAGCCCATGGCGTCGCCGCGCTCATAGAGGATGTCGGTGGCGTTGGTGCAGAAGTGCGCCTGAGGCGGAACGACCTTGCCCTTCCATTCGAAGACGCGGGTGCGAACGCTGGTAATTTTCATGGTGAGGTTCCTTTTTCGAGCATGAGTAAGGCCGTCCGGCCCCAGGGACCGGTTCGGCGGATTCGGGAGGCGCCTGGACGCCTCGGCAGCTATCAGTGGCGGGAAGCGCCCAGGCGGCAGGCGATCTCGAAGGCCTGACGGGTCGCACCGACATTGGCGCGGCCCTGACCGGCGATGTCGAAGGCGGTGCCGTGGGCGGGCGTGGCGATGGGAATGGGCAAGCCGCCCTGCACCGTGACCCCACGGGAGAAGCCCATCAGCTTGATCGCGATCTGGCCCTGGTCGTGATACATGGTCACCACGGCGTCGAAGGCGCGGGCGTCGCCCTGGACCTTGAGAAAGATGGTGTCCGCGGGATAGGGGCCGTCGGCGGCGATGCCCAGCGCCCTGGCGCGCTCGACGGCCGGGCCGATGAGGTCGATCTCCTCGCGGCCGAAGCTGCCGTTGTCGCCATTGTGCGGATTAAGGCCGCAGACACCGATGCGCGGTCGCGCCAGGCCGCTGCGCTTGAGTTCGTTGTCGATCAGCTGGATGGCTTCGATCACCCGCTCCTGGCTGAGCAAGCCAGGGACATCCTTCAGGGCGACGTGGGAGGTCACACGCGAGGTCCAGAGGTCGTCCAGCACGTTGAATTCGCAAAATGGGCCCTGGTAGCCGAGGTGCTCGGCGAACCAGTGCAATTCGTCGTTGTGGCCCATGCCTGCCAGGTGCAGGGAGGTCTTGTTCAGCGGACCAAAGAGGATGGCGTCGGTGTGACCCGCCCGGGTCAGGTCGAGGGCGACGGCCAGGGTGTCCAGGCTGTAGCGGCCGCCGACGACACTGGCTTCGCTGCGGGGAAATGCGCCTTCCGCAGCGCCCCGGTAGGGATACAGCAGGGGTACGTCGTCGTGAAACTCGAGGGCATCCAGGCTATCGATGGGGCGGTAGGGATATTCGCAACCGGCGATGCGCATGCCGGTACGGGCCTCCTCCTCGTCGGCGATCAGCACCAGGCGGGCGCGGCTGCGCACCTCGGGATCGGCCAGCAGGCGGGCGATCAGCTCGGGGCCGATGCCGGCCGGATCACCCAGCACCAGGGCCAGGCGGGGAAGCGTGGAATTGCTCATGCGGAAGTCCTCAGGTAGGTGTCCAGGCGAAAGACGTCGGCCACCGGGCGATACAGACGCTGGGCGGTGTCGTGGAAGAGTTGGCGCTGGGCCGTGATGGGCAGGTCGGCCACCAGATGCTTGAAGCCGCCGATGATGGTGTCGTAGCTGCCGCACAGACGATCGACGGGAAAGTTGCTGGCGAACATGGCGCGTTCCGCGCCGAAGACGGCGATGGCCTCGTGGACGATCCAGGCGTTGTCTTCGGCGCGCCACGGCTGGCCGGCGAGGCCCAGCCCGGAGATCTTCAGCGCCACGTTGGGCCATTCGGCGAGGCGGGCCAGGGCCGCGCGCCAGGCGGCCAGACCTTCGGCGCTGCGGTCGGACGGCAGCCCCGTGTGGTTGAGGATCAGCTGGGTGGCCGGGAAGTCCCGCGCCAGGCGACAGGCTTCGTCGAGATTCCACCAGGGCGTCTGCAGGTCGAAGTGCAGGCCGTGGCGCTGCAGCTCGGCGTAGCCCTGGCGCCAGCGCTCGTCGCTCATCAGGGTGCGCTGGCTGCCCACCTCTTCCGGGCGCGCCGGGCCACCGGGCTTGTGTCTGACGCTGCGCACCCGTTCGAAGGCGGCCTGGGCGGCGAGCAGCTCGGCGGCGTCTGCCGCATCCAGCCAGGCCTGGGCGACCACCGCATGGGGCGTGCCATGGCGGCGTGCCAGGTCATGGACGTAGCGGGTCTCGCCCAGGGGATCACGCGGATCCCACTCGGTCTCGACATAGACCGTCTGGACCACCTCATGACCGGCCGCGTCGGCCAGGTAGTGCTCGGGCAGATAGTCACCCTTGATGGCGTTGTAGTCGCCATAGCGGAAGGGGATGGTTTCCGTGCCGGACAGCCAGGGGTGGAAGTTGCGCCGGGGCTCCCAGAAGTGATGATGGGCATCGACGATGGGGCCGTTATAGAGCTCAGCCATGCTGCACCTCCCGCTGGTCCAGGGCGATCAACAGGGTGCCGAGGATGAACAGGCCCGAGCAGAGAGCGAAGAAGCCCAGCACCGCGGGATAGCCACCCAGGTGCTGCAGCAGCAGGCCGACCAGGATAGGTACGGCGATGCCGCCGAGGCTGCCGGCCAGGTTCATCACCCCACCGATAAGGCCGACGCGTGCCGGCACCGCCAGCAGCGCCGGGAAGCTCCAGTAGAGGCTGCCCCACATGAGGAAGAAGGCGGTGAGCGACAGCAGCGCCACGGCGGCATAGGGATCGGTCAGCCGCGGCAGCAGCAGGAAGGCCGCCAGGGCCACCAGGCCGGAGCAGGACAGCAGTCCCTTGGCGGCGAGGCCACGGCGCACGCCCTTGCGCACCAGCAGGTCGCAAAGGAAGCCACCGACCAGGGAGCCGGCCGCCCCGCAGAGGAAGATGACGAAGGTAGCGGCGCCGATGCCCTTGATGTCGAAGCCGCGGGCCTGGGCCAGGTAGCTGGGCCCCCAGGTCAGCAGGCCGAAGAAGACCATGGCCCAGCTGGCGCGACCGATGAGGATGCCGGCCAGGGAGCGGCGGGCGATGCCCAGGCCCCGGGCGCCAGCCTTGGCGGCCTGGGCCACCGAAGTGGTGCGACCTTCGTTGATGCGCGCCAGCTCGGCGGCATTGACCCCGGGGTGGGCGGCCGGGTCGTCCCGGAGATAGCGCCAGGCGAGCCAGGCCATGGCCAGGGTGGCGATACCGGCGATGAAGAAGGCGGTACGCCAGGAGCCGAAGACGGCGATCAGATAGGCGATGAGCAGTCCGCCCAGGGCCACGCCCAGCGGTCCGCCGCAGTCCATCAGCACCGCGCCACGGCCGCGCTCGCTGGAAGCCAGCCAGAGGGAATTGAGCTTGCCACCGGCCGGGAACAGCGGCGCCTCGGCGGCGCCCAGGGCGACCCGGGCGAAGATCAGCGACAGCCCGCCGGTGGCGAAGGCGGCGAGGGTCTGGAAGACGCCCCAGAGGCCAGTGGACCAGCCGATGACGCGGCGCGGGCCGTAGCGGTCGATCAGCCAGCCGCCGGGAATCTGCAGGAGCGCATAGGCCCAGAAGAAGCTGCTGAGAATCAGCCCCTGGGTGGCCGGCGTCAGCTGGAATTCGCGGGCGATGGTAGGCATGGCGATGGACAGCGACACGCGGTCCACCAGGTTGATGACCGTAAGGCCGAAGATGATGGCGAAGATGCGCCAGCGGACGCGGGAAGCCTGGAGCGCCGTGGGCACGGCGGCTTCGCCGAGGCGTGAGGAACGGGACGTCGAGAGCATGGCATGGACCCCTGGGATTCTTGTTATGGGTGTTCAGCTGCCGGCTGGCGAGGTCGACTATCAGCCGGGGGGCGATAACCGTCTAATCAAATCTGCGCATAGGTGTATAGCCGCAGGATATAGGTCGGTTTTCGCTCGTCGCTACAGCCCTTTTGCCGTGCGGAGTCAGATGAAGAGCAGCGCCAGGCATAACCCCAGGCTATAGGTGCATGCCATCTTTTGACTGGTCAGGATCGCCGGGTGCTGCGCACACTCGGCCCACCCAAAACAACGACAAGAAAGAGGTATCCCCATGCGCAGCACTTCCCTGCTCGCCGCCCTCCCCCTGTGCCTGGCCGCTGTGGTGGCTCCCGTCGCCGAGGCTGCCTGGCAACCCGAGGGCAAGGTGGAGATCGTGGTCGCCGGTGGTCCCGGTGGCGGCACCGACCAGCTCGGCCGACTGATCCAGTCGATCATCACCCAGCACAGGCTGCTCGACGCCAGCACCGTGGTGATGAACAAGGGTGGCGGCAACGGCGCCGAGGCCTTCCTGGAGATGAAGATGGCCAAGGGCGAGGCGGACAAGCTGGTCATCGCCACCAACAACGTCTATCTGCTGCCGCTGACCGCCAAGCTCGGCTACCAGCTCGCCGACCTCACCCCGGTGGCGGCCATCGCCGAGGATGACTTCATCCTCTGGAGCTACGCCGACGCGCCCTGGAAGGACGCCCGGGGCTACCTCGATGCCATCAAGCAGGATCCGACCGGCAAGCGCATGGGTGGCAGCCAGTCCAAGGACGTCGACCAGACCCTGACCCTGCTGCTCAATCGCACCGAGGGCACCAAGCTCACCTACATTCCCTTCAAGAGTGGCAGCGAGGCGGCGACCCAGCTGGCCGGCAAGCACATCACTTCCAACGTCAACAACCCCAGCGAGAGCCTGAGCCAGTGGCGCGGCGGCCAGGTGGTGCCGCTGTGCGTGTTCAGCCAGGCGCGCATGACCTATACCGCCAAGGTCACCGAGACCCAGGCCTGGTCCGACGTGCCCACCTGCAAGGAGCAGGGGCTGGGCATCGACCAGTACCGTTTCCCGCGCACCGTGCTCTTGCCGGGCGGGGTCAGCGAGGAACAACGGGCCTTCTATGTGGAACTGCTGCGCAAGGTCAGCCAGACGCCGGAGTTCAAGGCCTACATCGAGCGCAATGCGCTGGTGCCGACCTTCCTCGAAGGCCAGGCGCTGCAGGACTACATCGCCCAGGACACCGCACGGGTCACCCCGGTGTTCGAGGACGCGGGCTGGCTCAAGCGCTGATCGGCGCACCGACACAGGAGAGACGGCCATGGCCGGAGATTCTCTGATCACCACCCGCTGGGTGGAACTGGGGTTGGCGGCCTTTACCGCTGGCCTTGGCGGCATCGTGATGGTGGGCAGCCTGGAACAGGGTATCGGCTGGGGCGATGCCGGCCCCGAGCCGGGCTACTTCCCCTTCTACATCGGCTTGCTGCTGACCCTGGCCAGTCTGGCCACGGCGCTGCAGACGCTGTGGCGCTGGCAGGCGCTGCGCACCAGCTTCGTCGAACGCGCCGCCTTCGGCCAGGTGCTGCGGGTATTCCTGCCGATGCTGGCCTTCGTCGTCGCCCTGCGCCTGCTGGGCCTCTATCTGACGGCCTTCCTGTTCATCGCCTGGTTCATGGCACGGGATCGCCAGCGACAAAGGCGCTATGGCGTCTGGCAGATCCTCGCCACCGCCGGCGGCGTGAGCCTGGCCAGCTATCTGATCTTCGCCCTCTGGTTCAAGGTGCCGCTGGATGCCGGCCCCCTGGCCGACCTCGCCCGCCTGCTGAGGAGCCTGTCATGAGCGAATTCGACTCCCTGATGCACGGGATGAGCCTGATCCTGTCCTTCCATCACCTCGCCCTGATGGTGATCGGCGTGCTGCTCGGCATCCTGGTCGGGGTGCTGCCCGGCCTGGGCGCGCCCAATGGCGTCGCCCTGCTGCTGCCGCTGACCTTCACCATGAGTCCGACCTCGGCCATCATCCTGCTCTCCTGCATGTACTGGGGCGCGCTGTTCGGCGGCTCCATCACCTCGATCCTGTTCAACATCCCGGGCGAACCCTCGTCGGTAGCCACCACCTTCGACGGCTATCCGCTGGCGCGCCAGGGTCGTGCCGGCGAGGCCCTTACGGCGGCTTTCACCTCGGCGCTGCTGGGGGCTCTGGTCGGGGTGCTGCTGCTGACCTTCCTCTCCAGCCGCATCGCCGCCTTCGCCATGGAATTCAGCTCGCCGGAATTCTTCGCCGTCTACCTGCTGGCCTTCTGTACCTTCATCGGCATGAGCAAGAATCCACCGCTGAAAACGGTGGCAGCCATGATGATCGGCTTCGCCATGGCTGCGGTGGGCATGGATACGGTGTCGGGCAATCTGCGCCTGACCTTCGACCAGCCGGCGCTGCTCTCGGGCATCAGCTTCGAGGTGGCGGTGATCGGCCTGTTCGGCATCGGCGAGATCCTCTGCACCGTGGAGGAAGGCCTGGTCTTTCGTGGCGAGCAGGCGCGCATCACCCTGCGCACCGTGCTCTGCACCTGGAAACAGTTGCCGCGCTACTGGCTGACCTGGCTGCGCAGCGCCCTGGTCGGTTGCTGGATGGGCGTGACACCCGGTGGCCCTACCGCCGCTTCCTTCATGAGCTACAGCCTGGCGCGGCGCTTTTCGAAGAACCGCGAGGGCTTCGGCAAGGGCGAACTGGAAGGGGTGATCGCACCGGAGACCGCCGACCACAGCGCCGGCACCAGTGCCCTGCTGCCGATGCTGACCCTGGGTATTCCCGGCTCCGCCACCGCCGCGGTAATGCTCGGTGGCCTGATGATCTGGGGCCTGCATCCGGGGCCGACCCTGTTCGCCGAACAGCACGACTTCGTCTGGAGTCTGATCGCCAGCATGTACCTGGGCAACGTGGTCAGCCTGATCGTGGTGCTGGCGACGGTGCCGCTGTTCGCCGCCATCCTGCGCATCCCGTTCTGCATCATCGCGCCGATCATCTTTACCGTCTGCGTGATTGGCGCCTACTCGGTGCACAACAGCCTGTTCGACGTCTGGCTGATGCTCGGCTTCGGCATCCTCGGCTATGCCTTCAAGAAGCTCGGCTATCCCATCGCCCCCTTGGTACTGGCGGCGGTGCTTGGCGACAAGGCCGAAGACGCCTTCCGCCAATCGATGCTGTTCTCCGATGGCCAGCTGAGCATCTTCTGGTCCAACCCGCTGGTGGGCAGTCTGACCACCGCGGCGTTGCTGATGCTCTGCTGGCCGTTGCTCGCGCGGGGCCTGCAGGCGCTGCGCCTGGGCCAGCCGCGGGCCAAGGTACGGCCGTCGTGAACGCCCCGGCCTGGCGCGGACGCACCCCACCGACGCCAGGCCCGGGCTCATGCGCTACCCTAGCCGGCTCCCCTGCCCCAAGGTCCGCCAGCATGACGCGCATTCCCGATGCCCATACCATCCACAGCCGTCTGCGCCTGCGCCAGTTGCGGCTGGTGCTGGCACTGGCGGAATTCGGCTCGCTGCGCCGCGCCGCAGACGACATCGGCATGACCCAGCCGGCCGCCACCAAGATGCTGCACGAGATCGAGAGTCTGCTGGGCGTGGGGCTGTTCGAGCGGCTGCCGCGCGGCATGCGCGCCACGGCCTTTGGCGACACGGTGATCTACTACGCGCGGATGGTGTTCGCCGAACTCTCGGGCATGCGCGAGGAGCTGGTCGCGCTGGAATCGGGCAATCTGGGCCGGGTGGCGGTGGGCGCGATCCCGGCGCTGGCCTCGGGGCTGCTGACCCGCACCATCGCCACCCTCAAGCAGAGCCATCCGCGGCTGTCCATGTCCATCCAGGTGGATACCAGCGACGTGCTGGTCCAGGCGCTGCTGCAGGACCAGCTCGACGTGGTGCTGGGGCGCATTCCTACCGGGGCCCGCGCCGAAGAGTTGCTGTTCGACAGCCTCGGCGAAGAGGTGCTCTGCGTGATCGCCGGCGCCCAGAATCCCCTGGCCCAAGCCACCCACCTCACCTGGGGCGAATTGCAGGAACACACCTGGGTGCTGCAACAGCACCCCAGCCCGATGAGGGCCATCATCAACCAGGCCTTCCACGATGCCCGGGTCGACATCCCCGGCAGCATCGTCGAAACCACCTCCATCATGACCCTGCTGGCGCTGCTGCAGCAGACCGACATGCTCGGCGTGACGCCGCTGTCGGTGGTCAACGACTATCCCGGTCGCCATCTGCTGGCGGTGCTGCCCATCGCCTTCGAACCACGACTGCCGCCCTATGGACTGATCCGTCGCCGCCACCGGGTGCAGTCCTCGGCCATGCAGACCTTCATGGCGGCAGTGCGCAGCGAGCATGGGCGACTGAGGCACGATGAGGGCTCGGCGAACCCTCCCGGCTGACCGGCAAGGACCATCGATTGCCCCACCTGTCCTGCTTGGGCATAGTGAACCGGCCTGCCAGACGCCGGAGTCACCCACCATGTCCGTCCTGTCGCCCCTCGTCCGCCCCGCTGCCTGCCGGGGTCGCCCATGACCCAGCGCACCATGCTGCTCACCGGCGCCAGTCGCGGGATCGGTCACGCCACCGTCAAGCTGTTCCGCAGCCTGGGCTGGCGTCTGCTCACCGTCTCCCGCCAGCCGTTCTCCGAAGAATGCGCCTGGCCGGAAGCCCGCGACGCGCACATCCAGGCCGATCTCGCCGACCTCACCCAGATCGATCGCCTGGTCGCCACCGTCCGCGAGCGGCTGCCCAGCGGCAAGCTGGATGCCCTGGTCAACAATGCCGGCATCTCGCCCAAGGGGCCGGATGGCGGTCGCCTCGGGGTAGCCGCGTCGAATGCCGAGACCTGGACCCACGTCCTCAACGTCAATCTGGTTTCCACCGCCCTGCTGGCCCGCGCCCTGCTGCCGGAGCTTGAAGCCGCTCAAGGCAGCATCGTAAACGTCACCTCCATCGCCGGTTCGCGGGTGCATCCCTTCGCCGGAGTGGCCTATGCCGCCTCCAAGGCAGGCCTGGCCGCGCTGACCCGGGAACTGGCCCATGAATTCGGTCCCCGTGGCATCCGCGCCAACGCCATAGCACCGGGCGAGATCGCCACTTCCATCCTCTCGCCCGGTACCGATGGCCTGGTGGAAGCCGAGGTCCCGCTCAAGCGCCTGGGTACCCCCGACGAAGTGGCCGAGACCATCTACTTCCTCTGCAGCGAACGCTCCTGCTACATCAACGGTGCCGAGATCCATATCAACGGCGGTCAGCACGTCTAGTTGGCGCCTGTGACCGAGGGCAGTCCGCCTGGATCAATGGCGGGCGGCTCGAGTCACCCACCCGGTTAGCTTAAGAAGACGTTGTGCAGGGAAGAGGTCCGTCCTTAACCTTCAGTTAATGTTATGTTATAACGTGTTATAAAGTTCTGGAGCATCCCCTGCAGGGACGCGCCCGCCCTACGACCCACCCTAGCCGTGATGACCATGACGACCCTAGCCAGCCTCCCCAGCCAGAAACTCCCTGTCACCTTGCTCTCCGGCTTTCTCGGCGCCGGCAAGACCACCCTGCTCAACCATATTCTCAACAACCGCGAAGGCCGGCGGGTGGCGGTCATCGTCAACGACATGTCCGAGGTCAACATCGACGCCGCCCTGGTCCGCGACGGCGGCGCCGAGTTGTCGCGCACCGAGGAAAAGCTGGTGGAGATGAGCAACGGCTGCATCTGCTGCACCCTGCGCGAAGACCTGCTGCTGGAAGTCGAACGCCTCGCCCGCGAGGGCCGCTTCGATCAGCTGGTCATCGAATCCACCGGGATCTCCGAGCCCCTGCCCGTGGCCGAAACCTTCACCTTCGCCGGCGAAGACGGGCGCTGCCTGGGCGACGTCGCCCAGCTCGACACCCTGGTCACCGTCGTGGATGCCTTCAACTTCCTGCGCGACTACGCCTCCACCGATCTGCTGGAATCCCGCGGCGAATCCCTGGGCGAGGAAGACGAACGCACCGTGGTCGACCTGCTGATCGAGCAGATCGAATTCTGTGACGTCCTGGTGGTGAACAAGCTGGACCTCATCGAACCGGCGGAACGCGATCGGCTGCTGGCCATCCTGCGCAGCCTCAATCCCCGCGCACGACTGGAACTGGCCAGCTTTGGCGCCGTACCGCTGGAGCGGGTGCTGCAGACCGGACTCTTCGACTTCGACAAAGCCGCCCAGGCGCCGGGCTGGCTGCAGGAGCTGCGCGGCGAACATACCCCCGAGACCGAGGAATACGGCATCTCGAGCTTTGTCTATCAGGCGCGCCGCCCCTTCCATCCCGAGCGCTTCTTCGCCCTGGTCGAGGGGGAATGGCCTGGCGTGATCCGCTCCAAGGGCTACTTCTGGCTGGCTAGCCATCCCGCCCATGCCGGCACCTGGTCCCAGGCCGGCGCCGTGGCCCGCCATGGCGTGGCCGGGCGCTGGTGGGCCGCGGTACCGCCCGAGCAGTGGCCGGAGGATGAAGAAACCGTCGCCCTCATCAAGGAGAAATGGCACGAGGGCGTCGGCGATGCTCGTCAGGAACTGGTGCTCATCGGCATGGACATGGACGAAGCCTCCCTGCGCGCCCGCCTGGATGCCTGCCTGCTGACCGACAGCGAACTCGCCGCCGGCCCCGCGGCCTGGACGCGCCTGCACAACCCCTTCAGCGACTGGCCCCAGGCCACCGATCCGCACTGAAGCGAGCCCTGCCCATGAACGCCATCCTGCCCGATGTCTCCCTCAGCGAGACCGCCACCCTGCCCGCCGCCCTCGACTGGGTCGGCATGCAGGGTATCGACCTGCCGATCCGCCTCGACCAAGATGATTTCAACGGCCTGCTGCCTGCCAGGGCCGACGTCCAGGTCGACCTGCCCGCGGCCACCGCCAAGGGCATCCATATGTCCCGGCTCTATCAACTGCTCGATTGCTTGGGCGGCGAGGCCCTCATGACGCCCGAGCGCCTGCGTCTGCTGCTGAGTGACATGGTCGCCAGCCACCGCAGCTGCGACTCCCGCGCCGCCCGCCTGCGGCTGGATTTCCCCCTGCTGATCCGCCGCCCCGCCCTGGTAACCCCGGAATTGAGCGGCTGGAAACGCTATCCCGTGCGGCTGGAAGCCAGCTGGGTGGCCGGCGTTTTCCAGCTCAGCGCGCGCGTCGAGATCCTTTACGCCTCCACCTGTCCCTGCTCCGCCGCCCTGTCCCGGCAACTGATCGAACGGGCCTTTCTGGCCGAACACGGGACCACCACGCAGCTCGATCCAGCCGCCGTCGCCCACTGGCTGAGACGTCACGCCTCCCTGGCCACCCCGCACAGCCAGCGCAGCCTGGCCCGGGTACGGATCAGCCTGCCGGCCGGGGCAGTCGACTTCGGCTTGCTGCCCCTGATCGACCAGTGCGAACAGGCCCTGGGCACGCCGGTGCAGACCGCCGTCAAGCGCGCCGACGAACAGGCCTTCGCCGCGCTAAATGGCAGCAACCTGATGTTCGTCGAGGACGCCGCCCGCCGCCTGCTGGTCGCCCTGCGTGACAGCTACCGGGACGTGAGCCTCCAGGTGCGCCATTTGGAGAGTCTGCATCCGCACGATGCGTCCGCCTGGGCCTCCAGCTCGCCCGCTTGAACAGGGCGTCTCTGCAGCTTTCCTTTCAAAACGGCCGCTTTACCGCTTTACTGCAAACGAAGCGGTCGCTCTGGACGGCCACTCCCTCTCTCTCGATTCAGGAGCGCTTCTCGATGAAATCCCGCCTTACCGCAGCAGCCATGACCGTTCTGCTGAGCGTCCTCGGCACGGGCGTCGCACTGGCCGAAAGCCCGGTGGAAAAGAGCATCCGCCAGGACGGCCGGGATGTGAGCAAGGACGCCCGCCACGACCGCAAGGAAGTCGACAAGGGCGCGGCCCATGCCGCCGACGAAGCCGACCGCACCGATACCCACCTGGACAAGGAACGCCACCGCGAAGACAAGAAGGTGGACAAGGAATACAAGAAGACGCTGTAGCCCGCCCGGGTCGGGGCAGAGCCCGGGGACTGTCTTATCCTTGAGCGCTGTGCCTTGCCTTGAGGCTGCGTGAGTCCCGGCTACTGAAAGGCAGGTAATCCCCTGGCCTGCCTACCCCACTGATAAGCGTGCCAGGCGCATCCACCCGGCTGCGGAGCCCGGCGATCGACTTGTGGCCATCCAGATATTTAGTGACTTGCATCACATTATTTTGGCATGACGGAGCTGATGGCTTAGACTGCGCGCCTCTCGAAAAAGGAGTTTCGCATGAAGCCGTCCCATCTCTTGTTCATCACCTTCGCTGCGCTGCAACTGGCCGGTTGCGCCATCGGCCAGAAGATCGACTACCGCCAGACCGCCCCGCAACTCACCGTCAAGGCCGACAAGCCGGTCGCCGTCGCGGTACTCGATGAGCGCCCCTATGTAGTCGCCCAGAACAAGGACGCCACCTACGTCGGCAACATCCGCGGTCTCTACTACAACCCGTGGAGCGTCCGCACCTACAGCGGTAGCCCCCTCTCCGCCGACCTGCAGGATGCCGTGCAAAAGGCCCTCGCCCGCGCCGCCATCACCGCCATGCCCAGCCAGGCCAGCGACCGCGCGCCCCAGGGCCAGAAGCTGCTGGTGCTGAAACTGCGGGAATGGAAATCCGACGCCTACATGCGCGTCCGCTTCGACTATGACGTCATCACCCAGGTCCTCGACGACCAGGGCAAGCTGCTCGCCAGCGACGAGATCAAAGGCAGCGGCCCGACCAACAACGTCATCCTTTCGGGCACCCAGGTCCTGACCAACGCCATCGACGCACCGGCCATCGCTGCCGCCCTGGCCAAGGGCAACACGCCCTGACTGGGACGCTGCTCCTCGGTCTGGAAAAAGCCCGCTTCGCGCGGGCTTTTTCATATCCAGATGCTGGAACTGGATCCGCAGCGGAGCGTATCGCACCGCCATCGTTACGAGCGCCGCGGCGCACGAGGGGTTTCAGCCGAGTTGCAGTCATCGGCGGCGGTGGCATGTGGGAGCAGGAAGACCGGAGTACAAAGCCGTCAGACAGGATAGCGGGCGAAACCGCTCAACTGAGCTGAGCGCAACGCTCAGCTGTGGATTGCGGTATCGCGCTGAATAGCGACGCCTTACCGCGGTGACTGGGGCCTGGGTTGATCGCGAAAACCTAATGCCTCCGCACTTCTGCCGCCTGCGGTTGTCAGACCACCTCATTCGACGTGGACCCGGGCTAGGCAAGCAACATGAATGCGCCTGTGAAAGAACAGAAGGTAATCAATGCGATTGCCATAGGAACCTGCGTAGCAGCAATGGTCTTGCTGTTGAGCTTCGCTGAAGCCACAATCGCGGCCAATAGCTGGGTACCGCAGCCCAGTACCGAAACTGAAAAGGATATTTCAGTTGCGCTATCAATTGACAAGGACAGTGACGCTCTTCGAGTCGAGGCCCCACGGCCGGCTAAATAGCGTCCCGCTTAAATCTGCACTCATTCGTCCACGATCGCTGGCCAGCGATCAGGGCCTACTGGCGCTCACCCTGGGTGCCATGTGTATCGGGTTGGCAACTATCTTCGTGGTGGCCATGGTGGCCTGCTGACGATGGCGCGTGACCAGGGTCGTCAGCTTCAGCGGATGACCGATAGTTTGACGATGCTTGGCACGTCCTGACTCAGGCCGTTCTGCCTGCTCATCTCAAAAGGCAGTTCCCCACGATCGCACTCAGCTCAGCCCTGGCTCTCGTTCGGCGGCCAGGGTTGCCGCGATGCTCACCCTCATCAAGTCGAGGGCTATAGAAGGTCAGGCATCGGCGCTGTTCCGAAAGAACTTCGGAACAGCTCTTTTTTCTCGCCCGAGCGCTCTTGAAATCCGACCCTGCAGACAGCAAAAAGCCCCGTAAGAACGGGGCTTCGAAGGTGGCGGAAGCGCAGAGATTCGAACTCTGGGACCCTTGCGAGTCGGCGGTTTTCAAGACCGCTGCCTTAAACCACTCGGCCACACTTCCGTAAGAGGGGCGCATAGTACCTGATGGCAACACACTGTCAAACAGTCGCAAGCGATCCTTAAGCAACATTTGCTATCTTCGGGGTCGTACGGTACATCACACCGTTAATTTAGCTTTGGAGTACACCATGAACGAGCGTCAATACGCCTACAACCCTGCTATCGCGCAACCGCGGGACGTCAGCCGTGTATTGCGCAACACCTATGCCCTGCTGGCCATGACTCTGGCGTTCAGCGGCCTGGTCGCCTTCGTCTCGCAGCAGATGCGGCTGCCCTACCCCAACATCTTCGTGGTCCTGATCGGCTTCTATGGCCTGTTCTTCCTGACCGTGAAGACCCGCGACAGCGGCTGGGGTCTGGTCAGTACCTTCGCCCTCACCGGCTTCATGGGCTACACCCTGGGCCCGATCCTGAACATGTACCTGGGCCTGCCCAACGGTGGCAGCGTGATCGCCTCCGCTGCCGGCATGACCGCCTTGGCCTTCTTCGGCCTGTCGGCCTACGCCCTGATCAGCCGCAAGGACATGAGCTTCCTCAGTGGCTTTCTGATGGCGGGCTTCTGGATCCTGCTGGGCGCCGTGGTGCTGTCCTTCTTCGTCCAGATCAGCGGTCTGCAACTGGCCATCAGCGCGGGCTTCGTGCTGTTCGCCGCCGCAGCCATCCTGTTCCAGACCAGCGCCATCGTGCACGGTGGTGAAGACAACTACATCATGGCTACCATCACCCTGTACGTCTCGATCTACAATATGTTCATCAGCTTGCTGCAGATCTTCGGATTCGCCAGCAACAACGATTGATCACCAGCGGTAGCCCAAGAGGCCCGCTTCGGCGGGCCTTTTTACATCCATGAAATTTGCCATCGTTGTCCTTTCTCCACCCCAGGCGCCTTCGGCGCGTCGGGCCCTGCGCTTCTGCGAGGCGCTGCTGGCCGGGGGTCACGAGCTGTCGCGCCTCTTTCTCTACCGCGACGGCGTCCATAACGCCTCTCACGCCCTGGTCAGTGGCCAGGACGAATCCGATCTGCCCGCCCGTTGGCGCGAGCTGATCGAACGCCACCAGATCGACGCTGTGGTCTGCATCGCCGCCGCCCTCAAGCGTGGCCTGCTGGACGAGAACGAAGCGCGGCGCTACGAACGTGAGGGTGCGGTGAACGTGCGGGCACCCTGGCAGCTGTCCGGTCTGGGCCAGCTGCATGAAGCGGTGCAGGACGCCGATCGCCTGCTCTGCTTTGGAGGCGACTAGCATGGCCAGGAGTACTCTCGTCATCTCCCGCCAACCGGCCCTGAGCGGCCCCGGTCCGCGCGAGGCGCTGGATATCGTACTGGCCGGTGGTGCCTTCGAATTGCCCCTGGCGTTGCTGTTCGCGGGTCCTGGCGTAACCCAGCTGCTGGCGGCCGACAGTGCAGCCATCGAGCAGAAGGACCTGAGCGCCAACCTCTCTGCGCTGCCGCTGTTCGGTGTCGAGGCCATCTACGCTGAAGCCGCCGCCCTGCAGCGCCTGGGCATCACGCCGGAGCAGTTGCCCGCCTGGGTGACTCCGCTGGAGCCCGAGGGGCTGATGGCGCTGATCCACGACCATGACCAGGTGATTTCCATTTGACTACCCTGCACCTGTTTTCCCGCTCGCCGCTACTGGACGCCGGTGCCCTGGACGGCCTGAGCTGGGTCCGCGGCGAGGACACCGTTCTGCTCACCGGCGCTGCCGTCGAGGCCCTGCGCCCTGGCAGCGCGGCGGCGGAGTTGTTGACGCAACTCCCGGCCGAGACGGCCCTCTATGCCCTGGCGGAAGACGTCCAGGCGCGTCGCCTGCAACCCGAGCGGGCCGTGCCCCTGATCGACTACCCCACCTTCGTCGACCTGAGCGTGAGCTGCGCCAAGGTCATCAGCTGGACCTAGCCATGCCTCTCGACCTCGACCCCGAAGGCTATCTGCGCGACCTCTCCCAGTGGAGTCCCGAAGTAGCCCAGCAACTGGCACTCAAGGAAGGCATCGAGCTGACCGAGCGCCACTGGCAGGTGCTGCAGGCGCTGCGTGACTTCTACGCACAATTCCAGCTTTCACCAGCCAACCGGCCGCTGATCAAGTACATTGCCCAGACGCTGGGCCCGGATCTGGGCACCAGTCTGCAGCTCAACCTGCTGTTCAAGGGCGCGCCGGCCAAGCTCGGCGCCAAACTGGCCGGCCTGCCGAAACCGGATAATTGCCTATGACCCTCACCACGCCCGAAGAACACCCCTTCGCCGTCTATGTCCGGGCCCTGGGCAAGGGCAAGCGCGGCGCCCGCAGCCTGACCGAGGCCGAGGCGGAAATGGCCATGGGCCTGATCCTCGACGGCCAGGTGACCGAAGCCCAGCTCGGCGCCTTTCTCATGCTGCTCAGACACAAGGAAGAAAGCGCCGAGGAACTGGCCGGCTTTACCCGCGCCGTCCGGGCGCGGCTGCAGCCGCCAGGTTTCGCCGTCGATCTCGACTGGCCGTCCTACGCGGGCAAGAAGCGTCACCTGCCCTGGTACCTGCTGGCGGTGAAATGCCTGGCCGGCAGTGGCGTGCGGGTGGTCATGCATGGCGGTGGTACCCACACCGCGGGCCGGCTCTATACCGAACAGTGCCTGGCCGACCTGGGGATGCCGACCGCCACTGACTGGCAGGACGTCGACGCCCTGCTCGATCGCGGTCAGCCGGCCTTCCTGCCGCTGGCCGCCTGGATGCCAGCCCTGCAGCGGATGATCGATCTCAAGGCCGAGCTCGGCCTGCGCTCGCCGATCCACTCCCTGGTCCGGCTGCTCAACCCCAGCCAGGCGCGCTGCATCCTGCAGAGCATCTTCCATCCGGGTTACCAGGAGGTGCACCGCGAGGCCAGTCGTCTGCTGGGTGATGACAGCATCGTCATCAAGGGCGAAGGCGGTGAAGTCGAGCGCAATCCCGATGTCATCGCCCACCTCTACGGCACCCGTGGCGGCGAAGCCTGGGACGAAAGCTGGCCGGCGCTGACCGAGCGTCGCCAGGTCAAGCCGGAGCGCCTCGATCCGGCCCTGCTCGCCGCCACCTGGCGGGGGGAAGCGGAAGACCCCTATGGGCGCCTGGCGGTCATCGCCACCCTGGCCGTGGCCCTGCGCGCGCTGGGCCAGGACCAGGCCAGCGCCCAGCGCGAAGCCGAGCGACGCTGGGAAGCGCGCGACCGGACGCTCTGACGTCGCCTCAGGAACCCGGAGCGGCTCCCCGGGTTCCTAACCGCAACGCAGCGGAGGATGACGATATGGGCTTGTTGGTCGATGGGCAGTGGCAGGACCGCTGGTACGACAATGGCAAGGATGGCCATTTCAAACGGGAAGAGGCCCAGCGTCGGGACTGGATCGCCCGCACCGAGCAAGCCATTCCGCAGGGCGCCTCGCGCTACGCCCCGGAAGCCGGGCGCTACCACCTCTATGTGTCCCTGGCCTGTCCCTGGGCCCACCGCACCCTGATCTATCGCCAGCTCAAGAGCCTCAGGGACCTGATCGGCGTCTCGGTGGTCAGCTGGCTGATGCGCGAGGAAGGCTGGACCTTCGACCTGGCCAAGGGCTCCAGTGGTGACGACCTCTATCACCTTGAGCGTCTCTACCAGCTCTATCAGCGCGACCAGGCCGACTACACCGGCCGAGTTACCGTGCCGGTGCTCTGGGATCGCCAGGAGGAGCGCATCGTCAGCAACGAATCCGCCGAGATCATCCGCATGTTCAACGGCGCCTTCGACGAGCTGACCGGCAATCGCCTGGACCTCTACCCGGAGGCCCTGCGCGGGCGCATCGACGCCCTCAACGAGCGCATCTATCCGACGGTCAACAACGGCGTCTACCGGGCTGGCTTCGCTACCACCCAGGAGGCCTACGAAGAGGCCTTCGACGAGGTCTTCGCCACCCTCGACGACCTGGAAAAGCTGCTGCAGACCCAGCGCTATCTCACCGGCGAATGGCTGACGGAAGCCGATTGGCGCCTGTTCACCACCCTGATTCGCTTCGACGCCGTTTACCACGGCCACTTCAAATGCAATCTGCGGCGCATCCGGGACTATCCGGCGCTACAGGGCTGGCTGAGGGAGCTGTATCAGTGGCCGGGGATCGCCGAGACCGTGGACTTCGAGCACATCAAGCACCACTACTACGGCAGCCATGCGCAGATCAATCCGACCGGTATCGTGCCCAAGGGGCCGGCCCTGGAGCTGGATCTGCCCCATGGCCGCGAGGCCCTGAGCAGTGCCGGCATCCAGGGCGCGGTCTGAGTGTCAGACCGTCGTCTGGGCGCCTTCGAACCAGGCCAGCTTCTCGCGTAGTGCCACCACTTCGCCGACGATCACCAGCGTCGGCGCGTGGACCTCATGCTCGGCAACCAGCTGCGGCAGATCCTGCAGGGTACCGGTGAATACCCGCTGATTGAGCGTGGTGCCCTGTTGCACTAACGCCGCCGGCGTTGCCGGATCCTTGCCATGGGCGATGAGTTGCTCGCAAATGGTGGGCAGTCCCACCAGGCCCATGTAGAACACCAGGGTCTGCCCCGGCGCCACGAGATCGGTCCAGGGCAGATCGGCCGAGCCGTCCTTGAGATGGCCGGTGACGAAGCGCACCGACTGGGCATGGTCCCTGTGGGTCAGGGGAATGCCGGCATAGGCCGCACAGCCACTGGCCGCGGTGATGCCCGGCACCACCTGGAAGGGAATGCCTTCGGCCGCCAGCTCCTCGATCTCCTCGCCCCCGCGACCGAAGATGAAGGGATCGCCTCCCTTCAATCGCAGGACCCGCTTGCCCTCCCGGGCCAGCTTGACCAGCAGGCGATTGAGATCATCCTGCGGCACCGCATGCTCGGCGCGACGCTTGCCGACATAGATGCGATCGGCATCGCGCCGGCACATGTCGAGGATGGTCGGGGCCACCAGGCGGTCGTAGAGCACTACGTCGGCCTGCTGCATCAGCCGCAGGGCGCGGAAGGTCAGCAGATCCGGATCGCCGGGACCGGCGCCGACCAGATAGACCTCGCCGCGGAAGGTGGCGGTCTCGCTGGTCAGCTTGGCTTCCAGCAGCTGTTCGGCCGCCTGGGGCTGGCCGGAAAAGACCTTTTCCGCGACCTCGCCCTGGAACACCTCTTCCCAGAAGATCCGCCGTGCCTGCAGATCGGCGAAGCGCGTCTTCACCCGGGCGCGAAAGCGCTGGGCCAGTTGCGCCAGCTGCCCGTAGGTCGCCGGGATCCAGCTCTCCAGCTTGGCCCGCACCAGGCGCGCCAGCACCGGGGCGTCACCGCCGCTGGAGATGGCGATCACCAGGGGCGAGCGATCGACGATGGCCGGGAAGATCACGGTGCACAGCTTCGGCGCATCCACCGCGTTGACCGGCAGGCCCAGGGCCTGGGCGTCGTGGGACACCCTCTCGTTGACCTCGTCATCGTCGGTGGCCGCGATCACCAGGCAATGCCCGGCGAGATGGTCCGCCGCATAGCGCTCGACCCGGCAACTGCCGCCCCGCGCCTCGACGAAGGCGCGTACCTCCGGCTCGATCTCCGGCGCCACCAGGGTGATGAGCGCGCCGGCTTCGGCCAGCAGCACGCTCTTGCGCAGGGCGATATCGCCCCCGCCGATCACCAGTACCGGACGGCCGTCGAGCTTGTGGAAGAGCGGCAGGTAGTCCATCAGCCGATGACCTCGAGGCCACCCATGTAGGGCTTGAGGACGTCGGGAACGCGGATGCTGCCATCCGCCTGCTGATAGTTCTCCAGCACGGCGACCAGGGTACGACCCACGGCCAGGCCGGAGCCGTTGAGGGTATGCACCAGCTCGGGCTTGCCCTCGGCATTGCGATAGCGGGCCTGCATGCGGCGCGCCTGGAAGTCACCGCAGTTGGAGCAGGACGAGATCTCGCGATACTTGCCCTGGCTCGGCACCCAGACTTCCAGGTCGTAGGTCTTGGTGGCGCCGAAGCCCATGTCGCCGGTGCACAGCGACAGCACCCGGTAGGGTAGCTCCAGGCGCTGCAGTACGGTTTCGGCGTGGCCGGTCAGCTCTTCCAGGGCCTGGAAGGAGGTGCTCGGCTCGACGATATGGACCATCTCCACCTTGTCGAACTGGTGCTGACGGATCATGCCGCGGGTGTCGCGCCCCGAAGCCCCGGCTTCGCTGCGGAAGCAGGGGGTATGGGCGGTGAACTTGAGCGGCAGACGCTTGGCGTCGAGGATCTGGCCGGCGACCAGGTTGGTCAGGGTGACCTCGGCGGTGGGGATCAGGTAGAGATCGCTCTCGCCTTCGCGGCCGATCTTGAACAGGTCTTCCTCGAACTTGGGCAGCTGACCGGTGCCCTGCAGGGTTTCGGCCTGCACCAGGTAGGGCGTGTAGGTCTCTTCGTAGCCGTGCTCGCCGGTGTGCAGGTTGAGCATGAACTGCGCCAGCGCACGATGCAGGCGGGCGATGGGGCCACGCATCACGGCGAAGCGGGCGCCGGAGAAACGTGCGGCGGTCTCGAAGTCCAGCCAGCCGTGGGTCTCGCCCAGGGCGACGTGATCCTTGATCTCGAAGTCGAACTCACGCGGCGTGCCCCAGCGACGGACTTCGACGTTGTCGTCTTCGTCCTTGCCGACCGGCACCGAGGCGTCGGGCAGGTTGGGCAGGCCCAGCAGCAGGGCATCCAGCTCACCCTGGACCAGATCCAGCTCGCGCTTGGCTTCTTCCAGTTCGCTACCCATGCGATCGACCTCGGCCAGCAGCGGCGCGATGTCTTCACCGCGCGCCTTGGCCTGGCCGATCCCCTTGGAGCGGGCATTGCGCTCGGCCTGCAGGGTCTCGGTGCGGGTCTGCACGGCCTTGCGACGAGCTTCCAGCGACTCCACCAGGCTGACGTCCAGGACGTAGCCACGGGTCGCCAGACGTGCGGCCACCTCCTCGGTTTGGGTGCGAACCAGTTTCGAATCAAGCATGTCCGTTTCTCTTGCTTAGGAATGGGGGCAACGGCGCGGGCGGGGGGTCAGGAACGCCGCCGGCGCTGGCGCGGGCTGGACCGGTCGAGGTCCGCCAGGTGCTGCAGTTTATCGCGGATCTTCAGCTCCAGCCCACGGGGAACCGGCTCATAGTAGCGGCGCGGCTCGAGCTCTTCGGGAAAGTAGTCCTCGCCCGCGGCATAGGCCTCAGGCTCATCGTGGGCATAGCGGTATTCGTCGCCGTAGCCAAGATTCTTCATCAGCTTGGTCGGCGCGTTGCGCAGGTGCAGTGGCACCTCGCGCGAGCCGTTCTGGCGCACATCGGCCAGGGCGGCCTTGTAGCCCATGTAGACGGCATTGCTCTTGGGCGCGCAGGCCAGATAGACGATCGCCTGGGCGATGGCCAGCTCGCCTTCCGGACTGCCCAGGCGCTCCTGGACGTCCCAGGCGTCCAGGCACAGGCTCAGGGCGCGCGGATCGGCGTTGCCGATATCTTCGCTCGCCATGCGCACCACGCGCCGGGCGATGTACAGCGCATCGCAGCCACCGTCGATCATCCGCGCGAACCAGTAGAGGGCACCATCGGGATTCGAGCCCCGCACCGATTTGTGCAGCGCGGAGATCTGGTCGTAGAAGGCCTCGCCTCCCTTGTCGAAGCGCCGGCGTTGATCGCCCAGCAGACTCTGGAACAGCTCGGCATCCAGGACACCGCCGTCCTCGGCCAGGTCCGCGGCGTTCTCCAGCAGGTTGAGCAGTCGGCGACCGTCGCCATCGGCGGCGGCCAGCAGCAGCGCCAGGGCGTCGTCGGGCAGGCTCAGCTGGCGCTCGCCCAGTCCCTTGGCGCTGGTCAGCGCCCGGTATGCCAGGCCGGCGAGGGCCTCGTCGTCCAGGCTCTTGAGCACATAGACCCGCGCCCGCGAAAGCAGCGCGTTGTTGAGTTCGAAGGAGGGATTCTCGGTGGTCGCCCCGATGAAGATCAGGGTGCCATCCTCGACATAGGGCAGAAAGGCGTCCTGCTGCGACTTGTTGAAGCGATGCACCTCGTCGACGAAGAGGATGGTGCGGCGGCGATACTGGGCGGCCTGCTGCTTGGCCACCTCCACCGCGTGGCGGATCTCCTTGACCCCGGAGAGCACCGCCGACAGCGTTTCGAAATGGGCATCGGAGACCTGCGCCAGCAGCCGCGCCAGGGTGGTCTTGCCCACCCCTGGCGGCCCCCAGAAGATCATCGAATGCAGCGCACCCTGCTCCAGCGCCTCGCGCAGGGGCTTGCCCCGTGCCAGCAGGTGCTGCTGACCCGCGTATTCATCGAGGGTCTCGGGACGCATGCGGGCAGCCAAGGGCTGCCCGACGGGTGCGGTGCTGAAGAGATCCATGGGGTGCGATCATTCCTGGATGACGTCGGCTCCCTTGGGCACCTGGAAGGTGAACTGGGACGCGGCCACCGGCTCGTTGAGCTTGACGTTGAAGAAGAGGATGTTGGTTCGCTGACCGGCACCGTCGATCAACTGCATGTCGTTGATCACGCCGTTGCGGAAGGACAGCCGCAGGCTGTCGAACAGAGTGTCCTTGGTCTTGGGCTTGAGCACGAAGTCGACGACGTTGCCGGCGTCCTTGCTGGTGACGTCGAAGCTGCTTTCGATCTTGGAGATGTCGCCCGACAGGAGCAGCGCCGGCGTCTGGGTCAGGCGCAGGTCCAGCTTGCGGATGGTGACCTGCTCCAGGTCCGGGTCGTACAGCCAGACCTGCTTGCCATCGGACACCAGCAGTTGCTCCTGGGGGGCATCGGAATGCCAGCGGAACAGCCCGGGACGCTTGAGGCTCATGTTGCCGGCGGTTTCCTGCAGGCGGGTACCCGAGCCATCCAGGGTCAGTTGCGAGAAGCGCGCGGTCAGGGTCTGGGCCTTGTCCAGCAATTGCGACAGGCGACCCACCGACGCCTGGTCGGCATGGGCGGAAAAGCTTACGGCGGCCAGGGCGGCCAGGGCGAAGCAACGCAGCTTGTGCATCGAGGTCCTCATGGATGTCAGTCTCTCACCGGAGCAGGCGCTGTGACCTCACGCGAGCCGTTGGTGTTCATGGGCGATACGACACCGGCCATTTCCATGGTTTCGATCATGCGTGCCGCCCGGTTGTAACCGATCTTGAGCTTGCGCTGGACCGCGGAGATGGAAGCCCGGCGACTCTCGGTAACGAAGCGCACCGCTTCGTCGTAGAGC
>NZ_JALNUX010000025.1:0-23725 GCF_026544185.1 Pseudomonas sp. GM_Psu_1
GGAGGAGGCGATTCCCGACCGGGTGCATGCCTCTCGGGCCGACCTGCTGGTGATGGGCGCCTACAGCCATTCCGCCGCCAGGCGCTTCCTGCTGGGCAGCCAGACCTCTCATATGCTGCGTCACACCGGCATCACCACCCTGATACTTCGCGCGTGACTTACCACGAAGCTGCTTGATAGCTACGATCCACCGCATCCATTACTTCGGATCGGCGGATGGCGAGACTTGCTAGCCAATGGCGATTGAGATCGATCAAGGTCTGCAGCTGCACCTTGCGCTTCCGGCCATGCCCAGCCAAGCCGGGCCGCGCAGCGGCGCCGGCGGTAGCTGGTGATCGAGGTCGACCAGGATCTGCAGCCGCACCACGTCCAGTTGGCTTAGGCCAGGGCGGCGCAGCGGCGCCGGCTGTAGCTGGTAATAGGGGCAGACCAGGATCTGCAGCTGCGCCGGGTCCCGCCGGCCATTCCAGACCGCGCAGCGGCGCCAGCTGCAGCGGATGATCGGGGGCAGCCAGAATCTGCATCTGCGCCAGGTTGCGATCCAGCACGGCGGATCTAGCGCCACCCGGTGATCAAGCTCCGCGAGCTATTGCGCGTGAGAGTAGTCTTTCTGAATACCTTTTTGCTATCAAAAACGTTAAAATGCAATCAATACTCCCTACTAGGTCCGCATTGATACGCGACTTTGCTATCAGGATATATTGAGTCATGGCGCTGACTATTCGTAACGTTACCGATGAGGAAATCGAGGCCTTTTCTGCTCTAACCGGAGAGAAAACAGCCTCTAAGGCAATCATCCAGGCTGCCAACTTAGGGGTTCGTAATACAGCCCGGCTAGAGGTCGCCAACCAGAGAATTGCCGAACTAGAGGCCCTAATCAGACGCATCGTCGGCCCCTGTGAAGCTATCGTCGAGGCGATCAATAGGCCAACCGAATGATGCCGTCATTGAAGTTTGGAGCTGGCAATGTCGGCTGAAACGCCCCGGATGATGATCCGTGAGGCTTCAGGCCAGCAGACTTGGAAGGAGCATGAGCTACCGGACCTTCGCTCCCTTACCCGCGAGCTTAGGGCGCTAGCTCCTGAGCTAGTAGCACCAGCAGCAACTGTTGACGATGCGGTTGAGTGCATAGCTACTCAATTTGGGTTTACTGGCGGAGTCACCTCTGTGGATGTAACTACGCCTGTAGGTGCTGTGCGGATTCTACGGGACAGCCTTCCACACATTGTCGAGAAGCGCGCGGATGCCAGGGAGAGGTATGTTCGCTATGCCCTGGATACCCTCACCGGCCCGTTCGAGGTCTGGAAGGTGCTCTACACCAATGACGACTACCGGCTGGCCTTCATCGGGGCATATGAGGCCAAGAATCAGATGCTTGTGGTCGTGACTGTGAAAGATGGGCTGTTGCTCTGGAACTTCATGCATAGCGACGCCAGGTCGATGAACAAGCATCGTCATGGTGAGCTCTTGTTCCGCCGATATGAAATCGAGAGCAAAGAAAAAGGGCAGCTATGAGCTGCCCTAAGAGTGTTTGCCTGATATTTGCATCCTCAGACCAGGATGAAGAGGTCTCACCTGACGCTGATACCGCAACTATCAACGAGGTTCCTACGCCAGCTATAGCCGCTGCGGGGCAGCTGGTTTCGCGCTCTTGTGAATCATATTACGCATCAATGACCCCCTCGTCAAACAGTCGTGATGGACGCCTTTGATTGCAATCTGCTCCCTAGATTATGACAGTCAACGCGAGAATGCATCACCGCACTACGCGGTCTAGGCACCGGAGACATCTGGCGAACGAGGTTGAACTGGGTCTGCAGCTGCACCAGGTCCAGTCAATCAGCCTGCGCCGCGCGGTGGCGTGGGCGGCAACTGGCGATCGAGGTCGACGCAGCAGCACCAAGTTCTGCCGGCCAGCGCAGGCTGCGCAGCGGTGCCGGAAATGCCTCCAGCCCTGACACAAGAATGCATCGCCGAAAGCATAGGACCATATTTGGTTTTAATTTTTGGCCGATAGACGATAGACGATAGACGATAGACGATAGACGATAGACGATAGACGATAGACGATAGACGATAGACGATAGACGATAGAGTGGGCCGCATTGCAGTGAACATTGGGATCTATCAATGCGAGTCGAAACAATCAGCTACCTGAAAAAGAATGCGGCCGATCTTGAGCTCACTGAGCCAATGATTGTTACCCAGAATGGCAAGCCAGCCTATGTGATCGGGGCCTATGCGGATCGTGTCCGCCGCGATGAGGCCATCGCCCTGGTCAAGCTGCTGGCGTTGGGATCCAAGGAGTACGAGGGTGGCAAGCACATGTCATCCGAGCAGCTGAAAGAGGGCCTGCAACAGCGGTTCGGGGGCGATAGCAAATGACAGCCAGGGCTTTCCAGGTCCGGTTCAGCGCTTCGGCGAGGACCTGCGCGCTTGACCAGGTGCACCACCTCGCAAAATCGGTTTCTCGCCCCGACGCAGTTGCAAAGATGACCAGCGTCGTTGACGAGGTCGCCATAGAGCTCCGGAAGTCCCCTCTCGCTCACCCGATTGCCGCCGCCGGTGCCGAGTTTGGTATCACCAGGTATCGCGAGATCGCCAAGTATGGCTATCGAGCGGGATATTTGGTCGACGAGGCGCGGCGCGAAACCGTCGTGCTCGCCATCTTCCGTGATGGGCAGGACATCCAAGAGCTGCTGTATCGGCACCTGCTCACAGGTTGAGACGTACCGATACTCGCCACTCGCGGCAATCCGTAGTCGGCCAGCAGTGCCCCGCAACTGGTGGTACCGGTGATCCACAGGGGGGCCGGTGGCGCCGTGCAAGAGGCTGACACCCCTGCCAGCGCTCAGCAGGTCGGAGCCGTCCCGTCATCTCCATTTAGCCGGCGAAAAAGCACATCCAGACAATGGCCACGCCTACGCCGCCGACGGCAAGGCGGCTGATTACCCGGGCGGACGCAGTATCAGTCGCTCGCGCCTCGAGCGCACATAGGCCAAGCAGCTCAGCAACTACGAAGCCATACCAGCCTGGATGCACCTCAACAACCGGTGCAGGATCGAGGCCCCGTGTGAACTAACCGAACGTGCAGATGAATAGGACCAACAGCAGCAGGCCGAGCCACGGCCAGTTACGGACGACGTAGCTCTCTCGCTTCATAGGTATGGGTTTCAAGAGACCACTCCATAGTGCAGAGCCCAGGCATGTCTACCCGAGACGGGGCGAACGCCGCTCGCTTGACGGCCATTGTCTCTGCCACCAGCGCTCTGATATGTGCAGTTCATGCCTGGAAAGGGCGGAAACCTCGCGTAGAACGTGGCCAAGAAGCGCTCGTCGATGAACACCGGTTCGGCTCAGCCCCAAAGCCACGGCAAAGTGCCGACTACTGCCGATCCAGCTGTCATGGCCAGGGTGATGCTATGACGCTGGATCAGGATAGCCAGCGCCCAGCGAAGCGGACCGTTCGACGCCTCGCGTAAATCGCGGTTGAGGTGCTTTTCTGCAGCAGATGCTACGTGCAGCTCGAGCTGGTGGATTACTCGCGTCCTGGCGCTACCAGCAATCGCCCCGCAGTGCCCCGCAACATCGCCAGGCATGTCGGTACGTCCAGATGAACTTGTTTGGCCAGCACACGGATGCCCAGGGCACCAAGATGGAAGACCTTGTCTGCGGTGATCGGCACGTTGATCGATTGGCGTTGCTGGAGCAGGCGAAGGTAGAGCACACCGCGCTCAGGCTGGTTAACCAGGGTCAGCCCTTTGTCGCCGGCGGCGCCGTGATTACGCGCTTCGAACGTTGCCGTGATTCCCAGGACGCAACACATGAACGCCGGCATTTCGCGAGGCGTAATTTGGAGCGTCAGCTTCTCGGACCAGTCGAATTTTTCGCTGGATCCTTTGCGCCCGGCGCCGTCCACTGCGAGCACGGTTTCCTGCGCCTGATTCAGCACCACCTCGAACTTCAGAGCGGCAGATCCGCCGTAAACGTGGAAGCCCTCGAACTGCTCGGCCACGGTCATTCCCCTGCAGCAGGGCTAGCTGCCCGGGGTGCCTTACCGGTGCCCCTGGAAGCCGGCTTCGAAGCCGCTTTGGCAAGCTGGCGCTCCAATGCTGCGATTCGAGCACTGCTGTCTTTCTGCACGCGCTCCAAGTACCGTTCCGCGGCTTCCCGGCCGGCGTCGGCCCGAGCAAGCTTGTCACCCAGGGAGCGATTCTCCACCCGCAGCTCTGTGAGGATCTCGAGATCCTGGGCGCGCGTGCGCTCCATTTCCTGGATTTGCCCCGCGGCGCTATCAGCCTCGGAGCGAGCGATGGCAAGCCGATTGCGCATTTCGCGGAGCTCGACCTGGGTATCAGCAAGGCGCTCCTCAGCTGCGGAAGCAGAACGCTGATGCTCTGCGCTCGTCGCTTCTGCGGAAGCCTTCTGGGCGAGCGCCAGGCTCAACTCGGCCTGACTCTCGGCGAGCTGGTCCCGAGCTTGTTGCGCCTGCCCTTCTGCCTCGGCAAGCCGCTCGGCGAGACTGGCGTTCTCCTCGGCCATAGCACTGAGCTGGCTGTCCTTCAGCTGAAGCTCGTTGGCCAACCCGTCTATCTGCTGCTGACTGCGCTCCTGATCAGCCTCGAGGCCTTCGAGCACGCCGCTGGCATCGTCTTGCTCAGCCTCCAGGCGGGCGATCTCCTGCCGCGCCTGCTCGAGCTCCAGCACAACCTCTTTGCGCGCCGCAGCCGCTACCAAGTCAAGGGCACCGGCCAGTGCGTCCTGCATTGCCTTGGTCTGCTTGGCGACTGCGGTTTCGATAATCGCCGTGGCTTCCTCCGGCAGTGGCCTGGTTGGAATGGCCCCACCCGGTACCCCAGTGTGGTGTCGCTGCCAGACGCTGAGGAGCGTTTCGGGGCGGCCTCCGCCGAGGGTAGTCCGTAGCGCCCAGCCATTGACCTTGCGCCCACCTGCCAGCAGCTGCTCGCCGGCGGCGATGACCTCTGCGTCTGTAAATTTGCGTTCAGCCATGGCCGCCTCCGGGTAATGGAAAACAGCATGGTAACGCCAAACAAAACTAACAAACAATTATGTTAGGTGTATCCGGCTAGGTCCTAACGTTAGCTAACGTTTGCGAGCGTTTGCCGCTTTTGAGTGTCGGTAGCCCGTGAGAGATGTGCGGATTAACACTGATCAGGAGCTGAACCTGGAATCGCGGCCGCCTCAGCCGTGTGGGGCTCTTTGTGGGCTCTGACCAATAGAAAAAAGAGAAATCTCAGCTATGGTGCGGGTTCCGAAGATCTAGTACGGGGATATAACTTCCCCGTACTGTATGACTCAGTTTTTACAGGTTCGGGTAGTTGCATACGCAGGATTGGGTGATAGCCTTCGGCGGTCGATGTGGAGAGTTACCGTGGGCCAGTTGCTACCGAAGCAGGTGAAAGAGCTATCCGAACCAGGCGTCTACCAGGACGGCCGCGGCCTGATCCTGCGTGTGGCCAAGACCGGGGCCAAACGCTGGATCTTCAGATTTTCCTTCCGAGGTCAGCGGTATGACGTAGGGCTGGGTGGCTATCCGGCGGTCTCGTTGAAGCAGGCCCGGCTTGAAGCGGACCGGCGCCGACTGAAGATCGCGGAGGGGGCGCCTGAGTTACCGGGCCGGCGTTCGCCTGCGGCTCAATCGCCGGCCGCGGGACCCGACCTCTTCGAGACCCTGGCCAGGCAGTACATCACCACCCACGGTGCTTCGTGGAGCCATGACCACCACCGTCAATGGGTCAGCTCCATGGAACGCTATGTCTTCCCGGTACTCGGTCGCCGGCCGGTCGCCGAGATCGATACCGACCTGGTGCTGCAGGTGCTCCGCCCGATCTGGGACAAGATCGAGGTCACCGCCGCGCGCATCCGCAACCGCATCGAGTCGGTGCTCGATGCCGCCCAGGCACTGGGGTTTCGCGAAGGCGCCAATCCGGCTCGGTGGCGTGGCCACCTCGACAAGCTGCTGCCGCGCCACGATCGCAATGTCACGCACCATCCAGCGGCGCCGGCGGAAAGCTGTCCATCCGTGCTGCATCGCCTGGATTCCCTGGACGGTCCAGCCGCGCGTGCAGCGGAGCTCCTGATCCTCACGTCGCTGCGCAATGCCGAGGTTCGCGAGGCACGTTGGGCGGAGTTCGACTTCGACGCCAGACGCTGGACCATCCCGGCTGAACGCATGAAGCGAGACAAGGAGCATATCGTGCCCCTGACGGACCGGATGCTGGAAGTGCTTGAGCAGCAGAAGGGTCAGCACGATACCTGGGTGTTCCCCAACGCCCGCGGTAAGAAACCACTGCCGGGTAACGCGATAGGCCGGGCGCTGCGGAAGATCAAGCTAGAGGGAGCGGTCCCGCACGGCTTCCGCTCGACGTTTCGTACCTGGGCAGCGGAGACCACCTCACACCCGAGGGAAATCTGCGAGAAGGCGCTGGCCCACAGGGTTGGCTCCAAGACTGAAGCTGCCTACAACCGAGGCCCCCTACTCGAAAAGCGGCGCGCACTGATGAGCGACTGGGAGAAATTCTTGGCGATGCCGGAGTTGCCAGGCTCGGAGGCCGCTGTGCCAGGACGCCTGCAGGACGCCTAGCGTTATCTGGGAGGGCGAAGGGCTCCCGCAGCATGGGAGCTAGGACGCCTCCAGGACGCCTCGGCCATAGACCCTCGGTGATGCCAGCTAGCGTAGGACGCCCCCAGGACGCCTCGGTGATAGATCGCCGATGGTGCCGGCCAGCGTAGGACGCCCCCAGGACGCCTAGGGCATAGACCCTCGATGATACGCGCCAGCGCAGGGCGCCCCGAGGATACTCATTGGAGTTCGATGAGAAAACCAGCTACCAGACGGCTGGCCCTGCTATCCCCGCCCGTTGGTGGAGGTGTAGCAAGCGTAATCGTTACGCCGATCGAAGCAGGGGCATGGATTCCTGAGAGACCAGAGCGCGAACGAGCTGATCGCCGGCCGGGTAAAGCGCGACAATCTCGCGGCGCTCGACGTCCTTGTAGTCCAGAAGCTCTAACGCAGTGAGGTATTCCGGCTGATTCAGCCCAAGCTGCTTCATGATCTCGTGTGAGCTGTAACCCCAATTGGTCAGCTGCTGGATGTTCAGGGCAAGCGCCAGGAGTTCTTCGGCTGGACGATCGGACATCGCAGCGTCATTCACATCGCAATGGAATCGATCTTTCACCACGGATTGCGAGCAATACGGGCGGGTAGACTTGTTGGTGCTGGTTAGGGCGACATAGGTGAGCTGGCAGCACCGGCAAGCACGCATCACCAGGTCTTTGGAACGGTATTCACGTGCCACGACCCATGCTTCGTCGATGGAAAGGCACTCGGTCGGCGTAAAGTTCAGCGCCTCTCGATAGCCCAAATACGACTGGTGCACAGCGATCACGGCTTCGACGTCGACACTCAAGAGTGGCTTACGAGCCCCGCGCGGATAAGCCCCCATGAAAAGAGCCGCCTCGATCACGCGAGCCTTGCTGCCCAGTATGCGCGAACCCAGCGGCAGCGGCCCCGAACCGCCTCTACTGACCACGTTCAGCCGCTTACGGGCGCTCGTCACCTGCTTGGCAGTCAGCTCGGTGTGCAGGGTGATGATGGTACAACGGAAGCCGGCTTTGACCATCATGTCGATTAGAGCGGCGTTATCCATTTCGTGACATCTCCGTAGTTTGTAAAGTCGAGGTCAGGCGTGCAGGAGACGCATGAATCGGTGAAGGACAGGCTCTGGGTAGGGCTCCACGCGCTGCCGCAAATGGCCGTCGCGTACGACGAACTGAATGCGCCCCAGCGCTGCGATCTGGCGACGCTGCGTCGGAGAGGCGGTGAGCAGCCAATCCGCGTCGCTATCCTTCAGGTTCCAGTAGATTTGCGTTTCCATCTTGCGGCCCGACAGGCCCTCACGAATCTCACCGAGCACCCCTACGACTTGGACAACGCTCTTCGTATTTAGAAGGTGCCGCTCCGCGTTACCGTCCTCACGATGAAGTAGAACGACTCGAAAGGCGGAAGCGGGCAGCTGGCTAAGCCTGCGAATGTCGCGGTCAGTAGCTGCTTTAAGCCAGGCGGTGTCTTCGGTGCTGATATCGAAGAAGCGGTGAAAAGCAGGGTCTTGTTCCCTGGCTCATTCACGCGCCATCTCCAGCAAGGTTTCGTCGGTCCCGCTGTTCATCACGCGTCTCCGTTGCTTTTCTTGAGAAGGATTAGCCGGCGCCAGACGCGCAGCACATCTTCGCCATAGGCTCGGGCAACGCTTGCTAACGCGGGATTTGGGGTGTGATAGCGACCAATGGCGAGCGCGATATCGCCCCCCTGCTGCTTGAGGAATTCGCAGAACGTCGAGACGGCTACTCGGACATTGGTGTGCAGATCCAGGAGCTCGGAAGGATCGGACACACGATGCCCATTCCAACGCACGCTCACCTGCATGGCGCCGACTGCAATCATCTTTGTCCTGGAAAGAGCCTCCGTCAGAAGATGCTCGGCCTCAGCGCGGCTAGCCGGATGAAAGCCTTTTCCATCGATGTTGAGTGCGTAGGGCCAGCCGACCGGCATACTGCTTCGATTCGACCAGAGCGATGGCATAGAGCAAGTCCGGCGCAGGACGGCATAGGCCAACAGCCGGGCGATCCCATACGGCTATCCGATCAGCACAGTCGAGCGGCCCAGGTAGAAGACGACGTCATGGCACCCTTTATTGAGCGTGACATGACCATCTTGATCGACGTGACCGACCGTAGACCGAGCGAGGGCCTGTTCATCAAGGTGCACCGCGGTTCAGCGCTAATTCGCAACGCTTCTCTAATCAACGCTGGCTTCATGCTCATGACGTCGCAAGAAATGCACACTGCTATTAAGCTGGATATTGGTCCATCAGATCCCACTGATCCGCTGCCGCCGTGGCTACTAGGGCACGTGAAGGCAAAATTTCGAAGGGATCCCCTATAACCCTTGAATCCCAGCACAATTTCCTGCGCGCTTTCCTGGTCATAGGGGCCACCCATACCCAGCGCCTAGCCCGTCATCGTGATATTGAAACCAGGTCTTTTTCGAACGGGCGGAACAGAGCGTTGCGGCGCGCTGCTCGTTCGCACCTGGTCGACAACATCAGACACTGGAGTACTGGTCACGGGAATCGGGACCTCTTCCTCTTAGTCGCCCCTAGAATCGGGGCGCTATTGACCGGGCGATTCTTCGTGGGCTCTGGCCGAAGGTCTACGGGCAATCTCCCAACCGGCTTCTGGATTGAGCTAGAGGCTGGCAGGCGCCCAGCTGCTTGCTCGTACAGCAACCCGATCTGTGTCAAGTCCAGCATAGCCGCTTCACACGTCGGCGCTCGGGAAGTGATGAGAGCTCCGCCAGCAACGCTGGCGACATCCCACTTTTGAATTTGACGTTCAAGCGAAGCTTGAGCTCGTCGCCGTGATCGCTCATATCCCATCCTTACTGGTGCTGCAGCCAGTAGCCATAGGCATTTGAGATGATGGGTCGGTCGGCAGTGATCACCTTGGAGAGGGGAAAAATCTGCTCTGCAGCTGCTTGATAGAAGCCGCCGCCACCGCCTCCCATGAGTACGAAGTCGATCGCCTCGCCATCCAGGAAGCGCATCTGCTGCTTCATGTTGCTCAGGGCCTTGGGGACAACGGTCGCAACAGCCTGGTCGACGAAGGGCTTGAGCTCAACCTTGCTGCCGTACAGCTGGATGTAGGGCTTGCCACGCTGCAGCGCACTTTCGATCTTGTCTCCACCAGGCCCAGGACCGCCATATTCACGGGCGATAGCCTGGTTGATCGCCTCGAGAGCGCGCTCATGGCCTCCATCGACGAGTTACTGGAGTCCCGAACGATATCCCCGCGACGGAACACCACCCAGTCGACTGAAAAGAAGCCCGGATCAAGGACCAGGATGACGCCCTCATCCAAGCCTCGTAGGTGCTGTAGATGTAGTTCAGCGTCCCTACCGGCTGAGGCAGTACCGATACTTTGTGAACCTGGATCTCGCGCTTGGGGACGACCTGGTGGGTACCGGTCAGCTGTGCCGTGAGCCGCTCAACGAGCTGGGGCTGGCGCATCTGGCTGACAGGTAAGCCCGTGATGAAGTGATCGATCTCGTTGCGACCCTCGCCACATGCCTCACTGATCGATGCATTGAAGAGCGCACGATAGGCTTTGGAAGCCGCGTAGTCGGCGTGCAGCTCGCGCGTTGCGTCGGCCCGGCCGGCGCTCAGAAACTCTGCCCAGGGCTCGCATTCCAACTGCACGTAGTGTTCACCTTCCTTGAGCGTCGCATTGCCGTTCAGGGAATGGAGCGGCGCGGCTTGCGCAGGGCGAATGGATTGAGTGGGGTCTGCCGCGTCAGCGTAGCCGTCGACACGCTTGACGTTGGAGTAGCCGATGTCGAGGCTTACTACGAAGGCAGGCGTGGTGTGATTCTTTCGGGTCGTAGGTCTCTCGAATAGCGTCGCTGATGTGAGTAAGGCTCAGGCGTCCTGCAGGACGCCTGAGCCTTACCGAGTTATCCAAGAGCGATGCCACCTGATCCTCAGGCGTCCCTGGGGACGCCTCGGTCTTCACCTCCACCGCCATAGCTGGGGCCAGGCGTCCTCCAGGACGCCTAGCAGTGCGGCGGATTGAGAAACCGGACCCTCAGACGTCCCTGGGGACGCCTCGGTCTTTACCTCGTCCGCCACAGCTGAGGCCAGGCGTCCTCCAGGACGCCTCAGATACAGCGTGCCACCGTCGGCCACTCAAACAGCCTCAGGTTCACCCCCTCAGCAGGGTGGAATTGCGCGCTATGACCTCGAATGCACTGGCTTAATCAGTAATTGAACGGACGGCTGTGGCAAGCACCTGTCGCTCCCAGGGGCGACGCAAAAAGCCCATTACTAATCACCATCTAAACGGGTTTGTTGAAACGTCCTCCCCATAATGCAAATACAGGCGTTTTGCTGAAATTTTTGCTGAAACGCGAATCTTGAAGCGATTTGCTTATTAGTAATGACAATCTAAATGGGTCTGTTGGAAAAGGGAAAAATTAGGAATTGCACTGGCTCGCCCCTCATTACTAATGACAATCTAAACGGGTTTATTGGCATTCAGGTGAGCTAGAAAAACATGCGGAAGATTGTGCTTGAAAAACTGAAAAAGAGGTCAGCGGAGTGAACGAGGCCAGCAAACCGCCCCTACAAGGAAAACACCAACGCGTATTAATAATGACAATCTAAACGGATTTGTTGTAACGCCGCCACCGTAATGCCAAGACAGGCGTTTTGCTGAAAAAACTGCTGAAGTACGCTTCTCGGAGCAATTTCCCTATTAATAATGACAATCTAAACGGGTTTGTTGTAACGAAAAACTGAGAGAGCGGCTAAGGCCTATCTCTCATTACTAATGACAATCTAAACGGGTTGATTGGTGTTCGAATGATCTAGAAAACCATGCGTAAGATTGTGCTGGAAGCTCTCGAATCGAGGGTTATGGGCTCTAACAGAAGTCCGCGATGGGGGCCCAAGTCACAATAGATAATAACCACACAGCCGTTCAGATTGCGAGTTGAAGAGTAAATAGCTCTAGCTCGAGACACTTGCGTATTAGTAATAACAATCTAAACGGGCTTGTGGTGAATGGCATTAAAAAGGGCAGGCAGGCCGCCCTAGAAAGACCAGCAGGACTAATGACAATCTCAACGGCATTATTGTTAATAGATAGGATATAACAATGTACGATCTAGCTACCCCCCAACGCGATGTGCATGCAATCCACGGCAATTTCCAGCAGGCGATTGGGGCTATGGAAGACATCCGTCAGACCGTGAAAGCTGAGGCGCTTCGGCTGCGCGATGAATACCTCGCTGCCGCCAAGGAGCGCGCTGGCGGCAAGATCATCTACCGCCTCATCGACGTACGCGATAACGGCAAGGGATCGATGTCCATCGTCTGGTGCAAAGTCTTTTTCTACGACGTGCCTGGTAACAAGAAACGGCAAGGCCGTCTGCCCATATCCAAGGGGCAGGGTCCGCTGTATGCGCCAGGGCTTGTCACTCGCGGTATGGATCACTGGTTCGTTGAGCTCTTCCAACTCTATGAACCGCAGCTCGCGGTACTTAGAGACCAGATGCTTTACGCCTCGAAGATTCGCAAGCTTCTGGTCCAGCAGCAGCGCAAGGCACAGTCGAGCATGCCGAGGTCGCCCCTTGCGTTTCCGGAAACGGGGGTAGCGTAGGGGCATCAACAGCGGAGAACGTCCACCTATGCATCGCCCACCTGAAATGGATCACCCCATCATCGTCGACGCGGTCGATCTCGATCTCTGGGCTGACCTGTACAAGGACAGCCAGGCGCCCGTCACACTATCTGGATTTCTGCAGCAGCCTTATCTCTACCTGAAGCAGGCTGGCTTGCCGGTTTCTTCGGAGGCGACCCAAGAGGCCTATCCGGTAACTCTGCCGGTACGGAAAGAGGTCGCGTGGCAGATCCAAGATGAGTGGGCCTGTCAGCAGCAGGCCGAGCAAAGCCGGCAGCAGGCACGCCGCCACCTGACGTTGATTACCTGCACGCCCGGCTAACGCGGGCCGTCCGGCTGGCAAACTGGAAAGGGGCCGGCAGCTTGCTGCCGGTAGCAGGCGCTGATCGATGCTGCGGAGGTTTCAAGGTGCTGCGTTTGGGCGCAAGTTTGATCGGGCGCCCTGACCCGGTAGGAATTGCGCCATAGGCAACCCGTCGTGAATGCCATGCTGTCCTCGACAGTGTTGAGGGACAGTTCGGTGGCGATACGATCCAGTAGTGCACGTACGGCGGTAGGTGCTGCATTTGTAGGTACAGCCTTCGGCATCGTTTGCGAAGGATCCCGGTGGGTCCATGCGGCGCAGCAGGGCCTCCTGCTGGCTGACCTCTTTGCACCGTTCGAATCGCATCCAGTGATTGCCCTCGTGATGACGGCGTTATCCATCAGCACACTTCTGCCCGGGTGTGTGCTCATTGGACGCCAGGCTAACTAAGTGCTCCCTGGCAGTCCTTCTGGTATCCCGACACCTTGTCGGTATCCGCCTCACGCTCGTGAGTCTGTGTAAGATTCTTACACCCACTTCCTGTGGACGCCTCCCTGCCGTCCGTCGCTGTCAAGCTTGCTGGATCGTTCCTCCCTGATTACTGTCTATTTATACAGTACACACAAAGGAGGCCATTCCATGTCCATTTCTCCCCGTATCCCTCGTCTCTGTCACCGCTGTCCCGATCGCTCTGTTGAGTACCAGAAGGTCATGGCGTCAGGGATTGAGCAGGTGGGCCGCTATGGACATGCTTGGTGATGAGCAGGACAGCTTCGAACAGCAGCAGTCCCTGTTCCGCCCCACGGAGCTGACGTACTGCCGCAATCTCGTGGATCTGCTGACCGAGGAGCTCGACCAGGTACGTCAGTGCCTGGGGCAAGCCCAGCGTGCTAATCGGGTCCTGGTCGCCGAGCGCGACAACCTCGTTGCAGAACGTGACGCCTTCAAAGCCGAGGTGCAGCGCCACCGACTGCGCTACGTCCAGTTCGTACAGGAAGAGAACCGGCGCCACGTGCCCCGGGGTGACCGGCTCATTCCGGACGACCGCGACGATCCCCTCTCGCGTGCCCAGCGTCATATCCTGCGCCTGGAGTCGATGAACTCCGTCCTGCATGCAGATCTGTTCAAACTGCGTGCGCAGCTGCAAGTCATGCTCACCGAGCGCGGCAGCTCGCCGTCGGCGCCGACGGGGGTGCAGCATGGATAACGCGGCCACCAATGTCGTTGCGCTCGACTCTCTGCTCGACAGTCGCCGTGTGTGGCGCGGGCAAAGTCCGCATGTGGACGACGCCAGCACGCAGCCAACCGGACACTCGGCGCTCGATGCCCAACTGCCGCTCGGCGGGTGGCCTGATGCAGCGCTTACCGAAATCCTGAGCGCTCGACCGGGCCTGGGTGAGCTCACGCTCGTGTGGCCGACATTGGCACGCCTCACTGCCGCCGGCGAACGCGTTGTGCTGATCGCTCCCCCGTATCTGCTCTACCCGCATGCCTGGCTGCAGGCCGGCGTCGACCTCGGCCGGCTGAGCGTCATCCAGGTCCAAGGCAAAGACGTGCTGTGGGCCGCAGAGCAGTGCCTGCGCTCCGGTAGCTGTGGCGCGGTGCTCTGCTGGCCCAGCCGTGCGGACGATCGCGCGCTGCGCCGGCTGCAGGTGGCTGCAGAGACCGGACAGACCCTGGCATTCGCGTTCCGCCACCAGCGGGAAGCCGTCAATGCTTCACCGGCGGCGCTACGCCTGGTGCTCGAGGGCTCGCCTCAGCAGCTTCGAGTGCTCAAGTGCCGTGGCGGCAATCCACCGGCGACGGCGCTGGCGCATCGGGTCTGGCATTGAGGGACGACTGCCATGAAATGGGCCTGCATCTACTTCCCACAGTTCGCGCTGGACGGTGTGCTGCGCAATTGTCCTGACCCGGACGAACCCCTGGTACTGCTCCACGGGCCGATACAACGCCGGATCATCAAGGCGGCGAACCCCGCGGCGTTGGCGCTTGGGCTCCGGCCGGAGATGACATACACCGCTGCCCAGGCGATCTGCCCTCAGTTTGCGACGGTGGAGTACGACGAAGCGGCGCTGAGGCGACAGCATGAGCTGCTGGCGGCGTGGGCGTACGGGTTCAGCTCCCAGGTGAGCCTGCACTTCGCCGACGCCCTGGTGCTCGAGGTGCAGTCGAGCCTGCCACTCTTCGGGCCCTGGCCAAGATTTGAAGCGCGCCTGCGCCAGGAGCTCACGGCGCTGGGCTTCGGCCACCGGATCACCCTGGCACCCAACCCAGTCGCCGCCCGGGTGTTGGCCAACGCCGGTGACAGCCTGGTCGTGCGCGACGATGCGGGCCTTGCCAGCGCTATGCGCACGCTGCCGGTGGCGCTTCTGGACTTCGAGCCGGAGATCGTCCAGGCCTTGCGCCGCATGGGGCTTCGGCAGCTCAGCCAGGTGTTGGCGCTGCCCCGGGCGCAGCTCGCCCGGCGCTTTCCGCTGAGTCTGCTCAATCACCTCGATCAGATGCTGGGCAGCAAGGTCCTGCCCCTGGAGTTTTTTCTGCCCCCGACCACCTTCAGGCTGCGGATCGAGCTCAACTTCGAAGTTGAGTCGACTCAGGCCCTGCTGTTCCCGCTGCGCCGGCTGACCTCGGACCTGGCCACCTACCTGGCCGGCCGGGACATGGGCGCCCAACGCTTCACCCTGCGGCTGGAGCATAGGGAGGCGCCGACCACGGAGGTGGTGGTTGGCTTACTCGCCCCGGAGCGTGACCCTGCGCTGCTGTTCGAATTTGCCCGGGGACGTCTGGAGCCCACCCAGGTGGTGGAGCCGGTAGTCGCGATCGGCCTGGTCGCCGACGAGCTACCCTCGTTCGTTCCCCAGCACCGTGGCCTCTTCGATGAGCGTCCGCAACAGACGGTGAGCTGGGAGCAGCTGCGCGAGCGGCTGCGCTCTCGCCTGGGCGACGACGCGGTCTATGCGGTGGGCGCCCAGGGCGATCACCGGCCGGAGCGCGCCTGGCGGCGCGACGCGCCTTCGCTGGCGCTCCAGGCACTAGGACCGAATCGACGGCCGGGTTGGCTGCTGCCGGCGCCGGAGCCCCTGGATATCGATCAGCCAAGGGTTCTAAGCGGGCCGGAGCGTATCGAGAGCGGGTGGTGGGACGGTGCGGATGCCCGTCGGGACTACTACGTGTTGGAGCTCGCCGACGGGCGTACGGCCTGGGCCTTCCAGGCGCCGGCCGAAGGCCCGGGGTGGTGGGTGCAGGGGTGGTTCGCGTGACACCCGGCTATGCGGAGCTGCACTGCCTGTCGAACTTCAGCTTCCAGCGCGGTGCCTCCAGCGTCGATCAGCTGTTCGAGCGGGCCAAGGCAATGGGCTATGAGGCGCTGGCCATCACTGACGAGTGCACTCTCGCCGGCATCGTGCGGGCCTGGCAGGCGTCGGAGAAGCACGACGTCCGCTTGATTGTGGGCGCGGAGTTCCAGGTCGCCCAGGGCCCCAAGTTGGTGCTGCTGGTGCAAGACCTGCAGGGCTACCAGCAGCTGTGCCGACTGATCACCGTCGCCCGCCGGCGGGCGGACAAAGGTAGCTACCGGCTGCTGCGCGAGGACCTCGACCAGGTCGCCGGCCTCCTTGCGCTCTGGGTACCGGAGCGCGACGCGGAAGCGGAGTCCGTGCGCTGGTTGCTGCAGGTGTTCCCGGGCCGGCTGTGGATTGCCGCCGAGCTCCACTTCGACCAGGACGATCAAGTGCGGCTGCAGCAGCTCCAGAGACTGGGAGCGGCCTTGGGTATCCCCCTTATGGCCGCAGGCGACGTGCACATGCACTGCCGCGGGCGCCGGGCCCTGCAGGACACCATCACCGCGATCCGTCATCACGTCCCGGTAGCAGAAGCCGGTCAGATGCTCTTCCCGAATGGGGAACGTCATCTGCGCACCCGTGAGGCCCTGGCGAGGTGCTATCCGCCCGAGTTGCTGACGGAGACCCTGCGTATTGCCGAGCGCTGCACCTTCAACCTGGCCGAGCTGCGCTACGAGTACCCCAGCGAGGTGGTACCAGAAGGTCATACTGCCACCAGTTGGCTACGGGTGCTGACCGAGGAAGGCTGCGCCTGGCGCTGGCCGGAGGGGCTGTCAGATCGCCTGCGTGCTCAGATCGAGAAAGAGCTGCAGCTGATTGCTGACAAGTCATACGAGAGTTATTTCCTGACGGTGCACGACATCGTCCGCTTCGCACGGCAGCAGGGCATCCTCTGCCAGGGGCGCGGCTCGGCCGCCAACTCTGCCGTCTGTTTCGCCCTGGGTATCACCGAGCTGGACCCGACCCGGATCAATCTGCTATTCGAGCGCTTCATCAGCCACGAGCGCGATGAGCCGCCGGACATCGATGTCGACTTCGAGCATGATCGCCGGGAAGAGGTCATCCAGTACATCTTCCGCCGCTATGGGCGCCAGCGCGCCGCCCTCACTGCGGTGGTATCCACCTACCACGCTGCGGGTGCCGTCCGCGACGTGGCCAAGGCCCTGGGCCTACCCCCAGACCAGATCACCGCGCTGGCGGACTGCTGCGGCCGTTGGACCGACAACCTGCCGCCGCCGGAGCGCCTGCGCGAATCGGGCTTCGATCCTGATAGCCCCCTGCTCCACCGGATCCTGGTGCTCACCGGCGCGCTAATCGGTTTCCCCCGGCACCTCTCCCAGCACCCGGGAGGGTTTGTCATCGCCGATCAGACACTGGACACCCTGGTACCGGTCGAGAACGCGGCCATGGAGGGCAGGACGGTGATTCAGTGGGACAAAGACGACCTGGACGCGATGGGCCTGCTCAAGGTCGACATCCTCGCCCTGGGCATGCTCAGCGCCCTGCGCCGGTGCTTCGACCTGGTGAGGGACTACCGGGGTAAGGAGCTGACCCTGGCTACCGTGCCTCAAGAGGACAAGCCGACCTACGCGATGATTAGCCGGGCCGATACGCTCGGGGTGTTCCAGATCGAGTCACGTGCCCAGATGGCCATGCTGCCGCGGCTGAAGCCACAGACCTTTTACGACCTGGTGATCGAGGTGGCCATCGTCCGCCCGGGCCCCATCCAGGGTGGCATGGTCCACCCGTACCTGCGCCGGCGGACCGGTCAGGAGGAGATCAGCTATCCGTCGGCGCTGGAGCGCGTCTTCGGCCGAACGCTGGGTGTCCCATTGTTCCAGGAGCAGGTGATGGAGCTCGCCATCCTTGCTGCCGACTACACCCCGGGCGAAGCCGATCAGCTTCGCCGCAGCATGGCAGCCTGGAAGCGACACGGGGGCCTTGAGCCGCACCGGGAGCGGCTGACCTCGCGCATGCTTGCCAACGGCTACACGGCCGAGTACGCCGCGGACATCTTCCGCCAGATCGAGGGGTTCGGCAGCTACGGCTTTCCCGAGTCCCACGCGGCCAGCTTCGCCCTGCTCACCTACGCCAGCTGCTGGCTCAAATGCCATGAGCCGGCGGCCTTCGCCGCGGCGCTGATCAACTCTTACCCCATGGGGTTCTACAGCCCTGACCAGATACTGCAGGACGCTCGGCGCCATCGGTTGCAGACCCTGCCGGTGGACGTGACCTGCAGCGACTGGGACTGCAGCCTCGAAGCTGTCGCAGATAGCTCGCAGCCGGCTATCCGGATGGGACTGCGGATGGTGCGCGGCCTGGCGGAGAAGGCCGGGCGCGCGGTTGAGCAGGCCCGCCGGCAACAGCCATTCCGCGATGTCACCGATCTGTGCCTGCGCGCGTGCCTCGATACGAAGGCACGGGAATGTCTAGCGGATGCGGGAGCCTTGAAGGGCCTGGCTGGTCATCGCTTCCAAGCACGATGGGCAATGGCAGCAATCGAGCCGCAGTTGCCGCTCTTCGCCGAGGGCGCTGTCGTTGTAGAGGAGATCCAAGAACTGGTCGCTCCTACAGTGGGCGAAGAACTCCATTCTGACTATGCCTCAATAGGTACCACCCTAGGCCCCCACCCCCTTACCCTGCTACGCCCCCAGCTCATGGCTCAGCGCCTAATGAGCTCTCGCGATCTCGCCGAGCGACGCCACGGTCAGCCAGCCCGAATCGCAGGCTTGGTAGTCGGGCGGCAACGACCCGGGACTGCCAGCGGCGTGACCTTTGTGACGCTGGAGGATGAGTTTGGGATGGTGAACGTCGTGGTCTGGCGAACGTTGGCAGAGCGGCAGCGGCGGGAGCTCGTAGCGTCCCAGCTGATGCGTGTAGATGGCACCATCGAAACACGAGACGGTGTGCTGCATGTAGTGGCGGGTCGACTGAAGGATATAAGCGAGCTTTTACAGGGACTGGATACGCGTAGTCGAGACTTTCACTGAACGTATCCGCTGCGCACACGCGCTGTGCACTACGATGTTCGGTTGCAGCAGAGCGTCTTATAAAGCTCTGCATGATCTGTTAAGTGAGCGCCTCCCATACGCGAAATAGTTGAATCCGATGTCGGCTATTCGCTGCCTGGACGAGGAGCCATCACACAGGCCAGCGCCAATCAATTCGCTCCACCTACCCTCCTTCCTACCACGGTGTGTACAAATATTTCACAGCGTGTCGGCGATCATTCGTCGCTGGGCGCAGCTGCATTGACAGACTCAAGAAGTTGGCACGGGAGGTGCTTATGTCTAGAAAGAGCACGGCTTATGTGGGCTGGATGCTTTTCTGTTTTGTGGCAAGCGCGCTAGGGCTCGTCGCCCTTTCGTTTTTGTTGTTTGATTTTCTCGATCGCATCTGACGGTAATGCTTATGGAGAGCGATTTATGTGCAAGACACTTGCACTGGTGTCCGATCAGGAGCTGGCGAACCGCCTCAATGCTTTGATAGCAACAAACGTAAAGGCTGTCATGGCAAGCGCGATTACTGATCCGGCTGTACGCTCCGGCATCGTAAAAACGCTAGAGGCCCGCCCTTAAGAATTCCTCACTACAGAGGAGCGTGTGTGGCTCGAATGGTGTAGAGGTTTCAAGTAGCCTTGGAGGTAATCATGGATCTGATAACCCGTAAGGACGCCAAGATCCTTGGCAGCATGCTACTCGTTGTGACGATCGCTATAGCGATGCTTTTCGTGGCGATCCTGCTTCGGACGCACAGGTAACGCAGAAGCTCTGGCTATCATCCCGGTACGGGTTACCAACGCGCACTACACTTATCGAACTAACGGTCACTGCGAGGTTCGAAACGTCAGGCTATTTAGGAATTAAGCATAAACTCGCTAGCTGAACAGCTTGCCGCTCTGAATCCACCCTTGCAGCACATCATCGAGTCCCAAGGGGAAACGATAATTTTTACTCTGATAGACCCGCAAAGGCCGGCGCGCGTGAGTCGGAGTCTCAGCAAGACCCTAGCTGGTAACACACAGCTCCTCTATGTGGTTATAAGAGACGCGGTAAACGAAATTCGCGCCTTGGGATCCCAGACGCCTGTTACCAGCAAAGAGATTTTCGCAACCGATTAGAAGCGTCTTTTGAAAAATTCATTGGCTGACCTAGAGTGCCGCCGCATGAAGTTTTTTCAGCGGTGCAATTCACATGCTTGCAGTAATCGCTCAACTTCCCAAGGCTTTGGGAGGAGCGTCACTTGGGACAGTTGCTGGGTCGGGCCTTCGAAATAGCCGGAGGAGATGACGATTCGAAGACCGGGCTGTAGCCGGCGAGCGTGATACGCGAGATCCAGTCCGGTCATTTCTCCAGGCATTTTGACATCGGTGAAAAGTAAATCCAGTCGGTGGCTGGTTCTTTGCAGGTAGTCGTACGCAGCATCGGCTGTAGCGAAGGAGACTACCTCGCAGTCATGATCTTCGAAGATCTCGCGCAGCATGTCCGCAAGTAGCTCTTCGTCTTCAGCGATTAAAACTTGGCATTTCACTTGCGGATCTCATCGCAGCGCTTAGTACCTAACCGACCCAGCCGTCTCGTTAGATTTCCGCCTTGTACGACGAACAGCACGGCGTACAAGTCGTGTACAAGTAGCTCAAGCGCTGTTCAGCGCCTATGGCTCCCGTCCCGACTAACGCGTCTTCGTCTCAGCATTGAGCGATCAACAGATTCGGTCATCGGGGGCGACTCAAGGACTCCCTCTTGAGCTATGCCAGCACCGGCACAAACCTGCCCAAGACGCCCAATAGTCTTGCTATTGAAATGTACTGAAGAGATACTGCATTCGAGTGGCTGGCATTGAGCCAAGCATTGGAACTGAGAAGGAAATTCAGTTGCGTCTACAGCTTACACGGACGATCACCCTCCTTGAGCACAAGCCTCTCTACCCTGTGCAGGGTGCACCGCTGCTACCGGCCCCGCCTCGTTTAGAGCCCATCTCCAGCGACCATCGGTTTTTAGCCCTGGTTGCCTGTGCTATGTGGATCGGCATGGCGACTGTGTTTTTCGCCGCCGTCGCCGCTGCCTGATCAATGTGGAGCATCGCGAAGCGCAGCGATGAACAGTGGTTAGGCTTGCCAAGCGGATGCCCCCGCCGCTGGAGAAGCCTCGCGCTTACGATCCCATCGGTGACCGTGAGCTTTAGCCGTGATTACTTAGACCAAAGCGCTAGCTGACTACGCTGCGGCAAGACCCATTGGATGAGTGATGCGTCGCGGGCCTCAGCGAAATGATTGATCAAGCGTCCCATCTTGCTTGCCATGTGTTCATGGCGCAGCGTTCGTGCCTTGCAAGCAGTAAAAGTGCGCTGGCTTGAAAGATCCACGCGTCAGCGCAAAATGGGCTGCGTAAAGCCGCGGCGCTTAGCCCTGGAAGGTGTCATCTCCTCTGCCTACCGCATCCATAGCCGCAACTACCGATCTAGGAATCGCCTACTACTCATTTTGTTACAATAAGTTTCTTCGCCCAGACACAATCGGAACACAGATACATTCGACTTAGTATGTATAAAATTATCGCACCGCGCGTGACTCCGCTGCATCTCCCAACCTAGAGCTATTCAATTTAGGCGGCTAATAAGGCTGTGACCCTGAGAGTAGTCTTATCAAGAATTCAAAAATTTATGATAATCATTATCATAAAACAAGGTTACCGATAATCAACCCCGTAGTCGTCTACCCTACTGCAACTAAAGTAATACCTTAGGCGCCGGCATTACCTCAAACACGAGGATCGAAACGCTTAAAAGATAATCAACTTTCCTATGAACAAGCCAGGGTAAGCTGAGTGAAAGACAAAGATACGGCCTATGACAAAGAAAAAGACTGCTTGCTGATTAATGTAAGCGAGAGCTCCGAATTATCTTATTGGTCTAAAAAACTAGGCATATCTACAGATATACTTAAAACCATCGTGCGAGACGTGGGCCCAAGGGTAGACAAGGTGAAAGCGAGACTTGTAAAGAAGCGCTAAGCAGAAACCCGATTTTAGCGAGCAGTGGCAACCTAAAAAAATCTTTGATTAGCTTTTTTTTGATGACGGCATGACTATTTTTTGACAATTCAAGCGAGATGATGCGCGCCTCGCCGGTCACCCCGCCCGGCTCCTCTTCCAAGCGTATCGTCTCGATGAATAAGCTTCCTCAAATCACTCTAGCTTTTTGGATCATGAAGATCTGTGCAACGACTTTGGGGGAGACGGCCGGCGACCTCGTTTCCATGACGTTGGACGTTGGCTATGCCCTGAGCTCAGTCATCCTCATCAGCTTTTTCATAGCGACCCTACTGGGTCAACTCTCTGTGCGCAGGTACCACCCACCGCTCTACTGGACGGTTATCCTGGCCACCAGTGTCGCAGGCACCACAATGTCTGACTTCATGGATCGCACCCTGGGTCTGGGCTACGCAACCGGCTCAGCCATTTTGATCGCGATCCTCGCCAGCATCTTTCTCATCTGGTACCTAAGCGAAAGAAGCCTTTCGGTGAGCAACATCACCAGTCGCAGGGCAGAGCTGTTCTATTGGTTCGCGATTTTGTTCTCAAACACCTTGGGTACAGCTCTGGGAGACTATCTGGCCGATGATTCGGGCCTAGGTTTTGCCGGTGGCGCACTTCTTATTGGTAGTCTTATCGCATTGATGGCGATACTTCATTATGCAACGAAGATTTCTTCAGTTCTAATATTTTGGATTGCCTTTGTACTCACGCGCCCCTTCGGCGCTACGTTAGGCGATGTACTCACCAAGTCCCACGACCATGGGGGCCTCGACTTCGGCACAGTAGGCTCCTCAATGGTATTGCTGTCGATTTTAGTGGCGCTAGTAGCCTATGCGTCATTTAACAATCGGCGCGGAACATCTAAGGGTCAGACTGCATAGTCCTGATCCAAAAAAGAGTGGGTACTCGAAGGCACGACGATTAGAAGCACTAATTATCTCAAGCTAGACGGCATTGGGTATCGAAAAACACCCGCTCTAGGGAAAGCTTTCATGGCTATTTGCCGTCATTAAGCGCTATAGCGCGGATCGAAATCCATACCTCTAGCCATCCCATGAGGCGCTTCGCCAAACACGGGCTACGCTATCTCAAGTGAACTTTTTTACTGGATGCAGTGTTATGACAAAAGTGCTTCAAGCCTCGGGAAACATCAACGTCGATCTGCCCTTCCTACCCTTCTCTCGGCCCAGTATTGGGCAAGAAGAAGTGGCTGCCGTCACTGAGGTACTTACCTCTGGCTGGATCACCACTGGCCCGAAAGCAAACGCGCTTGAGGAGCGCTTTGCCGCCTCCATAGGCGCTGCCCATGCCGTGGCCCTGTGCTCGGCCACCGCCGCCATGCACGTGACCCTGCTGGCGCTGGACATCGGCCCCGGTGACGAGGTGATCACCCCCTCGCTGACCTGGGTCTCCACCGCCAACATGATCACCCTGATCGGCGCCACCCCGGTGTTCGTCGACGTCGATCGCGACACCCTGATGGTCTCCGCCGAGCAGGTGGCCGCCGCCATCACCCCGCGCACCAAGGCCATCGTGCCGGTGCACTACGCCGGCGCCAGCTGCGACCTGACCCCGCTGCGCGCCCTGGCCCGCGAGCACGGCGTGGCACTGATCGAAGACGCCGCCCACGCCGCCGGCACCCGCTACCAGGGCGAGCCCATCGGCCAGCGCGGCACCGCCATCTTCAGCTTTCACGCCATCAAGAACCTGACCTGCGCCGAAGGCGGCATGCTGGTGACCGACGACGCCACCCTGGCCGAGCGGGTGCGCCGCTTGAAATTCCACGG
>NZ_JALNUX010000026.1:0-12187 GCF_026544185.1 Pseudomonas sp. GM_Psu_1
GGATGCCCGGCAACGAGATGCGTCGTCACCGTGCTGCCACAGGACCTCAAGAGATCCGCAGCGGCTTCCAGTCCGGCCAGCCGGGCCGGGGTGGTGTCGCCGACCTGCAGGATCTCGCCCTCGAGCCCCGACAGCAGCAGACTCTTGGCGACGCGCAACAGACCCTGGTGAGTGGTTTCACTGCCATCGTAGGCGACCAGAAAGCGCCGGGGCTCGATGAAATCGGTAGCGCAGACCAGGATGGGCTTGTGCAGCATCCGCACCACCGTTTCCAGCTGGCTGCCGATGCCACGACTGCCGGAGTGCTCACCGCGCTTGCCGATCACCAGCACGCCCAGCTCGGCCTCCAGTTCGCGTAGGGTATCCGCCAGATAGTCATGGCGCTGAAGCGTCGTCGGCGCCGTCGCCACACCCCGCTCGTGCAAACGCTGCAGGGCCCCGGCCAGCAGCGCCTCGCCGTCGGCCCGCGCCAGGCGGGCACGCTGCTCGTCCAACCGGGCCAGCGCTTCGAGCAGGTGCTCGCGCGAGCCGAGGCCGATGGCGCCGCTGGTGTCAGGTGAGATCGGATAGAGGCTGCGTTCCAAGACGTGCAGCAGGGTGATGGGCAGCGCCAGGCGGTGGGCCAGCCAGGCGCTGTGGTCGCAGACACTGCCCACCAGGGGCGAGCCGTCGATACAGGCGATGATCTTGCTCATGGGTGTCTCTCCTCAATGGCCCAGCAGTTCGCTGCCGGCCCCCGGCTTGTCGTGGATGCCGAAGCGATCGACCAGGGTCGCGCTGGCCTGGTCGAGGTCGAGCACCTGCACGGTCACGCCTTCCCGGCGATACCTGAGCACGACCTTGTCCAGGGCGGCGACGGCGGTGATGTCCCAGAACTGGGCCGCCTTGAGGTCGATGCGCACCTCGTCGAGCACCTCCTTGAAATCGAAGGCGGCGAGGAAGGCCGCGGTGGACGAGAAGAACACCTGGCCCTGTACCTCGTAGCGGCGTACGCCGGGCGCCTCCAGGCGGGACGTGATGGTCAGCTGATGCCCCACCTTGTTGGCAAAGAACAGCGAGGCCAGCAAGACCCCGACCAGCACGCCGAGCGCCAGGTTGTGGGTAGCGACCACGACCACCACGGTAGCCACCATCACCAGGTTGGTGGAGAGTGGATGGCGCCGCAGATTGCGAATCGAATCCCAGCTGAAGGTGCCGATGGACACCATGATCATCACCGCGACCAGGGCCGCCATGGGGATGCGCGCGAGCCAGTCGCCTAGGAACACCACCATCAGCAGCAGGAAGACGCCTGCACAGAGGGTGGACAGCCGCGTGCGGCCACCGGACTTCATGTTGATCACCGACTGGCCGATCATGGCGCAGCCTGCCATGCCACCCAGCAGGCCGGCGGCGATGTTGGCGATCCCCTGCCCCTTGCACTCGCGATTCTTGTCGCTGGGCGTGTCGGTGATGTCATCGACGATGGTGGCTGTCATCAGCGACTCCAGCAGGCCGACCACGGCCAGCGCCAGCGAATAGGGCAGGATGATCAGCAGGGTGTCGAGGGTCAGGGGCACCTGCGGCCAGAGCAGTACCGGCAGGGTATCGGGCAACTGCCCCATGTCGCCCACCGTACGGATATCCAGGCCCAAGGCCAGGGAGACGGCGGTCAGCACCAGGATGCAGACCAGCGGCGACGGCAGCATCCGGCCCACCACCGGCAACAAGGGGAACAGATAGATGATGCCCAACCCGGCGGCGGTCATGGCGTAGACCTCCCAGCCGACATGGGTCAGCTCGGGCAACTGGGCGAGAAAGATCAGGATCGCCAGGGCGTTGACGAAACCCGTCACCACGGAGCGGGACACGAAGCGCATCAGTGCGCCCAGGCGCAGATAGCCGGCGGCGATCTGCAGCACCCCGGTCAACAGGGTGGCGGCCAGCAGGTACTGCAGGCCGTGTTCCTTGACCAGAGTCACCATCAGCAGCGCCATGGCGCCCGTGGCCGCCGAGATCATCCCCGGCCTACCGCCGACGAAGGCGATCACCACGGCGATGCAGAAGGAGGCGTAGAGCCCTACCTTGGGATCGAGCCCGGCGATGATGGAAAAGGCGATGGCTTCCGGGATGAGCGCCAGGGCGACCACCAGGCCGGACAGCACATCGTTCTTCACATTGGAGAACCAATGCGTCTTGAGGGTATGCAACATAGATAACTCGCACCTGTGCCTGACCCGTCGAGCAGGTGGCAAACGCCGGATCAGGCGTGGATTTCAGGGTGGCAGCCGCCACGTCGCGGGCGCGACAAGACGACAGAAGTCCTTGCAGCAGGGCAAGGACGAGGAAGGCGCGAGCTATGGGGGACTGGCTTCGCAGTACGATTGCAGTAGGTGCATATCGCAATACTAGCCGATCTGCAGTGAGTACTGCACCTGCGTCGGGACCAGCGGCCCGGTACAAATGAAGCCACTGCCCACGCAGCAAGCGCTACGGCATCCTACGTGCCGCAACGGAAAACGATGTATTTGAGGAATACCGGCAAACGTCAATCGCATTGGGGAGCGGATAGACGGCAGTGATCGCACGCGGAAGATGTGCTATCAAAATGCGATCGTTCTCAACATGCAGGGATAGCAGCTATGGATCGAGTGATCGCTCAGATTTCGCAGACAATCGACTGGGAATACCTCATAGCGCTGGAGAATAGCCTGACCGCACGCGGCCTCATCGACATGAAAGTTCGAGCCGAGCTTGATCGGCACGCACATAATCTGGCCCGACGCTATCTAATCAAAAAAGCGCGGTTGAAAGGTGACCCTTTTTCCACTGCTGAGGAAGAAATTCTAGATGTGCTTGCCACTACTGTGGTGACTCTTCGGCGCACACGGCAGCTTCCGCATGCCATCGTTAAATGTCTTCGCGCTGACGGCTTGATCGGCGCTGTCCAGCGGACCCTTTGCTATAGGCCGGGCATGCTACCCCGCTCAGACCTCGAACAGGACGGCGTGCCCCGTACTGCACTCGAGGCGATTGTGAATCGCCATCCAATTGATTTTGATGCCGATATAGTCGCAGCTTCCAGCTTGAGTGCAGGTCAGCCGAATGAAGATCCTTTTCAAGCTGTGAGTTGGGCTGGTCAACTGTCCGAGCACAGGACAGTTAATGGCACACCGTATCCTAGAAATGAGTGCGCGAGCTTCGCATAAAACTTGAGGGTGTGTCTGGATTTTGCCGGCTTGAAGTTGTTAGGAATTGCGCTTTCGGCTTAATAGAGAAAGCATTGGGTCTCGCCATTTGGGATGAGTTATCTTGCCAGAAAGTAAGTGTGCGTAAGCTTCAAGTTCTTTCGCAACTACGTGGTTTTTCCATTCTCGTTCAAATTTGGCTTCGGCTAAGATACTTTTTATAGATTCCGAGATCGCTTGTTCCTCATCGGAAGAGCGACAAGGGGCAATCCAATCCACTTCATCGTACTTTGGATCAAATTTGGCTGAAAATATCAGATTTCCCCAATGATCACGGATTGATATTCGGATCGCGTGCATTTCATACTGCGAAATTCTAATGACGCCCTTTTTTCTTTCAAGGCGCTGCGGACGCAATTAGTGATCCAAGGGAATTCGCAAAAAAAAGAAAAGTGCCCTAGATTAATGCTTTCAATCTGCCAGTTTGGATATGGCTCAAAGTCAGTCGAAAAGGTCTCTAATATACCTGAAGCGCAGACAGTGAATTGTCCTTGTGAGCCGAAAGAGTTTGTCATTGCGGCTAGGTCAAAACTTAGATTTTCCCAGTCGAACCTAATACCTTTGTCCTGATCCATATCTATAAATGCCTATCGCCATAGCAACATGGTTGGGATTTATAGGTAGCTATAGATTATGTGCGTAGTTAAGGCAACCGGTTACTCTGAAATTTAAAGGGAGTAGGGCTGGTGTTGGAGACAAGCAGCATCTTAGAGCGGTGGCAAAATTGTTTCTTTTTGTTGCAGATTCAGTTGCCAAAGAGCGTCTGGTAGCCTAGTCTAAGCATCTAAAATCTGTCGATGATATTGTGAGGGAATACTATGCGGGCTGCCTATTGCTCTCGCTTTTTACGATACATCAAGGGTTATTTTCCAGAAGAGTTCCAAGTAGAAGTAGAGATTGCTCAAGATCCTGACGATAGGCTGCTAATAAAAATAGTTACGCCGGAAGGGTTGCCAGCGTCTTATGAAACGACAGTGGCTCAGGCGCTGGATGTCATGGCAATGGGCAGTGTTGCTGCATTACTCAAGGCGCGCGTACAGTAGGCCCAATATCGGATATTTAGGCAGGCATGCTCAACCCCTAGCCTCGATTCAAGTGTAACAATGGCGGCCGGCTGGTGGCATTTGAACCAGCAATTGGCGTAGGTGAGTAGCGCGAATGGAACGTGACAGTATGGGACTTGGGAAAGCCGTAGCCGCCGAAACACTTTATATGCCGATATGTGTCCGCGGCGTGAATCAGTGGGGTAGCCATCGGTAAGTATCCGCAAGGTGTATCGCTTCTGTTGGAGAGTAAGGCCTCCACGCCGCTTTGAATCATCATGGGCTGCGACCGGACTGTAATCGCGACGAGAATGGCGAGCAATCACCTACTAGCGAATCAGGGGGACGCATCATCCGGCCGGCAGTCTGCCATGGATCTAGCAGATACCTCATTTTAATTAGTAGACGATATATAATTTTTCGTCATCGAGCCTTCAAAGCGACTTCAAGGAATCCGATAGACAAAGCAAGGATTCCGATTCAGGCGGCGCTCCAGTACGGGTTGGAGCTTCTCCAGTCGTGTGCCTGCCAGCAGCTCGTGGTCCTGTCTGGCAAGTATCAGCCAGGCTCCAGCCGGAAGTGCATCCAGCTGCGCTTTCTGCTCGCGCGCAATGAAGATCGGCTGCTCGTCGTGATCCAGGTTCATCATGTAGCGAATCGCCCAGCTGTCTTGGCCAATGCCGAAGAACACCAGCGGCCCCGGTTGATGGGCGCGCAACCCTTCGACCTGGGTTACGAAGCCTCTGGTGTCGTATTCCACGTCCTGGATGGGTTCAACTACCGCAATCAGCATGAGCCATTGGGCCGCAAAGGCGACTCCGCTCAGGCTCAGCAGGCGCCGCACACTGACGGTAGTACGCCACTTCACGAAGGCCACAAGCTGCAGGCCAACGAAGAAGAGGATCAGACCCGCCAACGAAACGTCTGGCCAATAACCTTGCTTTTGCCAGAGATGATGGCCAACCAGCACAACCACGAGCACAAGCCCGGGTAGCACGCCCACCAGGGTGCGATAGGCCATCTCCATCCAGCGCAGCCGCGCTGCCGCCTGAATCAGCGCAAATGCGGCAATGGCGGCGAGGAAGGGCACCATGGGCACTACGTAGTAGGCCCGTTTGAAGTTGGGGATGGACAAGCCGATCAGAACGATCAGGCCACACCCGGCCAGCCACAGGAGCTGGCGGCGTTCGGGTTTGTCTGGGCTGAACAGCAATTCCCGGCGCCAGGCCAAGAGGGTCAGTAGCGCCAGCGGCATTACTGGCACATAGCGATACAGGCCCAGCTGCAGATAGAACCAGAAGGGTTGCCCGCTCTCGTCCAGGCGCCCCTTGACCTGCATCTGCCAGACCTCAGCAGCGAAGGCCTCGCCGCCTTCCAGGCGGGCCAGTTGCATCAGCGTCCACCAGCATGCGGCCAGCAGGATGAGCCCGGCTACGCCATAGCCAATCAGATTGCGTAATGCAGCCGATCTGCGGTGCGCATCGCACCAGGCAATCACTAGCCAGTACACGGTCACGATGGCGCAGGGCTCTACCAGGCCTAGGGGGCCACGGATGGCGAAGCCTAGGACAAAGAGCGGAAAGACGAGCAGGCGCAGCGTGGGGCTGTTATCGCGATCGGCGCGGTGGAGCAGGTAGAAGCACGTCATCATCACGAGCGCCACCATCTGATCCAGGCAGACAGCACGCGCCTTTTCCAGCCACTGAGGAGTCAGCACGACCAGCAGCACGGTGAGCAGGGCCCAGGCCCGACTACGGTCGGCGAGAGCCCGGTAGGTAATGGCCAGAACACCGGCAGAGGCCAGGGCCGTGGGCAATACGTTGGCGAGTTGATTGGGTGCACCTATGACTCGCGCGGCCAGCCAGCTCAGCCAGGTCGCCGTGCCAGGATAATCGGGATAGGGCTGGCCGTAGGTCGTGGCGAAGAACGATGGGCCATGGCGAAACATTTCTTTCAGAAACAGCGCCCATCGATAATCAAAGCCTTGCGGCGCTTGATCCCAGATCCCTAGGGTGAAGAGTGCGACTGCTGCGATGAAGACCAGCAGGCATTCGACCCTGATTTTAGCTTTGGAGCGTGTCATCGACGGCGCGTCGATGGATATTTGCAGAGTTTTCATTGGTGCGAAGCCCAGTTAGGGAAGCCGATAGACCAAGCAGGGATTGCCATTCAGACGGCGTTCCAACACGGGCTGGAGCTTTTCCAGAGCGGTGCCGGCAAGTAATTCCCGATCTTGCCGTGCGAGCACGATCCATGAACCAGCCGGCAGGGTATCCAGTAGAGGGCCCTGATCGCGCCCTACGAAGATCGGCTGCTCGTCGTGATCGAGGTTCATGATGTAGCGGATAGCCCAGGTGTCTTGGCCAAGTCCAAAGAACACGAGGGGCCCCGGCTGCTGTTCGCGCAAGCTTTCTACCTGAGTAACAAAGCCTCGCGTCTCGTATTCCAGATCCTGGGCGGGTTCAATTACAGCTACCAACATTACCCAGAGCGCCGTGAAGGCGAGGGCGCTTAGGGTCAATAGGCGCTTGGTACCGTACTGGCTGCGCCATTTCATGAAGCTCACAAGCTGAAGGCCGGCGAAGAGAATAATCAGGCCCGATAGGGATACGTTTGGCCAGTAGCCGTGTTTTTGCCAGAGGTGGCGGCAAACAAACAGCGCTACGATCGCCAGCGCGGGTAGCAGGCCCACGAGCGTGCGATAGGTAATTTCCATGCGACGCAGACGTGCTTCTGCTTGTATCAGCGCGAAGGCGGCGATTGCGGCCAGGAAGGGCACCATCGGTACGACGTAGTAAGCGCGTTTGAAATGTGGAACGGACAAGCCGAGCAAGATAATCAGCCCACATCCCGCAAGCCACAGGAGCTGACGGCGGTCGGCAGTGTCGGGGCTAAAAAGGAATTCCCGGCACCAGGCGAAGAGGGTCAGTAATGCCAGCGGCATCACCGGCAGATAGCGGTACAGGCCAAGCTGCAGGTAATACCAGAACGGCTTGCCGCTCTCGTCGAGACGTCCTGTGACCTGCATCTGCCAGACCTCGGCCGCAAAGGTGTCACCGCCTTCCAGGCGCGCGAGCTGCATCAGTGTCCACCAGCACGCGGCTAGCAGGATGAGTCCAGCTAGGCCATAACCGATCAGGCCGCGGAGAGCTGCCGGTCTGCGTTGCGGATCACACCAAGCAGTTACCAGCCAGTACACGCTCACGATGGCGCAGGGCTCGATCAGTCCCAAAGGCCCGCGGATGGCGAAACCCAGTACGAAAAGCGGAAAAACAAGCAAGCGCAGCGCGGGGTGGTTATCACGATCAGCGCGGTAGAACAGGTAGAAACACGCCAGTACCACGAGGGCGATCATTTGATCCAGGCAGACGGCACGCGCCTTTTCTAGCCACTGAGGGGTCAGCACTACCAGCAGCACGGTGAGCAGGGCCCAGGCCCGGCTGCGGTCGGCGAGAATCCGGTAGGTAATGGCCAGAACACCGGCAGAGGCCAAGGCCGTAGGCAGTACGTTGGCGAGTTGATTGGGTGCACCTATGACTCGCGCGGCCAGCCAGCTCAGCCAGGTCGCCGTGCCAGGGTAATCGGGATATGGCTGGCCATAGGTGGTGGCGAAGAATGAAGGCCCGTGGCGGAACATCTCGTTGAGGAATACTGCCCACCGGCCATCAAAGCCTTGAGGGGCTTGATTCCAGATGCCGAGGGTAAAGAGCACCGTCGCTGCTACAAAGACGAGCAGACTCTCGACGCCTAGCTTGCCCTGAGACTCATGACGCAACGGCATGTCGATGGATAACTGCAGAGGTTTCATCAAAAACACTATCCAAAGGAAATTCAGTGTCAGGCGGCGAGGGACTTACCGCGGCCAATGGCGAAGTACTCGAATCCGCGCTTGGCCATCCGCTCGGGGTCGTAGAGATTCCGGCCGTCAAAGATCAGGGGTTGCTTGAGCTGCTCATAAAGCAGGTCGAAATCGGGTGCCTTGAACTGCTGCCACTCGGTGCAGATGATCAGGGCGTCGGCTCCAGCGAGCGTAGCTTCGGGCGTGCCCATGAGGGCGAGGCGGTCGGCATGACCATATAGGCGTTGCGCCTCGGCCATGGCCACGGGGTCGAAGGCGCGTATGCGAGCACCGGCAGCCCATAAGGCCTCCATCAATACGCGACTCGGCGCGTCGCGCATGTCGTCCGTGTTCGGTTTGAACGCCAAGCCCCAGAGTGCAAAGGTGCGCCCCTGCAGTTCCCCGTTGAAGTATCCGTGGATACGTCTGAAAAGCTTCGATTTCTGTCTGGCGTTGATCGCCTCGACCGCGTGCAGCAGATCCAGGGAGAGTCCCTGTTCTTCGCCGGTTCGGATCAACGCCTGCAAATCCTTCGGAAAGCAGGAGCCGCCATAGCCGCAGCCGGGGTAAATGAAGTGACTGCCGATGCGCGGATCAGCGCCGATCGCGAGACGCACAGCCTCGATGTCGGCACCTACACGCTCGGCCACCTCGGCGATCTGGTTGATGAAGCTGATCTTGGTGGCTAGCAGGCTGTTGGCGGCGTATTTGGAGAGCTCTGCACTGCGAATATCCATGAACTGGATACGATCATGGTTGCGGTTGAAGGGCGCATAGAGTTCGCGCATCAGCTCGCGCGCCTCGGGTGACTCGGTGCCGACCACGATACGATCCGGTCGCTTGCAATCCGTGATGGCCGCGCCTTCCTTAAGAAACTCCGGATTCGAGACCACCTCGACGTGCAGCGTCCGACCTTCCTCCACCAGGACTTCATCGATGATGGCGCGTACCCGATCACCGGTACCGACGGGGACAGTCGATTTATTGACCACCAGCAGGGGATCACTGCCGCGATGCTCCAGACGCAAGCGGGCGATGGTTTCGGCCACGGCGAACACCGCGGTGAGATCGGCAGAACCATCGGCAGCCGGTGGGGTACCCACCGCGATAAATTGAACGCTGCCGTGTGCAACCGCTGTTGCCGCATCATGGGTGAATTCCAAACGACCGTCGGCGAGGTTGTTGCGTACCAGTTCTTCGAGACCAGGCTCGTACAGTGTGATTTCTCCGCGCTTGAGCCGGTCGATTTTGGCCTGGTCAATGTCCATGCACACAACCTGATGGCCGACTTCTGCGAGGACGGCGGCCTGCACCAGGCCAACATAGCCGATGCCGAATACGCTGATGTTCATAGGGTATTCCTGATAGGGGAGGAGACAGGGGCGCGATCGCTGCCAACCAGCGCAACGCCAACCACGATCAGCGCGATGCCCAGTAGCGGGCGCGCGGACGTGAACTCGGCAGCACCTGGCAACCAGAGGGCGCCGAGATGAACCAATACGTAGGAAAGACTCAAGGCGGCGTAGGCCCGGCCCAGCGGTATCTTCGCCAGGGCGATCAGCCAGGCCAGCATCGACAGGCCATAGCAGCCCACGCCAATGGCTAGTTGCACACCCGCCGCGCTGAGTAGCGCCCCGGGATCGGTTGGCCAGTTCGACACGGCAGGTAATTGCACCAGGGCATAGCGCATGAGCAACTGCGCCGCGGCAGTCAGCCCGATACTGGCGAAGAGGGCAGCCAGGCTGTTCATGCCTGCCCACCCAGGAGCGCTGCGCCCAGGACGATGCATAGGCAGCCCCACCAGGCTCTGCGACCGATCCGCTCGTTGAACGCCACACGCGCCAGGAGCGTGACGGCCAGGATATTGAGCGACAGCAACGGATAGGCGATGCCGACCGGGACGCGTTGCAGCACCGCGAACCAGATCAGCAAGGCGGTTCCCATGCAGGCCAGCGCTAGCCATAGCCATTTCGAGCTTATGAAAGCGGCAAATCCTGATCCTGCAGTTGCGGCCTTTTTCTGCCCGAATTGACTGGCGCTGGTGAGCAGGATGACGGCTACGATCAACGTCACTTCAGTGGTCGTCACCGCGCTGTCCTCGGGTAGACCAGCAGGACGAGACGCTCGTTGACGATCTTGTCCGAAGTGGCCGGTAGACTCGCGAGCAGCCGGTCGTCACTGTCGCCACTCATCCGCAGCAGCACCGCGATGGAGCCTTCGCGACGATGCTCCTCGATCCAGTTCGGGAGTTCGCCGTCATCTAGCAGACGACCACTGTCGGGCCGGCGATCGAAACCATACTTCAGCTCTCCTGGGCCACCGACGATCACGACGTCCGAGCGGCGAGTTGCCCAGGCCACGCTGGCCGCTACGCCAAGGTCATTACTGACCAGCAGATGGGCCGGTTGCAGCTTGCGTAGCTGATCCTGAACGAAGACGCTGGGCAGCTTGTTGTAGACCAGGCCCTTGGGCAGGGCGACGGTGAGCAGCGGCAGTACCAGCCAGATCGCTAGGGCCGGGGCCAGCGCCGTCTGTCTAGGCCAAAGCAGAGCTCCCAGACCAGCCAGGACGAAGCCAATGGGTGCCAGTAGTGCCAGCGCCCATGCCAGGTTATCGGCGCCGCCATAGATTCGGTCGTCGAACACCATTAGAGCGCCGAATCCCAGGACGCCCAGTAGCAGGTTGAAGATTCCGTTGAGGCGCAGTGCTCGCCATTGGCCGGCCTGATAGGCGTCGAAAAGCACACGCGCCAGCAGGGGTACCAGTGCCGCCATGGCTGGAAGAAGGTACGTGGGTAGCTTGCCGCGGCTGAGGCTGAAGAAGATCAGCTGACTGATGAAGGTGATCCCTAGGAAGGCAGTCCCCGTATGGCTGCGCTGCTGCCAGAGGTTGCCCAGGGCGCGAGGGAGCAGGCCCGTCCAAGGCAGGATGGCGACCAGCAGAATCGGCCCGTAGAACCAGAAAGGTCGCTCGTGCTGGGCGTCATCGCTGGCAAACCGCTGGATGTGCTCGTGCCAGAAGAAGAAATTCCAGTAGTCGCCATCGCGCTGGGCTATCCAGAGTGCCCAGGGCGAAACGACCAGCGCCGCCACGATGACGGCCAGGGGGCCACGGTAGATCAGTTCCAGCAGTCGGCGTTGCCAGATGAAAAAGGGCAGGGCGATCAGTACAGGTAGTACCAGGGCGAGAAAGCCCTTGGTCAGTAGACCACAGCCGCAGGCCAGGCCCAGCAATGCCCAATTGCGCAGGGCCACGCCAAGGGTAGTAGCGGCTTGGGCCTGCCAGAGGGCTAGCAGCGAAAGCGTCGTCCAGAAGGCGAACTGGGCGTCCAGAGTCACATAGGTGGCCGACGCCGCTATGGCGAGGCACGACAGATAGAGCACACCGGCGAGTAGCGCCAGTTGCCGATCACCCCAGATCAGACGCGTCAGGCGGACAACTAAAGCTGCTGTGGCGAAGCCGGCTAGCAAGGGTACAAGCCGTACGCTGAGCAGCGAGTCGCCCAGCAAGGCTTGAGCTATCGCCTGCGTCCAATAACCACCGATGGGTTTCTCGAAATAGGGCAGACCCAGGAAATGGGGTACTACCCAATCGCCGCTTCGCCACAGCTCTTGGCCGATTTGGGCGTAACGCGATTCATCTGGAATCCAAAGACCGCGCCAGTTCAAGGGGAGCACGTACGCTAGTAGCGCCACGGGCAGTAAGAACAGCAGACGCACTCGACTCATTGTTGCACTCCTAACCATCCCTGGCGTCCCGCAAGACTGCCGCGGACAACTTTCCCCTCTGGAAGCCTGTGTGGATCCTCGGGCAGGCGATCGCCCATGGGTACGAAATGGATTTCCTGCTCGCGCGCCGCCTTGAGCAGTGCGCGGAAGTCGTCGGCGAAGGCGATGCCTTCCACCTCAGCGTGCAGGGTGTAGACGTTGAGCGCCCCCGGCCGGAAGCGCTTGAGCAGATAGCTGTTCCAGTCGGCAGCAGGAAGGTCGGGGCCGACCACCTCATCGAAGGTCGGCATGTCTACCGGGATCTGAGGAGTGCCCAAAGCTCCACTTTCCAACCGAGGAACGAAGAGGCTT
>NZ_JALNUX010000027.1:0-11110 GCF_026544185.1 Pseudomonas sp. GM_Psu_1
ACCGCCGAGGATGCTGGCGGACAGCAGGGCCGCGTTGATCGCGCCAGCCTTGCCGATGGCCAGAGTGGCGACCGGCACGCCGGCGGGCATCTGCACGATGGACAGCAGGGAGTCGACGCCTGAAAGCATGGAGGACTGCACCGGCACGCCGAGCACCGGCAGATGGGTCTTCGCGGCGCACATGCCAGGCAGGTGGGCGGCGCCACCGGCACCGGCGATGATCACCTCGATGCCGCGGCCAGCGGCCTCTTCGGCGTACTGGAACAGCAAATCGGGGGTGCGGTGGGCGGAGACCACCTTTACTTCCTGGGGAATGCCAGCTTGTCCAGCATGTCGGCGGTGTGGCTCAGGGTGGACCAATCGGACTTGGAGCCCATGATCACGCCTACGAGTGCGCTCATCGTCGTGCCTCTGAAATGAAGAAGCCACGCGGTGGACGTGGCTTGGGAAATGAGCGGCACCGTATAGACGAAAGCGATGCGCAGAATCCTAGGCAGGGCCCGCATACAAGTGGGCCGATGTCATACCTGGCACGGCTTTGGCCGTTTCACATCCCTCCAAGCAACGTTTGCGCGCCTCGACGATTGCCGCCCCTATCAGTTGACCAGGGCCTCGAGCTGGTACCGCGCCAGCCAGCCAGGCTCGCGCCGGTCCATTTCTGCCTTGAGACCGGATAGCATCCGCAACTCGACGCCCGCCATTTGGTGCCCCTTTCGATACGCCAGGTCGAAGAGCGCATAGGCACGGGCTTGGTTCTCGCTGGTCCCGCCCTTAGCAAGCATCGCACTCCCCCTCTCGTAAAGCTGCTCTGCAGATTCTTGGGCGCTGTCGCCGGCGGTGCCATACTGCTGCAGCGCCTGACCACCGATCGCTGCGTCCGCAGGCCTCCCGAACCGCGCGAGCGCCTTGGTCAACTGACCTGGCGCCTCTGCGTCGCCTCCCGCGGCTGCGGCGCGCAGGTAATCAAGGCCTCGCTCAGCGTCCTTCAGGTCAGGCTTGTAGAGGCCAAGGTAGAGCATTCCCAGCTCGCGCTGCGCTCGGATACTGCGCTCGGCTGCCTGGGTCATCATCGTCACACCGCGTTGCCGCCCAGCCGGATCGCTCTCGGTGCGCAGCAGCTGCCACGCGAGCACGCGCAATGCTTCCGGATTGCCAAGATCTGCAGATGCCTGAAGGTGATTGGCGACGAGCGCTCTGTTTCCACCATTGAGCTTGCCGTCCGCATAGACCTTGGCCAACTCATAGTGAGCTTCGGCACTCCCTTGTGCCGCCGCCATCTCGAGCTTGGCAATCATGCCGTCCTGATCGCCGAGTTGGCCGAGGCGCCGAGCGTCTTCTACCACTTCATCCGAGGGTTCGATGGGTATCGCTGCAGCAGGCGTAGCGGAAGGAGCGACGCTGGGAGCGTCTGCCTGCTGGGCCGTAGCTGGGGCGGTACCCGGCAGCGGGTCGGATTCTCGTGGCGTCCAAAGGGGCGGCGGTACCCAGTCCCGATCAGCGGGACCGGCGGGTGACTTGTAGACCGTGTAGGGCTCATGAACCTGCTTGCGGGCGCAGCCGGCTACCAAGGCGCTACCTAAGAGCGCCAGCGCGATGAGCTGGATGGGGCGTTGCATGGCGATGCTCCTTGAGCTGCTGAGTCGCCAGGGCCGACGACCCCGCGCCTGTGACTGCTTTGAGGGTCTAGGAGGTGCGTTTGGCGAACTGAGTGGCAGAATCGCTATCGGCGTACAGCGGCGCGCGCGGTGAGCCAGGATGAGCATTGTACAATATGCTCTCATGAGATAGTTTTCTGCCGGGATGACTATTGGAGGTTCATTGCATGAAGAAGCCAGAACTGGTCGCGTCCATTGCTGAGACGACTGAAATTACCAAGATCCAAGCGGGCTTTGCCGTGGACGCGATCGTCCAGGTGATCTCCGACACGCTGCAGAAAGGCGACAAAGTCGTGGTACCGGGCTTCGGGACCTTTGAGGTCAAGGCGCGAGCCGCTCGCACAGGCCGCAACCCTCAAACGGGCGAGGAGATTCAGATCGCCGCCGCCAAGCTTCCTGCGTTCAAAGCCGGGAAGGCGTTGAAAGACGCGGTGCAGTAACTCCGCCTCTTCATGCCGACGGCCACGTCGGCATGAATTGCCTCTCCCCTCTCCGCCTCACCAAGGCCGGCTGGCGCAGTTCGACAGCTGGTGACAGCTGGTGCTGCAAGCTTCTTGGATGGACTACCCGAGGCGCGGCCCCTCGTACTTCGGCCGATCCAAGGACGGCGACGACGACGCCACTTCCACTGCGCCAGCGAGCCGGGCAGCTTGAGCAAGCTCTTGTCTCTGCCGGTAGTGAGCCTGGAGGTCAGCGCCCGGCGTATAGGACTGAGCCTCCTGTTGCTTTTCCGCTTGTTTGACCTTGTGGTAGATCTGCCCGAGTCGCTGCCGCATAGCTGCAGCTCCATTCAGGAGCTGCTCTGCCTCAGTGCGCATCTTCGCCTGCTCGAGCGCTTTGGTCAGCACGCGGTTTCCACCGAGCCCTACCACGCCCGCCGTTACGGCCAGCGTTCCTGCCGCAATCGGCGCCGCCGCAGCCATCGTGGCAGCAGCACCTACCGCGGCAACGGCCGCGATTGCAAACCCTGCCAGGCGCACGATCCGTGCGGCGTCAGGTGCCATGAACTGAGACCTCTTCACTCGATCTTCGAGTGCTTGCTGCACCCGACGCAGTCGAAGGTTGGTGCTCTGAATGTCCTGAATGGCTGTGGTTTTCATCAACGCCTCCAAGCTCGAGTATGTCATTGGATAATATAGTACCGTTTTAGTTTGCCGAATTATCTGTATAATTTGCCCGTGTAACGTTTCTGTGTAATCTTGTTGTGTAACGACCGTGTGTTACGGGACCGTATAACAAGACGCACGCCAACACGGAGAATTGAGATGGATCCAACGTCGGCCCAGATGTCGCCGCTAGCCCAAGCGATCCGCGCGAAGTGGGCTCCCGTCACCGTCAGCATGAATTACAAGGGGGGCGTGGGTAAGACGCTCTCGCTTCGCGTGCTGGCGCAGGGGCTAGCCGAACTGCCGTGGTTCCATGGCGGCAAGCCGATTCTGATCATCGATCTCGACCCCCAGGGCAATACGTCCCGGCGCTGGAACCTGTTGACTCCGGTACCGGACAGCTACGGCGATATGATGCCCAAGCCTCATCCAGCCCTGGCTGACGAGGCCTTCAACTACAGCTCCGTGTGCGATATCTGGGGCAAATTCCTCGGCGGCGAGAGCGTAGTGCCCGAGCCCTACGAGACGGCCAATCCGTTGATTCACGTGGTCCCCGCGGACGAGCGACTGATGCGCCGCATCATGCAGCTCGACGAGAGCCAGGTCAGCGCCCTGGGCGGCGCTATGCGTCAGTGGCTGCGATCGCCGGAAATTGCAGAGCGCTACAGCTGCGTACTGATCGATACCGCGCCGAGCAAAAGCAACCTGATCGATGCTGCGCTTACCGCAAGTACCCATATCTATATTCCCTTCGTGCCGGAGCCTCAGAGCGTTGAGGGTGTGTTCTCCATCCTTTCGTACGTGACACGCTTCGGCTCGCAGCGCGGCAATGATGTGCCTATGCATCTGCTTGGCATTCTGCCGAACATCGTCCAGCCCAGGACGTCGTTGCACCAAACCATGCTTAAGCAGATCAAGGACAGCCGTCTGGGCGAGTACCTAATGCCCGTGAAGCTGGATCGTAGGATCCCTTACGCGGAAACCGACGCCTCCAACATCACGCCCCAACAGGTCACCGAAATGGGGCCTGCTATTGCCAAAGAGGCGCGCCAGTTCATCACCTTCATGGCGAAGGCTATGAAAGAGACGTCGGCGTCCAGTGCTGGCCAGAGTCAGAGGGCCTGATATGAGCGAACAAGAAATGACTTCTGAAACCGCAGGGATAGCAGCACCGGTAGCCCCCAAATCGTCCAGACGTAAGCTCCTGAACGTCGATCTCGCCAGCGACCCTCAGCTTGATCGCGCTGCGACGCTCCTCAACTCGCTCAAGCACAACATGGAGCGGATGGAGATCTCCTACGCGCTAAGCGAGCTGCGCCCGTCGCCAGCCAATCCGCGCCGGCGGTCCCTCGATACAGCAGGCGTCACCCGCGACCGCATCGTCGAGCTGGCCAAAACGCCCAGGGAAAGTAAGAGCGAATGGCTTTCTCGGTTTGAGGCTTTCATCGACACGGTGTCCGAGCCCAAGCACAAAGCGGTTTGGGACGACCTTTTCGACCTGACCGCGTCGATCATGAAGACCGGGTTGCTGCAGCCCATCGTCGCGAAGCCGGACGGCGAGATTATCGCCGGTGAACGCCGGTACACCGCGTGCCTATTGGCCGGCCTGGCCAATGAGCGGGTGATCATCCGTCAGATGGAAGACGAGGTCATCCATGTGGCGCGCTTGGTCGAGAACCTGCGCCGGACCGACCTTACTGTTGCGGATGTCTGCGATGGTCTGCGTGCCTTTGCCGTCAAGGTCCTGAGCCCGGACGAGCCTCTTTCGCCCGATAACGACAAGGTAACTGCGACCGCCATCATGGATGTCATGGGGTGCGGCCAGACTCAGTCCTACTACTACCGCAGCCTGTGCCTGCTTCCTGATGGCGATCCGATGCTTGCTCGGGTCCTGGATGGCGAGTTCACCGGGTTGCGGAACGCGTATGAGGAGGTAAGCGCCTACCTTCGCAAGCTCAAGGTCAGCGGCGAGGCCAATACGCCTGGTCAGGACGGCGCAACGTCGCCGGCGACCAAGCCTGGCTCGCGTAAGTCCGGCCAAGGCGCCGCGGGAAAAGCGGCGGGACCGTCGTTCAAAGCCGTCCTACCGGGCACCGTCAGTGGCCAGCGCATCATCTCAGCCTTGTCGGCGATCGACGACCTGAGCGACGAGGTGCGTGGCGAGCTACAGGCGCTGAGCGATGGTTGGGTCAACCTTTCCGACAAGCTCCGGGTGCAGCGGCTAGCCGCTGCATTCAACACGGTTTCCGAATCCTTGCATGTGCTCGATGTCGACGATGCTGACTACACTGGTGACAAGTAATGGCTAGACGCGCGCTATCAATAGCCCCTCCTCCCCAGCTGTCAGAAGCCACCACCACCTATCAGGTGTGGCTGACTCCCAAGACCCTTGCCGACGTCGAGGCGGCGTTCGCTGAGTACCAAGCCGGTAGCTGGGCTGACTGGGTTCGTCTGGCGCTGACCCGCTTGCAGCGTGAGAGCGAGCCCGAGCAGCGCAGCTTGTTCGGTGGCGTGAAGCGCAATCCGCGCGAAGGCAAAGAGCTGCTGTCTTTCCGGGTGTATCAGTCGGACCTGGAGGCGTTCAAGCTGCTTGCTCAGCGTCACAACAGCAATGTCCAAAGCGTGTTGGCGACGGCGTTCTTCATGCAGGCGCTTGCGCCGGCTGACCTCCCGACTTCGCTCGTCGGGTAGGCCAACGCAAGCCTGTCTTTTCTGGGTAGTCGCCGGCGGCCTTTCGTGAGCCTTGACTCCATTGCCGCCGGCTCCCCAGGTCATCTCGCTCATTCAGCTACGCGAATCGGCCAATCCAGGGTCTGTCAGACACCGGTCCGCGGCCTAATGATTCGACGTCGTCTGGGCGGCTCAGCCTCACCGCTTGCCTCTTTTGGCTCAAGCCATGACGTCACCGACAGGTGCAACTTGAACCAACTGACGCACTCAGCAGAAATATAGCCGCCGTCCTGTAGACGGGCGAGCAAGCTATGCCCCACCCAGGCGTATGGAGCCTTCGCCACTACGTCGTCCCGGATACGCTCCGCAAGGCCCGGGCCATCCTGCGGCTCGCCTTCAAGGCGGCCTAAGACATACGCAAGCGGCTCGAAGCGTTCTATCGCCAGCGCCGGCAAATCGATAGCGGGCTCTATGCAGGGTTCACCGTAGGCGAGGTGTTCGAGCGCAAATTGCACAGGGTAGGGAGCCTCCCTGTAGTCCGCCTCCTCAGCCGCGGGAGTGAGGTAGTAGCGCATCACCCTCTCACCGATCCCCAGCGCTTTTGCCGCCTTGCGCGGGGTCAAGCCTGCTGCCCGGCATAACAGCCGGAGGTAGTGCGGGTCCGGCAGGTGCAGATAGGGAGCGTTGGGTTTCATACACCCACCTCCGCGCGATCACGAGCGACAGCAAGATCAGCCGCCTCTCGGAACGTGCGCACGGCGCTTCCCAAGTGCTCGAGGTGCGGATCTACCGGATCATCTAGATGATCGACACTGACGCCATAGCCGCCACCATAGGGGGTGGCGTCCTGAATCACGAGCCGGGTGGGCTGGCCGTCGCGAAGCAAGCGCAGCTCGGAATCAGTCTGTTCAGTAGCAGGGGTACGTTCGAAGGTGTAACGGGCCATGGTTGGTCCTCAGGGTCGCCTCGCCGGGTTGGCTGGCACCTAAGGATAATATCGGCACATTGTGCCGATATCTAGTCCTTCGTGGGCACGCTTCGTATAGGGGATGGCTGCAACGTTCGCTCAAGGCCGGCAAGCAGCTTGTCGCACGCTTGGCGTATGAGATGCCCCTGCAATGCTGATCCTGCGATCTCTTCGCACTGAGCAGGCGTGAGTCGGGCCAGAAGCAGATGCAGCGCTTCTGCCTCCTTTTGATCCAGGTGTTTTCCCGCATGCGGAACATCCCCGGGCGGCGCACGGCGGAAATCGACCTGGAGGTAAGCGCGGCTACTCATTGATGCTGTGTCCTGTACGGTCGGCACGATTGAGCCTCACGGCCAATCACAGAGTGCCAGGCTCGGTCCCGTAACCGGACAACTCTGGAATTGGTCATCACTTCCAATGTAGTCACGCAGTGCTAGCCTTCAAGTTCGGGCATGAGGCCCACCTATGGAGCGGATATGAACCCCACGAATGAGCAGAAGCTGATCATCCTGATGCTGGCGGACATCGCCGACAAGCTCGGAGCTGATACCCATTTCGACCCTAAGCTCGTCGCTAAAGCAATAAGTCATGACTCTGCTTGGATGCTGCCCTTCAAGTACGACATGGTGCTCACTGGTGCCGAAACTCCACCTAACGTGAGCTTCGTCATCAACGTGTTGGACATGTTCGAATTCCTTGAAAGGGCTGTGGAAGCGCTACCAGAAGCTAGTCAGGCAGAGGTTGCGGTCGCGCCAGGAGGCTTCGCGTCCAAATTCACAGGCTTCGACGGCAACAACGAGGGCGAGCACATGAGTATTGCTAGCCACCTCATCCATGACTTGGACCTGTTCGAAGAATTCGCCGGCCGCGATCTAAATAGCCATATCCCTCACGTGGAATGCTACTCGAGGATGTACGCGGCGTTTGAGCGCATTCGCCCCAACCTTGTTGGACGGGAACTGAACCAGGCTGAGGTTCTTTCAATAGTCGCCGAAGCAGTTCATCCAGATCGGCGATAGCCTCGGGGACTGATGCTCAGCTCAGTACCGGAATACCAATGACTTCCCAATCGGCCGGCGCGGGACTGAAGGAGACATCCCAGGGCCAGGCGACCTCAAAGGGCGTGGTTTCAGATGCGAAATCGTGAGTGTCCAGGTTGAGGAAGTCGAGGTACCACTCGATGCGCGCTGTGCTTCCGTCGTGCACCTGCCTCGCGATGACGACTAGGTGGTCGTAACCACGTGCTGGCGCGGCTGGCCGCGCCCAATCAGGAAGAAGCCGAGGGTGAGCCGGCGGCTCTGAACACGTTACGCCTCTGTAAAGCGATTGCGCCGCTGATTGGCCCATCAGATCTCCCTGGTGCGGGTGCTTAGTTGAGGGATTGGCACGCTTAGACGCGTCGGCCCGTTGCTAGCCGATGCTCGAGGACTTCTTGGCTATAGACCGAGTAGGCCGCCCAGGGCATCGCCTGGAGACGCTCAAGCGAAATTTCCTCGCCGCTGGCCTCGCAGTAGCCGTAGTCCCCTTCGTCGATACGACGGATCGCGCTGGCCACCTCCCGCAGATGCAGGGTCTGTCGTTCCACCTCGGCCAAGAGGCGGCGGCGCTCTTCTTCAACCGATCCCGAGCCCGACTCGTCCGAGGGGACAGCCAGCTGTGTCAGGGCCTGCCGGTGGAGCTCCACAGCGGCGCGGGTGACCTCAGCCCGTTCGGCTAGCACCCTGCGGAAGTGCGCTAGCTGTTTGTCATTCATGTACTCACCTGCAGGAATGCAGCTGATGTCGATCGACTTCATTGAGCAAGTCCTTATCGCTAATGGCGAATACCCAACCTATTGTTTACAGAAAGAAAAAGGTGATACAGCTCACATATACAATAGAGTATCTCTGTACTGGACTGCCGTTTGCAAGAGTCCACATTCGTATATACGATACCGTGTCGAAAATGCCTGCCACCCGCGCCATCGTTGGGTTCGGCATGGCCGGCAGTCGCGTTTGCCACCAGATGAGATCTCCGATGAGCGGGCAGTTAAAGCTTTACATCTACGACGCCCCCACCGGCGAGAAAGCCTGCGCGATCGTTAAATCGCGCTACGCGGCAGCTCAGTTATTCTTGGCCAACCCGAAAACGATCCAGCGGCGAAGCCAAGTCCTGGACCTCGACGACCCTCTTATCCCGCGTGATATCGCCAGCGCTCTATCGACTTACAGCACGCAGCCTGGCCAGGCCCTGCACCTCAGCCAGACCGGTTGGGTACCCGCTGACAAGGCCGAACTCGAACACCTGCTGGTGTCGGTCTCGCAGACTCAGGCCAAACACCAGTCCATCGACCCGCAGGCTGATCGCAATAGACTCAGAGCTCTACGCTGCGACGATGAGACCTGGCAGAAATTTTTGGCGCTGGGATCAACGCGATGGCTGATCCCTCAGGTAAGTCGCGCCTATGCGCGAAAATTTGGCAAAGCGAAGCCTGGCTCGGTGTCCGATGCGGACCAGGACGACGAATAGGTACCTGAGCAGTTCTAGCACCGTGGGCAAGCTTCGCCGGTAGACGCAACCGATTGCTTATTGGTACCGGTGTCGAAACTCGACCCGCACCCTCCCCTACTTCCCCGCCACTGACCGAACGACCTCAATAGCTCGAGCGGTAGTCGGTCCCCTGGTCCCAGCGAGACTGCCAGTGCCTGAGGTAGTCCGCGGCCAAGTCGGGCACCTCCCAGGCAACCAAGACGTTTTCACTGTTGGCCTTCGCCGCGGAGGCCGTGTAGTTGAAGCTGCCCGTCTCCACGGTTTGGCCGTCGACCACGATGACCTTGTCGTGCTGAATCTTGTACTTATCGATCGTGCGAAGCTGCACCCCGGCGTTGACGACGTAGTTCATGGCGTTTTTGGAGGCCTTGCCCTCGTTACCGTGCTCGTCCAGCACCAGCTTGACGTCCACCCCGGAGCGCGCAGCCTTCGCAAGCGCTGCGCTGATGGTGGGCGAGGTGAAGCTGTAGCCCATCATCCGCAGATCGTGCTTGGCCGAGCCGATCACCTTGAGCACGAGCGCTTCGGCAGACCCCTCAGGTGAGAACCCGGTCTGCAGAGACGCCGCGCCAGCTGGACCAGAAAGCACAGAAAGGGAAACGACGAGCGCGAGAAGTCGACGAGGCATGGGACACCTTGCTGAAATAAGCGTTGGGATAGAGAGCGGTCACTTGCCTGCGCCGCATGACGCAGGTGAAAACGCACGAGTACTGGCCCGGAAGCATCCGGGCCGGCACCTCAAGCGATCAGGCGAACTGCGCCAGGTGGAACTGTTGGTCCTGGCCCAGTCCGGCGAGCTGCACCAGGTCCTGGTGATCGATCTCCATGCTGCGAGTCTGACCCGAATGCAGGCTTTCGATGCGAGTAAGAGCGGTAGCGGCGTCACTCACCCCGGATAGAATCGTCTTGAGATCGACGGTGATGCCATCACGGTTCAGCGCGGCCACGTGCTTGGCAACCGCGACACGCGATTGCACATAGGTGGCGTCGCCAGAATGCTCGAGCGCGGCGCTCAGATAGGTCGCAAGGAAGGCGTCACGCGCCGCGCCATGATCCAGATCGTTTACCCACCAGCTGAGGCCTGCGGCATCGGCTGGGCGGCCGAGGACGTTGCCGTAGAGGTAATTTACGTAGTCGGTGTTGCTGAGGTTGCCGCCCTGCTCGCCGTTCTGCTTGCCGGCGGTGTACATCGCCGCGGCGATCTCTTGGATCCCAGCGGTTGGAGTCAGGCCTGCGCTGGTAAGAGCCGCCAGGTCATGCGCCCAGTACTTCAGGCCTGCGAAATCAGGCGCACGGTCGAAGCTCGCAACGTAGACGCCAACCAAGAAGTCAGCCTGACCACTCGATATTCCGTCCAGAGTGAGGTCTGCTGCAGGTAGGCCCAAGGAATCGTAGTGGGGGATCGCCTTGATCACATCAGCGGCCGACGGCGCGCTCTGCTTCTGCACAGCGGAGACGATGCCAGCCGTGATATCGACGTTGGATACTTCGCCGGCGTTCACCTTCGCCACGATGGCCGCCTTGTCGGCAGCGCTGGCTCCTGGGTAGAGCGCATCAACAAGCTGGGTGGATGAAACGGATGCGGCGTAGGTGTCGATATACCCAACGCCACCGATTACAGGCGCGTTACCGGGGAAAGCGTGCCCATAGCCACCCATGTGGAGGATCAGCAGCTTGGTGAAGGTGTCGTAGGCGTACTCGAGACCACGCATGGGCAGGAGCTCGTCGAATCCCGCCAGCAACTCGTTTTTCACTTCCGGGAAATTCGCAAGGTACTTATCGCATGCGAAAGCAATGCTAGCCCGCGCGGAAACTGAATCCATGTCGGTACTCCTCAGTTGATCCGGCACCATTTGCCTGACCCGATGATATATGTCGCGCTTAACCCGTAGGCGGCCCGCGCAGCGTTATTGCACGCGGTATTGGCGTTATTGATACCGCCCTGCCCACGCTCGTCGTTTTCGTTCGCAGCCCACGTAATGCTCGCTCTGACTTGAGACCAAGCATTCGAATAGCCCAAGCTCGGAGCGAGACTTTCGATCCGACCAAGCCAGTAGACGTATCCATCACTCTCCGGGCACCGGCGCGCGACGCCGAAACCGGTGTACTGACTGATGATTGCATCTCGATACTGATTTGGTACCGACGGCACTTGGTAATAGCCTGCGTCGCCTGAACTGCAA
>NZ_JALNUX010000028.1:0-10161 GCF_026544185.1 Pseudomonas sp. GM_Psu_1
GCGGGAGCTGTGGGAGCGCTCCCTTTTCCTCGGGGTGGGGGTCGGCGGCTCAGGCCCTGCGCGCCTGGGCCGCGCTTACCGCGGCGCGCAGCGCCAGCAGGTAGCTGTCTACGCCGAAGCCGGCGATCTGCCCCAAGACGATCTCGGCGAACACCGAGTGATGGCGAAAGCTCTCCCGCGCATGGATGTTGGACATGTGCAGTTCCACCACCGGGACGGTAAGGATCGCCAGGGCGTCGCGGATGCCGTAGCTGTAGTGGGTCCAGGCACCGGCGTTGATGAGGACGCCATCGACGCCCTCCTCGTAGCCCTGGTGGATGCGCTCAACCATCGCCCCTTCGTGGTTGCTCTGGAAGGACTCTATTTCCACCCCCAGTTCCGCGCCTAGGGCCGCCAGCCTGGTGTCGATCTCGGCCAGGGTCACGGTGCCGTACTGCGCCGGATCGCGCTTGCCGAACATGTTGTGGTTGATACCGTGCAGCATCAGGATCTTCATGGGATCGCTCATGTCAGGGGAAGGGTCAGCCGGTCGATGACCGGCCGGGTCTCGGGGCGCACACCGCGCCACCAGGCGAAGGCTTCGGCCGCCTGCTCCACCAGCATGCCCACGCCGTCGGCCAGTTGCGCCACGCCCTGTTCCGTAGCCAGGCGCAGGAAGGGCGTCAGCCCCTTGCCATAGGCCAGTTCGTAGGCCAGCGCCGCCTGGGCAAAGACGTCGGTCGGGACCGGTGGTAGCTCACCGACCAGGCTGGCCGAGGTGGCGTTGATCACCAGGTCGAATCTCTCCCCTTGCAGGGCCTCGTAGCTGCTTACACTCAGCAGCGGATGCCCGATCTCCTGGGCGAGCCCTGCGGCCTTCTGCCTATCGCGATTGACCATCACCAGCGCCGCCGGCCCGGCCTTGAGGAAGGGCAACAGGGCGCCGCGGGCCGCGCCCCCGGCGCCCAGCAAGAGCACCCGCTTGCCGGCCAGCGGCTGGCCGAGGTTGACCTCAATGTCGCGCAGCAGGCCGATGCCGTCGAAGTTCTCCGCCAGCACCCGCTCCCCCTCGAACTTCAGCGCATTGGCCGCCTTGGCCAGGCGCGCCCTTTCGCTGAGCTCGGTGGCCAGCTGGAAGGCCTGCAGCTTGAAGGGCGCCGTGACATTCATGCCCCGCCCGCCCTGGGCGCGAAAGCGCGCCACGTCACCGGCAAAATCCTCCAGCGAGCCTTCGATGGCACCGTACTCCAGGTCCTGGCCGCTGGTTGCGGCGAACAGCCCATGGATGAGAGGGGACTTGGTGTGATTGATCGGGCGGCCGATCACCGCGTAGTGGTCGGTCATGCCGGCATCTCCTGGGTGAAGAGCACGCCATCGGCCTGCAGCTGGGCGATCTCGTCCGCGCTGTAGCCCAGGCTCCGGGCCACGGCGGCGTTGTGCTCACCGAGATCCGGCGCCACCTGCTGGATGGTGGTGTCGCAGTCGGAAAAGCGGAATGGCAGATTGGGCATGCGCAGGGTGCCGAAGCGCGGGTGCTGCTGCTCCTGGATCATGCCGCGGGCCTTGATCTGCGGATCCTCGATCACCTCGTCGATGCGCTGCACCTTGGCGCAGGGCACGTCGATCTCGTCAAGCAGCGCCAGCAGCCGGGCGACCGGATTGGCCGCCACCCAGGCCTTGACGATGGGCAGGATAACTTCGCGATGGGCGTTGCGGCCGGTGGAGGTGTGGAAGCGCAGGTCACTGCCGAAACCCGGCTGGCCAGCGTCCTGTTCGACCAGGGCGGCGAAGCGCTTCCAGGAGTCGTCCACCTGGGCGGCGATGACCAGGTCGCCGTCCTGGGCGCGGAATACGCCATAGAGGGTCGAGGTGGGCATGTCGTGACCGGTCTGCTGCGGCAGGATCTCGCCGCCGGACAGGGTGTAGCACTGCACGGCGTACTCGTGCATGGACACCAGGGTGTCATACAGCGCCATGTCGATGTGCTGGCCGCGGCCGCTGGTGACCCGCCCGAGCAGCGCCGCGTTGATGGCGGCCACCGCATGGGCGCCGGTGTACATGTCGCCCAGGGAGATGCGCAGCAATGGTGGTGCCTCGCCCGGCGTGCCGACCATCTGCATGATGCCGCTCTTGGCCTCGGCGATCAGGCCGAAGCCGGCGCGATGGGCATCGGGCCCGGTGTGGCCGTAGGCGGAAATCGAGCAGTACACCAGTCGCGGATTGCGCGCGGACAACTCCTGATAACCCAGGCCGAGCCTGTCCAGGGCGCCGGGCCGGTAGTTCTCGATGAAGACGTCGGCACTGTCGCAGAGCTGCTGCATGAAGGCCTTGCCGCGCGGGTCCTTCATGTTGACGCTGACGCCCTGCTTGCCCATGTTGAGTTGCAGGAAGTAGCCGCTCTGCTGGTCGTCGAGGACGAAGGCGTGCTGGCGCCCGGCATCGCCGCTGCCGGGACGTTCCACCTTGATGACCTCGGCGCCCAGCGCCGCCAGGCAGCGCCCCACATAGGGACCGGCGAGGAAGTGGCTGTAGTCGATGACCCTCAGGCCTTTCAGCGGCAGTGGCTGGCTCATAGGGCGCCCTCCCGCCGCAGCACCATCAGGCGGTGCTCGCCGCGCTGGACCACCTCGCCCTTCTGGTTGATCAGCTCGGACGGCAGCACCACGATGCCCCAGCCCGGCTTGCTCTTGCTGGGTCTCATGGACCCGACGCGCATTTTCACGTGCAATTCGTCGCCGACGCGGATCGGCAGGAGGAAGTCCCAGGTCCAGCCCAGCGACATCCCCGGCAGGAAGCGATAGTCGCACTGGGTCTTGAGACCGTCGGCGATGGACAGCCCCATCAGGCCATGGGCGACCAGGCCGCCGAAGTGGCTGGCATTGGCATAGGCCTCGTCGACGTGGACCGGGGTGTGGTCACCGGTCAGGTCGGCATAGGCCAGGATGCGTTCCTTGGTGACCTTGTAGCTCGGGGTGATCGCCTCGTCGCCTTCGCGGGCGTCCTCGAAATATTTTTCTTGTAGGGTCATGGTCGCTGTCACTCGGTTTGACGGGCGTTGACGGCCAGGGCGTCGTGCACGGCGCGGGCCGGCACGGCCTGGATGAATTCCAGCGCCAGGCCATCGGGCAGGCGCAGCCAGTTGTAGCCCTGGGGCAGTTGCTCCACACCCTCGAAACGCCTTGCGGCGGCCAGGGCGGCGTCGAGGTCCTCGCACATCAGCCCCAGGTGGCCCAGGCGCCCCTCGGGGCCGGCGAAATCCGGCTTGCTCATGAATTGCATACCGCCCAGCGTCCAGTACTGGGTGGGCTGCTCGACCGTGCCCTGCACCTCGCGCAGGGTCATGCCGAACACCTCGTGGAAGAAGCGGATGTGCCAGTGGATGTCTTTCACCCAGATGGCCACGTGTTCCAGATAGGCCTTGGGAATGCTCATGATGTGGCGTCCTCTTGTTGTCGATCGGCCAGGGCGCGCTCGATGCCCTTGATGCAGGCGACCAGCGTGGCGTTGACCGGGGTCGGTACGCGGTACTGCTGGCCAAGCCGCACCACCGCGCCGTTGATGAAGTCGATTTCGGTGATGGAGCCCCTCTGCAGGCTCTGCAGCATGGAAGTCTTGAACGACGGCGCCAGCCCTTCGCGGGCCAGTTGCCAGGCGGCTTCAGGTTCCTGCAGGCCCAGCTCGACCCCGGCGGCGCGGGCCACCGCGATGGCCTCGGCGACCGCCTGCAAGGCGGTGTCGCGCAAGAGCGGCTCGCTATAGAGCTGGCCGTAGGTGAGCTGGGTGATGCCGGTGAGGGCCCCGGTGGCGACGTTGACCTGCAGCTTGTCCCACAGGGTGCCGCGGATGTTGGCGCTGACCGTGGTGGCCAGCCCCGCGCCGGCAAAGGCCTCGGCGACCGCTTGCACCCGTGGGGTGAGCTGGCCGTCGAGTTCGCCGATGAGGGTCTGCTTGCCGGCCACCCCGCTGCGGATCCGCCCCGGGCCGAGCAGCACCCCGCCGACATAGGTCTTGCCGGCGATCACCCGCTCCGGGCCGACGATCTCGGCCAGCAGCTCTTCGTGGCCGAGGCCGTTCTGCAGCGACAGCACCAGGGTCTCGGGACCGACCAGCGCCAGCGCCTGGCGCATGGCCTCGGCCGTGGCGAAGGACTTGACCAGCACCACCACCAGGTCGACCACCCCGACCGTCTCGGCGCTCATCGCCGCCCGTACCTGGACCCGGCGACGGCCCTCGGCGGTCTCGATGTCCAGGCCGTCACGGGCGACCGCCGCGATATGGGCATTGGGCCGATTGAGCAGCCAGGCCTCGTGCCCCGCCTCGCTCAGCCAGGCGCCAAAGGTGCTGCCCAGGGCGCCGGCCCCGAGGATGCAGATTTTCATGGATCGGGCTCCTTGTTTTCGCCCTACCCTAGGCCCGCGTCTGCTATTGAGCTATACAAAGAGTCCAATTTGCCCATCAGGAATGCTGATAATGCTGCCGACGGACGGCCTGCCCGAACCCAAGCTGCTGATGCTGTTCGAGGTGCTCTATCGCACCGGCAGCGTGACCCGGGCCGCCGAACAGCTGGGTCAGAGCCAGCCCACCATCAGCCTCTGGCTGGGCAAGTTGCGCCAGCAGCTGCGCGATCCGCTGTTCGTGCGCACGCCTGGCGGCATGAAGCCCACGCCCCAGGCCGAGGCCCTGATCACCCCCTGTCGCGAGGTGCTCGAATCCCTGCGCCGGCTGGTGGCCTGGGAAGTCGCCTTCGAGCCCGCCACCGCCCAGCGGCTGTTTCGCCTCTGCCTGAGCGATGCCAGCCACATCACCCTGCTGCCGCGGATCCTGGCGCAGTTGCGCGAGATGGCGCCCGGGGTTCGGCTGGAGATCGCGCGGATCGACGGCAATACCGAGCAGGCTCTGGAGATCGGCGAGGCGGACCTGGCGATCGGCTTCATTCCCTGGCTGGGCGGCAGCCTCTATCAGCAACTGCTGTTTCCCCAGGACTGGGTCTGCCTGGTCAGCGCCCGCCATCCGCGCCTCGGCGAGCAGCTGACGGCCACGGCCTATGCCGAGGAGGGCCACGTGCTGGTCAGTGCCGGCACCGGGCAGAAGCTGCTGGAAGCGGGTCTGGTACGCGCCGGGATGCAGCGCCGCATCGTGCTGGAGCTACCGGGCTTTCTGGGCGTCGGCGCGGTGGTCGGCACCTCGGACCTCATCGTCACCCTGCCGCGGCATATCGGCACCACCCTGGCGGAGACCTATGGCCTCAGGGTCCACGAATGCCCGGTACCGATCGAAGGCTTCGCGGTCAGGCAGCACTGGCACGCGCGCTATCACCAGGACGCCGGCAACCGCTGGTTGCGCGGGGTGCTGCTGGAGCTCTTCGGCCAGGGCCGCTAGCGCCGGGGCCGCAAACGAAAAAGCCCCAGCACGGGGCTGGGGCTTTTAGGCAGGACGCCTGGACGATCAGTTGTCCAGAGCCGGGCGCTGGCCGGCGATGGCGATGCGCTTGGGCTTGGCTTCTTCCGGGATCACGCGCACCAGTTCGATGCTCAGCAGGCCGTGCTTGAGATCGGCACCCTTCACCTCGATATGGTCGGCGAGGCGGAAGGACAGCTTGAAGGCGCGCTGGGCGATGCCCTGATGCAGGAAGGTCACGCTCTCGGCGCTGTTTTCGCGCCGGCCACCCTTGACGGTGAGCACGCCACGCTCGACTTCGATCTCCAGGTCATCTTCCTGGAGGCCGGCGGCGGCGATCACGATGCGATACTGGTCGTCACCGTGCTTCTCGACGTTGTAGGGCGGATAGGAGCTGCCAGCGTCGTTGCGCAGAGCGGATTCGAACAGGTCGTTGAACCGGTCGAAGCCGACGGAATGACGGAACAGCGGGGCCAGGGACAGTACGTTGCTCATGGTGAATCTCCTGATAGGTTCAGCAAGTTTCGGTGTTGCCTGCGGGACCCGACTTCGGCATCCCGCATGAACCTAGATAGGAATCCCCCACAAAATTTCAAGGGCGAATCCCGACGAACGGTAGTGCCCGCTATTTCTTCTTCGGCTTGCGCTTTTTCTTCTTGGCGGCGGTCAGCGGCAGCGCCTGCTCGAAGGCCGAGCGCACCTCCTGCAGCCGGCGCTCCTTGAGGTCGTGGATGCGCTTGCCGCGCTCGGTGGTGAAGTCGATGAGATTGCTGTCGTCGCTCATGTCGCTATCCGGCGAAAGGTGAGATTCAGCCGCAACTCGCTGGCTTTGCGGGTCTTGGCGATCTGGTGCTGCCAATGATGCTGGGTCGCGCCGGCCATGACCAGCAGGCTGCCGTGACCCAGTTCCAGGGAATGGCCGATGCGGCTGGTGCCCTTGCGGCGGAAGTCGAAGCGCCGGGCGGCGCCCAGGTTGAGCGAGGCGATCAGCGGATTGGTGCCGAGACTGGCCTCGTCGTCGCTGTGCCAGCCCATGGAATCCTGGCCGTCGCGGTAACGGTTGAGCAGCACGCCATTGAAGGCCTGGCCGCAGGCCGCCTCGACGGCTTCACGGATGAGTTGCAACAGCGGCGTCCAGGGCAAGGCGGCGTGATCCAGGCCGGCGTAGCCGTAGACCACCCCGGGGTCGGCATACCAGGCGACCTGTCGCGGCACCGGGTGCCAGCGGCCGAACACCCGCACCTGCGGCTGGCTCCAGGGGATTTCGGCGTCCAGCTGCTGCAGCCAGGCATCGGCTCGTTCCGGGGATAGCCAGTGCGGGTGGAAGGCCAGCTCGGCGTCGTCCAGCTCCAGGCGCTCGAGCATGGCTAGACCCGCAGATCCACCTGGGCGCCCACCTGCTCCGGCTCTTCCAGGGCCTGGGCACGTTCGGCGCCGAGGCCCTGGCGCAGGGCTTCGCGCTGCCGGCGGCGGCGGCGCGCCTCGCGATCCAGGGTCGCTTCGTCCTCCAGCGGGGCGTGCGCCGTTTCGGCAGGTGCCGTCACCGGCGCGACCACGGGGCGCACGGGCGCCGGATCCAGCTGGTTGGGTGGGGTCACGCCCAGGGGCGGAACGATGGGGATCATGACGGGGACCTCGAATTCGCGGACTGCGGCAAAGAGCGCGTTAGGCTTCTGACTCCGCTTTCGCTAAAATAGCCGGCTTTTTGATAGCTGGGGAGAAGCTTCCACATGGCGTCGCATCAACCGGGACAACGCTGGATCAGTGACAGTGAGGCCGAACTGGGCCTGGGAACCATCCTGGCCCTGGACGGCCGCCTGCTCACGGTGCTCTATCCAGCCACCGGTGAGACGCGCCAGTATGCCCAGCGCAACGCCCCGCTGACCCGGGTGCGCTTCGCCCCGGGCGACGAGGTGACCCATTTCGAGGGCTGGAAGCTCACCGTGCGCGAGGTCTCCGAAGAGGACGGCCTGCTGACGTACCACGGCTTCACCGCCGAGCGCGAGGCACGCAGCGTGCCCGAGGCCCAGCTGTCGAACTTCATCCAGTTCCGCCTGGCCAGCGACCGCCTGTTCGCCGGGCAGATCGATCCCCTGCCCTGGTTCGGTCTGCGCTATCACACCCACGAGCACCGCAACCGCCTCCTGCAGTCCAGCCTCTGGGGCCTTGGCGGTACCCGCGCCCAGCCGATCCCGCACCAGCTGCACATCGCCCGCAGCGTGGCCGACCGGGTCGCGCCGCGCGTCCTGCTGGCCGACGAAGTGGGCCTGGGCAAGACCATCGAGGCCGGCCTGGTGATCCATCGCCAGCTGCTCAGCGGTCGCGCCAGCCGCGTGCTGATCCTGGTCCCGGAAAATCTCCAGCACCAGTGGCTGGTGGAGATGCGCCGCCGCTTCAACCTGGAAGTGGCGCTGTTCGACGCCGAGCGCTTCATGGCCAGCGAAGAGGGCAACCCCTTCGAGGACGCCCAGCTCGCCCTGGTCTCCCTGGACTGGCTGGTGCGTGACGAAAAGGCCCAGGATGCCGCCTTCGCCGCCGGCTGGGACCTGTTGGTGGTCGATGAAGCCCACCACCTGGTCTGGCACCCCGAGGGCGCCAGCCGCGAATACAGCCTGGTCGAGCAACTGGGCGAGGTCATCCCGGGCGTGCTGCTGCTGACCGCGACGCCCGAGCAACTGGGCCAGGACAGCCACTTCGCCCGCCTGCGCCTGCTCGATCCCAGCCGCTTCCACGACTTCGCCGCCTTCCAGCAGGAGTCCCAGCACTATCGCCCGGTGGCCGAAGCCGTGCAGGAACTGCTCGACGCCGGCGCCCTCAGCCCGGCCGCCCAGGACGCCATCGGCGGTTTCCTCGGCCAGGAAGGCGAGACCCTGCTGAACGCTGCCGCCGCCGGCGATGCCGAGGCCCGCGCGCGCCTGGTGCGCGAGCTGCTGGATCGCCACGGCACCGGCCGCGTGCTGTTCCGCAACACCCGCGCCGCGGTCAAGGGTTTCCCCGAGCGCGAGCTGCACGCCCACGCCCTGCCCTTCCCGGATGCCTACCTGGACGAGGGCGTCATGCCCGGCCAGTCGCTGCAGCCGGAAACCGAATTCGCCCCGGAAGACGACAACGACCGCTGGTGGCGCCACGACGGCCGCGTCGAGTGGCTGATCGACACCCTCAAGGCGCTCAAGCCGCACAAGGTGCTGGTCATCTGCGCGCGCATGGAAACCGCCCTGGACCTGGAAGACGCCCTGCGCCTGAAGTCCGGCATCCCGGCCACGGTGTTCCACGAGGGCATGAGCATCCTCGAGCGCGACCGCGCCGCCGCCTACTTCGCCGACGAGGAATTCGGCGCCCAGGTGCTGATCTGCTCCGAGATCGGCAGTGAAGGCCGCAACTTCCAGTTCGCCCACCACCTGGTGCTGTTCGACCTGCCGGCCCACCCGGACCTGCTGGAGCAGCGCATCGGCCGTCTCGACCGGATCGGCCAGCGCCACACCATCCAGCTGCACGTGCCCTACCTCGAAGGCAGCCGCCAGGAGCGTCAGTTCCAGTGGTACCACCAGGCGCTGAACGCCTTCCTGGCCACCTCGCCGACCGGCAGCGCCCTGCAGGCGCGCTTCGCCAGCGAGCTCGACGAGCAGCTGGCCGGTGGCGACGACGCCACCTGGCAGGCCTTGCTGGAACAGGGCGCCCAGGCGCGCGCTGCCCTGGAAGCCGAGCTGCACAATGGCCGTGACCGCCTGCTGGAACTCAACTCCTCCGGCGCCGGTGCCGGCGAGCAACTGGTCGAGGACATCCTCGAGCAGGACGACCAATTCGCCCTGCCGATGTACATGGAAGAGCTGTTCAACGCCTTCGGCATCGACAGCGAAGATCATTCCGACAACGCCCTGATTCTCAAGCCCAGCGAGAAGATGCTCGACGCCGGCTTCCCCCTGGGCGACGACGAAGGCGTGACCATCACCTACGACCGCAACGTGGCCCTGGTCCGCGAAGACATGCAATTCCTGACCTGGGAGCATCCCATGGCCCAGGGCGGCATGGACCTGGTGCTGTCGGGCTCCATGGGCAACACCGCCGTGGCGCTGATCAAGAACAAGGCGCTCAAGCCGGGCACTGTCCTGCTGGAGCTGATCTACATCAGCGAGGCGGTGGCGCCGCGCGCCCTGCAACTGGGCCGCTACCTGCCGCCGCTGGCGATCCGCTGCCTGCTGGACGCCAACGGCAACGACCTGGCTGCCCGGGTGGCCTTCGAGACCCTCAACGATCAGCTGGAAAGCGTGCCGCGCACCAGTGCCAACAAGTTCGTCCAGGCCCAGCGCGACTCCCTGGCCAAGCTGATCGGCGGTGGCGAAGGCAAAGCTCTGCCCCGTCACGAGGAACGCGTGGCCAAGGCCCGCCAGGCCTACCTGTCGGGCATGGACGAAGAGATCGCCCGCCTGGAAGCCCTGCGCGCGGTCAATTCCAGCGTCCGCCAGGACGAGATCGACCGCCTGCGCCAGCAACGCGAAGAAGGCCTGACCTACCTGGACAAGGCCTCGCTGCGCCTGGAAGCGATCCGGGTGCTGGTGGCGGGTTGAGTGGAGGGCTTCGTTAGCGAAGCTCTTCAGCAATACCAATCGCGGCCATGGCGGTCCGCCGATGCGGCCGCTCCTACAGGTTGAGCACAGACTGTAGGAGCGGCCCATGGCCGCGATGCGTTTCATGACAATACCCTGGGCTTCGCTATCGCTCAGACCAACCTGGCTACTCTCCCGCCGCCAGCGGTCGAGCCCCGGTTCACCGCCGTATCTTTGAGTC
>NZ_JALNUX010000029.1:0-8716 GCF_026544185.1 Pseudomonas sp. GM_Psu_1
CTGAGCCCCTCGGCGCGCAGCTGGCGGGCCAGGGTGATGGCCAGGCGCAGGCCGGTCGCAGCCAGCGGATGCCCCAGGGCGATGGCGCCGCCATGCACATTGAGTCGCGCCGGATCCAGTTCCAGGGCCTGCTGCACCGCCAGCAGCTGGGCGCCCTGGGCTTCGTTGATCTCCAGGCGGTCGATGGCCTCCAGCCTGAGGCCGGCGCGGTCGAGCACGCCCTGGATGGCCGGCACCGGGCCGCTGCCCATGACGTCCGGCGATACCCCCACCACACAACTGCCGCGCACCCAGGCCAGCGCCCGCTCCGGCGCGGCGTCCGCGCCCCGTGCCAGCAGCACGGCGGCGGCGCCGTCGGCCACCGCGCAGCTGTTGCCGGCGGTCTGCACCCCGCCCGGATGCACCGGCGTCAGCCGTGCCAGGGCCTCCCGCGAGGTCTCCCGCGGATGGCTGTCATGCTCGACCCCCGCGCAGCCCCGCGGCAGACGCAACTCCCGCGGCGCCAGGCCTTCAGCCGCGAAACGCGCCGCCGTCACCGGCACGACCTCCTCGCGAAACCAGCCCTGGCGCTGGGCTGCCAGGGCCCGCTCGAAACTCCGCAGCGCCCAGGCATCCACCGCCTCGCGGGCGATGCCATGGCGCTGGGCCAGGCGCTCGGCGGTGGCGATCATGTCCAGTCCGGCCGCCGGGTCCTTGAGCGCCTCCCAGAGAAAGTCGTGGAATTCCACCGGCGCGCCGAGGCGAAAGCCGCTGCGGTGGGTGTAGGCGGCGATGGGATTGCGGGTCATGGACTCGGCCGCCACGCACAGCACCCGGCTAGCCTGGCCGCTCTGCAACTGATCGCCGGCCTGGCGCAGCAGCTCAAGCCCTGTGCCGCAGACGCGTTGCACCTGCAGCGCCGGCACCGCCTCGGGCACCCCGGCATAGAGGCCGATATGGCGTGGCAGCAGATAGGCATCGAAGCTGGCCTGGGCCACCGAACCGGCCAGCACGGAGTCCACCGCCCCGGCCTCATGCCCGCGCGCCAGCAGCGCCCGGGCCACGGCGATGCCCAGGTCGGTGGGCGATACCTGCCCCAGGGCGCCATTCAGATCGGTCCAGGGCGTGCGCACGCCATCCAGCAGCAGGACATCGTCGTAGAGCGCAGTCATTCCAATGGGCATCGGCTCCTCCTCTATTGCAGCAGATAGGCGTCGTAGACCACCGCCTTGCCCAGGCGCATGGCGCTGCCCACGCCCAGGGCGCGGTTGAGCCAGGCATAGGCCGGCGCGGCGGTCTCGAAGGTCAGGGTGACGCGAAAGAAATAGCGCCGGGGATCCACCGGCTTGCCGGCGGCCAGCTCGCGCATCACCTCCGGCGGGCCGTAGCGATAGCCCTTGGTCTGCAGATAGATCAGGGCGCCATCGTCGGTCTGCAGCAGATAGCGGGTGTCGATGATGGCCAGGCCATCGGCGGTCACCACCTGCCAGTCGGCGCCGTTGTCGAGGATCCGTCCATGCAGGCGCTGGCCGTCGAAGCGGCCGCCGGTGATGGGGATGATGCGCCGCTTGCCCAGGTCACTGGTCTGGCCCAGCTCCCAGACCGGGGCGTCGAGGGCCACCTCGAAGCGCGCCAGGGGTTCGAGCTGCAGCGGCGGTGGCGTGGCGGTGGCCGGATCGCCGTCCGTGGTGGCCGCCCGGGCCAGGCCAGTCAGCGTCAGCAGGGTGACGAGCAGCAGACTATGCATGCCCAGGCGCCTCCGCGCGGGTGGCAGCCGCCGGCACCGGCGCCCGCCGCTGCAGCAGGGCCAGCACCGCGCCTGCGGCCACCAGTACCGCCGGGGTGGTGGCCACCACCAGGGTCGCCGCGCCACCGCCCAGGGCCAGGACCTGCCCCGCCAGCAGTGGGCCGGCCATGGCGCCCAGGCGTCCGACCGCCACCGCCGCGCCGGTTCCGGTGGCCCGTACCGCCGCCGGATAGAGTTGCGGCGCCAGGGCATAGAGCACCAGCTGGCCACCGACCACGAACAGCCCGGCGGCGAAACCGGCCAGGGCCACCAGCGGATAGGCCTTGGCCAGCCCCAGTCCGGCCAGGCCGAGCAGGATGCCCAGGTAGATGGCCAGCACCGTCAGCCGCGGCCGCCAGCGATCCATGAGCAGGCCGAACAGCACCGAACCGATACCGCCGCCCAGGTTGAAGAGGATCTGCACCCCCACCGCCTGGCCGCGGCTGAAGCCCTGCCCCACCAGCAGCGACGGCAGCCAGTTGAGCAGCATGTACATCACCGTGAGGGTGAAGAAGTAGCCCAGCCACAGCAGCAGGGTGGTCGACAGCGGGATGGCGCCGAGCCAGGCTCCGCGCGGACCGCCCGCCTGAGTCCCGCCTCGCTTGCGCAGAAAGCCGGCGGTCTCCGCCAGGTAACGCCCGAGCAGCGGCGCCACCAGCAGCGGCGCCAGGCCGCCGACATAGAACACCGTTTGCCAGCGGCCGACGTCCAGCAGCCCCACCACCGCCGCCAGGGCGCCACCGAGGGGCACGCCGCAATACATCAGGCTGACCGCCGTGGCGCGGGCGCGCTCGTCCACCGATTCGGCGGACAGGGCGATCAGGTTGGGCAGCGCGCCGCCCAGGCCGATGCCGGTGAGCAGCCGCGCCAGCAGCAGGCTCTCCAGACTCCAGACATGGGCGGTGGCCACCGAGAAGACGCCAAAGATCAGTACGCAGGCGATCAGCACCTTCTTGCGGCCAATGCGATCGGCGCACCAGCCGCCGATGAAGGCGCCGGGCAGCAGGCCGAGGATGCTGGCGCTGAACACCAGGCCCATCTGCCCCGGCTGGAAGCCGAAGGCCTTGGCCATGGCCGGGGCGGCGATGCCCATGGCCTGGAGGTCCATGCCCTCCAGGAGGGCGACGATGAAGCACAGCAGCAGGGTCAGGCGGGCCCCGGGCGGGGCGGTCGAGAGCAGGCGCATGGTGGACTCCTCAGAAGCGGAAGGTGGTGGCGACCATCAGGAAGCTGGTGTCGTCGCCATCGGCCTGGCGCACGGCGGCGCCGGCCTGGAAGTAGCTGTATTCCAGGTCCAGGGTCAGGTTGGCGGTGGGCATCCAGCGCAGGTTGTTGCGCCAGAGGGTGCCGGCCTTGCGCGCCGAGCTGGCCGCGGTGCCCAGCACCGTGGTCATGCCCGGCAGGTAGACGCCGTCTTCGGTGCTCTGCCGCCAGACGCCGAACAGTCCGCTCTCCAGCTGCAGCGTCGGCCGGGGCGCCAGGGTCAGCAGCGGCCCGACCAGATAGAGGTTGGCCAGGGTGGTGAGCCCGGAGTCGCCATAGAAACCGTTCTTGGGAAAGAGCGGATCGAAGGTGCCGACGCGGTCGTCTCCCGCGCCGTGATCGCCGCTGGCGGCGTCCACCCGCAAGGCCAGCCGCGGTTTCCAGGCGCCGCCCAGGCGATAGCCGGTTTCGCTGCTGAGGGCCCAGGCGCGGATCCGGGCGCCGGCCAGATGCCCGCCCTGCCCGGCCAGGTCCCAGCTCCAGTCCCAGGGACCGGCGTTGCCGAACAGGCGGAAGCCGGCGGTGTAGCGCTTTTCCGCGCCGGTCAGGCCATCCAGGGTGCGCTGGTCGGTCTCCAGACCGAAGCCGTAGACATCCAGCTTGAGCGGTCCGGCCAGCGGCAGGGTGCCGTAGAGGCCATAGAACTTGACCGCGTTGTTGGAGCCGTCGTCGAAGCTGTCCTCGCCGGTCACTACCGGTCGCAGGCCGAAGGCATCCAGCCGATAGCCATCCGGACGACTCCAGGCCAGGCGCAGGCCGTCGAAGTTGAGGCGGATGTTGCGGGCGTCGCGGTAGGTGACGAAGGCCTGGTTGCCGTAGCCCAGTTCCTGGCGACCGATGCGGGTCATCAGCTTGCCACCGGCCAGCGGCGTGTTGAGGTCGATGAAGGCCTGGTGCAGTTCGGTGCGGCTCTGGTCGTAGGGGCCGTAGAGGGCCTTGTTCCAGGCGCGGGTGTTTTCCAGCTGGACGAAGGCGCGCAGGGCGTCATCGAACAGGTGCAGGTCGGCGTGCAGTTGCAGGCGCTGCTGGATGTAGTGATCGGTATCCACCCCGCGCCGGCCAAAGACCGGATTGCGGATGGTGTCGAAGCGGTAGCGCGCCTCGCCACCGGTCTGCAGCCAGGCCGAGTCACCGAGGCGCTGGTAGCGCAGCCCGTCGAAGGGATCGGTGCGTTTTTGCGGATCGTCGAGGAAGCGATAGTCCTCCGCCCAGCGCGGCGGTCCGGGCGGCAGGGGACGCGCCGTCTCCAGGTTGTTGAGCGGCTTGGGCCGGGCGCTTTCCAGGGTGGTGGAAGGCGCGGCCAGGGCACCCTGGCTGGCGAGCAGGGCGGCGAGAGCGGTAAAGGCGAGGCACGAGCGGGCCCGTGCGCAGGCCGGAAGCGAGCGCGAACAAGACATGAGATGACCGTCCTGACTGAGGATGCGGAAGGCGCCGCAGGGGCGCGCGGATCAGGGCCTAGCGGGCGCGGATCGGGTAGCGGTCAGGCGGGAGGGTGGTTGGATAGCGAGCTGACATGGCGGGTGTCCCTTTGTTGTTGTTGTCGTCACCGTGGGGGCCGGGTGGCCCTGGTTCGATGATGGTCGATGGCAAAAATGGATCAAGCCGTGCAACCCGAATCTGGCCGATTACCGAACGTTATATTTATTAACTTTATGCCTGCAGGACGATCGCTCACCCAGGTCTCGCAACGTCTTCTGTATCGCGCTTTGTAACAATGCCCGCCCTTGAGGGGTCCATGAGGAGGCCCGTACGGGTTAAGGTTCCTTCTCTCACGATCGAAAAGGCGAACTCATGAGCTTCAAGACTCCTCTCCTGCTGGCTGGCGCCGCGCTCTTCACCCTGCTGGCCGGTTGCGGCTCGCACGAAACCCAGAGCAGCCCGGCGGCGGCCTCTTCGGCCCCGAGCGGCGCCGTCAGCAGCAGTGGCCGGTGCAACTCCGATGCGGTCCAGGATCTGGTCGGCAAGGCCCTCTCCCCGGCCCTGGCCGAAGAAGGCCGGCAACGCGCCGGTGCCCAGGTCGTTCGCGTGGTCCGTCCGCAGGACCCCATGACCATGGACTTCAACTCCCAGCGCCTGACCATCACCACCAGCGCCAGCCTGGTGGTGCAGACCGCCACCTGCGGCTGATCCCCGTCGCGCCCCACGACCTGCCGACCCCGGTCGCGCAGGTCGGCGCCTGCCGCTAGAGGCCGAAGCCCTGGCGCAGGGCTGCCACGCTGTGGAAGTGAAAGGCCGGGCGGTGGCGCTCCAGCTCTTCCCGGCTGCCGAAGCCATAACCCAGGGCCACCGCCGCCACGCCGTTGGCCCGGGCGGCGATCAGGTCGTGCTCGCGGTCACCCAGCATCAGGCAGGTCTCCGGCGCCAGGCCTTCGGTGTCCAGCACGAAGCGCAGCAACTCGGTCTTGTCGGTGCGGGTGCCATCCAGCTCGCTGCCATGCAGGGCGATGAAGAATTCCGTCAGGGCGAAGTGCCTGAGGATCTCCACGGCGAACACCCGCGGCTTGGCCGTCACCAGGTAGAGCCGCCGCCCCGCCGCCTGCAGCGCGGCCAGCAACTCGCGAATGCCCGCATAGACCTCGTTTTCATAGAGGCCGGTAGCGCGGAAATACACCCGGTAAGCCTCCACCGCACGCCAGGCCCGCGCCTCGTCGAAACCGTAGTGGGTCATGAAACTCTGCAGCAGCGGCGGGCCGATAAAGACCTCCAGCCTGCGCAGATCGGGCTCCTCGATCCCCTCGGTGCGCAGCGCCACCTGGATCGCCCGGGTGATGCCCAGGCGCGAATCGGTGAGGGTGCCATCGAGATCGAACAGCAGATGGGGGTGATGCATGGGGCGTCCTGGGCGGCGAAGATCCCCGTCAGTATGGCGACCGGTGGCAGAGATCGGTAGGCTCGACCGCTCCACTGGAAATGAGTCTTGTTCGCTGATGCCTCTGTCGCCGCTCTCCTCTCGCCGCCCCCCACGCTGCACCTGGCTGGCCCTGCCGCTGCTGCTGGCCCTGGCCCTGCCGGGCCAGGCGCGCCCCATCGATCAGCCCATGGACGCCCAGGTGCTCCAGCAGCCGGGCCACGGCTATGCCTTCAGCGAACTCCAGCTGGATTCCACCGACGGCGCTCGCCACTACCAGGTGTGGATCGCCCGACCCACCACCCCGGCGCCGGCCACCGGCTATCCGGTGCTCTATCTGCTCGACGGCAACGCCGCCCTGGGCGGACTGAATGCCGAATTGCTCGACACCCTGGCCAAGCGGCCCCATCCGCCCGTGCTGGTGGCTGTGGGTTACACGGGCGGCAAGCGTATCGATGGCCCGGGTCGGGCCTATGACTACACGCCCTCGGCCCCCACCAGCGAGCGCTTTCGCGAGATGGCCACCGGCGGCGCCGACGTCTTTCTCGCCTGGCTGCTGGAGCGCCTGGAGCCGGCGGTGGCCCGCCAAGTCCCCCTGGATCCTGGCCAGCGCGCGGTCTGGGGTCATTCACTGGGTGGGCTGTTCGTCCTCCACGCCCTGCTCACCCGTCCGGACGCCTTCGCCGAGGGCTACGCCGTGAGTCCTTCGCTGTGGTGGAGTCCCACCGTGCTGCCGCAAGACGACGAGCAATTGAAGGCGCGCTTCCAGGCCCATCCGGCCCGCCTGGTGCTGCTGCAGGGCAGCGCCGAACGCGAACTGCCCGCGCACTTCCAGAGCGAGGTCCCCGCCGACGCCACCCGGCGCCTGGCCGACCGCCTCGGCCAGCTCCCCGGCATCCGGGTGCGCTACGAGGTGCTCGAAGGGCTGGGCCACGGCCCCATGCTGCCGGCCTCGCTGCAGGCCGTGTTGAGCGAGTGGCGCTAGTCCGCCAGCCAGCGATACATCACATGGCAATCCACCAGCCCCAGGCTGGCGTGGCGATAGGCCCTGGGCAGGGTGCCAACGATCTCGAAGCCGTGCTTCTGCCAGAGCCGCACCGCCACCTGGTTGCTGGCCACCACCGAGTTGAACTGCATCGCCTGGAAGCCCAGTTCGCGGGCCACCTGCAGGGAGTGCTCGCAGAGGGCGCCGGCAACGCCCTGGCCGCGGGCGGCAGGGACGACCATGTAGCCGCAATTGCAGACGTGATCGCCTGGCCCCATGGCATTGGCCTTGAGGTAGTAGCTGCCGAGCAGCTGGCCGTCGCGCTCGGCGACGAAGGTCGCCCGCGGTAGCTCCACCCAGAGGCGCCAGGCCTCGTCGCGGGTCATGTCCGGATCGTAGGCGTAGGTCTCCCGGGCCTGGGCGACCTGCTGGATCAGCGGCCAGACCTGGTCGAAATCGGCGGCTTCGAGGGGGCGAATCTGCATGGGTGACTCCGGCGGACGAAGGAGCCGCCAGTGTCGCCTAGCCGAGTGCCGCTGCCAAATCACCGCCCTCTTCCAGCAGCCCCTGGGCGCCCTGGCGACAGGCCGCCAGCAATTCCTCGGCGAGGCTCTCGTCATCCAGTGCCCGCGCCAGTGCCACGCCCCCGATCAGGGTGGTGGCCAGTTGCAGCGCCCGGGCGCGCCGCTGCGCCGGCGGCCCCGACAGATCCTGCTCCAGTCGGGTGACGAAGCGCGCGAAGAAGCGGGTATAGCTGCCCCGGATGGCGGCCTCCCGGTGGGTGACGTCGGCCGCCAGAAAGGCCAGCGGACAGCGCAAGGCTTCGCCCTCGGCATGCTCGCGACTCAGGTAATGCTCGATCAGTTGCCCGAGGCCTTGGCTACCGAGATCGTCGAGCCGGGCACTGCCGACCCGCGCGGCATGGGCGATGGCCTGTTCATAGACCTCGGTCTTGGTGCGGAAGTGGTGGTAGAAGGCGCCGCGGGTGAGACCGGCATCGGCCATCAGGTCGTCGAGACCGACCGCATCGAAGCCGCGCAGGGCGAACAGGTGGGCGGCGCTGTCGAGGATGCGCTGGCGGGTCTGCTCGCGCTGATCAAGGGGCCAGGCCATGGCTACTCCAGATTATGTTCTTGAACATAAGGTCCCCTTTGCCAGCATGGAGCCTTCTTTGCAAGGAGCCTGCAGCATGACGCCCTATCTCTTCGGTCCCGCTTTCAGCACCCTGGTGCGTAGCGTGCGCCTCCATGCCCTGGAACAGGGCCTTGAGCTGCCCTGTGGCCTCGCACCCGCCGGCCAGGCCATCGCCTGGCGCAGCGAAGCCCACCTGGCGCTGCACCCCTTCGGCCAGGTGCCGGTGCTGTTCGATGGCGAGCTGCGGATCTTCGAGACCCTCGCCATCTGCCGCCATCTCGATCGTCGGCTCTCGCCGGAGCGCGATGGCAACCCGGAGCAGGACGCCTGGAGCAGCGCCCTGCTCACCACTGTGGATAGCCGTCTGGTCCGCCACTATCTGCTGCGCGTCGCCGGGCCACGACCCGACCCCTTCCGCACGCCGGAGGACGAGCAGCGCGCCCTGGCCGACGTCGACGCGACCCTGGCCGTGCTCGATCGCCAGCTGGGCAACCAGAGCTTTCTCTGCGGCGCCGAATTCAGTCTACCCGACGCCCTGCTGGCGCCCATGCTCGACTATCTGGAGCCCCTGCCGACCCTCAACTGGCGGACGACCTGGCCCCGCCTCGCCGCCTATCTCGACCGCCTGCGCGCGCGACCCTCCGGCCAGGCGATCCTGGTGGCGACCGACTTAAAGCTGCGCTGAGCCGACCGGAGCTACCAGGAACCACCTACCTCCCCA